>NZ_JBVIDX010000031.1:0-99254 GCF_055572155.1 Streptomyces sp. NPDC030814
CAGCAGCGCCAACCGCTCATCGGCGACGTGCGGGCAAAAGGGCTCTACCTCGGCGTCGAACTGGTCCGCAACCGCACCACCAAGATGCCGGCCACTCAGCAGGCCTTCCTGGTCACCGAACTCATGAAGGAGCGCGGCGTCATCGTCTTCCCCAACGGCGTGCACGACAACGTACTGAAGATCAAACCGCCCATGACCTTCCGCCGCGAGCACGTGGATCTCTACGTCGACGCGCTGGACGAGGTCCTGTCCCTGCCCGAACTGCGCTCGGCCGTGCAGCCCTGAGACGGACCACCGTCCACTGAGACAGCGAACGAGAGCGGCCCGCGAAAGCGAGAAGCGCCCCGCGGGCCGGCTGCTCCGGCCAGGACTTCACGTGCTTGCCCGCAGGGCGCAGCGCACGTGCGAGAGGACCGCATCGCCGCCCTGCTCGTCCGCAAGCGCGGCGTGAGCGACGCCGTCCTGGCCGGCGGAGAGAAGGCGCTCGCCGACCTCTACGATCAGGAACTGGCCCAGCTCGTTTCCCTCGGGAGCCGCCCGTGACCACCGCCGACCAGGCCCCTGCCCCCCGCCACCCACGGCTGGATGGATGCCTGGCTCACCGCCTTCGAGGCCGCGGCCGCCGACCCGGTCATGCTCCTCACCGGCGAACGCCTGCTGGGCAGAGCGGACATCGGCCAGGTCGCATCAACCCCGGGACCGCCCAGGCGGCCCTGACCCTGCCGCACGCCCCCACCAGCCCTGCCTGACTATCCGCCTGCTCAAGAGTCCCGAGTGGGAGCGTATTTACCAGGCGATCGCCGCCACCGGCGAGCACGCCGACGTCATCGCCGCCGGACGGCTGCCCGACGCCCTCAGCGACCCCGCCAACGCCGACGTCATCCGTATCCCGCCCGCGCCCGGTGATATCACCTTCACCCGCAGCTGCCGCCCCGACCCCGGCATGTCGCCCAGCATGTACGCGCCAACCCCGGCGTCCTTCTCACCCTGCGCGGCGGCTCCATCAAGGAGCTGCGCAGCATGCTCCGGGGAAAGCACCCCGACGGTGACCGAGTCGGCCCCTTTGCCGGAGCAGGCGCGAACCGGGATCGACGCACACCAGTCCTTCGGCCGCTTCACCGCCCGCCCCACCCGACTCCGCCACGCCCAGGCCCGCACCCCCGACCTCATTGCTGGACGGACTGAGGTCCGAGGGACGCCGCCCGGCTGCTGGGCCGACCCTGCCCACCAAGCACACCTCGAACACGATGCCGAGCAACTGGGCCTGTCCACCCTCCAGATGCGCGACCTCGCCCTCGCCCACGAGTACGGCGGAGCGGCAGGCGTCGAAGTCGCACTGTGGCCCCGGGCCGCGGATGCGGATGCCCTCGCGCATGCCGAGGCCGCGATCCAGCCCCACCGGGCCCGCACGGCTGGCCTCCCTCGTCAGCCATGACAACCAGTTCACCGATGCGGCCGCCCGCATCCAACTCCGCCTCGGCTGGCGGCCCGCCCCCAGCCCCTCCGGCGATCCCGCCGCCTATAAGGCGGCCCGCCGCACGCTGCGCGAGCGGTAGCGGGATGCCCGCGGCCGCGGGCACGGCTAGCTCGTCAACTGCCCTGGAAATCGGTGCTCTTCACGCCGTAGAAGGTGCCGTTCGCGGGCCGGACCTCGGGCTGTTCCAGGGTGTCAGCCAGCTTGCCGCACCCCTTGTTGCGACGGACCACGTTCAGGAACGTGCTCAGGGCGTCCTTGTCCTCCGGCTCCGCCGCACTCTGCCCGGCAACTCCCCCGGACAGCGCAACCTCTTCGAGCTCTGTCACCAGATTCTCGGACCCGCCGTCTACGACCTCCCGGCACTCCTGCCCGAGGTGTGGCTCCAATGGGACCACAAAACCGTGCGCGAGCGGGCCCCGAAGCGCTACTGCGCTCCCGCATGGATTTCCTGCTCCTCCTGCCCCACGGGCAGCGCATCGTTTCCGAGGGCGACGCGTCCCAGCACCTGGACGACGCGCTGCGGCGCTACGGACTCAACCTCAACACCGCCTGACCCGACAGACACAGGCGTCACATGCGGGCCGGCCGGCGTAATGTCGGCCGGCCGACAGAGGTTCGCCCGTCGCAGCCCCTCCCGGTCAGCGCCCGGGGTGCAGGCCGAGCCAACCCGGGGAGGGAGCTCCCGTCACCTCGCCGACGTAAAGAGTGAGCTGCTGCCTGAAGCGCTCGACGAGGCCCCGGTGCGCCATGAAGTCCTCGAAGCCGTCGAGGTGGGCGTTGTGGTACTCCCAGATGGGGCGGTAGCCCTCGTGGGGCTGGACATCCGTGCGCACCGACCACATGTAGAAGTCGGACTGCGTCCGCTTCGACAGCCACCAGTTCAGGTACAGCTTCGCGGCGGCGGGATGCTTCGCGTGCCTGAAGATCGCGGCGCGCTGGGCCCAGGCCATGAACGGCTCGTGTTTCGGGACGACGAAGCGGGTCTTCATACCTGCCGCCGGGGTCAGCATGCCGTCCGTGCCCAGTGCGACGGCCGCGCTGCCCGCCTCGACCCGGTCCGCGGGCTCCTGCGTACCGCGCACCCAGGCCACGTCCTGGGCGACGAACCGCCTCAGCCAGTCCCAGCCGTACTTGTCGACGATGAGGCTGTACAGGTACAGCACCGCGTCGTCGTCGTTCGGGAACGTCGAGACGATCTTCCCCTTCCATCGCGGGTCGAGGAGGTCCCGGGCCGAGGCAGGTGCCGTGCCGCCCGCCTTGTCGACGTTGTAGATGGTGGAGAAGGCGTCGACGAAGATGCCGGTCCACGCCCCGTCGGGGTCCCTGAAGGCCGGGTGGACACAGGAGAAGCCGGCCGGCTTGTAGGGCAGCAGGGCGCCCTCGCGCTTCCAGCGGGGGAAGTCCTGCAAGGTCTGCAGTTGTACGACGTCCGGGACGAGGGTGCCGGTGGCGAGCTGAGTGTCGATGCGAGCGTCGTGGAACTTGCTGTAGTCCACCACGATGTTGACCGTGATGCCGGGGAACGCCCTCTCGAAGGCTGCCTTGTTGCCGTCCTGCTGGGTGGCCGTGTCGCCGCCGGCATAGACGGTGAGGGTGCCGCCCTCCCTCATCGCCTCGCGGTACAGCTGTTTCAGGCTCTTGGTCTCCTCACCGGACCTCGCGGCGTGTGCCGTTCCGGCGCCCAGTGCGATCCCGGCGGCCGTGAGCGAACCCGCCGCGAGTACCTGGCGTCGTCCGACTGGCATGGGTGGTCCCCTTCAGGGCGGTGCTGCAGTGCGATGGACGGGAGCGAAGATACCTTCCGAGGCAGCATTATTTCAAACTTCAAGTTGAGTACATAGTCGATTTCTGTGGAGATTTGAGGTGCGACGAGCGTCAGAGATTGCTGTATCGTCAGCTATATGGGTGAGCTGCTGCACAACCAGGCCGTCGTCTTGTACGGCGACATCCTGCGACTGACGGACGCGATCGGCGGACGGGCCGAGCGCACCATCCGCGAGGCCGCTGGACTGGGCGGTTCCGAGTTCGAGGTGCTCCTGCGCCTGGCCCGTCACCCGGAGAACCGGACCACGAGCGCTCGCCTGGCCGAGGACCTGTCGTTCACCTCGGGCGGGCTGACCCGGCTGATCGCCCGCATGGAGGAAGCCGGGCTACTCGCCCGCCACCCCCACCCCGACGACCGCCGGGCCGCACTCCTGGAAGCCACCCCGAAAGGCCGTGAGCTGCTGGAGCGGGCCCTCGCCGCGCACGTCCCGCAGCTGACCGCCGACCTCGTGGAGCCGCTCACCCTGGTCGAGCGGCTGATGCTTCGCGAGCTGGTGACCAAGCTGCTGGCCCACTCCGCACGCGGCACGGTGCAAGGGCCCGCACGGCCGTGACCCGGAGGCGTGCCTGGCCGACCGCGATTGTCAGGCCCAGGCCGGTGCCGTCCCCCGGCACGGTGGTACCGAATCGCTGAGGGCCGGAGGTGTGCAGGACGGCGAAGAGGTCGGGCGGGATGCCCGGGCCGTGGTCGCGGACACGGATGAGCGGGCCGTCCACTTCCACTGTGACCGGCGGGGCGCCACCTGTCGCGCTTCTGTCTCCGGCACGGCGAGCTGCTCGTCCGTCCGGGCAACTTCGAGGACGTCCTCGACCAGGGCCGCGCAGGGCGCACCTCGACACCACCCCGTCCGGCGACCGCAGGCCGGGCCGTGTCGGAGCGTGTTGGACGCGAGGTCGGCGAGGATCCGCTCAATGCGGTGCGGGTCCGTCGTCACGACCTCGTCGGTCACCACTTGCGGCCGGTACGCGCCCCGAGGAGGAGCCCCGCCGCGGACACGAGGACGGTCGTGGCCGCCCCCACCCCGGCCAGAGTGCGGTCCCGGCTGACCAGTGACCGGGCCTGCGGGGAAGTAGGACCGCGACAGGGCCAGCACCTGGTCCTCTGCGACCCGGGTCGCGGCCCACAGCCCCGGATGCGTGCTCTTCACGGGGTACAGGCCGAGCACCCCCTGCGGGTCGGAGGGGTTCACGCCCTTGACGTTGCCGACATAGAGGTTGATGCGGGCCTTGTAGCGGTCGAGGGCGGTGCGGTTGCTCATGAACTCGCCGAGGCGGACGCCCTCTGCAACGCCGAATACGGGCAGGTCAGCGATGAGAGAGTCAACCGCCGCAACGGCTACCGCACCGCGCGAGTGGGATACGGGGGCAGGCACCGAACGAACTCGCCATCCCCAAGCTCAGGAGCAGGAGTTACTTCCCGCACTGGCTCCTGGAGCGGCGCCGGGCGCTGGCCGTGCGGGCCGAGCAGGCCCATCTCGGTGGTCGCCACCGACCCGCATTGACAGTCGCCTCCCCTGTCAGGACGGGTATCCGGCCACTGCCAGCCGCGGCGCGAGGTGGGTCTCCAGGGTCCGTTCGGCGGCCGTCCGTCCCAGCAGTTCCTCGGCCCGGCGCAGCCGATAGACCACCGTGTTGCGGTGGACGTGCAGTGCCTCGGCGGCCCGCACGAAGCTGCTGCCCCGGTCGAGGTAGGCGAGCAAAGTGGCGCGCAGGTCGGCCGTGGCGCGGTCCGGGGCGGCGAGGGCGCCCAGCTCCTCCGTGACGAACCAGGCGGCGCGTTCGGAGTCGGTGGATGAAAGGGAGATCAGGGCCACCTCGTCGTAACGAGTCACCGGCTCGGATGGGCGGGACCGAAGGGCCGCGCGCCGGGCGTCGAGCGCGGCGAAGTGTGTGCGCCGGAAACCGGCCGGGCCCGCGGGCGCTGCGGCCGACCGCGAGCCGGACGCCGGTAGCGCCGTCGGCGCACGCCATGGTCAGCGGGCGGGGCGAGGCGCCCACGCCCAGAGCGTGGTGGCGTCCGCCTCGACACTGAGCAGGTCGGCGGCATGCAGCGCCACGGCGGCGGAATGCAGGGCCTCTTCGAGCAGGTGCCGGGCGTCCTCGGGGCGCGCACCGGCCCGGGACGCCTGACCCCTTCCGCGAGGTGCTTCTGCCGATGACCGTCGGCGTGCTCGTCGGACTGGGGGACGATCCCCGGTCCTGCCGGGACTCGCACCTCGCAACCCTGGAGTCCAGGGACTTGGAATGAGGCCCTCGCCACACCGCGGGCTTTGATCTTGCCGACGTCTTGTGGACCATTATATTATGGTCATACTTTAAAGAGTCGATAGCCCGCGGAGGCCCCCGATGACCAGCTGGAAAGACGTTCCTACACGCAGCGTGAAGGTCGACGGAGTCCCGTTTGCCTACCGCGAGCTCGGCGCCGAATCAGATGTCCCCGTTGTCTTCCTCCATCACTTCACCGCCGTTCTCGATGACTGGGATCCCCGCGTCATTGACGGCCTGGCCGAGCATCACCGGGTCATCGCCTTCGACAATCGCGGCGTCGGGGCCAGCGGCGGCAAGGTGCCCGCCGACCTGGAGAAGATGGGTGCGGACGCCATCGCTTTCATTCGAGCGCTCGGCTATGACAAGGTCGACCTTTTTGGCTTCTCGGTCGGCGGTGCCGTCGCCCAGATGGTCGCCCTGCAGGACCCTGACCTGGTGAGGCGAATGGTCGTCGCGGGCAGTGGACCGCGTGGCGGCGGCGGCATCTGGAAGATGCCGTTCATTGTCGGCGGGGCCTACTTCAAAGCCTTCGTGACGCGCAGGGATCCACGCCATTACCTGTTCTTCCCGAGCAATGTTGAGGGCAGGAAGGCTTCCGAAGAGTACTTCGCGAGGTTGGCCGAGCGGACCCAGGACCGCGACACTCCGATCTCCGGTCAGGCACGCAACGCTCAGCTTCGGGCAATCACCACGGGCGGGCTTCATGCTCCCGATGATCTGTCGGTCATCAAGATTCCGGTCTTCGTCGCGAACGGCGACCACGACCTCATGGTCGCCAGCAAGCACTCGATCGATATGGCTCGCCGGCTGCCCGACGCCACACTCAAGATCTACCCCAACTCGGGCCATGGCGGCGTCTTCCAGCACCACCGGGAGTTTGTCCCCGACGTCCTGAAGTTCCTGGCCGACTGAGATTGGGACGGAAGCAAGGATCTCAGTGGCTTCATCTTCCGACTGGAGGGCTGAGGACCCCTTGCAAGCCGCGAGATCGTGCCCTACCGTGCTGACGTTGAATAACTTCGTTATAGGAGTCAGGGTGAGCACTCGCGATTTCGTGACCATCGACGTGTTCGAGCGTCCTATGGGCGCCGTACGCCGGTGGCGGAGGTCAGTGTCGAAGGCGCTCGCCCAGAAGCCGCCGGGTCTCCGGGCCGTGACGGTGAACTACTGCAATAACGCCACCCACGCGCTCGCCCCACGCCTGATTCCCGGTGGTTGCGCAGTCGTCGCCGCCTGGGACTCTGCCGAGGCTGCCGCTGACGCGTGGGACGGGCCGCTCAGGGGGGCACGTGGCGGGCCGGCTGTCTACTGCCTCGACGGCGAGATCACTCGTGTGCGTCTCGACAACGACGTCGACACCTGGCACGGCTGGAGCCCGTCGGCAGAAGGCGCGACGCCACTCTCGGCGGACGAGCCGATGGTTGCGATCGTGCACGGGATCGTGCGTCCACGGTACTTGGGCCACTTCTTCAAGAACAACATGCACGCCGCCAGTCGCGCGGCCCACCACCCGGGCCACCGCGGGAGCGTCGACGTGTCGTCAGCACTGCCTTTCGAGCACACCTCGATCAGCTTGTGGGAGACACTCAAGCTTGCCCGCGACTACGCCTACGCGCCTGGCGCCCACTTGCATGCCATGAAGCACGCACTCACGACCCCGACGCACCGGGTCGGCGTTTTCCTCCAGCTCCGCCCGACAGCGAGCACGGGGCGCCTCGGCCTCGACACACCGGCATTCCCCCATCTCCCGCCCGCTTACCGCGGCCGGTCGATCCTTCGCACCACCTAAAGCGCAGCGCAGCGGTGATCACGACCCCGGCGACCTGGGCCCCGAATACTTCGCTTACCTGAAGTTCGGTCCGTCGACCGGTTCCGCTGGTGTTGCTGCACCACTTCACAGCAACGATCGACGGACGAGGGCGTTGCCGCCGCGAGCGGCGGACCGGGTCGGCCCCCCTGGCGTCGCCTAAAGCCCAAGGCCATGAAGTTATGGGTGGGGTCGTGGCCGCAAGTGGGGGCTGATCTGGAAGGACGCCGGACGTGAGAATCGGAGCCCCGGTAGAACTGGCTGGTCCGTCAAGACAAGCCGTTCACAAGGACCGGAGGCTCCGCTGTCCGGACAGTGTGTCATCACGCGTGAATCGCGGTAGCCGAAGGTGTCTTCGCCCCAGGTCATCTGGGCGAGTTGACCCAGGTCGTACCCTTCGAGATGGTCGACGAGGTCCTCGCCGAGTGCGGGGCGGTTCAGCAGCGGCTGCGGAAACTGCCGGCCCGGGTGGTGGTCTACCTGCTGCTCGCGGCCACGCTGTTCGAGGAATGCGGCTACCCGGCCGTGTGGCGCAAGCTGACAGGCGCCCGGGAGGCCCTGCCTCTGCCGCGGGTGACCGCGACCGCGTTGTGGCACGCCCGCACCCGGCTCGGCGTGCGCCCGATGCGGGCCCTGTGATGAAGGCGCCCACCGTCAGCGTGCCATTCAAGCAGGTCGGCTCACGACCTCGATCCGCAATCAGTCCCTGGAGAGGGGGATGTTGCGAAAATGACCCCTCACCATCCGGGGAGGGGCCGACGGAAAGGACCCGCGCCACGGGCACCTCGTCGGCGGCCTACGCCACGCGCTGCGCGCCGGACCGGGTCATCCCGAGCCGTGAGCTGCGTGACCTGCTGGGGGCCCGGGTGCATTTCGGGGCTGACGTCGCAGTGTTCGTGACGACCACTCGGTTCAGCCGCAGGTCCGAGAAGTTCGTTGTTCAGTGCAGCTGGAACGAGCGTTGACGGGCCAGTGGCGGCGGCCCCTCGTGCGTCGTCCCGTGGGGACGAGAGGCGACGCACCCCCAGAGGCTCGGGCACGGTCTCCTATCGGGGGCAGATTGTGGCCGAGTTCCGCATGGGCACCGTCCATGCCGCCGTTCATCCCCCTCGTCTTCGCGCAGACGTGAATGGAGGCAGCCTCGTCGTGATCACGGAATCGGCGGCTGGTCCCCGCGAGAGGCTGCTCGATGCTGCAGCCACGCTGTTCGTACGCGGAGGGCGTCAAGGTCGGCGTCGAGGCGCTGTGTCGGGCCGCCGGGGTTTCCAAGCGCACCATGTACTTCTTCCGTGCCGAGGCGGTCCGGGGGCGCGCATGTAATCCAGGGCTGTGGCCCGGCAGTTGACGCTGCTCAGCGACGGAGCGAGCGCTCGCGCGGGCATCAAGGCCGACGACCTGTCCAACCTGATCAGCGGCCGGGCTGGAGTGAGGGGCCGGCCTTGGCGCTGGCGAGCAGGTCCGGGCGGGGCGGCATGGGCCCCCGATCCCGGGGTTCAGCTCCTCCTTGCCCGTATAGAAGTATGGTCGTAATATAAAGGTGGGGGTGATCCATGGAAAAGGGCGCCCCGGATCTCAAGCGAAGGAAAATGGACGTGACCGGAACAGCAGGGGAAACCGAGAAGCTCGGGAACAGTACGTGGCAGACCGTTCCGACGCGGACGGTCTCCGCGGGCGGAGTCGATTTCGCCTATCGGGAGCTGGGGTCCGGCGGTACGCCGGTGGTGTTCCTCACTCATTTGGCCGCGGTTCTGGACAACTGGGATCCGCAGGTCATCGACGGTATTGCCGCCAGTCGGCGGGTGATCACGTTCGACAATCGAGGCATCGGTGCTTCGACGGGCAAGACTCCCACCACGGTCGAGGAGATGGCCGAGGATGCCGTCACTTTCATCCGTGCGCTCGGGCTCGAAGAGGTAGACCTGATCGGATTCTCGCTCGGGGGCATGGTCGCGCAGGCCGTCGTCGAGAAGCATCCCGGGCTGGTACGGCGGCTGATCCTCGCGGGGACGAGTCCGGCCGGCGGAACCGGCCTCGACAGGGTCGCGCGGCTCACGTTCTACGACATCTTCCGGGGGCTTTCACCCGCCAGGACCCGAAGCAGTTCATGTTCTTTCCGCGCTCGTCGGCGGGGAAGCGTGCGGGCAAGGCATTTCTGGCCCGGCTCGGTGAACGGAAGGTCGACCGTGACAAGGAGATTTCCGTACCGTCCTTCAGGGCACAGCTGAAGGCGATCAAGCGGTGGGGCAAGCGGCCGGCGGCCGACCTTTCCGTTGTGCGTCAGCCGGTGCTCGCGATCAATGGAGACGCCGACCGCATCGTTCCCAGCCAGAACACCGAGGAGCTCGGGCGGCGTTTGCCGGACTGCGAGCTTGTGCTTTATCCGCAGTCGGGACATGGTGCGATCTTCCAGTTCCACGAGGATTTCGTGCGGCGGGCCGTTCGTTTTCTGTCGTGACCAACGCGACCGCCTGCCCTCACGGCCCAGCGGCCTCCTGGCCCCGCAAGACCGCCGACGTGCGAGCGGACCTTGCGGGCGGGGGCTTCGGGTGTCAGAGGGCTCGCTCTTCCTTGTTCTCGACGGACTTGGCACCGAAGGCGCGTCCGAGAGCGGTGACCTCGTCCTCAAGCGCCGGGATGTACTCCCGTGTACGCAGTTGCCGTTTGAGAACCGCGTCGCCCAGCGGGCTGAGGACGAGCGGGCGCAGAGCCTGCATCACCGCGAGTGAGCGCGGGACGTAGACGCGGCGCTTGCGCTTCGCGATCCCGTCGGCCAGAGCCTCCGCGCACTGCCTCGGGGAATACGTCGAGTTGAGTGGGCCGCGCAGGCGGCGGCGCGCGGCGCTGAACGCCCGACTGGTGGCGTCGCTGTCGCGCACGAGGTCGGTGTTCAGGAACGCGGGATGGGCGCTGCCCACCCGGACGCCCGTGTGGGCCAGTTCGAGGCGCAGCGCGTTGGCCAGGTGCTCGACCGCTGCCTTGGACGCACAGTAGGTGCCGAGTCCGGGGAACATGCTGAACGAGCCGACCGACGCGATGAGTAGTGCGTAACCGCGGCTCTCGATCAGGTGCGGCAGGCACGCGCTCACCGTGCGGATCGTGCCGTTCACGTTGACGTCGATGGTCCGGACATGGGCATTCACCGGGCCTCCGGCAACGGTGCCCACATTGGCGATCCCGGCGTTCGGGACGACTGCGTCGATGCCGCCGAGCGCCGCGACCGTTCCTTGCACCGCGTCGTCCAGTGCCGTTTGGTCGGTGACGTCGGCGGCGAACCACACGTGGCCGGGGCCGAGCGCGTCGACGGCGGCCTGCAGGAGGTCGGGTTCGAGGCCGACGAGCGAGAGTCTCGCACCGCGGGCGGCAAGGACCGTCGCCAGTTCGAGGCCGAGTCCGCGTGCGGCGCCCGTGACGAGCACGCGCTTGCCGGCGAGGGCCATCCGCCCCGTCTTCGTTCCTGACGCCAGGGCCGTCATCGGGTCACCTCCTGCTGCGCCGTGCCGGCCGAAGGGGCGAGTTCGCGCTTGAGGATCTTGCCGGTGGATGTCATGGGCATCTGGTCCACGAACTCGACGATGCGCGGGTACTTGTAGGCGGCGAACTGTTCCCTGCCCCAGGCGACGAGTTCCGCTTCCGTCGTGGTGTCTCCCTCGTGCTTCACGACGACCGCCTTGATCTCCTCGCCGTGGCTGTCGTGGGGGATGCCGATGACGGCCGCCAGCGAGACCGCGGGGTGCCCCATGAGGACTTCTTCGAGTTCGCGTGGATAGACGTTGAAGCCACCCCGGATGATCATGTCCTTGGAGCGGTCGACGATGTAGTAGAAGCCGTCCTCGTCCCTGCGGGCCAGGTCGCCGGAGCGGAACCATCCGTCGCGGACGGCCTCCGCCGTGGCGTCGGGGCGCTTGCAGTAGCCCTTCATGACGTTGTGGCCCTTGATCGCGATCTCGCCGATCGCGTCGGGGTCGCCCTTGAGGTCGGACCCGTCGCGGTTGACGAGCTTCATCTCCACGCCGGGGATGGGTACTCCGATCGATCCGACGCGGGGTTCCTCCCCGAACCTGGCGAAGGAGGCGACCGGGGAGGTCTCCGAGAGGCCGTAGCCTTCGAGGATGGTCACGCCGAAGCGGTCCTTGAACTGCTGGTGAATTTCGCCGGGGAGCGCCGAACCGCCGGACACCGCGACGCGGAGGTTCGAGGCCAGCCGGGCGACGTCAACGCCGTCGCCCAGAGCCCCGAGAAGCCCCCAGTACATGGTCGGGACACCGCCGAAGAACGTGACGTCATGGTCCAGCATCAGCTGCAGCGCCGCCCGCGCCTCGAACCGGGGCTGGAGGACGAGCGTGCCGCCGAAGGCTATGGCACCGTTCTGGATCACGACCTGACCGAAGGCGTGGAACAGCGGCAGGACGCACAGGTACGTGTCGGGGCGCTCGGCGTCGGCCTCGAACAGATCGACGTCGGCGCGCACGTTGTCGTACACGTTCCGGTGTCTCAACTCCGCGCCCTTGGGCCGGCCGGTGGTGCCGGAGGTGTAGAGGATGACCGCGGTGTCCTCGTCATCGCGCTCGACCGTGGCGAACGATCCGGACTGAGCGGCGACGGCGGGCCCGTACAGCTGATGCGGCCCGATGCCGGGCAAGGAGGATCCGTCACCGATCAGGAAGAACTCGGTGCATCCCTCGGTGTCCTGGAAGCCCTCCCATGCCTCCTTGCCCATCGGGAGCTCCGGTGTCCCCTCGAACGCGAAGTACGCCTTCGTGTCGGAGTCGCCCAGGTGATAGGCCACCTCACGGGCCTTCAGCAGCACGTTGAGCGGCACCACGGCCGCGCCGGCCTTGAGGATCCCGAAGTAGATGACCGTGAACTGCGGCAGGTTCGGGCACGACAGCGCCACCTTGTCTCCCGGCTGCACGCCGCGCGCGACCAGCAGATTGGCCACCCGGTTCACCGCCGAGTCGAGTTCGGCGTACGTGATCCGGTCTTCACCGAAGACGATGGCCGTGCGCTCGGGAAAGCGGGCCACGGAATCGGTCAGTAGCCCGGATACGTTCCGGCTTGGAGTGTGCATCGTTGCGCTCCTGCTGCTGGGAGATGGTTGTCGTGAAGTCAGAACGTCTCGGGGTGACTTGCCTGTCGGCAGTGGTCTGTCGGGTCTCCGGGTACGGCGGGTAGGGGCTCAGCGTCGGTACGGGCGCCCGTGGTTGGGGGATCGTGATCAGCCGCCGCGCTTGGAGCGGAAGGAGGTGCTTCCGTTTCGCCGCACCATCGCGATGGTCGTGGCGAGCGCGCCGCGGCTCAGATCGGGGTGCTTGCCGCTGCCGAGGCGGTGTATCTGGTCGGTGTGCCAGCTCAGGTCCAGCACGCCGTCGAGTGCCTTGAGGTCGGTGACCCGGCTCAGCAGGCTCCTCATGCCATAGCGCATCTGGTGCGCCGTGAGCGTCTCGGCGCGCCCTTCGAGGATGAGGCGGGCAGCGTCCGGTGTGGTGATGGCCGGCCGGCCGATGCCGATCACGTCGCATTCGCCGGCCTGCACGGCTCGCTGCATGGCGTCGCGGGTGCGGAAACCACCGGTGACGGTGATCGGGATGTCGCCCACGACTTCGCGGACGGTGCGGGCGTACTCCAGGAAGTACGCCTCGCGCGCCCTGGTGCTGGCAGCCGCCGAGCCGCTCATGGCCATGGACTCGTAGCTGCCGCCGCTGACCTCGATGAGGTCGACGCCCTCGTGGGCAAGCGCTGCGAGTACGCCCCGGGACTCGTCCTCGCTGAATCCGCCGCGCTGGAAGTCCGCGGAGTTGAGCTTGATGCCCACCGCGAAGCCGGGGGTGACACGGGCGCGGATGCGCCGTACGACTTCGAGGCAGAAACGCATCCGTCGTTCGAAGTCGCCGCCCCAATTGTCGGTGCGCCGGTTCGACAGGGGAGACAGGAACTGCGAGATGAGATACCCGTGCGCCGCCTGCACCTGCACGCCACTGAATCCGGCCCGCTCGCACACGGCCGCGGCTCGGGCGAAGCGCTCGATGAGCCCCTCGATCTCTGCGGGGCGGAGCTCGCGCGGGGCCCTGGCGCCGGGGAGGTTCGGCGCGATGGGGCTGGGTGCCACCGGTGTGTGCCCGAGCGCCAGGGGGTTCGCCTGCCGTCCGGGGTGGTTCAGCTGGGCCCAGATCGGAACGCCGGTGTCCTGGGCGGTCTTGGTCCAGCGCGAGAGCGCGTCGAGATCGCGCTCGTCCTCGATGACGATGTTGCCCGGCTCACCGAGCTGGGAGCGGTCGACCATGACGTTGCCGGTGATCATGAGGCCGTACCCGCCGCGCCCCCACGTCGAGTACAGACGGCTGAGCCGCTCGTCCGGCGCGTTGTTCTTGTCGCCCAGCGACTCGCTCAACGCGGACTTCATCAGACGGTTGGGGAGCACCTGGCCGTTCGGGAGCGTGAGGGGGGTGTTCAGCATGTTCATGGAGGGGTTTTCCTTGGGTGTGTGGCGAGCCGGTGTTGCGGGGGGTCGGGTTCAGAGCCGTACGGGTCGACGGATCGTCAGACGAAGGCCGGAGGGGGCCGGTAGCCCGCAAGTTCCTGGCCGAGGAGCTCGGCGAACTTGATCGTGGTGAGGTCGCCGCCGCTGGGGCCCATCGCCTGCAGCCCGATCGGCAGACCGTCCCGGCCCGAGCGGACCGGGATCGTTGTCGCGGGGGAGCCGGCCACGTTGGCGATGGCGCTCCACTTGACCTGGTCCCAGTAGGGGCGGGACTTCCCTTCGACCTGGATCCGGCGCCCGAACCTGTCGATCAGCTTGTGGTGATGAGGCGGTGCCGCGGTCGGCGCGACCGGCATCAGTACGACGTCGAAGTCCCGGAAGAATTCGGTCCATCGCTGCCGCAGTTCTTGGCGTACGACGTCCGCCTGGAGCCAGCTGTAGTGCGACTGGAAGGTGCCTCGCAACGCGTACAGCGCTTCCCCGCGCGGGCGTTGGACGATGCGCGCGAGGAGCGCGGCGTTGGAGGCGGGCGTCAGGCCGGACCGGTCGTAGGTGAACGCGCCGAAGAGCAGGCGCAGGAAGACGTCATGACTGGTGGCCATGTCGACGGGGAGGCGGGAGGGCTGCACCTCGACCTTCGCGCCGGACGCCTTGAGGGCGCTCAGGGCGTCCTCGACCGCGGCTTCGACATCGCGGTCGACGGGAGACAGCGCGTCCTCGGCCCACACCGCGACCCGGAAGCCACCGAGCCTGCTCGCCCGGGGCGGGGCGAGGCTGTAGCTGAAGCCGCCGTCGCGCTCGGGCGGCCCCACGGTGGCCTGGAGGACCGGGACGAGATCACGTGCCTCCCGTACCTGGGCTCCCGCACAGGCGAGGTCGAACTCCCCCCACCGCCCCACACCCGGAGCGCCCGGCACATGGCCGATGAGCGGAATGGACCGCCAGGTCGCCTTGTGTCCGTACAGGCCGTTGAAGTGCGACGGAATCCGGGTCGAGCCACCGATCTCCGAGCCGAAGTCGAGGGCGGTCAGCCCCGCGGCCGTCGCCACGGCGCCACCGCCGGCGGAACCTCCCGACGTGCGGTCGGTGTTCCACGGGTTCAGCGTCGGCCCGAACAGCGGGTTGTCCGCCTGGACGTCCTGGTTTCCCGGGGGCATGTTGGTCTTGCCGATGATCACCGCACCCGCGGCACGCAGCCGCCGTACTGCCTCGGCGTCCTGATCGGGGACGTAGTCCTTGAGATCCGGCCGTCCGCAGGACGTCCGCAGCCCGGCGGTCTCGTAGCTGTCCTTGAGCGTGATGGGCAGGCCGTGAAGGGGCCCGAGCTCCGCCCCACCCGCACGTTTCGCATCCGCGTTCCTGGCATCACGCCGCGCCCGAGCGACGTCGAGGGTGACGATCGCGTTCAGCGTTGCGTTGTGGGCGTCGATCCGGCTCAGGTAGATGTCGAGCAGTTCCTCGCTGGAGATCTCACCCGAGGCCAGCGCGCTCAACTGGTCGGCGGCTGACTGGAAAGGGAGGGCGTGCACGGGTGCCTCATTTCTGTCCGTGCTGTTTTGGTGGGCCCGGGGCGACCGACCGGCGTCGACGGCGACGCCGCTTGTGACCAGGCCGGGGCGGGAGTGCCTCGCGGGCTCAGGAAGTCAGCAGGTCTTCGCCGTCGCGGGCGTCAAGGCTCGCGATGATGTTCCGGACCTTGGCGTCGCCGGCCAGGCGGGAGTCCATGGCGGGAGCCAGGACCCCGCGCAGCAGTGAGGCCGCGGCCCAGCGGCGGGGGCGGACGACGCGGGCGTCCCGGCGACGTAGGCCGGTGACGATGGCGCTCGCTGCCTGCTCGGGGCTGATGCGCTTGTGGAGCACCCTCGGCAGACCGTTCAGCAGTGCCTGCGCCGCGGGGTCCTCGTCGATGCTCTGCCGGATCATGTCGGTATTGATCATGGCGAAGTAGGCGGTCGTGACGCTGACTTCATGGGCGGCGAGCTCGACCCGCAGCCCCCGGCCCAGCTGCTCGACGGCGGCCTTGCTCATGGCGTAGGGGATCGTCCCGGTGCCGTTGATGTAGGCGAACACGGACGACAGCAGGACGAGGCGTCCCTGGTTCTTGATGATGTGCGGCAGCCCGGCGTGGACGGTGTTGAGCACACCGCGCACATTGACGTCGAAGAGCTGATTGATCGCGGCGGGCGACGAAGCCCGCAGTGTCGCGCCCCGGGCCGCCACTCCGGCGTTGGCGATCACGATGTCGAGGCGGCCGGCTTGCTCCACCACGTTCTCGACGACTCCGGACATGTCCGCGAGGTCGGTGACATCCCCCTGCAGCACGGTGATTCGCTCGTCGACGGCCCGGTCGACGCTCGGCTTGTGGAGGTCGGCCACGAAGACCCGGGCGCCCTCGTCGGCCAGGCGCCGGGCTGTCGCGGCACCCAGCCCCCGTGCGCCGCCGGTCACGAGGGCCACGTTCCCCGCCATCGAGTTTCTTCGCCCGTTCTCTGCCATTGCGCCTCCCTGAACGTCCTTGTCCAGAACTTGGGGCTCGACGCCGAAAGGTCGGCGGAGCATTATCTTACGCCCATAATATTATGGATGTAAGATAATGCCAAGAGCGTGCGGGGGAGCCGGAGTGGTTTCAACGGAAACGGCGCCTCCGTCTGCGTCTACGTCAGAGGCGCCGCATGGCGTGGCCTGTCAGCTGTGCTGATCGGTGCCGATCAGGGCGAGAGCGTTCTGGACGCCCTGTTCGAGCAGCTGGTCGGAGAGCTCTTCGTCGGTGAGGGCTCGCGAGAGCTGGAGGGTGCCGGCCAGCTGGCCGAGGAGGCTGAGCGCCTTCACACGCGCCGAGGCCGGGTTGGCGGGGGTGAAGCGGGCGGCGATCTCGTCGATCAGGACCAGCACGTTGGTGGTGTACGCCTGCTTGACGGCCTCCGGTGAGCGGCCGATCTCGTCGAGCAGGGCGGCGGAGGGGCAGAGGTCGTCGGGGTTGTCGCGGTGCTCGGGGGACAGGTACTGGCGCACCATCTGCTCCAGCCCGGTGAAGCCCGGCGCCGCCTGCGCGCAGAGATCCGCGTACTGGGTGTGCAGCTGGCCGGCGACCGCGTGGGCGACCAGGTCGTCCTTGGAGGTGAAGTGCGCGTAGAAGGCGCCGTTGGTGAGACCCACGTCGGACATGAGCGTGGCGATGCCCGAACCGTCGATGCCGTCGCGCTTGAACCGGCGGCCGGCCGTCTCGATGATCCGCCGCCTGGTCTCCTGCTTGTGCTCTTTCGTGTAGCGCGCCATGCGTTCCTCGCTTGCCCCGCTGATCCCCAACCCGTTACCTTACGAACGTATTCTAATGCACCCTGGGGGTGATATAGGGCGCCGCCTCGCCCGCCCCTCGGTCGGTCGGGGCTCTTCCGTCCTGCGCCCGCCCTGGCGTATCCCTCGGTCCGCTTGCCCTCGGCGATCAACAGTCATAGGATTATGATCGTAAGCTAATGGGTCTCGGGAGCTGGCGAGCTCGTAACAGCCACAGCGCGGCTGGTGCCATGCGTGACGACGCATGGCCCGTCGCCCCAGGCGGACCGCTGCCCTGCGCGACAGCCGCAGCGGACGGGCTGTCTCTCGAAGGTGCTGACTTTCCCACCGGAAGCCCGCTGGCCCGCGCATGCCGCCCTGGGGCGTACGCGGCATCCGAACGCGCCTTCACTCACCCCTACATAAGGAACAGTCATGTCGAGTGCCCCGTGGAACCCGATCGCTGTCGGTGACCTGAACCTGTCGAACCGGCTGGCCATGGCCCCCATGACGCGAGGTCGGTCGACCCCGCAAGGGGCTCCCACCGAGCTGAACGCCGAGTACTACGCACAGCGCGCCTCGCACGGCCTGGTCATCACCGAGGGCACCCAGCCCTCCGCCGACGGACAGGGCTACCTGCTGACCCCCGGCATCTACACCAGGGAGCACATCGCCGGGTGGCGCAAGGTCGCCGACGCCGTGCACGCGGCCCACGGGCAGCTCGTCATCCAGCTGATGCACGTCGGACGGATCTCCCACCCCGACAACACCCCGCACGGCCGCCGGCCGGTGGCCCCCTCCGCCATCAAGCCGGCGGGCGACATGTACACCTCGACCGGCCCTCAGGAGATGCCGATGCCGCGCGGGCTGTCCACCGCAGAGGTCGCCGCCACGGTCGAGGACTTCCGCAGCGCCGCTGCGGCCGCCATCGCGGCGGGTGCCGACGGTGTCGAGATCCACGGCGCCAACGGCTACCTCGTGCACCAGTTCCTCTCCAGCAACGCCAACCAGCGCACCGACCAGTACGGCGGCTCCATCGAGAACCGCATCCGCTTCACCGTGGAGGTCGCCACCGCAGTGGCCGAGGAGATCGGCGCGGGCCGCACCGGCATCAGGCTCTCCCCGGGCAACCCCTTCAAGCTGGGCGACGTCACGGAGAGCGACACCCGCGAGCTGTACCCAGCTCTGGTCCAGGCCCTCGCCCCGCTGCACCTCGCCTACCTGCACCTCGCCCACGGCGGCGACGAGGACCTCCTGCACACCCTGCGCAAGCTGTGGCCGACTGCGCTGATCCTCAACCGCGCCGGCACCGACATCGCCACCCGCGCCAAGGACATCGAGGACGGCCTGGCCGACGTCATCGCCGTCGGCGCCCAGTCGCTCGCCAACCCGGACCTGCCCGAGCGCATCCGCGCCGACGCGCCCCTGAACGCGCCCAACCCCGAGACCTTCTACGGCTTCCACGGCGCCGGCGCGACGGGCTACACCGACTACCCCACCCTCGACGCCTCGGCCGCCTCCGCCTGACACAGCGAACAGCCGGCGCTGCGACGGCAACGGCTGCTTGCTCGGCAGAGGCCGTACCGGCGACGAAGGGCCACGACCCCGCCGGTCAACCGGCGCCCCACACCCACCAGAACCTCGATCTACCAGGAGTCATCCATGGACCTCTCCACCAGCACCGTTCTCGTCACCGGAGCCAACCGCGGCCTCGGCCGCGCGCTCGCCGCCGAGTTGCTCAGCCGCGGTGCCACCGTCTACGCGGGGGCCCGCAACCCCGAGCAGGTCGACCTGCCGGGCGTCAAGCCGATCGCGCTCGACATCACCGATCCCGCTTCCGTGGCCGCCGCCGTCGAGGCGACCGGCGATGTGACCCTCCTGATCAACAACGCCGGTATCTCCACCGGCGCCGACCTGCTCACCGCCGACCCGGAGACCATCCGCTTGGAGATGGAGACGCACTACTTCGGCACGCTCTCGGTGGTCCGGGGCTTCGCACCCCAGATCGCCGCCAATGGCGGGGGCGCGATCCTGAACATCCTCTCGGTCCTGTCCTGGATCAGCTTCCCGCAGGCCGGTGCGTACGGCGCCGCCAAGTCCGCGGAGTGGTCCCTGACCAACGCCCTGCGGGTGCAGCTCGCCGACCAGGGCATCCGGGTTTCCGGGCTGGTCGTCGGCTTCATGGACACGGACATGACTCGGGGGATCACCGACCCCAAGTCCGACCCCGCGGACATCGCACGGCTCGCCGCCGACGGTATCGCCGCCGGTGAGTACGAGATCGTCGCGGACGAGGTCAGCCGCCAGGTGCAGTCCGGGCTGAGCGCGGGCGTCGCGGCGCTCTACCCGCATCTGGCCGAGATTGCCCGCTGACCCGTCGAGAAGAACCTCTGCACGCGAGCTGCATCAAGGAGACCTGATGCGATACGCGACCTTCGGCCGTAGGACAGGACCGCGTGTTTCCGAGTCGCACTCGGTACCGGGAACTTCGGCACCGGCTGGGGCGCCGGTGCGGATCCCGACGAGGCGCGACGGATGTTCGACAGGTTCGCCGAGGCCGGCGGGACGTTTCTCGTCACCGCGGACGGCTGTCAGTTCAGCGAGTCGCCAAGAGCTGGTGGGGAAGTTCGTGGCCATCGACCGGGACCACTTCGTCCTGGCCACGAAGTTCACCAACGGCTCCACCGCGCAGCCCCGTATCTCCACGGCCCTGGACTCCCAGCTCTGTCCCCGGGGGCAAAGTAGCTACGAGTGATGCTCAGGCCGTGGACCGCCGAGGGAGCTGACGCGGCTCTCGTACTCACGGCGGGCCTTGCGCTGGGCCGGAATGGCTCCGGCACCGTCCAGGATCTGGCAGTGGTCGAGGAGTTGGCGGTGTACCGCCGGGATGGCGCTGACGCGCAGGGCGTAGCCCTGACCACGTCGTACGGTCACGCCCTGGTCGAGCGCGGCGCGTTCGGCGGGCTCCAGGTTGGCCGTGTGGAGGAAGTCGGCGACCTTGCCCGGCATGTCGAGGACGACTGGCAGCTCCAGAGCCGGGGTGTCCTGGTCGGCGACACGCTCGGGCAGGAGGTCAGCGACGGCGGTACGGATGGCGCCGCGGCTGACGTGGTGGTCGCGGGCCAGGGCGGCGATGGACTGGCCGCCCAGGTACGCGGCGCGTACGGCGGCGGCCTTCGCCGCCGTGACGACGGGGCGGAGCCCGCCCTTGTTGCCCTTCGCCTCGGCGGACCGCAGCCCGTCGTACGTCAGCTCGCCCTGTAGGTCGCGCTGGAGTTCGCCGGCGGCGGCGAGGGTCTGCACCATGAACTTCACGGTGGACAGCAGTTCTCCGGTGCGCGGGTGTCGGGCGGCGAGGTCCATGGCGGAGAAGACGCCGTCTTGGATGCGCAGGGCGAGGCGGTCGCGGTGGAGGACGCCGAGCACGTCGAGGATGTGCCCAGTGCTGCGTACGAGGCGGAACATCTCGGAGACGTGCACGCTGTCGCCCGGCCGCGCGTAGGTGAGCAGCTCGCTGAACTTCGGTCGTTCCAGCGGGTGAAGGCGGTTGGAGGTGCCGGGTCCTCCTCGAAGACGACCGGGTCTTCGATCCCGGCCTCGGCGAGGACGAGGTCCTGACGGTCGGCCGACTGCTGGTCGGTCGACACCCGCTTGTAGACCAGGGTTTGCCATGCCGTCCCCGTTTCTGTCGGCGGATCAGACCCTGGCTGTCAGCAAACCCTGTCATCAGCCGTCACCGGATCTCATTGGATCGGAGCCCCCGAAAAGTCGGGGTCCATTGGACGCCCGCCGCGCCTGTCGTCGTTCGAATCGTTTGCCGACAGGCGTGCCTCACGGATCGGCAAGGCTGTCGTGCGACACCTGGTCCGCGCCTGAACCGGGTCGCGATCGTCGGAGCCTCCGCTGCCGGGCTCGCCGCCGCCGAGACGCTGCGGCGGGAGGGGTACAAGGGGGCGATCACGTTCATCGGCGACGAGCCCCTGCCGCCATACGACAGGCCGCCGTTGTCGAAGGAGATCCTGTCGGGATCGTGGACCGCCGACCGGCTCCCGCTGCGCCCCAAGTCCGATCTGGAAGCCCTGCACCTGGAGCTGCGCCTCGGCCGCGCCGCGACCGGACTGGACCTGACCGGTCGTACGGTGTCGCTGGCCGACGGCTCCGAGGTGGGCTTCGACGGCCTCATCGTGGTAACGGGTGTACGGCCGCGTCGGCTGCCCGGCGAACGGGCGCATGTGCTGCGCACACTGGACGACGCGCTCGCCCTGCGGGACCGCATCCGGCCCGGCCGCCACTTGGCCGTGATCGGAGCCGGATTCCTCGGCTCCGAGGCCGCCGCAGTCGCCCAGAGTCTGGGCGCGAGGGTGACACTGCTGGAGCCGGCCTCCGTGCCACTGGCCCACGCGGTCGGCGAGGCCGTCGGACGCGTGCTCTCCTCCCTCCACTACGAGCACGGCGTGGACCTGCGCACCGGCGTGACAGCCACCGAGGTCGTCCCCGATGGCGTACGCCTCGGCGACGGCAGCGTGCTCAGGGCCGACGAGGTACTCCTGGCCATCGGCTCCCAGCCCAACACCGAATGGCTGGAGGGCAGCGGCCTGACCGTCGGTGACGGCCTGGTGTGCGACGAGTTCAGTGCCGCCGCCCCTGGCGTGTACGCAGCC
This sequence comes from Streptomyces sp. NPDC030814, assembly GCF_055572155.1. Lineage (NCBI taxonomy): Bacteria > Bacillati > Actinomycetota > Actinomycetes > Kitasatosporales > Streptomycetaceae > Streptomyces > Streptomyces sp. NPDC030814. Next base: position 21,789 of record NZ_JBVIDX010000031.1, read on the forward strand.
GGCGACGTGGCCTCGTGGCACAACCCGCTGTTCGGCACGCGGATGCGCGTCGAGCACCGCACGAACGCCGCCGAACAGGGTGTGGCCGCTGCCCGCAACCTGCTCAACCCGCAGGCGCGCAAGCCCTTCGCGCCGGTGCCGTACTTCTGGTCCGACCAGTACGGCATGAAGATCCAGGCCCACGGCCACCTGCGCGGACACGACGAGGTCACCGTCGTGGAGGGCGACCTGGTCTCCCGCCGGTTCGTCGCCGCCTACCGCAGAGGCGACCGCCTCACCGGAGTCCTCGGCGTCGGTATGCCGCCGAAGGTGGTCCGGGCATGGCGGCAGTCCGTCGCCCTGCGCGCCGCCTGGCGTGACGCCGTGGGCGCGGCCCGGACGCCCTGATGCGCCGCGCCGCCTCGTCCACGTCCCATGAAGAAAGGAATCCCCATGTCGGAAACCTTGCCCGAGCGTCGTTCGATCCCCGTTCAGCGGGCGAAAGGCTGCCCGTTCGACTCCGGGAGAAGGAGCCGGTGTGCCCGGTCACCATGCCGGACGGCACCGACGGATGGCTGCTCACACGCTACGACGACATCTACGCGACCCTGCGCAACCACGAGACCTTCAGCTCCCGCGGTGAACTACGCACCTCGGCCACCGGAACCATGATCTCCGCACGCAGGCCCGCCGACCCCGGCAACCTGGCTTCCATGGACCCGCCGGACCACACCCGGCTGCGCCGCAAGCTCCAGGGCAAGTTCACCACCAAGCGAGTCGCCCGGCTCGCCGATGCCATCACGCAGATCGTCAACGAGCGCCTCGACGAGATGGAGCGCGTGGGGCCCCCGGTCGACCTGGTCGAGACGTACTCCCTGCCCATACCGTCGCTGGTCATCTGTGAACTCCTCGGCGTGCCCTATGAGGACCGCGCGGAGTTCCAGTCCCGTACCGCCAGCCTGCTGAAAATGGGCAGCACCGCGGAAGAGCACGCCGCGGCGAACCGAGGGTTCCTGGACTTCGTCCAGGAACTGGCCCGTCACAAGCGCGCCCACCCGACGGACGACATACTCAGCGAACTCGCCCAGGACGAGGAGCTCTCCCTGGAGGAGGCGACCGCCCTCGGCATGGGCCTGCTCGTGGCCGGTCACGAGACCACGGCCAACATGATCGCCCTGTCCACCTTCGCCCTGCTCCAGCACCCCGACCAACTGGCACTGATGTGCGAAGACCCGGCCGGCCGGATCGACAACACGGTCGAGGAACTGCTCCGCTACCTGACCATCCCGCAGTACGGCCTGGAACGCGCCGCTCTGGAAGACGTGGAGGTCCGCGGCCGGCAGATCAGAAAGGGCGATGTGGTGGTCCCCGCCCTGTTCGCGGCCAACCGTGACCCGGAGCGCTTCGAGAACCCCGACACCCTCGATATCAGCCGCTCCGCCACCGCCCACCTGGCCTTCGGCTTCGGCGTCCATCAGTGCGTCGGCCAGCAGCTGGCCCGTGTCGAGCTGCGCATCGCGATTCCCGCGCTCCTCGAACGGTTCCCGACGCTGCGTCTGAGCGCTCCTGCAGACGAGATCGAGATGCGGGCGAACAGCTTTGTGTACGGCGTCGCTGCTCTTCCGGTGGCCTGGTGACCGAATCCACCCACAGGCGACAGCAGCCCCTTGTTCCCCTCCCGCCGCACACAACGGGCAATCTGTTCCCGTCCGCCCCGCCATCGTCCGGCTGCTGAGCGTCACCACGCCCACACCACCGCCGGTCCCTCACCCATCCAGGGACTCGCCTCCGCCGAACTGACAACGATTCCGGCCCCACCGCGAGCGGTGGGGCCGCACCCGGCACCGCCGTGGCCGGCTGTGCGCACGGCGCCAATGACGGCGGCGCTCGCGACGACAGCCTTTCGGCTCGGGTTCCAGGATTGGATCGGCTGCGATGGCACAAAACCCCTCAAGGCCACTCTCGAAGAGAACTTTGCTGCGCTAAGGAAGGCTATCGAGAGCCATTGAATATCTTCAGAAAGAGGAAGCAATGCCGATTCACGTCCACTTTCTCAGCGACAACCTGACGCTCGCCGGACACCTGTACCTTCCCGTCGGCCACCAGCCTGGCGACAGGCATCCCGCGGTCGTGACCGTTTCTCCCGGGGGAGGGATCAAGGAGCAGACCTCGGGCCGCTACGCACGAGAGCTCAGCGAACGCGGCTTCGTCACTCTCGCTTTCGATCACCGCTCATATGGTGAGAGCGAAGGCTTCCCTCGCTTCGATGAGAATGCGTACAGCAAGATCGAGGACATCAAGAGCGCGGTCGGCTACCTCGGGCGTCGCCCCGAGGTTGATCCTTCTCGCGTCGGCGTGATGGGGATCTGTGGCGGTGCCGGCTATTCTCTCGCCGCCGCGGCGACCGACCGGCGCATCAAGGCTGTGGCCACCGTGAGCGGAGTAGCCGATCAGCGTGGTGCCACTCGTGGCCAGTTCCCCGACCGGGAAACGATCGTCAGCGCGCTCGCAGCTGGATCCGCGGCACGGCAGGCCTTTGCCGACGGCGCGGAGCCGCTGTATTTCCCGCTGATCCCGGATGCGGCCACGCCGAACGTGATGGACCTGATCAGGCAGGCCCCGAGTTACTACTTCGATCCCGAGCGTGGAGCCCATCCCCGCTGGGAGAACAAGGTGTTGTCCTGGTCGCTGGAGCAGGGGGTGTCGTTTTCGGCGCTCGACGTGATCGACTTGATCACCCCGCATCCGGTGCTGTTCATCGCCGGCGGCAAGTCCGACAGCCTGCATGACAACGAGGCGGCCTACGCTGCGGCCGGCGAGCCGAAGGAACTGTTCGTCGTGGACGGTGCACGGCATCTCGATCTCTACGACATCGACGAGTACGTGAAGCCGGCCGTGGACAAGCTGACCGAGTTCTTCGCCAACGGTCTGTGATGCCGGCCGAGTCGATACTGACGGTTCGGTGTTCCCATGATCTGCAGCCGGGAACCATCACCGCCTCCAAGACCACGTCCTGGGACACGACGATCCGCCCTCCGCCCACGAACGGCAACGGCAACACCAGCTCACCGTAGAAGAGCCGCACCCCTTCAGGATCGACCCACCGATCGGCAAAGGTGGCGCCGTGGAAGATCATCCGCTCGAAGACGGCAGCGGCTGGTATGCCAGACCCAGGAGAGGGGTCAGATAACCGCCTACGCGGTCTGCACCCTTTCCTGACGATCCAGCCGCCCGGGACCGATGCGCCTCGTTCATCCTGATCATCTGGCCGCGCAACCTCGCCCAGTGGCTTGTGGCGTGGCTGCCGCAACCCCCTGGGGGAGCGGCACCCACGCCTTTTGTGCGACGGGATGTGGAACCGGCGGCCAGTGCCCGGCTATTCGTGGCCGTCAGCCGGCTTGCTCAGCGGTGTTCAACGGCGTGAGCGCCCGGCGGATGCCCTGGTCGAGGATCTCGTCGGCGATGTGGGGGTCGGTCAGGGCGCGGGAGAGCTGCAGGGTGCCGACGAGCAGGGCAAGCAGGCTCAGTGCCTCGGCGCGCGCGGAGGCCGGGGCGTGGGGCGCCAGGCGGGCGGCGATTTCGTCGGCGAGAGCCAGTACGCCCTCGGTGTACGCCTGCCTGGTGGCGTCGGCGCAGCGGTCGATCTCGTCCAGCAGCGCGGCGTTGGGGCAGCCGTCGGCGGCGTTGTCCCGGTGGGAGGTCGAGAGGTAGTCGCGCACGAGCTGCTCGACTCCGGCCATGCCGGGCGCGAACTGATCGCGGAGATACGTGCATTGGGCGCGCAGCTGGTCGGCGACCACGTGGGCGACGAGGTCGTCCTTGGTGGCGAAGTGGGTGTAGAAGGCGCCGTTCGTCAGCCCCGCGTCGGTCATGAGAGCCGAGATGCCGGAGCCGTCGATGCCGTCGCGCTTGAACCGGCGGCCGGCTGTCTCGATGATTCGCTGCCGGGTCGCCTGCTTGTGCTCCGCGCTGTAGCGCACCATGGGTTCCTCCGCAGGTCACGAGGACCGCTTGTCCTCCATCGATTCACGCCATCTCATAATATTACGAACATAATTCTTTGCTTCAAGTGTGATGCTCGTGACGGTCCATACAGCAGCGACGTATGGACCGTCACGAGCGGCCCGTCGGGATCGGTTCGCCGGATGTGTCGGTCAGCCGCTCACAGGGTCTGATTGGTGCCGCGAAGGACAGGGCGCAGGGCTTCGATGACGGTGGGGTCGTCCACGGTGGAGGGGACGGGTTCGTCGTGGCCGTCGGCGATGCCACGCATGGTCTTGCGCAGGATCTTTCCCGAGCGGGTCTTGGGCAGAGCGGCCACGACCGCGATGTCCTTGAGGGAGGCGACGGCGCCGATGCGGTCGCGGACGAGTTGGACCAACTCGGCCTCGATGCCGGCTGGTTCGCGGTCGGTGCCGGATTTGAGGACGACGAAGCCGCGCGGGACTTGGCCCTTGAGGGCGTCGGCGACGCCGATGACGGCGCATTCGGCGACGTCCGGGTGAGCGGCGAGGGTTTCCTCCATGCTGCCGGTGGACAGCCGGTGTCCGGCGACGTTGATGACGTCGTCGGTGCGGCCCATGACGTAGAGGTAGCCGTCCTCGTCGAAGTGTCCGCTGTCGCCGGTGAGGTAGTAGCCGTCGAAGGCGGAGAGGTAGGAGGCGCGGTAGCGCTCGTCGTCATTCCAGAGGGTGGGCAGTGCGCCGGGCGGCAGCGGGAGTTTGACGACGATCGCGCCGTCGACGTCGGCGGGCACGGGCCGGCCGGAGGGGGCGAGGACGCGGACGTCCCAGCCGGGCAGTGGGCGGGTGGGGGAGCCGGGTTTGAGCGGGGCGGCTTCGATGCCGACGGGGTTGGCGACGATGGGCCAGCCGGTCTCGGTCTGCCACCAGTGGTCGATCACCGGGATGTTCAGCAGGGTGCTCGCCCAGTGGTAGGTCTCGGGGTCGAGGCGCTCGCCGGCGAGAAAGAGGTAGCGCAGGGCGGAGAGGTCGTAGTCGGTGGTGAGGGTGCCCTTGGGGTCTTCCTTGCGGATGGCGCGGAAGGCGGTGGGGGCGGTGAACATGGTCTTGACGCGGTGCTCGCTCGCCACTCGCCAGAACTGGCCGGCGTCGGGGGTGCCGACCGGCTTGCCCTCGTAGAGGATCGTGGTGGCGCCGGCCAGGAGGGGGCCGTAGACGATGTAGGAGTGGCCGACGACCCAGCCGACGTCGGAGCCGGTGAACATGGTCTCGCCCGGGCCGACGTCGTAGACGGCGTTCATCGACCAGTGCAGGGCGACCGCGTAGCCGCCGCTGTCGCGGACAACGCCCTTGGGTTTTCCGGTCGTTCCGGACGTGTAGAGGATGTAGAGCGGGTCGGTGGCCGGGACGGGAACACACTCGGCCGGGGCCGCGGCGGCGACCGCCTCCGTCCAGTCGAGGTCGTCGGGTCCCAACGTGGCCTGCTGCTGGGGGCGTTGGAGGATGATGCTCTTGTCGGGCGTGTGGGTGGCGAGTTCGATGGCCCGGTCGAGGAGCGGCTTGTAGGCGATGACTTTCTTGCCCTCGATGCCGCAGGAGGCGGAGACGACGACCTTGGGGGCGGCGTCGTCGATGCGCAGGGCGAGTTCGTGCGGGGCGAAGCCGCCGAAGACGACCGAGTGGACCGCGCCGATGCGTGCACAGGCCAGCATTGCCACGGCGGCCTCGGGGACCATCGGCATGTAGATCACCACGCGGTCGCCGTGCCCGACGCCGAGCTGGACGAGCGCTCCGGCGAAGGCGGCCACCTCGTCCCTCAACTGCGTGTAGGTGTAGGTGCGCCGGGTGCCGGTGACGGGGGAGTCGTAGATGAGCGCGGCCTGTTCGCCTCGGCCGGCCTCGACGTGTCGGTCGAGGGCGTTGTGGCAGACGTTGAGGCGGCCGTCGGAAAACCAGCGGTAGAAGGGGGCGCCTGAGGAATTCAGGGCGTGTCGCGGGGCGACCTCCCAGTCGATGCCCTGCGCCGCCGTCAGCCAGAAGCTCTCCGGGTCTTCCGTACTGGCGCGGAAGACGTCCTCGTAGATTCCCATCGCGCACTCCTTCGTGACACATGGTGATGCTGTCGGCGGGCCCGATCGTACGGGGCCGCCGTCAGGTGGTTGTGTTCAGGCGCCGAGGTGCTTGCGGAGCCACTGGCCCATCTGCTGGATCGCCTGGTCCGCCTCGGGTACGCGTCCCGCACCCAGGATGAACGAGTGCTGGCCCTCCGGCATGGGGTGGACCTCGGAGGTGACCTTGAACTCCGCGAGGCGGCGGCCGAGTTCGGCGCCGTCGTCGGCGAGGGTCTCGAACTCGCCGTAGTGGACGGTCGTGGGCGGCAGGCCGGTCAGGTCGGCGCTGATGAGGCTGACAGAGGGGTCGGTGAAGTCCACGGCGGGGTCCTGGAGCCAGGCGGCCCTGAAGAGTTCGAGCGTGCCCCTGCTGAGCATCCTGTCGTTGCCCTCGTTCTCGTCCACCGCGGCGTGCTGCAGGGCGAGGTCGGTCCACGGCGAGACGCTGACGATCGCGCCCGGCGTCTCCTCGCCCTTCGCCAGCAGGCGCAGCGGCAGCATGACCGCGAGGGTGCCGCCGATGGAATGTCCGGTACTGCCGATGTTCCGCGGCTCATAGCCCTGCGCGAGCAGCCACCGGTAGGCCGCCTCGGCGTCGTCGAGCTGTGCAGGGTGGGGGTGTTCGGGCGCCAGACGGAAGTCCACCACCAGCGAACGGACACCGGCCGCCTTGGCGATGTGGCCTGCGGCCTTGCGATCCGAGTGCATCGAGGCGGTGACCGACCCGCCGAAGTGGAAGTGGAGCAGCGCCCGGTCGGGGTGGGCGCCCTCGGGGATGCACCACAGGGCGGGTACCCCGCCCGCGTCCACTTCGGCGTAGGTGACGCCTTCCGGTTCGGTCGACGCCTTGTGGTTCGAGTCGACGATGTCGCGGATGACGGCCAGGTCGAGCCCCGGTGTCGACGACTTCGCGCTCACACTCGCGAGGAACTCCGCGAACTGCTGTGCCTCTTGGCTGACTCCCATGGTGACGCTCCTGACTGCCCTGTTGCGGGGCGGGCCGCGCCGGCGTCTGGCGCACGGCGGGATCGATGTGCTGACGGCGACGCTAATTGCTGAGTATAGGAAAGTAAACCCAGGGTCGGTTAGGATCACATCCATGGATGCGTGGACCGAAGCCCTGACAGACACCGGCTTGGACCCCCGCCTCGATCGGGACACGTCGAACTGCTCGATCGCGCGGACTCTGGAGATCGTGGGCGAGAAGTGGACGATCTTGATCCTTCGGGAGGTCTGGTACGGCTCGTCACGCTTCGGTGACTTCGAGCGCGTCCTCGGCTGCCCCCGCAACCTCCTCGCGGCGCGGCTGCGCATGCTCGTGGAGGAAGGGATCCTGGCCACCGAGACCTACAAGGAGCCCGGCTCGCGGAGCCGGCCCAAGTACGTGATCACCCCGAAGGGCATGGACCTGGTCCCGGCCGTGATGGGGCTCCTGCAGTGGGGCGACCGGTACCGCGCCGACCCGGAGGGACCGGCCCTGCTGTCACGGCACCGCGGGTGCGGCGCGCGCGTGGACGTCCGGCTCGGCTGCGAAGGAGGCCACGCCGTGCGGGCGGAGGACGTCGAGAGCGTGCCCGGTCCTGCCTTTCGCATGAAGCCGGCAGAGTGAGCTGAGAACTCCGGCTGCCCAGTTCGGCCCTCACGGTGGCCGGCCCGGCGGCGCGGCCGTCGCGGGACGCGCCACCATCTCGACGTAGCACTCAGATCGCGAGCGGAGCCTCTACCGCAACATCACCCGAGGTACGGCTCACGGCAGGACCGTCGGCCTTGCCCCGACGCGGCATGAAGAGCGCCGGCACCGCCGCCACGGCGACCGCACCCGCGCCCACCCAGAGCGCCGGGACCAGCCCGTCCACGAACAGCGACGCGGACTCGTAGCCTCCCTGCGCGGAGAAGATGGCCGTCAGTGACGCGACGCCGATGGCACCGCCGACCTCGCGGATCGCGTTGTTGGTGCCGGAGGCGATGCCCTGCTCCTCCGGACGGACCGTGCTCATGAGGAGGTTCGCGCTCGGGGCGAAGAGCATCCCCATCCCGATGCCGCACACGATCAGCGCCGGCAGCAGAGCGGTGTACGACACCTGCGGCTCGACGGCGAGCGCCCACAGCACGAGGCCCACCGCGTTGAGCGACATGCCCACCGCGACGACCGGACCCCCGCCGATACGGTCGGACAGCGCCCCGGCCGGCGGCCTGGCGATCATCGGCATCGCGGTCCAGGGCAGCATCCGTACCCCCGCATCCATCGGCGAGTAGCCGCCGACTCAACGAGGCCGGAGCACGGATCGGGACCACCCTCGACATCGCCCGCACCGCCCAGGAACTGGCAGACGTCGGCACCGGTCGCTTCGCTGACCGCGTCACCGTCGATCTCCTCGACTCCGTCTTTCGCGAAGAGGAGACGCACTCGGCACCCGCTGCTCCGACCCTGCGCCGGATCGCACAGTCCATCTCGAACGGTTCACCCGATACGGCGATCGTCACAGGGCAGGTGCGTTCTTGCCCGGAAGGATCGGCACCGGCCCGAGTGCTGGCCACCGGACAACCTCTCCGGCTTCGTGTCACGGCTTCTGCCGCGCCGGCCTGGCTGGAGGGGCCTGCGGATCACGAAAACGCCTCGCGCTCCCACGGCACGCACTCCATGCTCCTGGTTCCGCTCCGGGCCCGTGGAAACGCCCTGGGGATCGCACAGTTCTTCCGTCAGCAGACGGCAGACCCGTTCGACGACGACGACCTGCTCCTCGCCCAGGAGATCGCGTCCAGAGCGGCTGTGAACATCGACAACGCCCGCCACTACACCCAGGAGCGTTCCACCGCGCTCACGCTCCAGCGCAGTCTGCTGCCTCAGCACGCGCCGGACGAGTCCGCCGTCGAGACGGCCTCCCGCTATCTGCCCAGCGGATCCCGGGCAGGCGTGGGCGGTGACTGGTACGACGTGATCCCCCTGTCCGGTGCCCGTGTGGCCCTCGTGGTGGGCGACGTGGTTGGCCGCGGACTCCAGGCGGCGGCCACGATGGGCCGGCTGCGGACCGCCGTCCGTACCCTGGCGGACATTGACCTGCCCCCCGACGAACTGCTGACCCACCTCGATGACGTGGTCATCCGGCTGCAGCGCGCAGAAAAATGCAGCAGAGACGAGATCAGCGCCACGTGCCTGTACGCGGTCTACGTCCCGTCTCCCAGGTGTGTTCCCTGGCCAGCGCCGGACACGTGCTGCCGGCCGTGGTGACCTCCGGTGATGGGCAGTCCGTCCGCGCGGTCGCCTTTCCGGAGCTGCCGATCGGCCCGCCCCTGGGCCTGGGAGGACTTCCTTTCGAAACCGCCCAGTTCGAACTGCCCCAGGACAGTCTGCTGGTGCTGTTCACCGACGGCCTCATCGACAGTCGCGCCCGCGACGTCGACGCGTCCCTCGCGTTGGACGTCCTTGCCCGGGCAACGGGCTCGCTCGAGCAGACCTGCGACAGCCTGCTCCAGGCGCTGTTGCCCGGCCGACCCGTTGACGACGTGGCTCTCCTCGTAGCGCGAACCCGAGCGCTGGACGCCGGCCACGTCGCCACACTGGATCTTCCCTCCGACCCCGCAGTCGTCTCCGACGCGCGCATGTTCGCTTCCGACCAGCTGGCCGCGTGAGGACTGGAGAAGCTGGCCTTCACCACGGAGCTCGTGGTCAGCGAACTGGTGACGAACGCCATCCGCTACGGCAAGAGCCCCATCCAGTTGCGGATGATCCTCCAGTCCACTGTGACGTGCGAGGTCGCCGACGCCAGCGGCACCGCACCGCACCTGCGGCGTGCCCGCGCCTTCGACGAGGGCGGCCGCGGCCTGTTCCTGGTCGCCCAGCTCACCGAACACTGGGGCACACGGCACCACCGCGAGGGGAAGGTCATCTGGGCGGAGCAGCTGATTCCGTCCACCCTCGCCGGGTAACGCATCGATTCCGACGGCAGGTCGGGTGCGAGGTGAAGCTCAGGAAACCGTGGACCTGGCAGCGGCCGCGGCGTGGGCAGCTCGCAACGAGACCTTGTCGATCTTGCCGACCGCGTTCTTCGTGATGGCTTCGACCACGACGTACGAGGTGGGCCGCTTGAAGCCGGTGAGGCGGCCCGCACAGAGTGCCATCAGCGCCTCCGGGTCGATGGTTGCGCCCGGGCGTGGCTGGACGTAGGCGACGACCACCTCTCCCCACTTTTCGTCGGGTACGCCGATTACGGCGGCCTCGAGCACCGACGGATCGCCGGCCAGCACGTCCTCGATCTCCTTGGGGTAGATGTTCTCCCCGCCCCGGATGATCATGTCCTTCGAGCGTCCGACCAGGGTCAGATAACCGTCGGCGTCGAGGTGGCCCACATCGCCCGTGTGCAGCCAGCCATCGATGATGACGCGGGCCGTTTCGTCAGGACGACCGAGATAGCCGCGCATGACATTGGCGCCCCGAACGACTACCTCCCCGTCCTTGCCCGGTGCCACCTCGGTGCCGTCGGCATCGACGATCCGGATCTCCTGTCCAGGAAAGGGAAGCCCCACGGTTCCGGCACGACGAGGCCCCGCGACGGGGTTGAGGGTCGACCCGCAGGTGCCTTCGGACAGCCCGTACCCCTCGACGACGGGAAATCCGTACCGCGCCTCGAACCGGGTCAGCAAATCGGCGGAGGCGGGTGCCGCACCGCAGACTGCGAACCGCAGGGACGACGTGTCGGGCTGAACGTCGGCCGGGAGCGCCGCGAGCATGCCATAGATCGTGGGCACGGCGCTGAAGAAGGTGGGGCGCTCCTGCTCGACGAGGTCGAAGAAGCTGTGAGGATCGAAGCGGCGCCCCGCGATGACGACACTGGCGCCGGCGAGCAGCGGAGTCAGGACGCTGACCACGATGCCGTTGACATGGAAGAGCGGAAGGACCAGCAGGCAGCGGTCCTCCGACCCCAACTCGAGCGCCTGGCGCCCCATCTCCACCATGGCGTCGATGTTGGCGTGGTCGAGCATCACACCCTTCGGTACCCCGGTGGTGCCGCTGGTGTAGATGAGCAGGGCCAGCACGGACGGGGCAAGCAGCGGTGCCTGATCCGAACCCACAGCTCCGTCGTACAGATCGCCCACGGCGAGTACGTCGACGCCGTCCGGAATCACGGCCGCACCGTCTTCGACCACAATGAGGCGCGCGCCGGAGTCCTCGAGCTGTCGGACCACCTCGACGTCGGTCATGCTCGGGTTGACCGGCGTGATGGTGGCGCCGAGCCGCCACGCGGCGAACAGCAGCACCACGAACTCGACGCGGTTCGTCAACTTGAGGGCGACGACATCACCGGGACCGATCCCGCGATCCCGGAGCTGACACGCTGCCGTTCGGACGCGGTCCAGCAACTGAGTGTTGGTGAGCGACTGTCGCCCGTCCGAAACCGCGGCCCCATGGGGGTCGAGATCGGCGCGGCGGTCGGGCAGCGAAGCGAAATTCATGGCGAGGGTACCTGTCTCGGTGTGATGCGATCCGGTCACGTCGTCGACGCGGCGGGTGCCGGGGCCAACTGGCGGGCGAGGAACTCGATCTGGTCGCGTACCAGTGCCTCGAAGGTCGCGCCGGTGTAGAAGTCGAAGTGGCCGGCGTCGTACCTCTTGATCTCTCCACGGGGCGCTGTGCGCGCGTAGCGGAGGGTCTGGGCGGGAGGCGTGACGGAGTCGGTGTTGCTGACGCAGAAGAGAATCGGGATGGTGACCTTCTTCGCCGCACGTCCGGGCCGGTAGGCAGCGATGGTCGGAATGACCCGTGCCGCCACCTCGTTGCGGAACGTCTTCCCCGCCGGCTGCAGCGCCTCGTAGCCGGGCAACGCGTCCGGAGCGTTCATGAGGGCCGGCGAACCGGGGGAGGCGGCGATGGGGACCATTGCAGGCGCCTTGCCGCGCACCCTGGTCACCAGATCCCGGGCGAGCACCGGCGTCATCCTGAGAGAGGCGACCGGACCCAGTGCGAGAGCGGAGGCGAGGCCGTCGGTGAACGGGCACTGGGCCACGGCCGCGCGCAGCTCGGGATGGCGCGAGGCGACGGTGATCGCGTGGCCGCCACCGAAGGAACTGCCCCACACCGCAACACGGGCGCGGTCGACATCGTGGCGGGCCTTGACGTAGGCGATCGCGGAGTCCCAGTCGGCGAGCTGACGCTTGATCGACAGGAGCTGGCGAGGGTGACCGCCGCTGTCACCGAAGTGGCGGTACGTGAAGGCCAGGGCGGCGATGCCGGCCTGTGCGAAACGCTCGGCAAAGGCGTCCAGACGCATCTCGCGAGTGGCACCGAGGCCGTGGCCGAGGACGACGACGGGAGGCGAGGCGACGCCCTTGGGGAGGTAGAGCCACCCGGCACATCTGCTGTCGCCCGAGGGGAAGGTGACGTCGTGACGGGTGAAGGAGCGGGGAGTGGTCATCACCGGCTCACTGTCCGCTCGTGGAGCGGTGCCCGGGCACGCTGCCCGAGGCGATCGCCTGTGCGTACGTGTTCGGGTTGTACAGCGGGAGCTCGCCGGTGGCCTCGGTCGTCGCCATGTAGCGGAGCATGAGGTCCTGCCCCTCCTTCGACATGACGCGGGTGAAGAACTCGGTGCGCTCGATGTGCAGCCCTTCCGGCAGCGACGCCGAGCCGCCGAAGTACACGGACCTCTTGGCGGCCGCGACGGACCCCTTGGACCGTGCCCCCAGGCGTTCCGCGAGCGCAGTCGCCCTGGCGACCACCTCGTCCTGTGGCACGACCTCGTCGACGGCCCCGTTGGCCAGAGCCTCCTCAGGGGTGAACGGCTTGCCCTCGAGGATCGCGACCAGGGACTTGTGGGTGCCGATCAGGCGAGTCAGCCGCTGGGTACCGCCACCGCCCGGGATGATGCCGAGGAGGATCTCGGGCTGGCCGATGAAGAAGTCCCCGTCCGCCATGACCCGCAGGTCACACGCCCAGGCGAATTCCGCGCCGAGGCCGAGGGCCGAACCGTTGAGGGCGCCGACGAAGACGACTCCGCTGGCGTTCATCCGCAGGAATGTGGCATGCAGCCGGTCGAGCTGGGCGGCTCCTCGCATCGGGGTCCTGCGCACCAGAGGTCCGAGAACCCGTGTCCGGTCCAAGCCCCTGGCGATGCGAGCCACGGCGGAGGCGCCGCGCCGACCCACCGTAGGGCTGGCTGCGCCCTCTTCCTGCAGCCACTGGACCGCGGCATGGCTGACAAACCGCTCGGCATGCGCCCCGGTGAGGACGACGGCACGGACGCTCGGGTCGCGGTCGACCCGGGTCACCAGCTTGTCCAGCTGGTTGGCGATGTCGAGGCCGAACACCTGGTGTGGGCCGCCGTCGACCCGGACGACGAGGACGGCCCCGCGATCTTCGATTTCGAGTTGGCCCTTGTCCTTGTATGGCATGAGTTCTGCTCCCGAGCTGAGTTCGGGGGGGGCAACGTGCGTGGAGGACATCCGCGGATGCGTATCGCAGTGATGGGGTCGCCGCAGCGGACTGTTGCCGCACGCGCGGCCGGAAACTGGGACAGTGCGTGATGACGCGTCCAAGGACGAGCGCGTGTCCGGGACGGCACGTCACTCACGATGTGTAGTTATTTCAGGTGTGTCAACGATGGAGGCGTAAGAGGCATGGCAGGGCGGGCGAGGCTCGATGACGCGCCGGAGCGACTGGTGCAGGCCGCCATCGGCCTGCTGGCCGAGCAGGGGCCGTCGGCCATCAAGGCCCGGACGGTGGCGACCGCGAGCGGACTGTCGACGATGGGGGTCTACAGCCACTTCGGCGGGATCCCTGAACTGATGCGCGCCGTTGCCGACCACGGTTTCAGGGAACTCGGCAGGGCGTTCGCCCAGGTGCCGGTGACCGAGGACCCGATCGCGGACCTCTTCGCCATGGCCTTGACCTGTCGCCGGCTGGCCCGCGAGAACCCTCACCTGTACGACTTGATGTTCGGGCTGTCCACTCGGGCCACGTACCGGCCGCTGTCGGACGCAGATCTTCGTCTGAGTGGGCACTCGCCGGCCTTCCGAGACGCTCACGCTCACGTCACCGCCGCGTGCGAACGGCTCGTGAGCACCGGCCGGGCCAGGCAGCAGGAACCCGCAGTCATCGCGGCGCAACTGTGGAGCCTTGTACACGGTTACATCACCCTTGAGCTGGCGGACCATTTCGTCGAGTTCGACGACGCGGTCGTACAGGTGCTCCTGCCGATGGGCGTGAACTTCTCCGTTGGCTTGGGCGACACGCGGGAACGTGCCGAGGCCTCGCACGAAGCCGGCGCGCGCCTTTACGACTCGATCGTCCAGGGCCGCTGAGAAGCCGGGCGGCCGGTCACCGCTCCGTGCGCGGCCGGGACGCTCTGGACCCCGTAGCAGCGGCATCGGCGCCCGGCACGAGCTGGTCGTGCCTTCCCAGCGCCGCGACCTCCCGTTCGAGGGACGGGACTGCCCGGGCGGCGAAGCGCCTCGCCCAGGGCCAGGCCAGCGGTGAGTTCAGCGCCGCCTTCGCCCAGTTGGCCACGGCGACTGCGCGCGGGACGTACACGCGGCTGCGTCTGCGCGCGAGCCCGTCGACGATCGCGGCAGCCGCCCGATCGGCGCTCGTGGTGACATTGCCCGGATACGGCAGCCGCTGGCGCAAGCCGTGGAACGAGGGGAGGTCCGCCTCGGCGCCCCGGACCAGGTCCGTGTCGATCCAGGAGGGATGCACAAGGCCGACCGTCACGCCGAGGTGCGCCACCTCCTGGCGGTAGGTCAGGGCGAGCAGCTCGGCCGCGGCCTTGCTCGCACCGTACGAGGCCATCGCGGCCAGCGGCATGAAGGACAGCGCGGACGCCACGACCAGCACGTGGCCCCGGCTGCGCTCCAGGTGGGGCGTCGCGTACTTGAGAGTGCGGAAGACGCCGTTCAGATTGACGTCCAGCACGCGTTCGAACGATGCCTCGTCCGTCTGCCGTACCGTCCCGAAGGCGACGACGCCAGCATTGGCGACGAGGAGGTCGATGCCGCCCATGACCTCCGCGGCCTCATCGATCGCCGACCGCAGAGCGGTGCCGTCGCGCACATCGGCCTCACGCCAGGAAGTGTTGGGGCCCAGCTCATGGGCCAGGTCACGCAGGTGATCGGGCTCCAGCCCGATCACTGTCACACGGGCACCGCGGGCGGCGGCCTGACGGGCCACCTTCTCGCCGATGCCGCGTGCCGCGCCAGTGACAACCAGCCTCTTGCCGAGCAAGTCACGTTTCATGGCGGCAACATAACTTCGTTATTTAAGGAGCGCAAGACGTCATGCACGCCGATCGCTCCCACCGGACCTGCTGGGTCTCACGACTGAACGAACTTATGCTGCTGTCATGAGGCGGATATCCTTTGCGCAGTGGCCCTGCTCGATCGCGCGGACCATGGATCTTCTCGGGGACCGGTGGACGCCCTTGGTGCTGCGCGAGACGTTTTACGGGGTCCGCCGGTTCGACGCGTTCCAGGAGTCGCTGGGTATCGCCCGCAACACGTTGACGGACCGGCTGCGCCGGCTCGTGGAGGAAGGGCTGCTGGACAAGCGGCCGTACCAGACGGAACCGGTCCGCTACGACTACGTGCTCACCGAGAAGGGGCGCGACTTCTATGGTGTGCTGCTGGTGATGAACCGGTGGGGGGATCGCTGGCTCGCTGGTGAGGCGGGTCCGCCGGTGGCCTTGCGGCACGATGCGTGCGGGCAGGAGACCCACGCCACGGTGGTGTGCGCCGCCTGCGGTGAGCCCATGACCGCGGACAATACGCGCGCCCTGATCGGCCCCGGGTACCCACCGCACTTGGCTGAGCGGCCGGATGTGCGGGAGCGCTTCGCAGGCTGAATCCGTAGCCCCGCGGCACCCGCAGCCGCCCTTGACACGTCAGTCTATCTACGCAACTTTACTGGCCGGAAGCTCGTGCAGGACGCTTCACTGAGCAAGGAGGCCGCGGGATCATGGAGTGGACGGGCGCACGCTATGCGGACAAACCGACGGCGGAGGTCCACACCTGGATCGCCGCCCCGCCGGAGCAGGTGTGGACGCTGGTGTCCGACATCGAACTAATGCCGCGCATGAGCTCCGAGCTGCAGTCGGTGGAATGGCTGGACGGCAGCACCGGCCCCGCTCTGGGAGCCCGGTTCATCGGCCGGAGCAAGCACCAGGCGTTGGGGGAGTGGGCCACCACGTCGCACATCGTCGAGTGCGAGCCGTCGAGGACGCTCGCCTGGGCCGTCGAGGATCCGCTGAACCCGACCGCGATCTGGCGGTTCACCTTGGAGCCGCAAGACGGCGGCACCCTGCTGCGGGAATGGATGCAGATGGGACCGGCCCGCTCGGGCCTCTCCCTCGCCATCGATCGCATGCCGGAGAAAGAGCAGAAGATCGTCTTCGTGCGCATGCGCGAGTTCGAGGCCAACATGACCGTCACCCTCGAAGAGATCAAGAAACTGGCCGAGAAGGCCCAGTACTCGGACGAGGAAAGTCTTTGATGCGCACCTCCACCACGATCGAAGCCTCCGGTGGCGACTGGCAGGAGATCGTCGACTACGTCACCGAGGCGGAGAAACTCGGCCTGGACATCTGCTGGGTGGCGGAGGCTTGGGGCTCCGATGCGCCCTCGCCCCTGGGCTACCTCGCCGCGAAGACCGAGCGCATGCTGCTCGGCTCCGGAATCATCCAGCTCGCCACCCGCACCCCGATGGCCATCGCCCGCGCTGCGATCACGCTGTCGCAGATCTCCCAGGGGCGCTTCCTCCTCGGCCTTGGCCCCTCCGGACCGCAGGTGATCGAGGGGCTGCACGGTGTCCCCTTCGGCCGGCCGCTGTCACGGATGAGCGAGACCGTCGAGATCGTGCGCCAGGCCGTTTCAGGAGACAAGATCTCCCATGTCGGGCGGGAGTTCCAGATCCCGCTGCCCGGCGGGGATGCGAAGCCGATGCGCCTGTCGATGCAGGCCGAGTACGACATCCCCGTCTATCTGGCGACCCTGTCGCCCAAGATGCTGTACCTGACCGGTGAGATCGCCAACGGCTGGCTGGGCACCAGTTTCGTGCCCGAGGGGGCCAAGGAGGCGTACTTCGACCACCTGGACCGGGGCTTGGCCGCCGCCGGCCGTACCCGCTCCGACCTCGACATCTGCCAAGGCGCCGAGGTCGCCTTCGCGGAAGACGAGGACGCGCTGCGCGCGATGGTGGCCGGACGCAAGAAAGAACTGGCCTTCAGCCTCGGCGGCATGGGCTCCGCGAAGACGAACTTCTACAACAGCGCCTACAGCCGCCAGGGATGGGCCGAGGTGGCAGCCGAGGTCCGGACACGCTGGCAGGCCGGGGACCGGGACGGCGCCGCCGGCCTGGTCCCCGACGAGATGGTGCTGGCGACCACACTGATCGGAACCGAGGACATGGTGCGCGAGCGGCTGCGCGTGTGGCGTGACGCCGGCGTCGACACCGTTCGCTTCTACCCCGCCGGCGAGACCCTCGACGCCCGAGTCGCGACGCTCGGGCGGGCCATTGAACTGGTCCGCGACATCGAGGACGAGGCGGTCCGGTAGCGATGATGGTCGGGTCGCCCGGGGGAATCGCACCCCCGGCCTCCCACAGAACCGTGCGTAACAGTCTCCCGTTACACGGCTCTTGTCCTCCTGATCACCGGAACTCTGCTGTCCATGCCCACTGGGCGAAGAGCCTCGGATACTGGCGCGTGACACGGTTCCAGCATGCGTGAGCCTTTTTGAACGACCTGAGCCGTCGATACTTCTTGCGGACCCATCGCATCAGGTAGGTGTTGATGCGATGGAGGAGGGGATGCAGCTCGGAGCGGCAGAACGCTCCGTAGTAGTTCATCCAGCCCCGCACGATCGGGTTGATGCGTCGTGCGAGGTCGAAGAAGGTGAGGTGGATCTGCCGGTGGAGCCGCCACGAGCGGATCTCCGTGCTGATCTTCTTCTGGGCGTCCTTGCTAATCGCGGGCAGGAAGCCGGTGAAGTTCGTACCGCCCCTGTCCGCATACCGTCCGAACTCGACGCCCGGATACGTCCGGTTGAGCCATGTGTCGAACGCGTAGTGCATGAACAGGTCCGCCAGCACGGGCGAGACCGCCGATCCCTGAGGGGTTCCCCGGTCCCGCTTCTGCAAGGTGCCGTCGGGTAGTTGAAGCGGCGCCCGGAACCACCGACCAACATACAACTTCACCCAAACGGCGTCGGTGTGAGCTGTGAGTGGGCGGTGGGGTGGCAGCGAGTGGGCGTCAGCGGGATCGCGGAGTGGATGTCCTGGTAGTGGGTGCAGGACGGGGCTGTGGTTGCTGTCATGGGGTGACCAAGCGGATGTTGTGGGGCGGCTAGCAGGTTGGTTGCTGGCTGTCATGGCTTTCGCTGTTCCTATGTGAGGGGCTGGCGGGGTCGGGTGGGCTGGGCCGTATGACGGTTCAGGGGGTTTCGGCGGGTGGGGCCGGGGCGGGATCGGCTGCTGTTGTGCCGGCCGGGGGTGCGTCGTTGGCGCGGGGTGTGGTGGTACGGCGGCTTCTTTCGGTGGATGGGGAGGGGGCGCTGTCGGCGCTGCATGTGCGGATCGCGGCGGAGCTGGCGGGTGTGTCGGAGCGGACGGTGTGGCGGTGGCTGGCCGATGGACGCCGGGGCCATGTCGAGGCGCGGCCGCGGCAGGACGGGTTTTCGCTGAGTGACGCCTTGTGGAAGGTCCTCGCTGAGGCGGGTGGGAACGTCGCGGAGTTGCGGCGCAGGATGCTCCGGGCCCAGGAAGAGGGGGCGTTGGAGGAGTGGGATGCGGAGTGTGTGCCCTCGCTGCCAACGTTGCACCGCGTGATCAAGCGGGATCTGGGGGCGGGCCGGGTTCGAGGTGGCTCGTCCGGCGGGGGCCAGGGTGGGGCTGGAGCCGAGCCGGTATGACCGGGCACTGGCGGATCTGGGGCTCGTGGACGGGGCGGGTGGTCCGCTTGTTGTCGACGGGCCGCCCGCCGACGTGCCGGTGCCGGAGGGCGCCGCGGATGCGGGGGTGCGGGGCGGCGGTGTGCGGTTGTACGTGCCGGGGGCCCGGCTGGTGTCCACACGGCAGGTGGCCGGTGTGGCGGAGGCTGTGGGGCATACGGTCGCGGCACGCGGGATGTGCTGTGTGTACGGGGATACCGGCCTGGGGAAGACGGTCGCCGTCGAGCAGGCTTTGCATCTTCTCCCCGGCCGGGTTCCGGTGTGGCGGGCGGTGGCCGACGTAGCGCCCGGTCTGCCGCAGCTGCGGGCCTCGCTGTGTGAAGCGCTCGGGCTGCCGTCGGGGGCGCTGCCGCACCGGGCCGGACCGGCCAGCCAGGCTCTGACGCGGGCACTGGCCGAGCCGGGTGTGCTGTTCATCGATGACGCCCAGCGGCTGACGCCGCCCTTGCTGGATTATCTGCGGCAGTTGTGGGACGCGCCGGGCTGTGCGGCGGCGCTGGTGCTGTGTGGGGCTGGAAGCGAGCGGGCCCTCGCCCGTGCTTCGGCGTTGCGCTCGCGCGTGCTGACCTGGCATCAGGTCGGCCGGCTTGAGCCGTCTCAAGTGCCGCAGACGCTGACTCTGTTCCATCCCGTGTGGGCGCAGGCGGACCCGGACGAGCTTGCGCGGGCGGACGAGCAGATGGCGCGCGGCAATTTCCGCACGTGGGCGAAGATCACGTCGCATGTCTACGCGGCCCGCGAGCGCGGCCCCGCAAGGCGTGTGGACCGGGAGCTGATCGAGCAGGCCTGCGCGCGTCTTGGCCCCTACCCGTGACGGTCCGGGCTGCTCGGAGGGCTCGTACGGGGGCCTTCATCTGTTCCGACGAGGTGAACGAAGACGCGCTCCATGGAAGTGGAAGGGACGGAGGGTCACGGCGTGGACGGGCAGCCGATGGCACCGCCGCAGGATCCGGCTCGTGTTCTGGGGGAAGTGCCTTTGACGGCGTTGCGGGCGCCGGCGGTGCGTCGTCTGCTGGCGCTGCGCGCCGAGCGGCGGCTCTCGCGGGAGCATGTGCGCCTGGCCGGGGAGTGCCTGGGGGTGTCGGAGCGGACGGTGTGGCGGTGGCTGGCTGAGGCCTCACGGTCGCCCCGGGCCGCGATCCGCCCCGGGGAACGCAGTGGTGACCGGTTCGAGATCACCAGGGAGATCCGGGTGCTGTTGGCGTACTGGCACGGCAACGCTTCTGCGGTCCACCGCCAGTTGGTGGCCCGGACCGAGACCGGCGGCCGTGACGGTCAGCCGACGACGGCGTCTGAATCCGCGGCTTCTCCCGCGGGCGCCCCGCCGGCTGCGGTGCCGCTGCTGGACCCGGTGCCGTCGCTGTCGACGTTCCTGCGCGCAGTGCGTCGTGATCTCACCGCGGGGGAGCGGGCCGGTCTTGCCGAGGGACCGGACGCGGCACGCGCGCACGACGTCTTCGGTAAACGGGCGGCCTCCTGGCGCAATTACGTGTGGGAGGCCGATCACGTCCAGGCACCGCTGCTGGTCGATGCCGACGGCGACCTGGTGCGCCCGTGGGTGACCTGGTTCATCGACACCGCCACCAAAGTCATCACCGGCACTGCGGTCACTCCTGGCGTCCCTTCCCGCGCCCCCGTGCTGGTCGCGCTGCGCGCCGCTGTGCTGCGTGAGGAGCCCTACGGCCCTGCCGGAGGGACACCGGAGCAGGTGAGGGTGGACCGGGGCAAGGACTTCCTGTCGACCACCGTAACTGCCGCGTTCGGCACGATGGGCGTGACGGTGAAGGACCTTCCCGCCTACAGCCCCCATCTCAAGGGCACGGTGGAAAATCTCAACCGGGCTGTCGACCGGATGCTGTTCGCGGCCCTGCCCGGCTACACCCTCACGCCCGCCAAGCCCCGCTCCGGCCGGCGACGCAAAGGCGCGGGCCGCAGGCCGGATACGTCCGGTGTCATGTCGTTTCAGGACTTCACAGCGGAGGTGCTGGCCTGGACACACTGGTGGAACACCGAGCACCGGCCCCAGGCGCTGTCCGGCCGTACGCCGCTTGAGGCATGGCAGGCGGATCCGACTCCTGTCACGGACGTCCCCGCCGCCGACCTGTGGACGTTCACCCTCGAGGACGACGGCCGCCTGCGAAAGCTGACCAGCCACGGCGTGCGCTGGCGCGGGCGCACCTACATCGCCCCCTGGATGGCGGGCCAGGCCGGCCGTACCGTCACCGTGCGCTGCAGGCCGCACCACGATCACGAGATCGACATCTGTGACGCGAGCGGCGGGTATCTCGGGCCTGCGCACCTTGCGGACGCGGCCACCCCCGAACAACTCGAGGCCCTGCGCACAGCCCGTGCGGAACGTGCCCGACGTCTGCGCGCCGAGGTGAAAGCCGCCGAGACGCTGCGCCGACAGCGCTTCGCCCCGGCCACCACGGCCGGGCCGGCCCAGAGGCTGGGAGCCCTCACCTCCGCTCAAGCCGGGCACGAACTGGCCGCCGTCGAGCACACCGACGCCTCGAAGCTGGCGCTGCCGGACCTCATCCCGCCCGCCGCGCCCCCGGCCGACTGGCGCACCCCGCCCTCCCTCGCCACTACGCCATCACCGCCGACTTCGAGGCTGCCCGCCGCCACTACTACGGCACCCCTGTCACCGAACCCCGCCCCCAGACGAGCCCGCCGCGCCGGCCAGCCGGTGGCTCACCCTGCCCGCACTGGACCGCCTCGTCTCCTACGACAGCCCCACCCCCTGCACCGCCCCGTGCGCGCCACCGCCGATCGCCTGGCGGCACCGCCCACCACCCGTGCCTCTCACCGCGCACACCGCCCAGCGAGTCGCCCACCGAGCACGCGCGACTTCAACGGCGCCTACCTCCTGCCTCTCTTCGGCGAGGTCGAGCAGGCCCGCACAGACGGCGCCTACCGGCAGCTGCCCGCCCCCGCCCCGGCCAGCAGCCTGGCCACCGACGACGCACCACTCGGCGCCTACGCGGCCGCTCACCTGATCCGCGCCTCCTACACCGCGGGCCTGGCCCATGCCGACGCGCTGCGCCGCCTGCCGGCGGCCGGCGAGGTCGACCCGACCAGCCCCTGGACCCTGCTGCGTGGCGCCCTGGAGAACTTCGCCACCGGCCTGTGGCTCCTGGACGGCGCCGGCCGGGGCGAACGACGGCGCCGCGCGCTGTCGCTGTGGGACGAGGACATGCGCAACCGCCACCAGCACGAACAGGACACCGGCCACCTCCCCACCGGCGGCGGCATGAGCGGAGCGCAGCGCCGGGCAGAGATCCGCGCCATCGCCGACCACCTCGCCCTGGCCCCGCTGACCGCACCCAGGACCCACCAGATCCTGCTCGTCGCCGCCCCCGTGGCAGGCCTCACCGCGGTCGAGGTGGACGCCGCCTGGCGCGGGCGGCCTCCGGGTTCGCGCACGGCCGCTACTGGCCCAACCTGCGCGCCTCCCAGCCCCGCGCCGCGATCCCGGGAGCCGACGGCGTCCACACCGTCGCTCTGGTCATCGACGAGGACCAGCACCGGCCCCTGGCCGAGTACTGCCGGATCATGCTGCGCCAGCTGCAGGAGCGCTACCACGCCCGGGCCCAGGCCCGATGAGCGTGGCCCGGGCAGGCGCCCGCGCCCGGTCGGCCCACGGACGTTTCATGTCGGCCGGTCGCACGCCTCATGTACGCAGTTGGTACGTGGTATGCACGCTCGGGGATTGCCCACGTCCTAGCCGTCGGCGGCCGTGCCCAGCGCGTACTCGTTCTTGCTGAAGTCGTCGGGGCCCCACACCTTCACGCCCTCGGCCTTCGCCTGCTCGACGAGGGCCTCCCAGTAGCCGTGCTAGGTAGCTACGGGGCTGGCCCCTGGTGCTGTCAACAGATTTGTCCGGATGTCCCGACAGGCCCCGACGGGAGGAAGAATTGTCCGTTGGTGTTGAACTTTCAAGCACCTTCGGGGAGGCTTTGGTTTGAAGTTGAAACATCCCCTCGGAACTCTTCCGTCCCCCCTCCCTGGAGTTGCCTTGTCCGTTACCTCTGAGGCCGTCGCCGCCCGCCGCGGCCCGCTCGTCGTGGCCGGAGGTGTGCTTGCCGCCATCGTCGTGGCCTCGCTGGCAGACGCGGTGCTTGCCCTCCTCGCCCTGGCCGTGGGCGCGCCCGACGACTTCCAGCCGCTGATGCCGGGCTCGTACATCTTCCTGACAACGGTCGGGGTGGTGGCCGGGGCCATCGGCTGGGCCATCATCCGCAAGGTGTCGAAGGACCCAGAAGCACTGATCCGATGGCTGGTGCCGACCGTCGTCGCGATCTCCTTCGTGCCCGACTTCCTGCTCTTCGGTGACGGCGGAGTGGCCGGTGTCGTGGCGCTGCTGCTGATGCACGTCGTGGTCGCGGTGGTCGCGGTGTTCGCCTACCGCAAGGTGATGCCCCTGTCGTAGCGCACTGTCGTAGCGCACGCGCAAGGCGTCGGGCGGGCAGGGACCATGTTCCCCGCCCGACGCGTCCGCGACTTGCCGCTGTTCAGGCGCCCTCACGCAGGGCGTCCGAGATCGACTTGGTGCCGCCGTGTGCGGTGAGGCCGCCGTCGACGGGGATCTCGGCGCCATCTCGTCGCACAGGTCGAAGTGGTCGGCGTCCAGCCGCGCCAGGTTGTCGGCGAGCGTCTCCGGGTCGATCGCCGCCGCGCTCGACCCGGCGGCCTCGATGGCGGCCCGGACGGTCGCCTCCTGCTGCCGTTCGATGACCCGCCGGTCCGCGTTCAGTCGCTCCAGGCGCCGAAGCGTCACCTGGGGGTTCCTGCGGTGCTCTTCGAAGTGCGCGGCGGCGATGGCCCGCCGCTCCTAGTGGTGGGCCGCCTTCTGGTCCTCGACGGCCTGTCCGAACAGGCGGTGGGCTCGCTCCAGGTCCCGCATGTGCCGCCCGGCCGAGTAGTGGTCGGTCTTCACCGGCTCGCCCGCGTACCCGCGCGTGATCTCGCGCCCGCGCTCCCACTTCGCATCGGAGGAGGCCTGTGCCGCGTCCGCCTTCGTCCCGAACCGCACGGCGCGGTCGGCCGCGCGCACGTAGCGGTCAGCCTCGGCCTCGGCGAAGCTGCGCCGCCGGGTCTCGTCGATCTCGACGGTGACCGTGTGGCCCGCCGCGCGCAGAAGAAGTCCTAACGAAATGATCTTCGAGGTGGTTGGATCACTCCGGGACCGATGATCCGGGGGTGCGAGGTGGCGCGGCCGAAGCCGTGGGAAGTCGACGACGAGCTGTGGGCGGTGATCGAGCCGCTGCTGCCCAAGGTCGAGCGACGGACCCGCCACCCAGGACGCAAGCGGCATCCGGACCGGCTGGTGTTCCAGGGCGTCCTGTTCGTCCTGCACACCGGGATCTCCTGGGAACACCTGCCGCAGGAGCTCGGTTTCGGGTCGGGCATGACCTGCTGGCGCCGCCTGGCCGGGTGGACCGAGGCTGGCGTGTGGCCCCGGCTGCACGAGGTCCTCCTCGCCAAGCTCCGCAGCGCGAATGCCCTGGACTTCTCCCGCGCGGCGGTCGATGGCTCCCACATCCGGGCGTTAAAGGGGGAGCCAAGACCGGACGAAGCCCTGTCGACCGGGGCAGAACCGGCAGCAAACATCATCTGATCACCGATGCCACCGGCATTCCGCTCGCCGCCACCCTGACCGGCGGCAATCGCAACGACGTCACCCAGCTGATCCCTCTACCCGTAGACGGTCTGGTGGGGCGGGAAGTCGTGGGGCAGGTAGCGCCAGGGGATGCCGGTGCGGTCGACGTAGAGGATGGCGTTGATCAGGGCGCGCAGGTCGTGGGTGGGTTTGCGGATGCCGTTGCGGGACTCCGCCGCCGGCACCCAACTCCTGACTCAAGTCCGCGAGCGTCACCCCACCATCACCAAAGCCTGGGCCGACAACGGCTACAAGACCAAAGCCGTCGAACACGCCGCCGAGATCGGCATCGACCTCGAAATCGTCCAGCGCGATCCCACCGTCCGCGGCTTTCGCGTCCAGCCCCGCCGCTGGGTCATCGAACGCACCCTCGGCCGGCTCATGCACCACCGCCGCCTGGCCCGCGACTACGAAACCCACCCGCACCGATCAGCCGCCATGATTCAGCTCGCCGCCATCAACCTCATGACCCGCCGCCTCACTCATGAAGCCACCATCAACTGGCGCGACAGCTGAACCAAATGAAACGGACAAGCGAGAACCAAACGCTCACTTACTCGGCACTCGCGAGCCGGTTGGGTTCGGTCGTTCTGTCTGGGACATGAGCAGCGCGACACTGCGGCTGGCTTTCCGAACTGACGCAGGGTTGTGTGGTCGGCGGTCTTGGGGTGGGTGTTCGTGGGTGGGTTCGGGTGGGGTGTGGTGGCTGGTTCGGGGTGGTGTTGTGGGTGGGGGTGTGGGGGTGGGGCTGCGGGTTTGGCGGGCCTCGGATGGCTTGCCACCCTAGAAAAACATAGCGAGCGTTCTGTATGCTTCTTGGGGTCGGTGGGGCCGGGTAGGTGACGGGTCCGCCGGTTGGCGCCTTCGCCGGTAACGGTCCGCCGGCTCGGCACGGTTCGGTTCGGTTGGCCCCACCCCGGTCTCGACGAGGATTGAGGTTCGCCATGATGCGGCTGCGAATAAGTCCCTGTATGCCCGGCGGGCGCGAGAGTGCCGCCTGCGGTCCGCGCGGCGCTCATGCCGCTCACCCTGCCCCTGCCGCTCACCCTGCCCCTGCCCCTGCCCCTGCTGCTCGGGCTGTTGGGGTTGTTGGGGTGGTAGTGGGTGTTCGGGGTGTCGTGTTCGGGGGTTCTGCGGTGTCGTGGCGGGCCGAGGGATGAACATCAAGCATCTCAGTGCCTTCCTGACGGTCGCCGAGTCCCGCAGCTTCACGCAGGCGGCCCGTGTTCTGGGGTTGGCTCAGCCGACGGTCACCGCCCGCATCAAGTCGCTGGAGCAGATGCTCGAGACGCCGTTGTTGGACCGTGGGGCCGGGGGTGCCCGGCTGACCCCGGCCGGCCGTCGGCTGCATCGTTACGCGCTGCGTATCGTTCAGCTCAGCGAACTTGCGCAGGAGTCGGTGTCCGCCCCGGTCGACGTCGCGCCCGCCCTGGTGATGGGTGCCGCCGAGTGCATTACCGCCTATCGTCTCCTCCCGTTCATCGAGTACCTGCATCTCAGGCACCGGACGCTGGATCTGTCGCTGCGCACCCTGGACGGCGACGCTGTTTCGCTGGTGCGCGGCGAACAGGTCGACTGTGCGTTCTTCATCGGCACCCGCATCGCCGCCGATGACGTCAGTCATCTGGTGCTGCGTCCCGAGCGGTTGAGCCTGGTGGCGCATCCCGCTCACCCGCTGGCCGGTGCGCGGGTCCGCTCGGTTGCCGACCTCGCCCGCCATACGCTGGTGTGCGCCCACCGCGAGAGCAGCTACCAGCGCGGTTTCGAGGCCGAGCTGGCCGCGGCCGGCGCAGCCCCGGTCGATGTGCTGGGTCTGGGTTCCGTGGACGCCGTCAAGCGCAGTGTCTGCGAGGGGGTGGGCATGGCGTTGCTGCCCGCCGTCACCGTTGCGGCCGAACTGCGGCGCGGGCAACTGCGGCGCATCGGCTGGCAGCCCACCTTCGAGGTGTTCTCCCAGTGTGTATGGCGTCGCAGCCTCGACGACGACAGCGTCTTTCGTACGGTGCTCGACGCGGCCCGCCAGGTCCTGGCCGAACAGGACGCCGACGACTTCCTGGTGCAGTCGGCCGCCTGAGTGCAGCCGGGTGCCGCACCGCCACACGAGCCGTCCGCCGCCGCAGGGCTTTGCGCGCACCGGAATCTCCCCTGAGCGCTCAGGGGAAGGCGGCGGGGGGACTTGAAGCTGATGGGTGAGCCCCGGTTCGGCACGGTGAAGACACCGGCGGCAGGTGCAGCGCCTGCGGCGCGGCCCGTCCTCGCCCTGTCCTGCGGCGGGGCCGCGGCGCCGAGGGTGTCTCAAAGGGTCCCCTGCTGCGGGCGCGGGCGCGGGCGGCAGGCCGTGGCAAAGCGGCACGCTCCTTGAGCGCTCCGGGTGTCGGCGCTCTGGCCGGCGTGCTCGCCGTCACCCACCTGGGTGAGCCGGCTCTTCGTCTCGCCGCCGGGTGCTGTGCACCGGTTCGGTCGGCGCCTTGTGATGACGGCCCTCCCGCTGAGGCGCTCACCGCCGCGCCCCTTCACGGTGTGAGGCGGGGGCTGCCGTGCCCCTTCAGGGTGTGAGGCGGGGGTCGCCGTGCCCCTTCAGGGTGTGAGGCGATCACCGCCGCGCCCCTTCACGGTGTGAGGCGGGGGCTGCCGTGCCCCTTCAGGGTGTGAGGCGGGGGCTGCCGTGCCCCTTCACAGTGGGGGGCTGCCGTGCCCCTTTCATGGTGGGGGGAGGGGCTGCCCTGTGGGTGGTGGTTTTCTGCATCCGGCCGGTGCGCGGTGCCCGACGCTTCGCTCGGCCGCTGCGCCGCCGGCAGCCCTTCGGGTGGCGCCGCCGTTGTCGCGTCTTGTGGCTGCCGGTCGTTGCCGGCGTGCTGACCCGCCCCGGCCGGGGGCCGTCCTTGACCTGCTTGCGTCCTTGACCTGCTTGCGTCCTTGACCTGCTTGCGTCCTTGACCTGCTTACGCCCTCGATCTGCTTGCGTCCTTGACGTGCTTGCGTCCTTGACGTGCTTGTGCCCTTGACGTGTTTGCGTCCTTCCCGTTCCACCGCCGCACCGTGTACCCGGGAAAGGAAAGCGACGGCAGCGCGAAAAATTCGGTGGTGTCGTCGGGTGGTGCAAAAAATGAGGGGAGGCCGGGATGCCGACCTCCCCTCCTTTTGGCTTGTATTTCTTTATCGGGTTGCTCTATGGGGCCATAGAAGAAATCGATCGGCGCTTTTCGGGTAACCGGAAGCCGGTCGTGCCGGCCGCGGGCATGTCGGCCGTTCGTGTCCCCGTACCGGTGTCCTCATCAGGTCTGTCAATAGGTGTGGGAATTGCCGGTTGACTGTTCTTCGGTCATTCCTGAAGGATCTGTCACGCGTCATCAAGAGCGACCCGTTTCACGAGGAGTCAGAGTAATGAGCCGTACGGGCGGAACGACCAGTGCGACAATAGATGCAGTTATCCGGCGGTATGTGCGTGTGCCTTTCGAGGACTGTTTCGGGCTCGCCGAGGCCGGACTGGATTCCCTTTCCGTGCTGCGGATCGCCAGCGAACTCGTCCCGGATCCGGACCAGGAGATCAACCCGGCGGGGCTGGCCGAGGTCCGCACGGTCGCGGACCTGCGCCGGTGGCTGCACTTTCTGCTGGTGCCGGCGGTGAGCCTGCGCTGACCGGCGTCCGTGTACCGCCGTCCGTGTACCGCCGTCCGCTGCCGCGGCAGGCTCCCGGCTCTGCGGACCGCCGCCCCGACCGCCCACCCACCGAAGGCGTCTGATGGACGACATCCCCGCTCCCGGCAAGCGCCGCCCCCGATCCGACGCCCGCCTGCTGGTCCCGCTCGCCCGGCGGCCCGGCCCTCTTCACAGCGTCCTCATCCACCCGGCGGGCGGCGGTCTCGCCCAGTACCTCGGTGTCGGCGGCCGGCTCGCCCGCCACGGCAGTGTCCACGGCATCCGCGCCGACGGACTGCTGGCCGGCGAGCGGCCCGACGACAGCGTCCTTGAGATGACCGACCGCTACCTTCCTCTGCTCGCCCGCCGCGCGCACCGGCCTCACCTGCTCGTGGGCTGGTCCCTCGGCGGAGTGATCGCCTGGGAGCTCGCAGCCAGGCTCGCCGCCGACGGGCCCGCGCCCGCCGTCGTCCTCATCGACAGCTTCGCCGAGCCGCCCGCTGCCGGCGACGGCCTGCGCGAGGCCTTGAGCGCTGCCCTCGACCGCTGCCTGGACGCCCTTGGCGGCCAGGACGCCGCCCGCGTCCGCGCCACGGCCCGCGCCCACCTTCACGCCGCCGCACACCACCGCACGCGGGCCACCCACCCCGCCCCCGCCCTCCTGCTCGCCTGCGCCGGCCCCCGCCGCCGGGAACAGAGCCGCCACTGGCAGCGCCTGGCCGGCGGCCCGCTGACCGTACGGGACTTGCCCTGCGGGCACTTCGACGTCTTCGACGCCCCTCAACTGCCGCACCTGCTCGCCCACCTGGACGACTTCCTGGCCCGTGGGACCTTCTCGGCGCAAAAGAGCACACCATGACCACACCGGCCCCTGGCCCTGCCGCACCCCACGTGCCCCCCGCACCGTCCCCGGCGTCCGCGCCGGTGGCGCCTTGCGCTCGTCCCGCAGCCCTCGCGCCCCCCGTGCCCTTCGCGCCCCCCGTGCCCTTCGCACACCCCGTGCCCTTAGCACCGCCCGTGCCCTTGGCACCGCCCGCGCCCGGCGCGCCGCTGGCCGTCGTCACCGGCGGCACCCGCGGTATCGGCCTGGCCCTGTCCCGGCGCCTGGTCCGCCTCGGCTACCGCACGGTCGCCCTCTACCGCCACGACGCCCAGGCCGCACACCGGGCCGCCACCGCCCACCACCTGGACGTCATCCGCGCCGACGTGGCCGATGCGAACGCGTTGCGCACCGCCGCCCACCGCATCCTCACCGAACACGGCACTCCCCGTGTCCTGGTCAACAACGCCGGCATCAACATCGACCGCCCCTTCCTGGAGCTGTCCGTGTCCGACTGGCAGCGCGTGCTGGACACCAATCTGTCCGCACCCTTCCACCTCACCCAGGCCCTGGCCCCCGCCATGCTCGCCGCCGGCACCGCAACGGTCGTCAACATCGGCGCCACCACCGGCATCCGCCCCCGCGTCAACGGCGCCAACTACGGCGCCGCCAAAGCCGGCCTGCTGCACCTGACCAAATGCCTGGCCCTGGAACTGGCCCCCGCCATCCGGGTCAACTGCATCATCCCCGGCATGACCGAGACCGACGAACTCACCACCCGTTACCGGCTCGACGACCCCCAGCACCGCGCCGCGGTGCTGTCCGAGATCCCGCAACGACGCATCGCTTGCACCGACGACATCGCCGACGCCCTCGAATACCTCGTGGGCCCGCTCAGCAGCTACGTCACCGGCCAGAAGCTGATCGTCGACGGCGGCCAGTTCATGTGGTAGGAGATCATGACCGACGCCCTGTGCACCCGTGCCCGCGCCGCAGTGGCCGACGCCCCGCCCACCGGCGACCCCGCCTACGAACGCTACTGCCGCGAACTCTCACGCGCCCTGAGCGAACACTGGCCGGCCGTCCTGGACGCCAACACCATCGACCTCGACCACGCCCGTGCCCGCGGACTGCCTCCCACCCTCCTCGACCGGCTGCGGCTGACCGGCGCCCACCTCGACCAGCTGCGCCACCTCACCGACACCGTCAGCAGCGAACTGCGCGCCGTCACCGCCACCGGACCCGCCGTGCCCGTGGCCGGCTGGGGAAGCCGACGGCGCGCCCCCCGGCCCCTGGGCGTGGTCCTCATGGTCTACGAGGCCCGCCCCACCGTCACCGTCGAGGGCGCCCTGCTGCCGGTGGCTGTCGGCAACGCCGTCGTGATGCGCGGCGGCAAGGAGATCGCCCGCACCAACGCCGCCCTGGCCGCGGCCGCCCACCAGGCCCTGCGCGCCGCCCGCCTGCCCACCGCTCTGGTCACCGTCCTCGACGATCCCGACCGCGCCACCCTGCGGGCCCTGCTCAAGCGGCCCGACGCCATCGACGTGCTCATCCCGCGCGGCAGCCCCTCCCTCATCGAGCACTGCCGCAACACCTCCACCATCCCGGTCATCGCCAGCGGCGGCGGCGTCAACCACCTCTACGTCCACCGCAGCGCCGACCTCGACCTGGCCGCCGAAGCCGCCCTGGACAGCAAGCTCCCCGAACCCACCGCCTGCAACACCGCCGAACTCGTCCTCGTCGACGCCGACACCGCACCCCGCTTCGTCACCGCACTGCTGCACGCCGCCGAACGCGGCCGCCGCCCGCTCACCGTACGGCTCGACCCCCGCATCCCACCCCCCGCCACCGGCCCCGCCCAGCCCGGCGCCGCCCAGCCCTGGCGCATCGCCGAACTCAAGGAGCACGACCTCGGCCGCGAGTTCCTCGATGCCACCATCGGCGTGTACCCGGTGGCCGGACTCGACGAGGCCCTCACCCACATCCGCCGGCACGGCTCCGGCCACACCGAGGGCATCTGGGGCACCGACACCGCCGTCACCCGCGAGTTCACCCGCCGCGTCGATGCCGCCGCCGTCATCGTCAACGGCTCCCTGCGCCTGCACGACGGCCCCACCCTCGGCCTGGGCAGCGAAATCTCCATCAGCACCGGCCGACTGCACGCCCGCGGCCCCGTCACCCTGGGCTGCCTGATCACCCACAGCTGGATCGTCGAAGCCCACAACACCCTGCGCAGCTCCCTGCCCACCCCCACGCCACCACTGCCCCAACCGGTATCCGCCGCGCCCGGCGCACCCGCCGCCCCGCACCACCACTGACATCTCCCGAACCCCGGCCCGACCTCGACCCCCCGGAGGAACCATGATCACCGGACTGGACCGCACCGCGGTCACCGAGTCCGTCAAGCGCGTGGTCATCGCCGAGTCCCGGCTGCCCCTGCAGCCCGCCGACATCGACGACCACGAGCCGCTCAACGGAGAACTCCTGCGCGTGAACTCCCTGGGCTTCGTGGGCATCCTGGTACGCCTGGAAGACGAACTCGGCATCACCCTGGGCGACGACCTGTTCCTCGGACGCCGCTTCCACACCGTCCACGACCTGACCGAGACCGTCCTGCACGGGGCGGAGCCCGCCCGGTGAGCACCGCGAACGCCCCCGCCCGCTGGCGCAGCGTCCTGCCCCACCTGGACCGGCCCCTGCCCCCCGACCGCACCCCCCGCCCGGCGGCCGCCACCGGCATCCAGGTCAGCCTCCCCCTGGAACTCGTACGCCAGAGCGTGCAGACCAAGGAGTACTGGGACATCCCCGCCGAAGTCGCCGACGCCTACCGGGCCTTCCGCCCCACCCCGCTGTGGCGCGCCCGCGCCTTCGAACGCGCCGTCGACGCCCGCGTGCCCATCTACGTCAAGTACGAGGGCGGCAACATCTCCGGCAGCCACAAACTCAACACCGCCCTCGCACAGGCCTACTACTACGCCCGGGCCGGGGTACGCGAACTGGTCACCGGCACCGGCGCCGGACAGTGGGGCACCGCCCTGGCCGCGGCCTGCGCCCTGTTCGGCATGAAGTGCACCGTCTTCATGGTCGGCACCAGCCTGCACCACAAACCCCACCGCGGCACCCTGATGCGCACCCTGGGCGCCCGGGTCCACGCCAGCCCCAGCAACCTCACCGGCATCGCCCGCCAGAGCACCACCGGCGTCAACAGCCTCTCCCTGGCCATCGGCGAGGCCGTCGAATACGCCGCCCGGACCGACGGTGCGGCGTTTTGCATCGGCAGCGGAGAGACCTACAGCATCCTGCACCAGTCCGTGATCGGCCTGGAGGCCGCCGACCAGCTCACCGCCCTGGACGCACGCATTGACACCGTCGTGGGCTGCGTCGGCGCCGGCTCCAACTTCGGCGGCATCGCCCTGCCCTTCTTCGCCGCCGCCACCGCCGCCGGCACCCGCCCGCCGCACCTGGTCGCCGCCGAGTCCGCCACCACCCCCAAACTCACCCGGGGCACCTACGCCTACGACCGCACCGACGCCACCGGCACCGGCCCGATGGAAGCCATGTACACCATCGGCAGCTCCTACCCGATCCCCGACGCGCACGCCGCCGGACTGCGTTTCCACGGCGCCGCCAAGGTGCTCTCCGCGATGCGCCACCGCCACCAGATCACCGCCACCGCCGTCGGCCAGGTCCAGGCGCTCCAGGCCGGCCACCTGTTCACCCGCGGGGAAATGGTGCTGCCCGCCCCCGAGTCCGGCCACGCCCTGGCCGCCGCCGCCCGCCTGGCAGGCGCCGGCACCGACACCGCCCACGGCACGCTGCGCGCCCGGCGGGGCGTCCTGGTGTGCGTCAGCGGCCACGGCTACCTCGACCTGAGCGCCTACCAGCAGCTCATGGACGGCGAACTGACCGACGACAGCCCCGACCCCCAGGCGCTGCGGGCGGCCGTGCACGGCCTGGACCGCATCCACCCGCCCACCGGGCCCGCAGCCGCCCCCCTGCCGAGCCACACGCCCGCCACCGCACCACAAGAGGCGACAGCCGCCGGGAGACGGCCATGACCACCACCACATCCGCCGCCGCCCCCGCCGCCCCCGCCGCCCCCGCCGGGCCGGGCACCGTGGACTGCCCGCTGTTCGACTGCCTCCAGGTCAACCTGGCCGTCCTGGCCGACCGCTGGCACGGCCCCGGCACCCACCTCCACCTGGGCGCCGTCCTGCACTTCGACCCCGCCCCCGGCCCCGGCGGCCTGCCCACCGTGCAGCGCCCCGCACCACGCCACCTCGCCGACACCGCCCGCGCCCTGCACCTGAGCGTCACCGAACAGCACACCACCACACCCGGCCGGCCCCCCGAGCCCGCCCCGGGCCGCTACGTCGTCGCCGACGCCCACCACCTGCCCTGGGTGCCCTACTTCCGCCGCCGCCACACGGACCACAGCTTCCTCCTCGAACCGGGCGATGCCGGCACCGCCGTCGTCACCGACGGCTACCACAACGAAACCCCCTGGGGCGCCGCCCGCCCCACCAGCCTCCCGCTCAGCCGCACCGAAGTCGCCGCCGCCCTGCCCCGGGCGGCCCTGGTTCTCACCCTCGCCCCCGCCGACCCGCCCCCCACCCCCCCGGCCCCCCGCCTGCACCTGGCCACCCCCCAACGCAACCAGGACTACGCCAGGGCCTACGCCGAACACCCCGACCGGCCCACCGCCCTGGACCAGCTCACCGTGGAGACCTGGCTGCTGGCCCGCTCCCGCCGCCTGCACGCCCGCTTCCTGGCCTCCCGCGGCCTGCTCACCGACCCCCAGGCGGTCACCGCGCACCTCACCGCCTGGCAGGCACTGGCCGAAAGCGCCTACGTCGCCCACCGGCGCGTCCAGCGCGGCCGCCCCGAACCCCGCGAGCTGTTCGAACGCCTGGCCCGCCAACTCCACCACGACCACGACATCTTCGCCCCCACCGCCACCCACACACCCGCCCCGGCGCCCAGCGCACCCGCCCACGCCGGCGGTACCACCGCCCCTGCTGCCCCGGCCCCCCTGCCCATACCGCCGCCCGCCGCGCTGCGCGCCCGGGTCGCAGCCACCGCCGGCGCCGTACTGCGCACCGACCCTGCCCCACTCCTGGACGGCCTGCCGCTGGCGGACGTCCCCGGCTTCACCTCCCTGCGGATGGTGGAGATCGTCGAACGCCTGGAGCGCGAGCTGTCGGTGGAGTTCCCCGCCGACGACCTCGTCCCGGAGAACCTGCACCACCTCGACGGCATCTGCCGCATCGTGCTGCGCGCCCTGCCCGCCCCCGCCGCGCCGCAGCCCTGCCACCGCCCAGCCGCCCGCCTCGGAGAGAACTGATGCCCGCACCCGCCGCGCTGCTGCACGACCTGCTCGACCAGGCCGCCGCCCACTGGCCCCAACGACCCGCCGTCACCAGCGGCCGCCACACCCTCACCTACCACCGCCTGGACACCGCCTCCCGCCGCCTGGCCGCCTGGCTGCACGCCCGGCAACTGCGCCGCGGCGACCGCCTCGTGGTGTGCGCACCCCCCTCACACGCCCAGCCCGCACTCGTCTACGCCGCCTCCCGGGCCGGGGTGGCCTTCTGCCTGCTGCACGAACAGGTCCGCGGCAGCCGCCTCGAACACGTCCTTAACGACAGCGAGCCCGCCCTGCTGGTCACCGACGACCCCGACGCGCAAGCGGCCGCGCAGCACCGCGGCATACCCACCGCCACCACCCAGGACATCACCACCCTCATCGACACCACCACCCAGCCCACCGCGCCCGCCCTCGCACCCGACGGCCGCGCCCCACAGCCGCCGCCCCCCCTCAGCGTCGACCCGGTCTGCCTGATCTACACATCCGGCACCACCTCGCTGCCCAAGGCCGTCGTCACCACCCACCAGCAGCTGATGTTCTGCGTCGACGCCATCCACACCGTCCTGGACTACCGCCCCCACGACGTCGTCTACAGCCCCCTGCCGCTGTCCTTCGACTACGGCCTGTACCAGCTGTTTCTCGCCGCCCGCGCCGGCGCCCACACGGTCCTCGGCCGGCCCTGCGAGACCGGACCGGCCCTGCTCGGCAGCCTCAAGCGCGCCGACGCCACCGTGCTGGCCGCGGTCCCCTCCGTCGCCGACACCCTGGCCCGGCTGCTGCGCCGCACCCCCGCGCACCCCCCGCCGCTGCGGCTGCTGACCAACACCGGCGCGGCGATGCCCGCCGCCACCCTGCACACGCTGCGCTCGGCACTGCCCGCACTGCGGGTGCAGCTGATGTTCGGCCTGACCGAATGCAAACGCGCCACCGTCATGCCGCCCGACGGCGACCTGCAACGGCCCGGCTCCAGCGGCCGCGCCCTGCCCGGCACCGAGGTGTTCGTCGTGGACGGCCAGGGCCGGCGCAGACCTCCGGGCGCCACCGGCGAGATCGTCGTGCGCGGCCCCCACGTCATGGCCGGCTACTGGCGCCGCCCCGACCTGACCGCGCAACGCTTCGTCCGCGCGGAGGGCCTGCTGCCGCAACTGCACACCGGCGACTACGGCTGGGTCGACGATGAGGGATTCCTCTACTTCGACGGCCGCCGCGACGACATCTACAAGGAGAACGGCTTCCGCGTCAGCACCACCGAGGTCGAGGCCGCCGCCCGCCAGGTGGCCGGCGTGGACGCCGCCGCCGTACTGCCGCCCGCAGCCGGCGCCCCCGCCACGCTGTTCACCGTCGGCGCCGCACAGCCCGCCGAGGTCCTGCACGGCATGCGCGAGCACATCGAGGAGTTCAAGATCCCGCGCCGCTGCCAGGTGCTCGACGCACTGCCGCTGACCGGCAACGGCAAGATCGACCGCACGGCGCTGGCCGCCCGCACCCAGGAGGCCACCGGTGCCCGCACCCCCTGACCTCGCCGGCCCTGGCACCCCCGCCCGCCGGCTGCTCCCGCCCGGCCTCCTCTCCCGCCTGCCCACCCCCGCCTACGTCTACGACCTCGCCGAGGTCCGCCGCAACCACCACGCACTGCGCACCGCGCTGCCCGAACGCACCGGCCTCTACTACTCCCTCAAGGCCAACGCCCACCCCCGCATCCTGACCGAACTGCGCACCCAGGGCGCCCTGCCCGAGGTGTGCTCCACCGGCGAACTCGACGCCGCCCTCGCCGCGGGCTGGCCCGCCGCGGACATCCTCTACACCGGCCCCGGCAAACGCGACGAGGAGATCACCCGCGCCCTGCACGCGGGCGTGCGGCTGTTCTCCGTGGACTCCCCGCACGCCATCGAGCAGATGGACCGCCTTGCCGCCGGGGCCGGCGCGCGCGCCCGGTGCCTGCTGCGCGTCAACGACGACCAGCCCGTCCCCGGCCAGGGCCTGGCGATGACCGGAGTCGCCTCACAGTTCGGCGCCGACACCACCTGGGTGCGCCAGGAACCCCACCGCTTCGCCGGCCGCCCCCACGCCGAAGTCATCGGCCTGCACCTGTACATGGGCACCAACCTCACCGACGTCGACGCCCTGACCGGCCAGTTCGCCCGCTCCCTGCGCACCGCCCGCACCCTGACCCGGGCCCTGGCCCCGCACGGCGTACGCATCCGGACACTGGACCTCGGAGGCGGCTTCGGCGCCCCCTTCGCCACCCAGGGCACCCGCGTCGACCTGTCCGGCCTGCGGCCCGCCCTGACCGCGCTGCTCGACCGCGAACTGCCCCGCCGCCACGACGACGGCACCGAGGTCGTCTTCGAATCGGGCCGGTACCTGCTCGGCACCGCCGGCGTGCTCCTGACCGCCGTCCTGGACGTCAAACGCTCCCACGGCAAGGACGTCGTCGTCCTGGAGTCCGGCATCAACCACCTCGGCGGCATGTCCGGACTGCGCCGGCTGCCCACCCTCGACCCCCTCCTGATCCCCACCGCCGCCCCCGACCCCTGCGCCGCCCCCGACCCCTGCGCCGCCCCCGACCCCTGCGCCGCCCCCGACCCCTGCGCCGCCCTCGACCCCTGCGCCGCCCCCGGGCGCCCGCTGACCGCCCTGGTCACCGGCCCCCTGTGCACCCCGCTGGACACCTGGGCGCGCGCCGCGCACCTGCCCGCGCTGCGCCCCGGCGACATCCTCGCCGTGCCCAACGTCGGCGCCTACGGCCTCACCGCGAGCCTGATCGCCTTCCTCGGCCACCCGCCGCCCGCGGAAGCCGTCATCGACGGCGACCACCCCGCCCGCCCCCCCGACATCACCCGCATCACCTTGACACGCACCCCCACCACCGCCGCGGCACCGCCCGCCACCCACCCCGGAGGCCAGTGATGGACACCCGTTTCACCCAACTGCTCACCCCGTTTTTGAAGTTCCTCGGCGAGACACCCCTGACCGCCGACACACCCTTGCGTGAACTCGGCCTGGACTCGATGCAGGCCATCGAACTGCTCTTCGCCCTGGAGGACGCCTTCGGCGTCATCCTGCCCGACGACGACATGAACGACGCCACCTTCGCCACCGCAGGCAGCCTGTGGAGCGTGCTGCACGCCGCCCTCGACACCCAGCAGGTGCAGGCCGCATGAGCGCCCCCCTCCTCACCGGATCCCGCACCACCCCGCCCGCCCCGTGCACCGCGCCGGCCCCGCCGGACGCAGCGGATCTGGCCCGCCGCACCGGCGAGGTCGCCGCCGTCGCCGCCCGCCACCTGGCCCGCACCGACCGCGAGGCCCTCTTCCCCGTCGAGGCGCTGACGGCGATGCGCCGCACCGGCCTGCTGGGCCTGCTCGTCCCGGCCAGCCACGGCGGCCTCGGCGGCACCGTCGACGACATGATCAGCGCGAGCATCACCCTGGGCCGCACCGACACCTCCGTCGCGATGATCTTCGCGATGCACTGCCAGCAGGTCGCCGCCCTGGTCCGCCACGCCGATGACCGGCTGCGCGAGGAGGTGCTGCCCGACATCGCCGCCGGCCGCACCTACCTCGCCTCGGTCACCACCGACACCGGCACGGGCGGCCACCTGCTCACGTCCCACTCCGCCCTGACCACCATCGACGACAACCGACTGCGCCTGGACCGCTTCGCCCCCATCGTCACCGGCGGCCTGCACGCCGACGGCTTCCTGATCACCATGCGCAGCCCCGCCCCCGCCTCCCCGCACCAGGTGTCCCTCGTCTACGCCCACCGCGACCAGCTCACCGCCGAACCCTCCGGCCACTGGCAGCCGCTGGGCATGCGGGCCAGCCACAGCATCGCCCTGCACCTGACCGGCACCGTCCCCGCCCACCACGTCGTCGGCGGCCACGGCGGTTTCCGCACCGTCGCCACCCAGGTGTTCGCGCCGACGGCTCACCTGGGCTGGTCCGCCTGCTGGCTGGGCACTGCCGCCGGCGCCCTCTCCCGCGTCCTGACCCTGCTGCGCGACCCCGCCCACCGCACCCGCGTCGACCTCGGCTCCGAACTGCTCCTGACCCGCCTGGCCCGCGCCCGCCAGCGCATCGACACCGTCCACGCCCTGCTCGAACGCACCCGCCGCGCCTGCGCCGGCGCAGGCGACCTCAGCGTCCCGCGCATCCAGCTCCTCCTCAACGCCCTGAAGATCACCGCTGCCGAGGAATGCCACCGCGCCGTCGAAGACCTCATCGACGCCGTCGGCATGCGCCACGGTTACCTCAAGGACTCACCCACCCGCCTCGAACACGCCCTGCGCGACCTGCGCGCAGCCGCCCTGAACTACAGCAACGACCGCCTCCGCCTCGCCGACGGCACACTCACCCTCCTCGACCCGCAGGTGCGCCTTGACTGACCACCTCACCGCCCCCGCCCGCCCCGGCTCCGGCACTCGGCGAGCCGCCGACGCCCTGGACGCCGCACCCCCACACGCCGACACCCGCCAGGTGTGGCGGCTGCTCGGCGCCGCCGGCGTCCTGCACGACCTCTACGACCCCACCGAGGCCGGCCACCTCACCCCCCGCCCCGACCGCCTCGCCGACCTGATCGGCGCCGTCGACGCCCGCGGCGACAACGGCATCACCCTCAGCGTCCTCGTCCAGGCCGCCGGCGCCCTGCCGCTGCTCGCCGCCGGCGCACCGGCCACCGGCCCTGTCCGGCAGGCGGTGCAGCGCATCCGCAGCGGAACCCAGACACTCGCCCTCGCCGCCACCGACGGCGCCGCCACCGGCTCGGACCTGACCGGCCTGGCCACCGAGGTGACCATCGGCCCCGACACCCTGCTGCTGACCGGCACCAAACGCTGGATCGCCACCGCCCGCACCGCCGACTGGCTCCTGGTCCTGGCCCGGCACCGCCCCGGACGCCATTTCACCAGCTTCACCTGGGTCCTGGTGCCCGCCACCGCCCCCGGCGTGCGCATCCACCCGGCCGAGACCGACCTGCTCACCGGCGCCGCCACCGCACACATCGACCTCGACCACGTCCGCCTGCCCGCCGACCACCTCGTGGGCCGCCCCGGACGCGGCATGGCCGCCTTCGCCCGGCACATCGCCACTGAACGCCTCGCCGGAGCCCTGTGGGCCGTGGCCCTGACCGGCAGAGTCCTCGCCGACACCCACCGCCGCCTGACCCGCACCACCACCCCCTCCACCGCACCCAACTGGCAGCACCAGGCCGCACGCCAGCGCTACGCCGCCTGCCTGGTCCAGGTCCGCCAGCTGCACGCCCTGTGCACGAGCCTGGGCGAACGCGTCACCCACCACCAGGACCTCACCGCGGCCGCCCTGTTGAAATCCGCGGCCGCGGCCGTCGCCGACCCGGTCCTGACCGCCTGCGCCCACCTGCAGGGCGCAGACGGCTTCGCCCGCGGCGGAGCCCAGCACATCCGCAGCGAAGCCGCCGTGCTCGGCATCGGCGGCGGCACCACCGAACTGCTGCTGGAAACCGTCGCCGACCACGCCGACACCATCCTCGCGGAGCTGCGCCCATGACCGGACTGCTGATGACCCAGCTCACCACCGGCGTCTGGGTGGCCCGCGGCGAACGCGACCAGTGGCTGCGCGCCGACGCCCACCCCCACGACCGGGCCGCCGCGACCGCCCTGCCCCGCCGGCGCGCCGAGGAGTTCCTCGCCAGCCGCGCACTGCTGCGCCACCTGCTGCGCGCCACCCTGCCCGACCAGGCCGGCAGCCCCATCCACGCGGGCGCCCACGGACGGCCCGTCCTGGCCGACCACCCGCACACAGGTATCAGCATCTCCCACGACGGCGACACCGTCGCCGTCGCCGCCGCCGTCGGCCGCCAGGTGGGCGTCGATGTCCAGCAGCCCCCCGACCACACCCCCGACCCCCTGCTGCGCCGCATCCTGGGCACCCACGCCCCCCAGGTCCGCGCCCTGCCCGAACCACACCGCTCGACCGAACTCGCCTGGGTGTGGACCGCACAGGAAGCCTGCGTCAAAGCTGCCGGAACCGGCCTGTCCGGCCGGCCCTGGACCATCGACATCCCACCCCGCCGCCACCGCGGCCGCTGGAACGACTACCGCTGGATCAGCCTGCGCGACCACTCCCGCACCCCCCTCAGCTGCTCCTACACCGCCCTGCCCGACCCCGGCCACCACCTTGCACAGCACCTGCCCCAGCCCCGCACCGGCAGCCACCCAGGCGACCGGCCCCCACCCCTCCCACCCGACGCCGGCCCCCGGGAGGACCCATGCACCTGACCGACGCGCCCACCACCATGCCGGACCTGAGCTGCTACACGACCAATCTCCTGGCCTACCTCACCCCCCACGTCCCCGACGTCCGCCGCCGCCTTGCCCACGCCGTGCGCCTGGCGGTGCGCACCGACCTGCCGCCCGGCGAGCTGGCCTTCTCCCACCACACCCGCATCGACACCACCGGCGACGGCCGCCGCCTCGCCTACCACGCGGCCCCCGACTGGCCCACCGCCCGCCGCGCCCTGCTCGCCCTGCTCCACCGCGACCGGCGCGTCCTGGCCGTCGCCAACACCCGCCATCTGCCCTGGGCCCCCGCCCACCAGCAGGCCGACGCCCCGCACTGGCTGCTGATCCGCGACCACCGCGAGGGCCGCTGGCTGCTCGCCGACCACTTCAGCGCCCTCACCCCCCACGGCGAACAGCAGCCCTACCTCGGCTGGGCCGACGACACCCGCCTGGCCGCCCTCATGACCCCCTGGCCCCACCCGAGCCGGGAGGCCGCCCGCCGCGACGCTCTCGCCCTCGGCGAGACCGTCCCCCTCCCTCCCACCGCCCACTACCGCTGGCTCGCCCCCACCACCCCCGCTCCCGCCCCGGACGCCGGCGCGCCCGGCCCCGGCACCTGGACCCTCGCCCTGGAACCCTCCCTGACCCACGTCGCCGCCGTCCTGCGCGAGGACCCCACCGCCCTGGCCCGCCACGCCGACGACCTGTGGGCGGCGGCCCGCCACCACACCTACCGCCTCACCCACGCCCTGGCCGACGCCGCCCTGGACCCCGAACGGGCCGCCGCCGCGACCGTCGCCTGGGACGCACTGCCCCGGACGCTGCGCTTCGCCGCCCGCTCCGCCGCCCACGGCCGACCCCGCCCCGGCCTCGTCGACCGCGCCATCGACCACCTCCTGACCGCCCACCACGCGCTGCGTGCAGACCTCCTGGAAAAGGACTGACCATGCCCAGCACCCTGTACGAGTGGTTCGCCGCCGCCGCCCACCGCCACGGCGACGAGACAGCCCTGGAGACAGGGGAGGACCACCTCACCTACCGCCAGCTGCGCGACCTCGCCGACCGGCTGGCCGGCCAGGTGCTCGCCGCCCACGGCACGGTGCCGCGCCGCATCGGCCTGCTGGCCGGGCGCACCGTCCTGGGCTACGCCGGCTACCTGGCCGCGCAGCGCCTGGGCAGCACCGTCGTCCCCCTCCACCCGTCCTTCCCCGTGGCCCGCACCGCCGCCACCGCCGCCGCCGCCCGCCTCGACATCATCCTCACCGACACCGACACCGACACCGACACCGGCCCCGGCCCCGCGGTCCGCCTGCCCGCCCCCGTCCTGCCCCTGGACCGGCACGCCGCCCGCCCCGCCCGCCCGCTGCCCGCCTCGGCCGCCGGCCCCGACACCACCGCCTACATCCTGTTCACCTCCGGCTCGACCGGCACCCCCAAGGGCGTGCCCATCAGCCACCGCAACCTCAGCGCCTACCTCGAACACGTCGTGCCCCGCTACGCGATGAGCCCGGGCAGCCGCGTCTCGCAGACCTTCGACCTCACCTTCGACCTGTCGGTCTTCGACCTGTTCGCCACCTGGAGCAGCGGCGCCACCCTGGTCGTGCCCGGCCGCGACGACCTGATGGCCCCCGCCCGCTTCGTCGCGGGCAGGAAACTGACCCACTGGTTCTCCGTGCCCTCCGTCGTCTCCGTCGCCCGCCGGCTGCGCAGCCTCACCCCGGGCGCCATGCCCACCTTGCGCTTCAGCCTGTTCTGCGGCGAACCCCTCACCCTGCAGCAGGCCCGCGCCTGGCAGGCCGCCGCCCCCCACAGCACCGTCGAGAACCTCTACGGCCCCACCGAGGCGACCATCAGCTGCACCCGCTACCGCCTGCCCGCCGACCCTGCGGCCTGGCCGAACACCGCCAACGGCACCGTCCCCATCGGCACCCCCCACCCGGGCACGGAGCACCTGGTCCTCGACCCGCAGGGCCACCCCGCCGACGACGGCGAACTGTGCGTACGCGGCCCCCAGCGCTTCGACGGCTACCTCGATGCCGCCGACAACGCCGGCCGCTTCCTCACCCACGACGGCACCCGCGCCCGCCCCTTCGACGCTCCCGGCCCCGTCACCGACGACCTGTGGTACCGCACCGGCGACCGTGTCACCCGCCAGGACGGCCACCTCGTCCACCTCGGCCGCCTCGACCACCAGGTCAAGGTGCGCGGCTACCGGGTGGAACTCGGCGAGATCGAGGCCGCCCTGCGCACCCGGCCCGGCGTGCGCGACGCCCTCGCACTGGCCCTGCCCGGCCCGGACGGCACCCACGACCTCGAAGCGGTGTGCACGGGAGAACACCTCGACGCCGTCACCCTGCTGGCCGAACTGCGCCGCCGGCTGCCTGCCTACATGGTGCCGCGCGGCCTGAGCATCTACGACGACCTGCCGCGCAACGCCAACGGGAAAGTCGACCGCACCGCCGTGACCGACCGCCTCACGGCCCAGTACGCCTGATCAGGGAGACCAGCGATGCCAGCCCGGACCCTGCCGAACCCGCCGTCCGCCGTCACCAGCGACCTCTTCCGCCACGCCGTGACCCGCCTGCCCACCGGCGTCGCGGTCCTCACCACCAGCGGCACCGACGGCCCCGCCGGCTGCACCGTGAACGCGGTCATGTCCCTGTCGCTGCGGCCCCCGGCGCTGCTGGTCTCCCTGAACACCACCAGCCGCACCCTGCACCGGATCCTGGACACCGGCAGCTTCGCCGTCAACGTCCTGCCCTGGCACGCCCGCCACCTGGCCGGGCAGTTCGCCACCGGCACCCCCGCCCAGCGCTTCGCCGGCGTGAACTGGCGGCCCCGCCACGGCGTGCCGGTCCTGACCGGGGTCAGCCTGGCCGCGGTCTGCGAAGTGAGCGCCTCGACGTCGATGCTCGACCACACCCTCGTCGCCGGAACCGTGACCTGGCTGCACACCGGCGACGACCCGTCCACCGTTCTGTACGCCGGCGCCCAGCACCCCCTGACCGCGTGACCGCGTGACCGCACCGCCGATCGGCTGTGCGGGGCCGCTCGCCCGGCCCCGTTGACGGGGCAGGGCGGCGCCGGGCCCCTGGCCGGGGCAGCACCGGGACGCTCCTGGTGAAGGGTGCTGGTCATGCCGCAGCGGCCGAAGGCCGAGCTCCGGACACCGGCAGACCCCGCCTGCCCGGGGACACCATGC
Organism: Streptomyces sp. NPDC030814; assembly: GCF_055572155.1. Taxonomy (NCBI): domain Bacteria; kingdom Bacillati; phylum Actinomycetota; class Actinomycetes; order Kitasatosporales; family Streptomycetaceae; genus Streptomyces; species Streptomyces sp. NPDC030814. The sequence goes on from NZ_JBVIDX010000031.1 coordinate 65,721, forward strand.
CCTCGGGCCCGGCGACGGACGCCTCGGCGCAAGGCCGGCATTCTCCGGGACCTCCTCCGGTGGAAAGGCCCGGCCGGAGGGCCGGTGACCCCGCAGACGGGGCCGCGCACGGGCAGCAGTTCGCGCGGGCGGCAGTTCGCGCGGGCGGCAGTTCGTCGCAAGAGGTCCGGCGCCCGTCACATCGCATCCGGCACCGCAGCCACCGCACCCGAGCACGCGGCCGGATACCGGTTTGCCCGCCCCCTCGATGACCGGGCCCGGCCAGGCCACTACCCCGCACCCACCGCCGCGCTGTCCGCGGCGCCGCGCCCACCGGGGGCGTCCACGGTGAACTGCGCCGACCGCAGCGCCGTAGCCGGCCATGCCGCTGCCCTTGAGCAGTCGACGTCTGCCTGCCCTGGAGCGGCAGTTGCCGCGGAGAGGGAAGCTGGCGCAGCGTCACGGGGGAGCCTGCTGCCGGAGCCAGCCGTACCGGGCCGCAGCCGCCCAGGGCCCTCCGCATCAGATGATCGACCGGACGAAACCCTGAAGCCTCCAACGGCCCTTGAGGCCACGACAGCCGGCGCCGGCAGCCCGGCCGGACCAGGGCCTGTCGGAAAGCGCCGGTCACAGCCACTGGTTGAGGACTGCGACCGGCACGGCCGCCCCGTGACGGACGTCGAGCCTGTCGTCTCGTGGCGACGGCCTGGTGGCGCTTGAGGCGCTTGAGGCGCTTGATGCCGCATTCGACCGCGTGGCGTTCGCGGGAGTCGCCTCTTGCCGACCGTCGGCGGTCGGCGGTCGGCCCCCGCAGGACGCGGGCTTGGTCGCGCCACGCGGTCGCCGGAACGGCGCTGGCGGCCCTGACGCCGCGCCGCAGCAGCAACAAGCGGTTGTTGCGGAAGGCGTACGCCTGGTCCGCCCGGATCCGGTCCGGGCGCGTGCGAGGCCGCCCCCGGCCCGGCCGGGGGCGGCCGATCGCACCGGCACCTCGCCTCACGGGGCACCGGTCCGGTGCGCCACCGCATGCCGTCCGTCAGCTGCCGCCGAATGCGCCCCGACGGAACGCCCTGGCTTGACGCCCGTCGGCAACAAGGGCTCCAGCCGGGGCTTGCCGGCCATGCGTCAGATCTCCATGCCCCTTGAGGCGTGATCCTCCCGACCGTGATCCGCTTGCGCCGCAGGCCCTAGCGGCCCGCACCCGCACCGGGTGGGGCGCACCGGATCTGCCGGGCCATGGAGGCGATGGTCGGGGCGCGGAAGAAGGACCGCAGCGAGATCTCCGCGCCGTGCTCCTGACGCACCCGCGAGAGCGCGGTGAACACCATCAGCGAATGCGCGCCGAGCTCCAGCAGCGAGTCCTGCGTGCCCACCTCGTCCAGCCCCAGCAGCTCCGCCCACATCGCGGCCAGCGCGCTCTCCACCGCGTCCGCGTGGCCCGCTCCGGCCCCGGTGCAGGCCGTGGCGGGCGCTGCGGTGAAGTGCGCCGCGTGCCCGGCGAGCAGCGCCGCCCGGTCGACCTTGCCGTTGGCGGTCACCGCGACGGCGTCGGTCCACAGGATCCAGCGCGGCACCATGTACTCCGGCAGGCGGGCGGCCAGGGCCTCGCGGACGGCGTCGAGGGCGGCCTGCGAACGCGCGCCGGGCGCGGGCAGCAGGAACAGTGCCAGCTCCCTTCCCGCCGGGGTGTCCCGGACGGCGGCGACCGCCCTGTCGACACCGCCGGCCGCGAGGGCGCACGTCTCGATCTCACCCAGTTCCACCCGGTGCCCGCGGATCTTCACCTGCTCGTCGGTGCGGCCCAGGAAGTACAGCACCCCGTCCTCGTCGCGCACGACCTGGTCACCGGTCAGATAGAGGCGGCCGCCCGCAGCGTGCGGGTCCGGGCGGAAACTGCGGGCGGTCAGGTCCGGCTGCCCCAGGTAGCCCTTGGCCGGGCAGACGCCGCCCAGTCGCAGCTCCCCGCGCACTCCGGGGGGCGCCAGGTGCCCGGTGACATCGGTGACGTAGGCGCGCACCCCTTCCAGCGGACGGCCGATCGGCGCGTGCGCGGGCCAGTCGGTGTCCGCCGCCATCCGGTGCGTGGTCACCGCGTGCGTCTCGGTGGGCCCGTACAGGTTGATCAGCTCCAGGTGGGGGCGGCCCCGGAAGAAGCCGCGCACCACGTCGTCGACGAAGAGCTGCTCACCGGAGACACACACCGACCGCAGCCGGGCCAGGGACACGCCCGTGTCGAGCGCCGCCTGCACGAACGGCCGCAGGGCTGCCACCGGCAGGTAGACGTGCGTGACGTGTGCCTGCTCCACCCGGCGCACCAGTGCGGGCAGGTCCCGGCGGTCGCACCCGCCGCGGCCGACCACGGTGCCGCCCGCGGCCAGGGTCGGGAAGATCTCCTGGAACGACACGTCGAAACCGAGGGGGGCGTACCGCAGGAAGCGGGTCGAGTCGTCCAGGCGCAGCGCCCGCAGCTGCCAGGCGGTCAGGTTCAGCAGCGGCCCTTCGCTCATCTCGATGGCCTTGGGGCGGCCCGACGAACCGGAGGAGAACATCACGTACACCGACCGCTCACCGGCGGCGGGGGCGGCGGGGGCGGCCTCGGCGTCCTGCCCGCCCGCCGCAGCCAGGTCCGCCGGCGTCAGCGCCCTCACCCCGTACAGCTCACCCGCACCTGACCCCGTACCGGGGTTCTGGGCGTCGGCCACGACGAGCCGGCACCCGGCCGTCCGCAGCATGTACTCGATACGCTGCGCGGGCAGCGAACGGTCGAACGGCAGGTATGCCGCCCCCGCCCGCAGGACCGCCAGGATCGCCGTGACCGTGCGCGCGACACTCCCGGACGCGACCGCCACCACCTCACCGGGCCCGACTCCCGCACGCCGCAGGCCCACCGCCGAGCGGGCGACCCGCTCCTGCAACTCCCGGTAGGTCACGCGCTGCCCCGCATCCTCCAGCGCCACCGCGTCGGGCCGGGCCGACGCGGTGCGCCCGACCCACTCGTCCAAGGACCGCGCCGTCGGCGCGATCGGCGGGGGCGCGGCGGGCGGGGGCACGTCGTCGAACAACGCGGCCAGCACGGTGGCGGGCTCGCGCACCGCGCGGGAGAGCGCACCACGCAGCGAGCCGGCCAGCGCCTGCGCCACACCCTCCCCGATCAGCTGCGTGTCGTACTCCAGCTCCAGACGTCGGCACTCACCGACCGGGGTCACCCCCAGCCACAGGTCGAACTTGGCGGTACCGTTGCCGTGTTCGCGTATCGCCGTGACCGGCCCGCCCAGGGCGGGGGAGGGGTCCTCCTGCATGGCGAGCATGCAGGAGAAGACCGGATTGCGGTTGCTGCTGCGGTCCGGTTGGGCGTGCCGGACGATCTGATCGAAACTCACCCCCGCCGCCAAGCGGGCCGCGCCGACCACCGCGCGGACGGTGTCCTGCGCATACCGGTCGAAGGGCACCGCCCAGTCGACGCCGAAGGCCAGCGGCAGGGTGTTGACGAAGAACCCGCACAACTCGAACGAACCGGCCGTCCTGCGCGCCATGAACGGGCTGCCGATGACCACCTGCGAGGCGGCCGTGTGCCGGGCGACGACCGCCCCGTAGACCGCCAGCAGGAACTCGTACTCGGTCAGCCCCAGCGCCCGGGCGGTGTCCGCCAGCGCTGCGCTCTCGGCGGCGTCGAGCAGCCAGGTGTGGCGCCGGCCGGCGAAGGCCGTCTCGGCGGGCCGGTGGGGCAGGGGGTTCAGCACTCCTTGCGCGCCCTGCGCGTGCGCCAGCGACGCCGCCCACGCCCGGGCGGCGTCCGCAGTCGCGGGCGTGTCACCCACTCGGCTCTGTGTCCCGGCCTCACGCACCAGCGCACCGATCCGGCGCCCGGCCAGCCGGGCCGTCTCGCCGGCAGAGCGCCCGCCCTCCAGCGCCGTGCGCAAATCCCGCAGGAAGCAGCGCACCGACACCGCGTCGAAGACCAGGTGGTGCACCACGAACAGCAGCACGCAGCGCGAGGGCCCGGCCAGCAGTACGAACCGGTACAGCGGGCCGCGCGCCAGGTCCCAGGTGTGCGCGCCCAGCCGCGCCGCCGCCTCGGCCACCGCCTGCGTGGAGGTGTCCTCGCCGCACTCCAGCGCCAGCGCGCCGGCCCCGGGCTCGGGCGCCAGCCGGGCGTGCGGCTCGGGCACCTCGGGGAAGACCAGGCGCAGCGCGGGCTGCACCGCGAGGACCTCGGCGAGCGCGGCCCGTATCTCCCGCTCACCCGGCCCGGGCGCCAGTTCCACCTCGTAGACGCTGTTGTACAGGTGTCCCACGCCGACGAGCCGGTCGACGACGAGCAGGCTGCGCTGGGACGGCGACAGGGGCAGGCGCTGCGGGCCCGGCCCGCTCACGCCTTCGCCCGCCGGCCCGCCCGGCCAGGGCGCCACCGGGCGGGCCAAGGTCCTGGTGGGTAAAGCCTGCTGGTCCACAGCGTCCACGGTGTTCTCCAAGTCGTCAGGTCCGGGCCGGGACGGCAACAGCCCGCCCCAGCGGCAGGTCGGGGCGGCGGGCCAGCGCCGCCGTGAGCTCGGTGAACTCACGCATCCAGCGGCGCACGGTGACGGAATCGAACAGGGCACTGCGGTACAGGGCGAACCCGTCGATGCCGTCGTCGCACTCGGTCAGGTTCAGCACCAGGTCCGTCAACGCCACATGAACGGACTCGAAGTGCAGGCGGGCGGCGACGCCGGGCAACTGCGCCACCTCGTCGAAGCCGAAGCTCTGCATGGCGATCGCCGCGCACGGCGTACGCGTCGTCGTCCAGCCGTCCTCGCGCACCAGCGTGTCCAGCAGCTCCGTCACCGGCAGCGCCGCGTGCTCGACGCCGTCGAAGAACCGGTCGGCGGTGCGCTCCACGAGCGTCGCGAACGTCTCCTCCTCGCGGACCTCGCACAGCAGCAGCACCGGTCCGGACAGGCATGTCACGGCGTGCGCGTCGGCCTTTGAGCGGTTGAAGAACGGCACCGACACGATCAGGTCGCGCTGCCCGGACAGCCGCGACAGGAACACGGCGAGGGCCGCGGCCACGGTGACGAAGGACGACGCCCCGCACTGCGCGGCCGTGCGGCGCAGCGCCCGATGCACGTCGCCGTCGATCCGGACCGGTTCGACCGCGCCCTCGCCGATGAAGTCGTGCGGGCGCGGCGAGACGGCCGGCCAGTTGATGACCTGGGTCTGCCCGGCCAGGACCGAGCGCCAGTAGCGGATGTTTTCGGCCGCGCGCGCCTGGGCCTCGGCCGTGCGCTGGCCGCGCGCGCAGTCGGCGCTCTGCACCGCCGCCGGCACCGCAGTCGCCCCGGCCTCCCCGCCTTTGTCGAGACCGGCCGTGTACAGGGCCGCGAGGTCTTCCAGCATCACCCGCAGCGCCCAGCCGTCGACGGCGATGTGGTGGTAGGCGAGGTAGAACTGCCAGGTGTGCTCCTCGGTGCGCAGCAGGGCCGCGCGCAACAGGTGGCCTGCGGCGAGGTCGAAGGGCTCACCGCGCAGGCGGTCCACCAGCAGGCGTGCGGCCTCGCTGCGCCGGGCGGGCGGCGCGCCACTGACGTCGGCGCGTTCCAGAGGCACCGGCCGTGGGGCGTCCACGATCTGCCGTCCCTGCCCGTCAGGTCCGCTCACGAAGCGGCTGCGCAGCGCGTGGTGGCGCACGGCCAGCGCGTCCAGCGCGGCAGCCAGGACGTCGGGGCGCAGCCGCCCGGTCAGCTCCAGACGCACCACGGTGGTGTACGACGTGGGGTACGGGCAGTCGCGCATGCGCCGCATCATCAGGCGCTGCTCGTTGGTCAACGGTGCGGTGTGCTCGTCCTGTTCGCCGGCCGGCGGCGCGGTGTACCGGTTCATGCGATCTTCTCCTGGGCGTGGTTCTGCGCGGGGTGCTCCGGCTCCTGCTCCGGTGCCGGGCGGAGGTCAGCGAAGATCTCGTGGAGGACTTTCGGCGTCAGCGTCCGCAGGAACGGCACGGTGAGCAGGGCGACGGGCGGCGCGAACAGGGCCAGGGCGGCCCGGGGCCCGATCAGTTCGCCCAGCGCGCCCGCCACCGCGGCGCCGACCGGCATGGCGCCCAGCGAGAAGACCCGGGCCGTGGCGCTGAACCGGCCGCGCATGCCGTCGGGGACGAGGGACTGGCTGATGGTGCGGGCGTTGACGGACCACAGCACGCCGCCGAAACCGCCGGCGAACGCGGCGGCGCCGATGATCCAGACGTGTGCGGTCAACAGCGGCACCGCCACCATCGCGAACGTCCCCACGAAGTCGGAGAACATCACCCAGCGCCGGCCGCCCAGGCGGTTCAGCCAGGCCACGCACATCGCTCCGGTCAGCCCGCCCACCCCCAGCAGGCTGAGCAGCACCCCGTACTCCTTGGAGCTGAGCCGCATGTCGTGCACGGCGATCAGCGGCATCAGTGCCAGCCACGCACCCCAGCAGGCGCACAGCACCGTCAGGACGGCCGAGGTCAGCCGCAGGGTGGGCTGGCGCCACAGGAACCGCAGCCCCTCGGTGATCTGCCGGCCCACCGACTCGTGGTGCGCGGCCGTGCGTCTGACCGTCGCCGATCCCCCCAGGAACAGCACGGTCGCCGCGGCGAACACATAGGCGGCCCCGGTACTGCCGACCGCGACGCTGGTGCCGGCCGCGACGAGCAGGCCGCCCAGGACCGGCCCGCAGAACTCCTGCGCCACCGTCTCGATCCCGGTGACCCAGGCGTTGGTGCGCTCCCACCCGGACTTGGGCACGAGCGAGGGGATCAGTGCGCTGACGGCGGTGGCCGCGACGACGTCGGCCACCCCCAGCACGAAACCCAGCCCGTACAGCAGGGGCAGGGGCGCGCTCGCCTCCAGTACGCAGGCCAGCAGCACGCCCAGGCAGCCGATGCGGACGGCGTTGGACAGCAGCAGCAGGCGTCTGCGGTCGTACCGGTCGACGAGCACGCCTATGTGGAACGACAGCAGCAGGGTCGGCAGCATGAGCATCACCGACAGCATGCTGAGCGCCAGGGGCGAGGCGGTCGCGCCCGCGCCCATCAAGGGGATGACCACCTTGAGCACGCCGTCGGCCAGGTTCGTCACCGCGGTGAACACCAGGATGGCCAGGCTGTTGGATCTGCCGCTGCGCAGGGTTGCAACCACGTCGTTCGTTCCCTGGGGTGTGGAGGGCGTGTGGGGTCCTCAGAGGGCCGAGAGATGCTTTCCGGCGGACTCGACGAGCTGGAACATGCGGTCCTTGACGATGTCCTCGCGCCAGGCGGGCAGCGAGGTGAGCGCGTCGTAGGACTCGGTGGCCCGCTCCAGCATGGAGCGGGTGGAGCCGTGCAGCCGGAAGCCGGTGTCCTCGTCGAGGCCGTGGCGGTGACGCCAGGTCAGCACCTCCGTGGCGACCAGCAGGCTGTGCACCACGGCGGGCAGCGTGCGCTCGTCCTTGCGGATGGCCGAACGCAGCAGGACCTGGTCCGCGCCGGCCTGGAAGTGGCCCTTGGCACGCTCGTCGAGGAAGAGTGCGGTGTGCGTGAACTCGTGCAGGAACGCCTCGGCGACGTCGTTGACGTGCCAGTGCTCGTCCGGGATGACCAGGGTGGCGCCGATCGCGTTGCGCTCGGACATCGAGCCCGTCCACGACGCGGGCAGGGTGAAGACCGTGTGGGTCAGCAGCGAGACGAGCGCGGCGAGTTCGCCGTCCCGCTCGGCGAGAAACGCGGCGCCCTCACGGCACTGCTCCAGCCGGCGGGAAGCGGTGGCGTCGGCCGGCCGCGGATCGACACCAAGCCCGAAGACCTCCGCGAGCGCGTCGGTCTCCTGCTGCCGGTCCGTGTACAGGGTGACGGGCGGCCCGTCCGCGGCGTCCCCGTGCAGCCGCTCCTCCAGGTAGCGGGCGTAGGCGCCGGCGGGAGCCAGATCCTTGAGCAGCCGCAGATAGGCGCCGCGCAGCGCCTGCTGGGTCACGGGGCCCCCGTCGAGGTACGGGTGGCTGAGCACGGCGCAGTTGCGCAGGATTTCCTGGCTTCCCTCGAGGTAGTACATCAGGCTTCCTTTCCGGAGCACGTCTCGTTGCGGGCGTTCCTCACGACGACGGGATTTCCGCCAGCCTCTTCCGGGTCAGTTCGAGGATTTCGATCGGCCGCGGCTGCAGCAGCTTCTCCAGGGGAAGTTCGAACACCTCGTCGAGGCTGGCCGCGACGCCGTCGCGCAGTTCCCGGCTGCCCGGGTGCAGACTGAGCGGGGTGTGCTCGGATCCCGGGATACGGCCCTCCTGGCGGGCCAGCAGGACTTCCGCGCCGACCACGATGCTGTGCAGGACCTTGTCGAGGGGGCGGCGGTCCTTGCGGATGGCCGACCGGGTCAGGTACTGGTCCTCCATGAGCATGGTCATGTTCCGGTAGAAACCGAAACGACGCTCCTCCAGGAACAGCGTGTGGTGCACGAATTCGTGCAGCAGGAACTCCTGCGCGTCGACGGTGTTCCAGTGTTCCTTGGGGGCCAGCCACAGAACGCCCAGGACCGTACTGGAGGTGCCGCCGGCCAGTCCGCCGTCCGGCGCGTACAACAGCACCGGCACGAGCAGCTCGTACAGGGCACGGAACTCCGGCCAGGTCTCGCCGAGCGCGTCGAGGGCCTCGGTGATCCGCCGGCGCTTGGCGGCCAGCTCGTCGTCGGCGAAGACCTGCTGGGCGCGGAAGATGTCGTAGTCGACCGACTCCTCGTTGGCGATGCCGTGCAGGAAGGCGTCGCGCAGCCCCTGGTGCGCCGCGCCCGCGGTCACGGCCGCGGGGTAGGCGCCGGCCGGCAGGACCTCGCGCAGCACCGGCTGCATGTCGCCGATCATCAGCTGATAGCCGGCGCGCAGGGCCTCGAACTCGCTCCCGGCGGCCGGCACCTTCTGCCCGGTGCGGGCGGCGTGGGCGGAGGAGACCACATAGGCAGTCTCAACAACACTCTGCGGACCTTTCAGGGAAATCATTGAGATTGTCCTCGTGGTCATGAGCGGAAAAAGGAGGGAAAGGAGGGGCGGAGGGAAGCGCGGAGCAGCACAAAAGGAAGAGTGATGCGCCCCGGGCCCCGAAAAAAGCCGGGAACATCCGTCCCGTGCGGCCCGGCCGGGTCGTGAAAGACCCGGTCCGGGCCGCACCGGAAGGAGCGATCAGGCCTTGGCGTCCAGCGCGATCATCGTGACCGGACCGAAGGCCATGCGGTCCTCCTCGAGGTTCGCGGAGACGGCCGCCGCGTCGGTGACGTCCTCGACGGAGATCTGGCCGATGACGGTGGCGACGATCTCGTCCATCTTGAGAGAGCCCATGGTAATTCTCCTTTGTTTTTTTCTTGCTTCTTGTCGGGTCGCCCTTTCGAGCTGAGAAGACCGTAGCAGCGCACAAATGAAAAGCGATGTGACCCAGATCACATCAATTTCGGGTGCATAGAAAACACGAATAACAGCGCCCCGGAAGGCCTGTTCTTTTCCCTCTCCGGATGCTCCAGCAAGCACCGGGGCGCGCCCGCGCGCGGGCGCGGTCCTGCTGGAGGTACCGATATGTCTCCGGCCAACCCTTTTCGTGGCGCTCCGGGGCGCGGGATGCGCGGAAAGGGCGCCGTCGCGGAAGTACCGCGAACAGGACGCTGACGCGGTGGCGGGCAAGGCGGCGGGGGCGGGGGAGGGGGGCGGGTGCCTGCGCCGGCCTGGCCTGCGCCGGCCTGGCCTGCGCCGGCCTGGCTGTCGCCGGCCTGGCTGTCGCCGGCCCGGTCGCGTTCCGCGAGGGTGCCGTCTTGGCAGGATGCAGTCGGGGCCGGCCTCGCGCAGGCCCGGCAGGAGCCCGGGTGAGCGGCCGGCGAGCCGGGCGATGACGGCTGCCGCGTGGGCGTGTGCGGTGCCGGCACGGATGCCGAGGCCCACCGCGAGTCGGGGGCACAAGCCTTCGTGCCGGTGAGTTGAGACGTCGGACACCTCACTCGGCGGCGCAGCAGCCCTGTCCGCCCGGACGGCGACATCCTCGCCCGGTCGGCGGCCAGAGCCCACTGACCGCCCGGGTGCTGCGGGGTGGGTGAGAACACGGGCTGCACGTCCTGCGCGCCGTCCATCACGACGATGCCCCGCCTGGCCTGCGGGACTCGAGGTCAGTGCGGGACCTGCGGCAGGTCCGAATCCAGCAGTACCGGCACGACGAAGCGGGCCGGCTTCGCCGACGGGCAGCGAAGCCGACCCGACCGGGCCTGCCACAGGGCGACCGGACAGAAGAACAAGAGGCAACAACCTCCGCGAACGGACCGGCCGGATCCTCCTCAGCGCGGGTGCCGTGGCCCACGACGGGGACCGGTACCCCGCACGATTCCGCAACCCGTCACGGCCAGAAGACCACCGCGGACGGCCAGGCGCCGCTGCATCGGCCATCCCGGCCACAGGGCGTCAGGAGCGCAGAGTGGCCATCCAGTTCTCGACGTCCTTTGCCGCTCGGGGCAGGCCCGCCGACAGGTTCTCGTGGCCGGCCTCGGTGACGAGGAGGTCGTCCTCGATCCGCACGCCGATGCCGCGGTATTCCTCTGGCACCGTCACATCGTCAGGCTGGAAGTACAGCCCCGGCTCGACCGTGAGCACCATGCCGGGCTCCAGTGTGCCGTGGCGGTACATCTCAGTGCGTGCGGCGGCGCAGTCGTGGACGTCGATGCCGAGCATGTGGCCGGTTCCGTGCATCGTCCAGCGGCGGTGCAGGCCGAGTTCAAGGACCCTGTCCACCGGCAGGTCGCCGAGCAGCCCCCACAGGACCAGGTGCTCGGCGAGCACCCGCTGGGCGGCCTGGTGGAAGTCGCCGTAGTTCGCCCCGGGCTTGACCGCCGCGATACCGGCTTCCTGGGCCGCGTACACGGCATCGTAGATCGTACGCTGCAGCGGGGTGAAGCGGCCGCTGACCGGCACGGTCCGGGTCACGTCTGCGGTGTAGAGGTGTCGCGTCTCCACCCCTGCGTCGAGGAGCAGCAGATCGCCTTCGCGCACGGGGCCGTCGTTGCGCACCCAGTGCATGGTGGTGGAGTGCGGGCCGGCGGCGCAGATCGAGGCGTAGCCGACGGAGTTGCCCTCGACACGGGCACGGAGAAAGAAAGTTCCCTCGATGTATCTCTCGGAGGTGGCCTGCGCCTTGTCGAGGACGCGTACGGCATCCTCGAAACCGCGGGCGGTGGCTTCGCAGGCGAATCGCAGTTCCGCGATCTCGAAGTCGTCTTTGATCCTGCGCATCTCGCAGAGGAAGACGCGGAGCTCCTCGTCGCGCTCGGCGGTCACCTTGTCGTCGAGTAAGGCCTCGATGCCGGCGTCGTGACCGCGCAGCACACGGACCGGGCCGGTGGACTGCCGGAGTTCCTCAGCCAGCCGGCCGACGTCCTCGCAGGGCAGGCCGAGGAGTCTTTCGTTCTCGGTGAGGCTGTTGCGCCGGCCCTCCCACAGTTCGCCCCGGTCGGACAGCCAGAACTCGCCGTTCTCACGGTCAAAGTGGGGCAGCAGGTACGCGGTGGCCTGATGGCCGCCGCCCTGCTTCGGCTCCAGGACCAGCACGGCGTCCTCGGTCTGATCACCGGTCAGATAGGCGTATTCGGAGGAGGGGCGGAAGGGATAAAAAGTGTCGTTGGCGCGGACTTTGAGGTTGCCGGCGGGTATGACCAGGCGCTCCCCGGGGAAGCGGGCGGACAGTGCGCTGCGGCGGCGGGTGGTGTGCGAGGCCTGCGGGATCGGTTCGAGTTCGAGCCGCTCGGTGTCGGCCCACCCCCGTCTCATGTTGTCGGCGAGCTCCTCGGTCACGCTCGGGTCCAGGCCGTTCTCCCGCTGTTCGGGCCGCTGGCCTGCATCGCTCGCCGCGCTCTGGGGCTTCCGCTCGCGCACAGACGGCTCCCTCTCCTGGTTGGGGCAGACTCTTTTCCGGGGTATGGAATCGGCCTTCCTCGGTGGACAGCTGCGTCCCCCAAGGACGGCGTCTACCGGCGGCCGTCGGTTCGACGGACGCCGCTCTGGCATCCGGGAGAATCAGGCAGGGCCCAGACGATGCCCGAACGCGGGTGATCGGTTGTGAATTCCGGCTACCGAGGGCCTTGAGGGGGGCTGTCCTGGCGCCGTGGACGGTGCCCCTTCACGGCCGGCAAACCCTCCCCCGCGGCCTGCGGACCGGTGGCCGGTTCGGCGGTTTTGCCGGCCCGAACGCGTTCGGGCGGACACCGCCTGGCGGCTCGCCGTCTTCGGACGGCCTCTGCGTCGGCGACGCGGTCGCGCCGCCTGCCGGTCAGTCGCCGTACGTGTTTGCCTCGCCGCCCCCGCCGGGGCCGGTCTCGGCCAGTTCGCGGGCGACAGCGGCGATGTCGGCCAGCAGTTCGTCGATCTCCGCCTCGGTCGTCGCCGGGTTGAGGAAGACGAGCTTGAGGTGGACTTGGGGTTCACCGTCCGGGCCGGCCACCTTGGTGCGGGCCACGAGAGCACGTCCCCGCGCCATGAGCGTGCGCCGGACCGCGGCGGTCCAGGCGTTCTCGTCGGCCACGCCCCGCGCGGGCGGCCGGCAGCGGAAGATCACCGTGCTGAGCAGCGGCTCGGCCAGCAGGTCCAGGTCCGTGCCGGCCGTGATGCGGGCAGCAGCGTACCGGGCCAGGGCGTGGCACCGGTCCACCCAGGCGCCCATGCCCTCCCGGCCCAGCGTCAGCAGGGACGCGGCCATCTTGAAGGCGTCCGAGCGACGCGTGGTCTGCATCGAGGTGCCCAGCAGCGCGGTGAACCCGGCCGCCTCGTCGTCCGCCGGGTTGAGGTACACGGCCTGCTGGTCCAGGCACCGCAGGTGCTGCTCGTCGCGGACCAGGAGCACGCTCGACGAGGCCGGCGTCCAGCCGAACTTGTGCAGGTCGAAGGCGACGGAGTCGGCGCGGTCCAGCCCGGTCAGGAGCGGGGCGAGCGTGGGGGAGAACAGTGCCCCGATGCCGTACGCCGCGTCGACGTGCAGCCACACGTCCCGCTCGGCGGCCAGGTCCGCCAGCTCGGGCAGCGGGTCGAAGCAACCGCGGTCCGTCGTGCCCGCCGTCGCGACCAGCGCCAGTGGGAGCTCGTCGGGGCCCAACCGGTCGAGGATGCGGCGCGCTGCGTCCACCCGCATCCGGCCGAGGTCGTCCACCGGCACGGACACCACGGCGTCCTGGCCGAGCCCGAGGAAGCCGGCCGCGCGGGCCACGGAGAAGTGAGCGGCCGCCGAGCACAGGATCCTCGGCCCGACCCGCAGGCCGGTCAGGCCCGAGCGGGACACCTCGCCGCTCTCCCGCAGCGCGTGCTCCCTGGCGACCAGCAGACCCATCAGGTTGGAGATGCTGCCGCCCGGTGTGAGGGTGCCCGACGCCCCGGCGCCGAAGCCGGCCCACGACGCCATCTCCGCGATCAGCCGCCGCTCCAGCTGCAGGGCGAAGGGACCGCTCTCCCAGGAGTGCAGGGACTGGTTGAGGGCGGCGGCGAGCAGCTCGGCGGCGACGGAGGCGGCCGTGGGCGCGCATTGCATGCGGGACACGGCGGCCGGGTGCGCGAGGTCGGCCGCCCCGGCGGCGTACGCCTCGAACAGCTCGGTCACCCGCCGGGGGCTCGGGCTCTCGGCGAGGAACGCTCCCCCCTCGAGGAACCGGTCCATCGCGGCGGCCGCCGCCTCGGGGCCGCCCGCCGCGAGTGGCCCGCCCCGCTTCAGCGAGGCGTCGTGGAGCGCGCCGAGCGCACAGTCCACCAGCGACCTCAGCTGCTCGAAGGCTTCCGGCCGGCCGGCCAGCGCCGCGTTCCTGCCCGTGTCGATCATTGACGCAGTCCTTGCTCTCGTGAGTCCGGTAGGTTTCGTGAAGTGGCGTCCCGCTCGACGGGGGCGCCGCGCGTGCCGCGGATGACGCCGATCGACGCGACGACGACGGCCGCGAGGCCCAGCGTCTGCAGCGGGGAGATGGTCTCGTGCAGGACGAGCAGGGCGACCAGGGCGCCGATCGCCGGTTCCAGGCTGAGCAGCACCCCGAAGACGAGCGCGGAAACCCGGCGCAGCGTCTCCATCTCGCAGGTGTAGGGCACCAGGGACGACAGCATCGCCACGCCGAAGCCGAAGGCGAGCACCGCCGGGTCGGCCAGCGCGGAGCCGCCCTCGGCCAGCCCGGCCGGCAGCGCGCACAGGGTGCCGAAGGCCATCGCGAGCGCCAGTCCGCCCCCGCCGGGCAGCAGCGCGCCGACCCTGGCCGACAGCGGCACGTAGGCGCCCCAGAACACCGCGCAGGCCAGGGCGATGAGGAGCCCGGTGATCCCGGCGGCCCCGCCCTGCCAGCCGAGGAGGGCGATGCCGCACCCGGCGAGCACCGCCCACAGCCGGTCGCGGGCCCGGCGTGAGGACAGGGCCGCGACGGTGAGCGGTCCCGCCATCCCGACCGTCAGCGCGACCCCGACGGGCATCCGGGCCATGGCCAGGTAGAAGCACAGATTCATGCCGGCGATGGCGATGCCGAGGACGGCGACCGCACCCGCCGTGCGCCGGCCCAGGCGCAGCGACGGCCGCCAGAACAGCAGCAGTACCGCCGCGGCGAAGCCGAGCCGCAGCACGGTCATCGCGGCGGGTCCCATGGTGCCGAACAGCTGCTTGGCGAAGGCGGCCCCGAGTTGGGTGCTCACCATCCCGACCAGCATCAGCACCGGTGCCGGGACGGCACCGATGCCCCGGGGTGCGGTGCCGCCGGCCGGGACCGCGGTCACCTCGGCGGCTACGTCGGCGCTCATGATGTCGTCCTTCCTCCGCTTGCGCGGCGGCTGTGGATATGGCTGGGGGCGGGGGCGGGGGCCGGCCGGGGCGTCACGGCGTGAGGAGGACCTTGCCGGTGGTGGCCCGGCTCTCCAGCAGGGTGTGGGCCCGCGCCGCCTCGGCCAGCGGCAGCCGTTCGCCGACGCAGGGACGGACCACGCCGTCGGCGAGGTGCGTGAAGAGCTCGGCGGCCGCCGCCCTGAGCGAGGTCACGTCCGGGACGTGGTCGGCGAGGGTGGGCCGGGTCAGGTACAGGGAGCCCGCCGTGCGCAGCAGTTCGACGTCGACCGGCGGGACCGGGCCGCTGGACAGCCCGCACACGGCGAGGGTGCCCCGGCGGCGCAGTGCCCTGAGGCTCTCCTCGAACGTGGCCGCGCCCACCGAGTCGTAGACCGCGTGCGCGCCCTCGCCGCCGGTGAGTTCGCGCGCCCCGGCCGCGAAGTCCGCGTACGGCAGGGCGTGGTGGGCGCCCGCGGCCAGGGCGGCCTCTCGCTTGTCCTTGGTGGAAGCGACGGCGACGACCTGCGCGCCGCGGTGTGCGGCCAGCCGTACCAGGAGCTGCCCCAGACCTCCGGCGGCGGCGAGTACCACCACGGTTTCGCCGGCCGCCACGGGATGGGTGATACCGCTGAGGTACAGCGCGGCGAGCCCCTGGAGCAGGACCGCTGCCGCGTCGGGCAGGGTGACGCCGTCGGGAACGGGCACCAGCTTGGCCTGGGGGACGGCGGTGTACTCGGCGTAGGCGCCGAGCTGGGTGGCGTACGCGACCCGGTCGCCCGGGGCGAATTCGGTGACGCCGTCGCCCACGGCGGTGACGACTCCGGCGGCCTCCTGGCCGGGGACGAAGGGGTAGGCCGTGGGGTAGGTGCCGTCGCGGAAGTAGACGTCGATGAAGTTGAGGCCGACGGCCTCGTTGCGGACCACGACCTGGCCGGGGGCGGCCTGGGGGTGAGGCAGGTCGGTGACGGCGAGGACGTCGGGTCGGCCGGGTCGGGTCACTTGCAG
The DNA here is from genome assembly GCF_055572155.1 of Streptomyces sp. NPDC030814. Classification (NCBI taxonomy): domain Bacteria; kingdom Bacillati; phylum Actinomycetota; class Actinomycetes; order Kitasatosporales; family Streptomycetaceae; genus Streptomyces; species Streptomyces sp. NPDC030814. The sequence continues at coordinate 81,478 of NZ_JBVIDX010000031.1, forward strand.
GGCACGCATCAGTTCCTCGATTCGCCGGGTGCGGTGGGGGCGGCGGCCGTCGCGGTGCGGGACCGCTCGGGTGCGGGGGCCCCGGTGTGCGGCTCGGACTCGTGAAAGAGCCCGCGGAAGTAGTTGATGTCGCCGGTGAGGCCCGCCATCAGGGTGTCGATGCCCGGTTCGCCGGGGCCGTCCACGGCGTGCAGCAGTTCCTCGTTGCGGCGCAGCCGGGCCGGGGCGAACGGCAGGGCGCCGACGGTCCGGTAGCGGATGGCGCCGGTGGCGTCGCGCCGCGGGATGATGTCGGAGCGGGCAGAACGGCTGGCGCTGAACGGTATGTCCAGCCGCCCCTCGGCGAACGCCTCGACGACCGCCTCGATCAGGTCGGGGCGCTGCAGCAGCGGCTCGACGAGATCGGCGACCTCGTCGAGGATCCACTTCTGCTCCTCGGCGACCTGGCCGTCGTCGACGGTGACGAAGTCCAGCAGCGGCGAGTTGGCCCGGCCGGCCAGCCGCAGACCGGCCACGTTGGCCGCGGTGTCGGGGATGCCGTACGCCTCCTGGTACGTCTTGGTGATCAGCTTGGAGGCCCCGCCGAGCCTGGCCGCCAGCGCCCCGTAGAGGATGAGGTCCTCGGCGTTGTCGCGCTTGCGGGGGAAGACGCCCATGAACTCGTGCAGCACCGCGTGGACCTGGACGCCGGCGGGGAGGTAGCGCTCGGCGAGGACCGCAATGCTGCGCAGGGCCGCGACGTCCTGGACCAGGTGCCCGCCCTGCGGATAGGCCACGGACACGCAGCGGACACCGGCCCGGGTGGCGAGTACCGCCTCCAGCACGCTGACGGCGAGGCTGATCGACGGTGGCACGAGCACCGCGGTCAGGGTGCCGAACAGCTCCCGGTCGACGATCACCCCGTGCTCGGCCAGTTCGCCGCAGGCGCGGTCCACGTCCTGCCATGCCGTCAGGGACTCGGCCAGCGGCACGGCCTTGGAGTAGGGCAGGTTGTAGGAGATGCCGCCGCCTTCGAAGGAGGTGATGCCGGAGGCGACGGAGACGTCGAAGAGGAGGCGGGCGTCGGGGGATCCGTGCCGGATCTCCAGCGGCGCGTCGATGAGTTCGTTCAGTTCACGGCCGCGCTGCCAGCCGTGGGCGACCAGCGGGTAGCCGTTGAGGTCGGCCGGCCGCAGGTGCAGGGTGCGGCGGGCCTCGCCGAACCGCTTGAGGCGGGTGTGGGAGTCGATGGTCAGTGTCAGGATGTCGGGGCGGGCCTCCTCCTCCAAGGTCGTCAGAAGCCGCTTCATCTCCTCGTGGCCGCCTACGCCGCAGCGCGGCTGCAGGGCCACCCGGCCCCGGTCCTTGCAGTCCTGGAGGATCTCGGCGGCGGTGGGTTTGCCGAGCGAGGCGATGTACGCGGCGGACTGGGACGGCGTGGGCAGTGAGGTGGCGCAGGCCGGTGGGGCGCCGGCGGAGCGGGCGCGGGCGGAGGGGACGGACGTGACGCTCATGACGCCGCCAGGTCGGTGAGCCTGGCACGGCGGCGGTCGAGCCGCAACCGGTCGAGCAGGCGGGGCAGTTCGGCGGCGTCGGCCAGGATGTGGTCCACTCCGGCGGCGTACAGGCGGTCGTGGGCCGAGCTGTCCTTGTGGCTGCCCACGGAGAGGTTGCCGCCGACGACGACCGGGCAGGTGATCCGGCCCGACCGCTTGGCCTGGTCGAGACCGCGCAGGTCCTCGTGGACGTGGCCGTTGAGACTGCCGATGACCACGGCCTCGGCGTGCGGGTACTGCTCGCAGGCCTCGGCGAACTCCTCGACGGTCGTGCAGGTGCCGAGGTTGATGACGTGGTAGCCGAGGCCGCGCAGGGAGTGGGCGATGAGGTGGTTGGCGACCGCGTGGCTGTCGCTGGCCGCCACGCCGAGGACGACCGTGGGAGGTGCGGAGTGCTGGTTCGGCAGTGTTCGCATCGAGCTTCCTGGTTCGGGGTCGTTGGTGGGGTGCCGGCGGTTGTGCGGTCAGTCGTCGAAGGCGGCGAAGAGCTCCCGCTTGCTCACGGACCTCAGCCGGTCGACGTCGAACTCGCCCGGGTCGGCGGCGGCCAGTGAGTCGAGGACGTGGCTGATCGCGGGCACCAGGCCCCAGACCTCGTGGTAGGGCGGCTGCCCCGGGGTGAGGCGTTCGGCGTCCTCCTGGCGGGCGAAGACGTAGTTCGGCCAGTCGGCGGCGCGCGGGTGGCGGTGGTGGAAGTCGTGGACCACGGTGTCGCCGGTCAGCACGAGGTAGCGGGACGGGGCGTGCACGAACAGCAGCCGCAGGGTCCAGCGCGTCCACGCCAGGGCGCGGCGCAGGACGGGCAGTTGGGGGGCGGGGACCGGGTCGCCGAGGAAGATGGCGTTGGTCAGCGAGGCGAAGTACGCCCGGCTGCGCCGGTCCTGAAGGCCGGGTTCGGGGAAGGTGTGCTTGACGCACAGCCGCAGGGTGTTGCTGACCTGGAACAGCGGGACGAGCGGCACGAACCACACGACGAGCAGGGCCGGCCAGGTGCCGGTCGCCGCCGTGACCAGGGTGAGCGTGCCGTAGAGGGTGACGGCCGCCGCTTTCTCGGTGCGCGCCGACTCGCTCCAGAAGGAGCGCACACGGGAGACGGCGAAGGCGAAGTGGAAGCGCGGGGAGAGCAGCTTGCCGAGGAGCCGGCGCCACATCCGGCGGCGGGTCATGCCCGGGTGCAGGCCCAGGCTGACCAGGAACGCCTGGACCGTGGGGTCCTTCAGCGTCATGTGGTCGAGCGCGTGGTGGTCGCTGACGTGCTCGCGGCTGTAGCGCTGGAAGTTCTGGATGATCAGGAGGCTGGACACGGCGTGGCCTATGGCCCGGTCCGGCTCGCGGCGGCGGTACATGTTCCGGTGCGAGCACTGGTGGTAGATCATCATCCGCAGGTTGCGCATCCCGTGCAGGGTCACCGCCCAGCCGGCCGCGAGCAGCAGCAGGAACGGCCCGCCGAGGACGTAGGCCAGCGTGCTGAGGAGGACACCTGCGGCCATCGACGTCGTGGCCGTCACCAGGTGGAAGGTGGGCGTCCAGCCCGGGGACCGCTGGCCGGGCAGTGCCTTGCCGGTGAGGATCGTCAGGGGGAACTGCAGGAATGCCGGGAGCACGGTCATGGACTCGCGCGGGTCACGGGCGGCTGCGGGTGGGGCGGAGGTGGCCGGGGCCAGGATGCCTTGCTGGTCGAGCAGTGCCATCGGGGCTCCTAGAGGGAGGAGAGGGCGGGCAGGGGCGCGCTGTTCAGCCGGACGCCGACGGAGCAGGCGACGGGCGCGGACCGCTCGGGGGCCGAGACGAGGGCACGGGCGTCCTGCCGGGTGAGGACGACTTCGATGTGGTCGGCCTCCTCGTGCCGCAGGCCGCTCTCGCGGATCGCGATCCGGAAGCAGACGACGCAGGACGTGACCGTGCCGTCCACGACGCCGGGGATCATGGTGTGCTGGTGCATGGGGTTCCTCCACGACAGGTGGTGGGGCGAGGCGGTGTCGTGCCGGCCGCGCTCACTGCTGCACGACGCGGACGGTCGCGGCGCCCAGGAGGCGGCACTGGCAGGCGAGCCGGTGGTTGCCGTCGGCCCGGCCGAGGTCCTCGAGGAAGTCCCTCTCGTCAAGATCGGCCTCCCCGAGCGACGCGGAGCCGTCGAGGACTTCGATGACGCAGGCGCCGCACGCCCCTGAGCGGCAGCCGAACGGGATCAGCTGTTCCGGCCTCTCGTACTCGATGTCCGTGAGGCAGGAGCCGTCGGGCAGCAGGATCTCCACCCTGTCGGGCATGAGGGTGAGCTTGTTGAGCGGCATTGCTGTGCAGCCCCCTTGAGGCGGGTCGGGCATCCCGGCGCGCGGGATGCGATGCGGGTGACCGAGGCGCCGGTGCTACGCGGCCGACGCGGACGGGACGGCCGCGCGGTCGCGTGCACCGGGGAACGCGTCGGAGGAGTGCTCGGGCGCGAGCCGTTCGCCGGGGCGCAGGGTCACGGCCGCGTGGTTCACGGCGGTGCCGGCCTCGCCGAAGCCGACGGTGATCAGCGGGACGCGCCCCGGGTAGGCGCACACGTCGCCGACCGCGTGGACGCCGGGCAGGTTGGTGCTCATGGACCGGTCGACCCGGATCCTGCGGTGCTCCAGGTCGATTCCCCACTCGGCGACGGGGCCGAGGCCGGAGGTGAAGCCGAGGGCGGCGACGAGCGCCTGCGCCGGCTGGGTGAACACCTCGTCGCCCCGCCGGATCACGACCTGTTCGAGCCGCTGGGCACCGTGGCAGGCGACCACCTCGGCGTCGGTGACGACCCGGACGGCGGAGGCGTACAGCTGCCGCACGCTGTACTCGTGGGCGCGGAAGGTGCCCCGCCGGTGGACGAGGGTCGTGCTGCGGGCCAGCGGGGCCAGGGCCAGCGCCCAGTCCACGGCGCTGTCGCCGCCGCCGACCACGACCACGTCCCGTCCTGCGTGCGCCTCCGGTCGCGGGACGTGGTAGGCGACGCCCCTGCCCTCGTACGGCACCGAGCAGGGCAGCTTGCGTGGCACGAACCTGCCGAGCCCGGCGGCGATCACCACGGCTCCGGCGTCCACTGTGCCGCCGTCGTCGGTGCTCAGCGTCCAGCCGCCGCCTCGGCGGGTGAGGCCGACCACCGTCCGGCCGAGCAGGTACCGGGTATCGAACGGGGCGGCCTGCTCCAGCAGGTTGTCGATCAACTGCCGTCCCTTGACGGCGGGGTGGCCGGCCACGTCGTACAGCAGCTTCTCCGGGTAGAGAGCGGACACCTGGCCGCCGGGCTCGTCGAGCGCGTCGAGGACCATCGCCGACAGGCCGCGGAACCCGGCGTAGTACGCGGCGTACAGCCCGGCGGGTCCCGCTCCCACGACTGCGACGTCCACCGCCGCCTCGGCGGGCCGGCCGACGGCGCTCACGACTGCTGGCATCTCACGCTCCCCCTGGCTTGATTGCCGCGTACCTGTCGATACGCGGTGCGGGGCGGGTGGTTGCCCGCCCCACACCAGGAAACCATACAGAACGCTCGCTATGTTTTCTAGGTCGGTTCGTTTCTTGTCAGAAACAGAACGACCGAGGTCCGGGTCAGCCGCCCCGGGCCTCCGTGCCGTCCAGGACCAGCCGCCAGATCCCCTCCACCTGGTCGGCCACTCTCCCGGCGCCCGCGCCGGACGCCGGCGCTCCGGCGCCGCGTATCTGCACCTCGGCACCCGTCAGCAGGTACCTGACGAGGGCGGTCACCGCCTCGGGGCGGTCCGTGAGCCGTGGCCGGCCGTCCTGACGTGCGCGTTCCAGCAGGTCCTGCACACCCGGCAGCCAGACCTGCGTCCATCGGTCCGGCTCCTCCGGCCGCTCCCTGGCGAGCCGGGCGGTCGAGCGCGCGACGACGCTCTCCTCCAGCAGCCCGGTGAGCCCGACAGTGAGTTCGGCCACCGCGCGCAGCGTGGGCTCGCGTGACTCCATGACCCGGCTCACCAGCGCCCGGGCGATCGCCCGGCCCTCCTCCCCGATCGCGTCGGCCAGGGCGGCCTTGGAGGGGAAGTGAAAGGTCAGCGCCCCCATCGAGACGGATGCCGATGCGCAGATCCGGGACAGCCGGGCTCCTTCGTAGCCGACGCGGTCGATCTCCAGGGCGGCGGCCCGGACGAGCCCCCTGCGTGTGCGCACCGCCCTCTCCTGAACAACCATCTCCTCGTTCCTCCCTCGGGCCGAGCCCCGGCCGCACCGTGTGGCCTGCCGGAGGCTTCCCCGCCTTCCGTCGAAAGAAAAGCGATCGTTCGCTATTCTTTCACAGAAAGGGGATACCGCCATCCCTCGCGGCAGGGACTCATTCGGGATCCGAGGGCGCCGGTGCCCGCCGTACGCCCGGCCGGGCGCGAGCCCGGGCGGCAGGCGCACGGCGCCGGCGCGGCTACACCGCGGTCGAACCGCCGTCGACGGCCATCGCCGTGCCGGTGACGAAGGAGGAAAGGTCGCTGCACAGCCAGGCCGCGGCCTGCGCCACCTCGGCCGGCGCGGAGATCCGCCGTTGCACCGAGTCGGCCATGAAGACCTCCTCGAGCTCCGGGGACGCCTGCAGCACGCCCTCCATCATCTCGGTGCGGGTGCTGCCCACGACCAGTGCGTTGCAGCGGATGCCCCGCTGCCCGTAGTCCAGTGCGGCCGCCCTGGTCAGTCCGATCACCGCGTGCTTGGCGGCGACGTAGGCGGCCGAGGCGCCGGTGGCCTTCATCCCGGCCACGCTGGACGTGTTCACCACCGAGCCCCCCGAACCCGCGAGCATCGCCGGTATCTGGTGCCGCAGGCAGTTCCACACGCCGCGCAGATTGACGTCGACGGTGCGCTCGTACGTCGCGTCGTCGATCTCGTGCAGCGGCGTCCCCGCGGTGGCGTAACCGGCGTTGTTGAACGCCGCGTTCAGGGTGCCGAAGGTGTCGACGGCGACCGCCACGGCCCGTTCTGCGGCGGCCGGGTCCCGCACGTCACCGGCCGCCGCGACGGCCCGCCCCCCGCCTGCGCGGATCTGCGCGACGAGGTCGTCCAGCCTGTCCTCGCGCCGGGCCACGACCACCACCGCGGCCCCCTCCTCGGCGAACAGCCGGGCGGCCGCCGCCCCGATGCCGCTGGACGCCCCGGTGATCATGGCCACCTTGCCGTCCAGCAGCCGCCCTGCACCGCTCATGCCCACTGTGCCCCCTTGCCGTCGTGAAGTCGGTTGCGTGCGCGCGAGATCCGCGCCCGGCGCGGGCGCAGACCTCGCGGTGTGCCTCGTGGAACGCGCCGGACGGCCGTCAGGCGGCCCAGGCCGTACCGGCCGCCGCCTCGCTGTCGAGCGTCCGCAGCAGGTCCTCGTCGATCGCGTGCAGCGAGTCCACCAGGTGACGCACCCCGGCCTCGCGCATCAACTGCCGCTGGAAGCTGTGCTCGAAGCGGCTCGGGTGGCCGATGAACGCCATACCGAGCAGCCGCGCCTCCTCGGCGACCCGGGCGACGTCGTCGACGACCAGAACCTCGTCGTGCTCGACACCGAAGTACTCGGTGGCGATCTCGTGCAGGCCCGGCCGGAAGGAGTCGGTGCAGATGTAACCGGGCCCGTCGAACAGCGCCGCGTGCTCGCCGAGGAAGGCGTCGAAGTGGTCCCTGCCCAGACCGCCGTAGCAGACGGTGCGCAAACCCAGGCCGCGCAGCAGCCCCACGAGGGCGACAGCGCCCTCGTTCACCCGGACCGGACGGGTCTTCAGATACCGCGCCCGTTCCCCGAAGTACGCCTCCAGCGCTTCCTCGCCGCTCATCGAGCCGCCCTGCGCCTCGGCGAGCAGCCGCCCCGCGACCGCGCGAGGCTGGGAGAAGATCGTGCGCTCCAGCTCGGCGGTGTACACGCAGCCGCGGCTCACCAGGAAGTGGTGGATGACCGGACTGAAGGTGTCGTTGAGCATGACGCCGTCGATGTTCACCGCGCCCAGGCGCAGATGCGCCAGACCCCGACTCATGTGATCCCCCTCGGTGAGACCGCGGGCTCGGCCGCGGTACTGAAAGCGCGGCGTCAGCCGGCCGCGCCTGTTCTCTCCCCGCCCGCGGACTCCTCGACGCCCTCCCGGCCCTGCCCGTTCGCGGCGGCGGCCGCGCTGCTCGCGGCCCGGAGCAGGTCCCGGATCCGGGCCGGGTTCACCTCGGTGCGGGCGACGACGGCCGGGACGGCGACCCCGGGCAGCAGCAACCGCCACATCCGTACCGCGCGGTCGGAGAGGTCCGCCCGCGCCTCGCTGGCGACGGCCGAGTACGTCTGCATGCCGGTGCACGCCTCGACCACGAACTCCGCCAGCTCGGCCGGTTCGACGCCGGCCTGCAACTCGCCCCTCTCACGGGCCGCTTCGAGGCACTCGGTCATGATCTGGCTCCACTCCCGGTAAGGAGTGGTGTCCTTCAGGCCGAACGAGCCCTGCTCGCCGGTGAGGCGCACGCCCGCCCGCAGCAGCGGGTCCACCTGCAGCTGATACGCCCAGACCATGGTGATGTCGACGAGCCGCTGCAGTCCCTCGGACTCCAGCCAGGGGATGATCGACCGGGGCTGCGCGTTCATGACCGCGCGCGCCAGGTCCTCCTTGGAGTCGAAGTGGAAGTAGAGGGCCCCGGCGGTCAGTCCGGCTCTCTTGAGAATGCGGCTGATGCTTGCGCCGGCGAAACCCACCTCGTCGAAGACGTCCGCAGCCGCGCGGAGCAGCGACTCACGGGTCTGGACGGCACGCTCTTGCTTCGGCTGCTGAGCCATCGGAAACACCCCCAAAGAAACAGAACGTTCCCTACGTTACCCGTCTGATCGCCCCCGGGCCAGTCGCAGCGGAACGCCAGCTCTCACTTGCCCGTGATGAACGGACACTTCACACTTTCCTCTCGGCATTTTACTCATCACTGACGGTCTCTTTGCCGCAAGGAAACCTAAAACAAAACGAGCACTCTTTATTTTCTTTTCAGGAGCGAACGCCTGTACGTGCATACAGCCGTGCACAGCACACACTTCCTTGGGGGATTTCCGCATGTCGATCACCGCCTCGAACCCGGCCACACAGACCTCGTCCGCCACCACGGTTCCTCGCGAGTACGTCCACAAATCGGCCCGGTCCGAGGTCCTGCTGACCGGCTGGAGCCCCGCCGGACCGGACCGCCACCGCATCACCGCCCGGTGGCCGCTCACCCACCCCTTCTACACGCCGGCGGGAGGCTTCCACGACCCGATGCTCGTAGCGGAGTCGGTCCGCCAGTGCGTGCCGCTGCTGAGCCACGTCGCCTACGACGTTCCCTTCGGCCACCGGCAGGTGTGGAGCCGCTTCCGGTACGAGATCGACCCGGCCGCGCTGGCGGTGTCGCACGCCCCGGCCGAGGTGGAAATGCGGGTCACCTGCCCGAAGGTGACCCGCCGCGCAGGCCGGCTGGTCTCCGTCGACATGCACGTCGACCTCTCCCTCGACAACCGCCCGCTGGGCACCGCGTTCACCCGCTTCGCCGACCTGTCGCCGGCCGTCTACCCACGGCTGCGCGGCCCCTACGCCGACATCGACGAGGCCTACCGGCGCGCCATCCCCCTCGCCCCGCCGACCGCGCCGGCCTCCGTCGCCCGGACCGGGTTCACGGACGTCGTGCTGTCCCCGACCAACTCCCCCACCCTCCATCAACTGCGCGTCGACCTCACCCACCCGGCGCTCTTCGACCACCCCGTCGACCACGCCCCGGGCATGCTCCTGCTCGAAGCGGCCCGACAGGCCACCCATGCCCAGACCCAGCCGCAGCCGGTGATCGCCACGGCCATGGAGGCCGAATTCGCCCAGTACGTGGAACTCGACGCGCCCTGCTGGATCCACGTCGGGCCGCCCGGCGAGGAATCCGGCCGCGACGGCGACGGCCCTGGTACGGCACCTGTGCGCGTCATGGCGGTCCAGAACGAAGCCTGCGCGTTCACGGCGACCGTGACACCGACGGCGGTTTCCGGGGCCTGACCCCCACCAGGGCCACTGCCGGCACAGCGACAGCGACGGCGCGGGCGTCAGGAAGCGGCGGCCAGTCACCCGGCCGCCATGGCCACGTCGCTGTGCGGGGCAGTGTTCTCCTTCGCGGCGGTCCATTTGCCGGATGCCCTAGCGTCCGCCGCCCCGGGCGGGCGCTTTCGCGACGGACGCCCAGGAGCCGTACACCCCGCTCCGCTGTCTTGGGCAACGGTACTTCCGATCCTTCTGAGGGGTGCGCGGCTGCACCGTGATGGGTGTCGCTGTCCGCGGCGGAAGGGCGTGGGGCGAGCGAGCCGGGCGCAGGGTGATGACGACGGCGGGGCCGAGGGCATCCAGGCCGGTGCTGATGGCGCCGCTGCTGGAGCTCCATACGGCCGCGGCGTTCGACGGCACATGTGCGTGCGGGCGCCCAGGCCGGCCGAGTGAATGCGCGCACGATGTGGCGTTGGCTGGAGACGGCGCGGACCGAGGGCCGCATGAAGCCAAGGCCGCGTGCCCGGCTGGAGGCGTCCGAACAGGCGAGGTGCCTGGCGCAGGCGGGCGGCAAAATGGCGGCGTGCACCGGTACCCGAAGGAGGCCGGGGAAGAGGTGCCCTCGCTGGCGTCGTTGCACCGGGTGGTGCGCGGGACCTCCAGGCCGGCAGGGGAGCGGGATCAGCAGCAAACGCAGCAGACACTGGCTGACCTCGCCCTGACCGGGCCGTGTGAGGGCGGCACGGCGAAGTCCTCTGCGCCACCGCCGCAGCGTCTCGTCCCAGAAGCGACTGGGGACTTGCCGGTGAGAGAGAGCGGTGCGCCGGTGCGTGTGGCGTTGCCGGCGGGAGCGCAACTGGAGCGGACGTTGTCGGTGCGGGCGGTGGCCGAGGCAGTCGGTCAGAGGATGACGACGGAGTGCGCGGTGCGTGTGTTCGGCGACCCGGCCCGGGACAAGACCGTCGCCGTGCGAATAGCGCTTGGTGACGTGCATCCCGGCTGGAAGGTGACGTGGGTGCCGGTGTCGTCCGCCGGTGGCCGGCATGATGCGGGCGGTGTTCGAAGCTCTGGCGCTGCCTGGCCGCTTCGCACACGTCGGCGCGGGCCGACGCCGTGGTGGCGGGGGCTCTGGGCCAGGCGCAGGCGCGGGTGCTGGTGATCGATGAGGCGCAGCGCCTGCCCGCGCCGTGCCTGGAGTACCTGCAGAGCCTGTGGGCTCACCCCGGCACGCCGATCACGCTGGCACTGTGCGGGGCGGACAGCGAACGGGCACTGTCACGGCTCCCGCAGCTTGCATCGCGTATCGGCGCGCGGCAAGAGGTTCCACGCCTTGCCGCAGCGGAAGTGGCGCCCGCGGTGACTGGCTTCCACCCGCTGCGGCGTACCGTCCCGGCCCCGGACCTGACGCGGATCGACCAGTCGTGCGCGCACAGCACGTTCCGCACGTGGGCCGCTTTGACTGCGCACCTGCAGAACGCGCTGCTCACCACTGCTGACGCAGTCGCTGACCGGGCTTTCCTGGGGCGGCTGTTCAAGCGGATCGCGCCGCCGCTGTCACCGCAGCGCTACTGCACGGGCGGGAGGACGATCGTAGGGTCCCGGCACCTGGCACTGGACACCCCCCACCCGAAGCGTCCAAGTGGCTCCTACCTCCATGCGAGAGGCCACGCAGCAGCGGATCCGATCACCGACCGCCACTCGATGGCCTCCCCGAAGCCGCTGCTGGAGCCCGACAATGAATGGAGCTGCTGCATCCTCTGATGTGGGGCACCGCTCGCTGTCTGTGGTTCAACGAGCATTACCGGGGAGGCCGTCGCTTCGGCTGCCGAAGCTCTGGGCACCCGCGTCCAGGCCCGTTGTGCGCTCCATGAACGACGGGTTGCGCCAGTTCGCACCGGAGCACAGATGGTGATCCGCAACGCCTCGGCCCACAGCACGGACGGCATGACCGCCCAGGACGCGCTGGCGCCTCGCCTGCCCTCAGGCTGCTGGCCCGATGGGTCGACGCGAGTAACGACGTAACGGCCCAGGCCACCCACACACCGAAGCCGCACCCCAGGGATAAGGAATGGGCTGTATCCAGGGCGACCGTGAGGGTGCAGGGGCTTCTGATCTGAAAGGTCAGTAGTCGAAGTCGAGGTAGTCGATGTCGTTGAGGGTGACGTCGGAGAGCCCCATGGCACGGCTTCCGCCGTCTTGGAAGTAGATGTCTTTGAATCCTTCGGCGATGATCTGGCGCATCTGCCGGTCGCTGGCTCCGGCGTCACGGGCGTCGAAGAGGCGTTGCGCGTAGGCCGGGGGTAGGTGGACGGTGAGCCGCCTAAAGCGTCCGTCGTCGGTGGTGCCGATGGGTGCGGTGTAGCCGAACCTGGCCCTTGTCTCCACCGTGATCCCGCGTGTGGTGGCGGCTTGCTTGCGTCGGCGTTTGCGGACCTGGGGCTGCCAGCGGGCCCGTACGGCGGCGTCGATCCGGTCCACGATCGCCTTCGGCGGGTGCTTGCGTTCGCCTTTGCGGTAGCGCTCCACTGACCGCTGGCTGACCCCGATCTCCTGGGCGACGGCTTTGGTCGTCTTGAGCTGCTTCATCAGGAAGTTGATGCGGGCCTGGAGTGTCTTGGGCGGCTGGCGGGTGAAGGCTTCCTGGTCGGCGCGTTCGATGGCGTCGTCGATCTCAGCCACGGCTCAGTCCTTCTCGACAGTGGGGTCCTGGCCGCCGGTGTCGGTCGGCGTGAAGGCAGGTCTTGTGTGTCGGGCCGGGGGCGGGCACTGGTCTACTCGCCTTCGTCGAGGACGGCGTCGCCGCCTTTGATGTGGCGGGCGGGGTTGTAGCCCTGTTCCATCAGGTCGACCGCCCACAGCATCGACTGGACGCCCTCCAGCTTCGCCAGGCCCGGCGTGGGGCCGAGGCGGAAGGCGCCGGGTTGGGGCTTGCCGGAGGCGGCGTAGGGCAGGAAGTCGAGCGGGCTGTCACCCGGTGAGGGGTAGACGACGCAGTCGGAGAGTACGGCGAGCGGGTACAGGCCCGTCATCGTGGCCATGTTGCGCAGTTTGCGGTGCATGTTGACGCGGGCCTTGGAGATGACTGCGGCGCGGATGTCGGGCCGCCAGGTGGGGCGTTGGAGGGCCGGCCACGGCTCGCCCTCCTTGTACTTCTTGCCCTGGGGGCGCTCGCGGAGCTTGCCGATGCCGCCCTTGACGGTGGCCTTGATGGCGGCGAGGACGGCCGCCATGGCCGGGTCGACGTTTTTGTGCCGCTCCATCGCCGCGAGGAACTCCGCGTCGGTGAGGTCCTTGGTGACGCCCAGGTCGGCGAGGGTGCCGACGTAGGCGTTCTTCAATCGGTCGTGCCACGGGTCGAGGTAGGCGCCGGTCTCGCGGCGCAGGTACGCCTCGATCGGCTCCACGTTGTAGCCGAGTTCCTGGGCGTAGGCGACGGTGTGTGTCTGGTACCAGGCCGGGCCCGTCGGCCGGGTTCCGTCCGGCGTGAAGGGCGAGGGCAGACGCGGGTCCACCTCGACGTGGGACAGGTCGACCAGCCAGGAGCCGGGGATCTTCGGGTTGAACTTCGGGGCGTGGAAGTGGTCGGGGGCGGACAGGCCGACGACCAGCCGGGCCGCGGCGGCGAGGAACGCGGTGTTCAGGTCGAGGCCGACCGCGAAGGGCAGGGTGCACTCCTCGTCGGTGAGCAGGTCCACCGGCCGCACCCACTGGTACGCCTCCTCGTTCAGGAACCCGCCCATCCAGCCGGAGTCCACCACGACCGGGTGCTCGGCGGTGGCCTCTGGCGGCGCCGGGTCCATCGGGTCCGTGCCGAGGGAGCCGGGGTTGTGGCCGGGCACCCAGTTGCCGGTGGCGGGGTCCTGCGTGGCGCGTGTGGGTGGCCGCAGCGCCGTCATCAGCTCAAGGCCCGATACGGCTGTCGATCCGCGCGGGGTGATGACGCGGGTGGCGTAGACGCCGAGGACGCGGGCGATGTCGGCCGGCTCCATGTCCGCGACGCCGGGCCAGGACCGCTCATCGAGAGCGTCCCAGGACAGGATCGCGAGCTGCACGCACTGCCGCTCGCGGCCCTGGGCCTTGCGGTAGATCCTTGCCCACGGGCCGAACCCGCGCTGGGTGAGCCGCCATTTCGCTTTCACCACCTGCTTGACCACCGGGTGGTCCTCCGGCAGGCGCAGCGAGCGGCGCTGCTCATGGCCTTCCAGGCGCTCGGGGAGTCCGAGCCTCACGGCGGCCGCGGCGGTGAGGACGATCAGGGGGTCGCTGTCCTTGCCGTGGCGGTTGAGCTTCGGCGCTCCGAGGCCGGACTCACGCAGCGTCCACTCCACCAGCTCCGGCACGGTGGTCGCGGGGCAGTCCAGCACGATCCCGCCCGTGCCGTACGCGCAGCCGTCACCGTCCAGGACCGCGAGCGGGCCGTGCGGGAAGCGCGAGTCGGCCGCGGGCTGCGCCGCCTTCTTCGGGGCCGAACGCCGCGATGCCACGGTGGGCCTGGGGGCGGCGGGGCGCGCCGGCTCGGCAGCTGGAACGGCGGGAGCCTGCGGGGCGTGGGCCGTCTCCCCTCCGGACGCGGTCGGCTCCCTGGACGCCGCCGACGCTGTCGCGGCGACAGAGGCTGCCGGAGCTGCGCCGGGGGCGGGGTACTTCGCCGCCCACCCGTTCAGCAGCCGCTGGTAAGCATCCAGGCGCGGCGACTTCGGCTCGCTGCGGCCGTTCTCCCAGTTCTTCACCGACTGGGTCGTGGTTTTCAACGCGCTGGCCAGGCGGGCCTGGGTGATGCCAGCGGCCTCACGCAGCCGGGCACGCTCCGCCGGAGGCGGCAGGTGCGGCTCCTCGTTCAACAGAGCGTCAACGGACGCGAACAGCTCTTCCTCGGATGGCATGACCTGCACCCTTGCTCCAGGCAATCCTTAACCACAAACTTATCCCACTCCTTAACCTTGATGCGCCCATTCCAGCTCGGCGGGCGCGGTGAGTTTGCCGACGATGGGCTTCGCGCAGCGTGCTTACGGTCGTCGGGGAGGGGAAGTGTGATCGCCATGACGAGCGTGATGCAGCACTACGGTCTGCTGTGGACCGACCCTGACGGCGTCCCGCAGGCGTCGGCCGGCAGGTACAACAAACGGTCGGCGAAGCGTCGCCGCACCGAACTCAAAGCCGTGGGCTGCACCCGTGTCGAGATCGTGCCGGTCAGGCCGGGTGACGTTCCCGAGCCGGTTTCCTGAGCCAAGCGGGACGTAGACAGAACTCTGCGATCAGAAGTCCCGACCAGCAGCCCCCCCGCCACGCAACAGCGTCGACCAGCCACTGAGCAATCCCTCACTCGAACAGACCGAGGTCCGCGAGCAGCTGGCGCCGTGCATCGGGCAGCGAGTCTCGCCTGCTGCGCATGTTGCTGCGCCACACTCCGAGCTTCACTACGTGCTCCTGGCCGTCAACCACGATGGTCTCTTCGTGGGCCCTGGGGACCTTCACAGAGCCCTCGCGGGCCCTGTACTGCGCCAGGGCCGCGACGCCCTTCTCGAAGGCCCCAGAGGCCGTGGTGGGCGCCTTGGCGGGTGTTTCCGGCTCTGGGGCCACCGGCACGATGCCGAGCTGCTCCAAGCGCTCACGCTGCCCGTCCGACAGAGCCTGCCAGACCTTCGGCGTCCGGTGCTTGGCCAGCCATTTCCCGACGTCCATGCCGTGGACGGTGACGCCGGGCAGGACATCGACTCCGCCGGCCTGGCCGTCTTCGTCGCGTACGAGCTCGCGCAGCGCGGCGTAGTGGCGCTGCCACTCCGCCGGCCACGACGGGTTCCAGTCCTCGTCCACGGCTTCCAACCCCGTCTTCCACTCCGGGTGGCCATCCAGCGCACCCGGCCGCCTCAAATTCGCGAGCCACATCCCCAACGGCCGGTCCAGCATCTTCGCGGAGCGGGGCGCGCACAGCGTCCAGTGCTGCGCGTAGTACGCCTTGGCGACCTCGAGGTTCTCCTGGAATCGCTCATCGGCCAGGGACCAGACCATGCCGAGCTGTTCGAGCCGTCGGGCGCGCTGGCCGGTCATCTGCCCGGCTGTGTAGGCGCGTCGTTGTTCCGCGACCCATTGGCCAAGTGGTGTCGCGCCCTCGCGGTGTCCGTAGGGCACGCGGGCGTTCCCGACCCGCTCGACGTACGTCTTCAGCTTCGCCCAGGCGCGGGCCCAGTCCTGGCGTTCGGTGTCGATCACGTTGAAGGAGACCCAGTCCGCGACCATCACCGGATCCCTGGGGGCGGCGAAACGGAGCAGCAAGCGGGATTCTTCCTCACCCTCTTCTGGTGCGACACCGATATTCACGGACGGTTGCGCGACGTCCTTCTGTGGCTCCTGGGGAATCGCGAGCAATCCCACGGCCTCTTCATCGTGAGCCCGCAGCCCTTCCAGGACTTTCACCAGGGGCCGGTAGGACCCGGATGTGAACATGTCCTCGGGCTGCTCTCCGGGCTGGAGAAAGACCGGCACGATCAAAGAGGCGAGCTTGCCTTCTCCGGGCTTCTGGCGGAGTGCCCGGCCGATGGCCTGGACGATGTCGTGCGGCGCGCCCTTCGGGTCCAGGAGGGCAACTGAATCCACGCTTCGAATATCGACACCCTCGCCCAGGACACGACAATTCGAGAGCACGGCCCGCCGCGCAGTGGACCCGAACGAACCAAGAACCGTCCGCCGGCGTTCGGGGACGTGCTCGCCGCACAGCCAGTCCGCCCAGATCCGAGCGGGGTACGTCTCGGGCTGATCGGCGTGCAGCTTCGCCGCAACCCGCTCCAAGCCCTCCGCGTACGCCTGTGCCTCGATCGTCCGATGGTGAAACGTGATGCACGTCTGCAGGTTGTGCTGGCTCATCGTGTGCAGGAGCGCGGCCTGGAGCGCCCCGAGACGCTGCCCCCGCACCTCTTCCGTGTGTCGCTCCTCGCCCATCAACTTCTCCGGGGTGACGACCGGGTCCTTCAGCTCCAGGACGATGATCTGGTACCGCGCCAACAGGCCCCGGGAGACGGCAGAGGCGAGCGAAAGCTTGTAGAGAACGGGCCCGAAGACCTTTTCGTCATCCATGGATGCCGCCATCTCCCGCGGCAGCGGGTCCCGCACCCCCTCGGCAACCTCCCGGTTGAGCCGCTCCTCCCAAATCCGCGGCGTCGCCGTCAGGTACAACCGCCGGTAGGCCGGGATGACGCTCTGGTCGTGGATGTCTGCCCACGCCTTACCCATCGAGCCACTTGTCCGGTGGGCCTCATCAACCACCGCGAGGTCTACTGGATCAAGCTTCTGACCGTAGACACCCTCGAACGCCTCCGCCAGGACACCCAGGCTGGCGTACGTCGCGTAGATGGTCACGGGCCCGGAGCCGTGCCACAGCGCCAACTGGATCGGGTTCGTCGTGGAGCGCACTTTCAACGACCACAGCTGCGGGTCGTCCTGGAGCGAACACACCGCCACCGCCGGCCCTTTGTGGCCGGCCTCGTGCCACGCCCTCACCGTCTGCGCCAGCAGATCCAGCGTCGGCACCAGCACGAGCACACGCCCCCTGGGCACAAGCCGCCTCGCCGACGCGGCAGCCATGATGGTCTTCCCCGTGCCACACGCGGCGTGCACCTGCCCACGAAGACCATTCCAGGGAATTCCACCCGGCGGAACATCAAGACCGCGCACAATGGCAGCAACGGCCTCGACCTGGTGATCACGCAGCTTCACGGCCATGCTCCATGTTCTCCTTTTCGTGGAATTCAGCGTGTAATAGCAAATGGAACCCAGGCGCAAGGTGCGCGGCGGTAGGAATGTAGCATCTGATCCCAGACTCTACACAGGCATGATTCATGATGCATAACCGCGCACCAACTTCTGCGCCCGAGGGTGACACCTGACTCAATGCCATCCCCGAACGGCCCGGTTGTCCTATATGCTGACAGGGTGTTGGTGAACGCGTCGGGACAGTCAGACGATGGGGGAGGGTTCAGGGTGGAGCGCAGCGGAACCCGTCGCTACCGTGAGGCCGACACCCCGTCAGACTGATGAGGTGTCACATCCATTGGGAGTGTAGCTGGGAAATCCCAAGCCTTACACAGACCCGCGCGTGATGCACCCACCCTTTGCTGCCAGCCCCAGGAATCTCGCTTGCGGGATTCCTCCAATTCGCGCTTGCGCGAATTGATACGCATTTAGAATTCCGCTTGCGGAATTCGATTCCCCCGCAAGCGGGGGAATCTGGCGGAGCGTCAGCGGAGCCGCTCCCTATGCAGCGCGCCAGCGCTGCATATCCCGCTCCGCGGGG
>NZ_JBVIDX010000032.1:0-90015 GCF_055572155.1 Streptomyces sp. NPDC030814
CCGAGGGTGTAACCGAAGCCCGGCTCCAGCGGCTCGATCACGAACCGGGAACGGAACTCGTCGACGACCTCTTCGGTCAACGAGGGACGCTGAGCAATCAGCACGGGGTGTTGCCTCCAGTGGTTTTGCGCCCGCTATGTGACGCCGTAGACCTTACGAAGGGTACGGGGCGTACGGGCCAAACGGTCTTCGGCGGGGCTGATCCCTGTCGCCCGGACAGGACGATTAAGTTTCAGGTTGGAACAGAAACAAAAAATGCTATGGTGTCGCCGAAGCGACCGCGACGAGATGCAAGCCATGAAGGAGGGATCCGCCGATGACTTCCACGCTGAGTCGAGCGCTGGCCAACTATCCCAACAGGTTCGACCCCGCCGCGCTCGGTGAACTGCCTGAGCGGCTGCGGTCCACCGTGCGGCGGCGCAACAAGGTGCTGGGCCCTGGTTACGCGCTGAACTACCGGGAGCCGGTAGAGTTCGTCTCCGGCCGGGGCGCTCACCTGTTCGACCGGGATGGCAACGACTACCTCGACGCCTACAACAATGTGCCGTGCGTCGGGCACGCGCACCCGCACATCGTCGAGGCCGTGTCCCGCCAGATGGCGGCGGTCAACACCAACACGCGCTATGTGCAGGAATCGCTCGTCGACTACGCCGAGCGGCTTCTCGCGACGATGCCCGAAGCGCTCTCCAAGGTCAGCTTCGCGTGCAGCGGTTCCGAGGCGAACGACCTGGCCATGCGCGTGGCGCGCTTCCACACGGGCGGCGAGGGAATCGTAGTGACCCGCTGGGCCTACCACGGTCTCACTCGCGAGGTCGCGAGCTTCTCGCCGACGCTCGGCGCGGGGTCACCGCTCGGGCCGAACGTGCGGGTCATCGATGCTCCCGACCCGCGACTCGTCCCGCCGGGTTCCTCGCTTCCCGACCACATGCGCAGCCAGGTGCGCGGCGCGATCGACGACCTCGAGCGCCACGGCTACCGGCTCGCGGCGCTGATCACCGACTGCGCGCACTCCAGCGACGGCATCTTCACCGATCCGGTCGGTTACCTGCGTGACATGGTGGAGGAGGTGCATGCCGCGGGCGGCGTGTACATCGCCGACGAGGTCCAGTCGGGATTCGCCCGGCTCGGCGAGTCGATGTGGGGGTTCAACCGCCATGGCGTGCTCCCGGACATCGTCACGATGGGCAAGCCCATGGGCAACGGCATGCCGATCTCCGGCGTGGTGTTCAGGCCCGAGGTGTGCGACGAGTTCGGGAAGAATGTCCGATACTTCAACACCTTCGCGGGCAGTTCGATCGCGGTTGCCGCCGGTGCCGCGGTGCTGGACGTCTTCGAGGCGGAGAACGTTCAGCAGCGAGTCCTCGACAACGGCAGGGCGCTGCGAGCCGGCCTCGAGGAGATCACTCGTGAGTCACCCTACGTCGCTGAGGTCCGCGGCAGCGGTCTCTACGTGGGCGTCGAGCTCGTGCAGGACCGGGAGTCCCTGGAGCCCGATCAGGTCCGCGCCGACCAGGTCATCAACGACCTGCGCGAGCGTCGCGTCCTCATCAGCGGCACCGGGGAAGCAGTCAATGTGCTCAAGATCCGACCGCCGTTGGCCTTCGACTCGGCCGACGTGACGCGATTCCTCGAGACCTTCGCGGAGATCGCCCGGACGCGCCTGTAGCAGGCCGAAACCCGAAGGGACCGAACGGTGAACACCTCGCCCCCCGCTGGTATCGCCCAGCAGTTGTTCGAGGAGAGCGGCCTGGCGTCGTCCCACGAGCCGATCGCGACGGACGTGGTGGACGCCCTCCTCGCCCGGCACTACCGGCTGAGCGGACAGCTCGAACGGCTGGCGACCGAGAAGGACGACACGTTCCGGCTGCGGACCGGCGCGGCCGACCATCTCGTCAAGGTTTCCCCGCCCGACGAGGCGGTGGCTGTCGTGGCGCTGCAAACGGCCGTGATGCGCCATCTCGAAACCGAAGCTCCTCATCTCCCGATCCAGCGGGTGAAGGAGACCACCGAGGGCGGCGACGACGTACCGATCGAGACGGAAGACGGCCGGGTTCGGGTCCTGCGGGTCTTCGACTTCGTCGAAGGTGCCGTCCTGGCGCGAGCGAACCCCGATCCCGGCCGGCTCGCCCTGGCCGGGCGGATGCTCGGCCGCGTGGATCTGGCCCTGCGGTCATTCAGTCATCCAGCGGACGAGCGGCGCCTTGTGTGGGACCTTCGGCACTTCGACCAGCTGCGGGAGCTCATCGAGTACACGCCCGGCGCCGAGCACCGCCGCCTGGCACACGAGGTGTTCCGCCTTTTCCACGCGACCGTGGTCCCCAGGCTGGGCGATCTCGAGACCCAAGTGATCCATGGTGACTACAGCCCCTACAACGTCCTGGTGGATCCGGGGACGGACAGCTTCGTCACAGGAGTGATCGACTTCGGTGACAGCATGCGCACTGCTCTGATCTTCGACCCTGCCGTGTCCCTCGCGAACCTTCTCGGCCGGACACCAGGGGATCCGTGGGCTGAGGCGTGCACCTTCGTCGCGGGGTACGAGCGGGCCCGGCCGATCAAGGACACCGAACTCCCGCTCCTGCCCGTCGCCGCGCTGGCGCGCCTCACCCTGCGCGCGCTGGTCACCCATTGGCGCGCGGAACGAGTGCCGGAGCGTCGCGACTACCTGCTGGAGCACGCCAGGGACGACTGGGCCAACGTGGAGCGGGCCCTGGCCGTCTCCATGGAGGAGGTCGTGACCCGCCTGCTGAGCACGCGCCATGACACGCCGTGAGCGGATACGGTCTCGCTAAGGTCATGAGGTGAGCAGCATCAACCCCACTCCACGCGACCACAACAAGGCACGTGTCCTCGAGGTGGTTCTCTCCCACGCGCCGTTGACCCGAAACAAGCTCATCGAGCTCACGGGGTTGAGCAAGGCGACGGTGTCGCGGGCCGTCGAGGAACTGCGCTCCGACGGGTTCGTCGTGGACGGGGGAGTCGACGCCGCCGCCGGGCGTGGCCGTCCGTCGACGTACCTCGATGTGCCCGAGACGGCCGGACACGTCGTGGGCGTCAGCTTCGGCGCCGTGACCACCGGCGTGCTGGTGACCGACCTGCGCGGCCGTGAACTCGGGCACCTGATCGTGCAGACGGTCGAGCACCACGACGTCCCCGCTGCCGGCCGGTGGCTGGTCGACCTGATCACGCGGACCGGCGCGTCCGCAGGAGGGCCACTGCGACAGGTCGTCGCGGCACTGCCGGCCCATGTCCGTGACGGCGCCGAGGTCTTCCGGCCCGCCGATCCGATGAAGCCCTTCTCCGGCAGAGAACTCCAGCGAACCGTCGAGAAACTCGTCGAGGCTCCCGTGACCTTCGACAGCGACGCGAACGCGTCCTTGCTCCAGGTGCTCACGGACGACCCGAGCATCCATGACGCTGCCCTGTTCAGCCTCAGCAGCACCCTGAATCTCGCCACGTGCAGGGACCGGGAACTGACTCGGGGACGCACTCCCGCGTTCGGCGACATCGGTTCCCTCTCCGCGGGCATCGACGAGCGCACGCTCAACGGGCTGCTGAGCACGGCAGGGCTGGTGAGCTTGGCTCGTGAACACGGACTGGACGTCGAACGCGTCGAGGACCTGTGGCCGGCACCTCAGGACGATCGAGTCCGCGCGGAGATACTCAAGGCGTTCACGGCGGCGGTCACGACCGCCGTGAGCATCGTCGCCGTGACCCTCGATCCCGAAGCCGTCTACTTCGTGGGCCGGTTGCGTCCCCTGGTGGACGAGGTGCTCCCCGAGGTACGCGAGCGACTCGAACAGACCCTGCCGGCCGTCCCCCGGATCACGACCGTCTCCCAGGTTCTGGGACTGTCGGTGGCGCGCGGCGCGGTGCACGCCTGCCTGGCCATGACCCACAGCCGCCTACGGGACGCGCTGCTCAAGGCACGCAGTCAGGGACCACGGCAGGGGCAGGCCGCGCCGGCATTCTGATCCGCACCCGCGCAGTCGAAGACGACAGCGAGGTCCGGGGGCGAGAGGTGGTCGTCGCTCGTCCCGGATGCGCAGGCCGGCACGGACCCGACTCGGCAGGGCCGGGCCCCCTTGGGCCGTTCGTGTCCGGCACGTGGTGGTTTGGGGGATGTCGATCTCCCCGCGAGGGAAGGCCTTGAGCAGGGAGGCCGACCGGCCGGGGGAGGGGGCCCGTATGTGGGTGGCGTTGGCGATCCTCGGGGTGCTGCTCGTGTTCAACGGTGAGGTGCGGGTGCTCGCGGTCGCCGCCGCGGTCCTCCTGCTGTGGCTGGGGCACAGGCGGAGCGACATGCTGATGACGGCGGTCGGGGCGGGGGCTCTCGCCCTGCTGTGGTTCGTGGCGTTCTAAAACTGTCCCGTAATCCCCGGCAGGCGCACGACGCCGGGTACGGCACCTCGCCGCGTTGTCGGAACGCCCGCATGCCTCCAGTGCGGGCCGGGAGACGTAGAGATGTTCGGCGGCGCGGGTGAAGTGCAGCTCCTCGGCGACGGTGACGAAGTAACGCAGATCGCGGCCGTGCACGTCCATGGTCATAACCATCGGCCATCACCAAAGGTCTTGGACGTACAACTGCAAGGCGGCGGCGCTGATCCCGGCCGCGCCGGAGGCCGAGCGCACACCGCTGCGGCTGCCGCTCGGGGACGACAGCGTGACCACGATCCGGGAGCACCTCGACGGTGTCCGGGAGGAGGTCCTGACCTGGGAGAAGAGAACGCGCGCGACCGCGTTCGACGCGTGAGCGGGCGTGGGGGCACCGCGGGGCCGTGAGGGTCCCGTCCGGCCCCGGTTGTCCCCAGAGGGCTGTGCCCCTGGACCTGCGCCTGGTCTCCTGGGCCGCAGCCGTGCCCTTCGGGCCTCCGCCGGGGCTCTTGCCCCCTGCCTTCCAGCCGTTCGCCCGCCGAGTGTCCCGGGCCTCAGCTCCCCACCAGCCCCGACTTCACCCCCGCCCCGCACAACGGCACCACGGCCGTGCGGCTCCCGAGGGCTCCCTCCCGTACGGCGGCCCAGCAGGCCACTCCCGTTGCCTCGACGAACAGCCCCTGGGAGGCGAGGTCGTGCTGGGCGTGGCGGAGCTGGTCCTCGGTGGCGGTGAGGAATCTGCCGCCGGAGTCGCGTACGGCCCGGAGGATCTGCCGGGCCCGGGGCGGGCGCGGGATGGCGATGCCCTCGGCGAGGGTGGGCGCCATGGGGGTGGTGCCGACGAGATCGTCCGCGCCCTCGGCCCACGCGTGGGCCAGTGGGGCGACGGCCGCCGACTGGACGGCGTACAGGGCGGGGCGGCGGTCGATCAGGCCCGCCGTGTGGAGTTCGGCGACGGCGAGTGCGGCGCCCAGCAGCAGCGTGCCGTTGCCGACCGGGACGACCAGGACGTCCGGGAGACGGCCGCCGAGGTCCTCCCACAACTCGTGGACGTAGGTCTTCGTGCCGTGGAGGAAGTAGGGGTTGAAGACGTGCGAGGCGTAGAAGACGCCCTCCTCGTCCGCCGCCTCGCGGGCCGCGGCCGCCGCGGTCTCGCGGTCCCCGTCGACGATCCGGAGCCGCGCGCCGTGCGCGTCGATCTGCTCCAGCTTCTTGGCCGAGGTGCCGGCGGGGACGTACACCGTGCAGGGCAGTGCGGCCCGCGCGCAGTACGCGGCGATCGCCGTGCCCGCGTTGCCGCTGCTGTCGGCGACGATCTGGCGCGGCCCGAGCCGCAGCGCCAGCTCGGCGAGGAGCACCGCGCCGCGGTCCTTGAAGGACAGCGTCGGCATCAGGAAGTCGAGCTTGGCAAGGATGCCGTCCCTGAGTTCGACGAGCGGGGTGCGGCCCTCACCGAGGGACACGGAGGGCGTGGCGAGGGGGAGGCACTCTGCGTAGCGCCAGAGGGAGTTCACCCGGCCGGCCAGCGACTTGAGGGGGGCGGGGGTGGGCGCGAAGTCGAGGTCCAGGGGGCCGCGGCAGGCCGGGCAGCACCAGGCGAGGGAGGCCGCGGGGACGCGGGTGCCGTCCGTCGGGCAGAAGCGATCCGGCAGAGGTGTCATGCACGCAGGGTAAGTGGGGCCGCCGACGACGGTGACGCATGACGGTGTGTCACGGCGGTGGCACGGCCATCGTGTTGTGGCAGCGGTTACGTGCGTGCAGGGGCCTTGTGCAATTCCTTCAAAGGCCTCAATCTTTCGGCTGACGCACAGCAACCCCACAGGAAATTGACATGGGCATGATTTTCTTGCGTGTTCCTGTCCGCGTCCGAGTGTGTGCGTCACTCCCACCAGCGCACCACCGATTGAGGAGGATCCTCAGATGGCAGTGATGCGTCAGAACCGGCGAAGACTGGCCGTGATCAGCGCGGCGGCCACCGCGGCGCTCGCCTCCGGTCTCGTCTCCGCCCTCCCCGCCACCGCCGCGGCGGAAGGCCCGATCCAGTACGCGGGCGCGCCCGGCGCCGTCAAGGACAGTTACATCGTCACCCTGAAGGCGGACGCCAAGGCCGGCTCCGGCAAGGGCAGGGCCCTGGCCGAGCGGTACGGCGCCGAGATCGAGCGCACCTACACCAAGGCGCTCAACGGCTATGAGGTCGAGGCCACCGAGGCGGAGGCGAAACGATTCGCCGCCGATCCGAACGTCGTCTCCGTGGTCCAGAACCGGACCTTCACCATCTCGGCGACACAGCCCAACCCGCCCTCGTGGGGCCTGGACCGCATCGACCAGTCGGCGCTCCCGCTGAACCAGAGCTACACCTACGACGACACCGCGGGCGCGGGCGTCACCGTGTACGTGATCGACACCGGCGTCCGCATCACACACAGCGACTTCGGCGGTCGCGCCGTGGACGGCTTCGACGCCGTCGAGAACGACAACACCGCCCAGGACGGCCACGGCCACGGCACACATGTCGCCGGAACCGTCGGCGGCACGGCCTACGGCGTCGCCAAGAAGGCCAAGATCGTCGGCGTCCGCGTCCTGAACAACTCGGGCCAGGGCACCACCGCGCAGGTCGTCGCCGGCATCGACTGGGTGACCGCCAACGCCGTCAAACCGGCCGTCGCCAACATGAGCCTCGGCGGCCCGGGCGACACCGCGATCGACACCGCCGTACGCAACTCCATCGCCTCCGGCGTCACCTACGCCGTCGCGGCCGGCAACGAGACGACCAACGCCTCCACCCGTTCCCCCGCCCGCGTCACGGAGGCCATCACCGTCGGCGCCACCACCAACTCCGACGCCAAGGCGAGCTACTCCAACTACGGCACCGTCCTGGACCTGTTCGCCCCCGGCTCCTCGATCACCTCGGCCTGGCGCACCAACGACACGGCGACCAACACCATCTCCGGTACGTCGATGGCGAGCCCGCATGTCGCCGGAGCAGCCGCCCTGTACCTGGCGGACAACCCCACGGCCACCCCGGCGGCCGTCCAGACGGCCCTGGTGAACGCCGCCACCACCGGAGTGGTCACCAGCCCCGGCACCGGCTCGCCCAACCGCCTGCTGAACGTGGGCGACGGAGGGACCACGCCGCCGCCGACCGGGCCCCGCTTCGAGAACACGACCGACTACGCGATCAACGACAACGCCACCGCCGAGTCGCCGATCACCGTCAGCGGTGTCTCCGGCAACGCGTCGTCCTCGCTCAGCGTGCCCGTGAACATCGTCCACACATACATCGGTGACCTCCAGGTGCAGCTGGTCGCCCCCGACGGCACCGCGTACACGCTGAAGGCCTACGGCGCCGGCGGCAGCGCGGACAACATCAACACCACGTACACGGTGAACGCCTCCTCGGAGGTCGCCAACGGGGTGTGGAAGCTCCGGGTGAGCGACAACGCCGCGCTGGACACGGGCCGCATCGACTCGTGGGCGCTCCAGTTCTGATCCCGGTCCGACGCCTCTGGTCCCGGCCGGACGACGTCTGGTCCCGGCCGGACGACGTCTGGTCCCGGCCGGACGACGTCTGGTCCCGGCCGGACGACGTCTGGTCCCGGCCCGAAGACGTCTGGTCCCGGCCCGAAGACGTCTGGTCCCGGCCCGAAGACCTCTGGTCCCGGCCCGACCGCGGGGCGGTCGGGGAAGATTCCGCCGGGCGCCGCCCCCTGGCTCCGCGCCCTGTGTGTCGCCCCCGCCCGCCCCGCGCTTACGATGCGCCGAGTCGTACGAAAGCCGTACGCCAGTTCCCGTCTCCGGCGCAAGGAGCACGCGACCCGTGGTCACACCCCCGCCCTCCGGGGCCCAGCCGCCCCGGGGCGGCCCGTTCCCGCCGCCGGGGCAGCCGTACCCGTCGGCGCCCCAACCGTGGGGCCACGCCTGGGGGCGGGCGTATCCGGCGCTCCAGCCGCCTCCACCGGTCAACGGGCTCGCGATCGCCGCGCTCGTCCTGGGCGTCATGTGTCTGCTGCCGGGCATCGGTCTGCTCCTCGGCGTGATCGCCCTGGTGCAGATCAAGCGGAAGGGGGAGCGCGGCAAGGGCATGGCGGTGGCCGGGATCGTGCTGTCGACGGTCGGCGCGCTGCTGATGACGCTCGCTCTCACCACGGGCGGCGCGCGCGACGCGTGGAACGGCTTCCAGGAGGCGGCGAGCGGCGCGGGCACCACCTTCTCGGTGGAGAAGGGCGAGTGCTTCGACGCGCCGGACGGCTCCCTGGAGGGCTACGCGTACGACGTCGACGTGGTGCCCTGCGCGGGGGAGCACGACGCCGAGGTGTTCGGCGGCTTCCGCCTGCCGGACGGGAAGTACCCGGGCGACGACGCCGTCGACGAGACGTCCGGGGACACGTGCTACGAGCTCTCCGTGTCGTACGTCATGGACACCTGGGCGATGCCGGCCGACGTCGACGTGTACTACTACACGCCCACCCGGCAGAGCTGGCGCCACGGCGACCGCCAGGTCACCTGTGCGTTCGGCAACGAGGACGCGGAGGCGAGCCTGACCGGCTCGCTGCGGCGGGACGAGACGACCCTCGACGCCGACCAGATCGCGTTCCTGGAGGCCGACGGCATCCTCAACGAGGCCTTCGAGGGGCTGCCGGACACGGAGTACGTCAGCGACGACCTGCCCGCCCACAAGGCGTGGGCGCCCGATGTCGTCGACGCCCTGGAACGGCAGGCGGCGGCCCTGCGGGCGCACCACTGGGAGCCCGGCACGGAGAAGGCGGTGAGCGACTACGCGAAGGCCCTCGACAAGGCCCGCGAGGAGTGGCAGGGCGCCGCCGACGCCGCCGACGCCGACGAGTTCAGCGACCACTGGGACAGGGCGCACCTGCTGACCGACGGCCCGAAGGCGGTCACGGCCCGCGAGGCTCTGGGGCTGGCCACGACTCCGGAGGCGACCGACGAGGGGGACGCGGGCGAGGGCGGCGGAGGGGGCGAGCCCCGCGCTCAGGTGTGACTGGCGCCCAGAGCGGGGAGAAAGTGCCTGCGTAAACGCCTCCCCGGGCACATGTCATCACATCGAGTGATTCCTTGGCCTTTGCTTGCATGGCACAACCCACGGTTGCCAGTCTGTAGCTGTCTGTACAACCTGATGGGAGCGGCCAGTGACTTTCGGTGAGCAGCCGGCGTACCTGCGTGTCGCGGGTGATCTCCGCAAGAAGATCGTGAACGGATCGCTGCCGCCGCACACCCGTCTCCCCTCCCAGGCGCGGATCCGCGAGGAGTACGGCGTCTCCGACACGGTCGCGCTGGAGGCCCGCAAGGTGCTCATGGCCGAGGGGCTGGTGGAGGGTCGCTCGGGGTCGGGCACCTATGTGCGGGAGCGGCCGGTGCCGCGTCGGGTCGCCCGTTCCGGTTTCCGTCCCGCCGGCGGGGCGACGCCCTTCCGGCAGGAGCAGGCCGACGCCGCTGTGCGCGGCACCTGGGAGTCGCGCAGCGAACAGGTCGAGGCGAGCGGGGCCATCGCGGAGCGGCTGGCCATCCAGCCCGGGGACCGCGTGATGTGCACGAAGTACACCTTCCGGGACGCGGGCGAGGTGATGATGATCTCCACCTCCTGGGAGCCGCTGGCCCTCACGGGTCGCACCCCCGTGATGCTTCCCGAGGAGGGCCCGCTCGGCGGGATGGGGGTCGTCGAGCGCATGGCCGCGATCGACGTGATCGTGGACAACGTCACGGAGGAGGTCGGCGCCCGCCCCGGCCTCGCCGAGGAACTCCTCGCCCTGGGCGGCGTCCCCGGGCATGTGGTTCTCGTCGTCCAGCGGACGTACTTCGCCTCCGGCCGCCCCGTGGAGACGGCGGACGTGGTGGTTCCGGCGGACCGGTACCGGGTTTCCTACCATCTGCCCGTCAAGTGAGCGACGGTGTCCGCCCGTCGGGGGATCCGTGGATTCCGTGTGTAGCGGACGGTGACGCGGGCATGCGTCAAGTGCCCTGTGTCTGAGGGAAGTTGGAGGCGCCGGGGGCCGGAGGGTCGCCCGAACGCAGCTCGAATTCGGTCGTTCTTGCCGCCGGGCGGTTCTGTGCCCCGGTGGCGCCCCGATCCGCCCGAAAGGCGCTGGATGGCTGCTCGTTGAGGCGTCGAGAGGCGCACGGGTGGTGAGCGACGGCGCGTTCGCCGGGGTGCGCCCCGCTCATCTTGGCTTGTTGCGTACCTCTTTGTGAAAAGACGGATTCGCTGCGTAAAGGTTAGGCGTACGCTCGGGCATATGCGGATTGCGGTTTCCTTGGACGGCGGGGTGCGGCGGAATCCGGGGGCGGGACTCGGATCGGCCGAGGTGGGAAGGAGCGGTGGGGGTCGATGAACGACGGCACGATCACTCTTCCCTGGCTCGTCATCAGGCAGGACGACAACGGCAATCGCTACCGCGTCGGCAGGTACGCGACCCGCGCCGAGGCGCAGAAGATCGCGGACAGCCTCGACAATCGCGGCCACAAGCAGCTCTACTGGGTGGAGCGCGTCGGCCAGAACGGCCAGAACGGCCAGAGTGGGAGCAAGTGATTCACCCCGCCCGACGTGTCCGCACGCTCCCGTAGGCTCCCGCGCATGACCGAACCGATCGTGGTGGTGGGTGCCGCCCTGTTGAAGGACGGCCGGCTGCTCGCCGCACGTCGCAGTGCGCCGCCCGAGCTGGCCGGACGCTGGGAGTTGCCCGGCGGCAAGGTGGAACCCGGTGAGCCCCCTGAACAGGCCCTCGTGCGGGAGCTGCGCGAGGAACTCGGCGTCGAGGCGAAGTCCGCCGAGCGGGTGCCGGGGGAGTGGCCGGTGGGGCCGGGCTATGTGCTGCGCGTCTGGATCGCGCATCTTCTCTCCGGGGAACCCCGGCCGCTGGAGGACCACGACGAGCTGCGCTGGCTCAGCGCGGACGAGGTCTGGGACGTCGACTGGCTCGACCAGGACGTTCCGGCCGTGATGGAGACCGTGCGGCTGGCCTGGGGGTCCGGGGGAGTCTGAGCGCCCCCGTCTCGGACGGTTCGTACGCACGTGCCCGTCGAAGCCTTCGCACGTTTCCGTGCGCCCCTTTCTGACTCCTCGGGTGCGGGGGGATGCGCTCCCCGCGCTGTTTGTGCGACAGTGCGCCCTCATACGCGGTACTCGGGGTTCATTATCGGGTATGTGCCCATTAACCCCATGAAATCGGACAGGGTCCGCTTCTGACTGGGAAGTGATCGGCGTGATCGACAACGGAGACGACTGCGCCGAGTGGACCTTTCCCGCCGAGGCCGACGCCGTACGGACCGCCCGGGCCGTGGTGCGCGGCCGGCTGCGCGACTGGGGGCTCGACTCCGTCGGGGACATAGCCGCTCTGCTGGTGAGCGAGTTGGTGACCAATGCCCTGCGGCACGCCACCGGTCCCATCGGCGTACGGCTCAGACGCTCCGACGGCTCGCCGGGCACCCTGCTCGTCGAGGTCTCCGACCCGCTGCCCGACCCGCCGCGCGAGCGTGCCGCCGACGCGGACGCCGAGAGTGGCCGAGGACTGCGGCTCGTGGCCTGCTCCGCCCGGGCCTGGGGTACCCGGCCCGGTGAATCGGGCAAGACAGTCTGGTTCGAGTTGACGGTTCCCGACTGACCGGACCGGCAGGCGTACCCGCTGACGGTCCCGCGCGACCGGCGCACGGCGTACGGACAGGGCCTTGGGGGGCGGCTCCCCGGGGCGCGCGTGCGACCGATCGGTTCAAGCCAGTAGCGCGAGCCGGAGTCTTTGGTTGGAGCGGGCAACGCCTGGTTAGAAGACTTGGGAGTATGTCCCAGCCGGTCCAAAAACGATCGGGACCGTGCTGTGATCGTGAACACCGTGTTGCGCGGCGCCGTAGTGCTGGATACTGCGGGCAGCCGCCCCTGGTGACCGAAGCCGGACGCGGTGAGCTGGAGGGGACGGTTCGCGTGAGCGAGATACCAGCGAAGGCCACGGAGTCCACGGAGCCGAAGGGCCCGTCGGACCGCGCGAGGCCCGAGGCCGCAGACGATTCCGGCCTGGGTCGCGCCACACGCGACGATGACGTCACGCGCGAAGGCGCAAGCGCTTCCGCCGGGGCGGGCGGCGATGCTCCTGGGCACACGTCCACAAGTCGTGCGCCGGCCGGCCGTACGGCGCCGGCCGGGGACGGGGCCGCCGACGCCGTCGCGGCCGCGGGTGTCATGGCCGGCCAGGGGCCCGGCGATCCGATGTGGCAGACCAGCCCGCCCGGATCGATCTACGACTACATCAAGGTGGCCTCGTTCTCCATAGGCCCGGACGGTCTCGTCGACCAGTGGAGCCTGCGCGCCGAGCAGTTGTTCGGCATCTCGGCCGCGCGGGCCGTGGGCATGGACCCCATCGAGGCGTTCGTGGACCCCGACCGGCGCGAAGAGGGCCAGCGGAAGATGGCCGAGGTCCTCGACGGCCGGGAGTGGACCGGGGTGGTGCCCTTCCGGGTGCCCGGCCCCGAGGGGACCGAGGGGCTCGCCGAGGTCTATGTGATGCCCACCACGGTCGAGGGCGGCGAACGGGCCGCCGTGTGCATCGTGGTGGATGTGCGCACGCTGCGCCGCATCGAGACCGACCTCGCCGCCTCGCAGGCGATATTCGGCCAATCTCCCTTCGGTTTCCTGCTGATAGACACCGACCTCCGGGTGCGGCGCGCCAACCAGCGGTTCGCCTCCATCTACGGCGGCCGCGTCGACGACCACCGCGGCCGGGGCGTCCACGACTACCTCCAGTCGCCGGAGGCCGAGCGGGTCGAGGCGACCCTGCGCCGGGTCCTGGAGACCGGTGACTCCATCACGGACATGCACATCTCGGGTTTCGTGCCCGGCTCCGAGGAACGCCGCCACTGGTCCGTCAACCTCTACCGGGTGCACAGCGGAACCGGCCGCCCCATCGGCATCGCCTGGCTGGGCATCGATGTGACGGCCCGCCGTTCCGCCGCCCGCGAGGCCGCCGCCGCACGGCGCAATCTCGCCCTCCTCAACGAGGCCGGTTCCCGCATCGGCAACTCCCTCGACCTGGAGACCACCGCCCGCGAACTCCTCGACGTGGTCGTCCCCAACTTCTGCGACCTCGCCACCGTCGACCTCTACCAGGGTCTCCTCGTCGGCGACGAGACCCCGCCCGGACTCGCCGACGGCAGCGCCGAACTGCGCCGGGTCGCCTTCGCCAGCGCCGTCTCCGACGCGCCCTTCGTCGGCGGGCCCGCCCCGGTCCGCGTGGGCGCGGTCCACCACTACCCGTTCAACTCGCCCTGCGCCGACGCCCTGCGCACCGCGCGCCCCCAGCAGGTCCCCGAAGAGGGCAACCTCATCCGGACGACGCTCGCCGTGCCGATGGTCGCCCACGACACCGTCGTCGGACTCGTGCAGTTCTCGCGCACCAAGGGCAGCGAACCGTTCGGGGAACGCGACCGCGCCCTCGCGGTGGAACTGGCCGCCCGCGCCGCCGTCTGCATAGACAACGCCCGCCTCTACCGGCGCGAACACGAACGCGCCCTCATCCTGCAGCGCTCCCTGCTGCCGCCGGGCGACCCCGAGGCCTCCGGGCTCGACATCGCCTGCCGCTATCTACCGGGCAACGCGGCCACCGAGGTCGGCGGCGACTGGTTCGACGTCATCGAACTCCCCGGCCACCGCACGGCACTCGTCGTCGGCGACGTCATGGGCCGGGGCCTGCGCGCCGCGGTCGCCATGGGCGAACTCCGCACCGCC
Source organism: Streptomyces sp. NPDC030814 (assembly GCF_055572155.1). Classification (NCBI taxonomy): domain Bacteria; kingdom Bacillati; phylum Actinomycetota; class Actinomycetes; order Kitasatosporales; family Streptomycetaceae; genus Streptomyces; species Streptomyces sp. NPDC030814. The sequence continues at coordinate 14,102 of NZ_JBVIDX010000032.1, forward strand.
GTCCGCACCCTGGCCCTGCTCGACCTCGAACCCGCCGAAGTCCTCTCCGCGCTCGACGAGATCGCCCGCGGACTCGGCAACCCCGGCGGCGTCCAGTCCGCCTCCCGCACGGCCGCCAGCCGGCCCCGCGACAAGGACCTCTCCGAGGTGTACCTCGCGACCTGCGTGTACGCCGTCTACGACTCGGTGACCCGGCGCTGCACCTTCGCCAACGCGGGCCATCTGCCGCCCGTACTGGTCGAACCCGGCGAAAGCGCGCTGATGCTCGACGTGCCGCCGGGCATGCCGCTCGGTGTCGGGGGTGAGCCGTTCGAGGAGGTCGAGGTCGAACTACCCGAAGGCGCGCTGTTGGCGCTCTACACGGATGGACTGGTCGAATCGCGCGACCACCCCCTCGACGAGGGCCTCCAGGCCTTCGTCGGCGCCCTCACCGGCCCCGCCCAGCCGCCCACAGCGGTGCGCTCCGAGCGCCCCCGGTCACTGGAGGACGTCTGCGACCACGTCCTCAACACCCTTGACACACATCACGGCGAGGACGACATCGCTCTGCTGATGGCACGTGTCCAGGGGCTGCCGGCCGACTCCGTCGGCGACTGGACCCTGCCGCGCGAGCCGCGCAGCGTGGGACGCGCCCGGGAGTACGCCCGGGGCCAGTTGCTCAGCTGGGACCTGGAACCGCTGGTCGACACGGCCGAGTTGCTCGTCAGCGAGCTGGTCACCAACGCGCTTCGCTACGGCGAGGGCGAGATACGGCTCCGGCTGCTCCTCGACAGGACCCTCGTCTGCGAGGTCTGGGACGCCGGGCTCGTCCAGCCGCGCCGCCGCCGCGCCCGCGACACGGACGAGGGCGGCCGTGGCCTGCAACTCGTGGGCCTGCTCTCGGCCGCGTGGGGCTCCCGGCGCACGCCCCGTGGGAAGACGGTGTGGTTCGAACTGCCGCTCCCGGGAGAAGAGGGCGGCCTGACGGACCCGGCGGAGGCATTGCTGAGCCTGTTCTAGGTGGGCGCCTGACGCCGTGTTCTGGATGGATGGCACCCGACGCCGCGGGGCAGTCGCGGACCGGCGGGCACGGCCCAGGGGGATGCGCGGTTGCCGTCGCCCCCGTGACCTGCCGCCCCGTCCGCGGTCGCCGTCCTACCCGCCCCGCGCCGCCCGGCGACCGCGGGTGGCCGTGCCGCCGAAGCAGGCCGGGCACCGGGGGGTGATCCGACCGCCGTCCTGGATGTCACCGAGGATGACGCCGCCCAGCAGCGCCCCGGCCATGCCGTCGCCCACCGGGCCCTCGTACGGGTCGCCGTAGTCCCGTACGTCCTGCTCGGCCAGTCCTCGGGCCTCCTGGGCGAGGGAGTGGGCGCGGCGGGCGCTCTCCGTGTCCGCGGTCTCGTCGTCGGCCTGCGTCGTCGTCTCGCCGGTCGTGCCCCTTGCGTCGGCCGTGTCGGTGGTGCCGTCGCGGAGTGTGGCCGCCTCGGCCCGCTCCAGACTCCGTTGCGCCTCAGCGAGCCGGGTCCTCGCCGTCACTCCCACCGCCCCGCGATGCGTGGTGACGTAGTCCGCCGTGGCGGCCACCGCGCTGCGGGCCGGGAGCAGCCACCGGTCCTGGCGGCACAGGACGTCGAGGGGGTCGTCGTACGGGCCCGTGCGGGGCGCCCCCTGTTTCGCGGTCTCGGCGGCGCGCGCCACCTCGGCGGCGAGCCGCTCCACCCCCGTCACGAAGACGTCCGCCTGGTCGATGGAGCCCTCGGCGGCCCTCAGGTGCACGGCGGCCGCGTGCCGGTCGCCCGAGTCGGTGGACCGGCGCGCCAGGTTGAGTTCGGCCGTCGCGAACACAAGGCGGTCCTCGGCGAGTTCGGCGTAGTCGGCCACGGGGCGGACGACGGTGGGGGCGTAGTGCTCGCGGAGCCCGGAAAGGGTGGCGGCCGCCGTCGCCGTACGGCCGGTCAGCTCCCGGAAGCGGGCCTCCGCGCACTGCAGGGCCGGGAGCGTGTCGCGTTCCAGGGCACGGAGTTGGTCAAAGGCGGGGGCGGCGATGTCGAGGCGTCGCTGGGCCATCGTGCAGCGGGCGAGGATCTCCTCCAGCAGGGCCCGTTCCTCGTCGGGCGGGAGGGTGTCGGCGGCGTCGTCCAGTCTCTGACGGAGCCAGAAGGCCGCCGCCGCTTCGCGGCGGGCGTCCGCCAGCGCCGCGATGAACGGTTCGGCCGCCGCGCGGCCGGACCGGGCCACCGTGAAACGCAGCTCCTCGGCGCCGGTACGGATGCTGTCGTCCGTCTCGACCAGCAGACGCCGTCCCCGTCGGTCGAGGTCGGCCGTCGGGGGGAGGTGCTGCTCGAAGGTCCCGCTCGGCGTCGTCCGCAGCGCCGCGCGCCGCCTGCGCCGGAAGAGTGAGTACAGGGCGAGCCCGACCGCCGCGCCCGCGACCGCCACCGGCAGGATCAGATCGGTCGCCGGGCTGTCGTCGTCACCGGCCGCCGTGTCGTCCACCTCGGCGGCCACAGCCCGCCGGGCTGCGGCCGAGGCCGAGGGCGGGCCGGTGGCCGTCACCCCGGGGGACCACTCGACGACGGCCGCGGAGGGCGCCGCGGCCGCTGTCGTGGTCGCAGCCGTGGGCGCCAGGGCGACCGCGGAACCCGTCGCCCGCCCGCCCACGGCCGCGACCGCGGACCGGTCCGCGGTCGCATCGGACGCCGGACGGTCCCTGTCCGCCGTGTCCGCCAGCGGGACCAGCAACAGCCAGACCAGGGCGGTCATCCCGCCGAACGCGGCGTGCGCCACCCGCACACCTATGTGCGACGTGGCGCCGCGCGACCGATTTCTCCTCGAACGCGACGTCACATGGGGGAGCGTATGGCCGGACCCGTCGGCCCGCGACCGGACCGTGTGACGGCGGGGGAGACCGGGGACGGTGAGCCGTACCGACAGGACCGGGTCCACCGGGGCGCGGGCGTCATGATCGACCCACTGTTCCACGGGGGCTGCCCGGCGCGACGGTACGGCGCCCCGCGACAGGCCCTCAGTCCGCCGAGGAGCGCCTCCTGATCTTCGAGCCGAGCCATACGAGCGGGTCGTACTTGCGGTCGACGGCCCGTTCCTTCAAGGGGATGAGCGCGTTGTCCGTGATCTTGATGCCTTCGGGGCACACCTCGGTGCAGCACTTGGTGATGTTGCAGTAGCCGAGGCCGTGTTCGTCCTGCGCGGTGCGCTTGCGGTCCAGGCCGGTGTCCTCGGCCGCGTCCAGCGGATGCATGTCCAGCTCGGCGACGCGCATGAGGAAGCGGGGCCCGGCGAAGGCCGGCTTGTTCTCCTCGTGGTCGCGGACCACATGGCAGGTGTCCTGGCACAGGAAGCACTCGATGCACTTGCGGAATTCCTGCGGCCGGTCCACGTCCTCCTGCATCATGCGGTACTCGCCCGGACCGAGCCCCTCCGGCGGTACGAACGCCGGAACCTCCCTCGCCTTCTGGTAGTTGAAGCCGACGTCCGTGACGAGATCCCGTACGACGGGGAAGGCCCGCAAAGGGGTGACCGTGATCGTCTCGTCCCGTTCGAAGACCGACATACGGGTCATGCACATCAGCCGGGGACGGCCGTTGATCTCCGCCGAGCACGAACCGCACTTGCCGGCCTTGCAGTTCCATCGGACGGCGAGATCCGGGGCCTGGGTCGCCTGGAGGCGGTGGATGATGTCGAGCACCACCTCGCCGTCGTTGACCTCGACCTTGAAGTCCTCCAGGCCGCCGCCCCCCACATCGCCCCGCCAGACCCTGAAGTGGGCCGTGTAGCCGCTCATGACCGTGGCTCCTCGTGGCTGCTCACTCGTACAGCTCCTCTTCGGCGAGGTACTTGACCAGCTCCTCCTTGTCGAAGAGGGCGAGCAGGTCCGGGCGGATGGGATCGGTTGTCTCCCGGGTGAGGGAGATCTGGCCCGCGACGGGGTCGGTGGCCGCGAGCCCGCCCGTCGGGTCGGTGAGCCGGCACAGCAGGTTGATCCGGCGCCAGTCGCGGTCCATCGCCGGGTGGTCCTCGCGGGTGTGGCCGCCGCGCGACTCGGTGCGCTCCAGCGCGGCCCGTGCCACGCACTCGCTGACCAGCAGCATGTTCCGCAGGTCCAGGGAGAGGTGCCAGCCCGGGTTGAACTGCCGGTGCCCCTCGACCCCGGCCCGGCGCGCCCGCACCCTGAGGTCGGCCAGCTTCTCCAGTGCCTGCTCCATCTCGCCCTCGCGGCGGATGATGCCGACCAGGTCGTTCATGGCCTGCTGGAGTTCCTGGTGCAGGGTGTACGGGTTCTCCGGCGGGTGCCCTTCCGTGCGGAACTCGCCCTCGGCGGAGAACGGGCGCAGCGCCTCGGCGGCGGCCGCGTCGACCTGCTCGTCGTCCACCGGGGGCCGGGCCCCGGCGAGACCCGTCGCGTACTCGGCCGCGTGCAGCCCCGCCCGGCGGCCGAAGACCAGCAGGTCGGACAGGGAGTTGCCGCCCAGCCGGTTGGAGCCGTGCATACCGCCGGCCACCTCCCCGGCAGCGAACAGCCCGGGCACCCCGCGTGCCGCCGCCGTGTCCGACTCGACCGCGATGCCGCCCATCACGTAGTGGCAGGTGGGGCCGACCTCCATGGCCTCCGCGGTGATGTCGACGTCGGCCAGCTCCTTGAACTGGTGGTACATCGAGGGCAGCCGGCGGCGGATCACCTCGGCCGGCATCCGCGTGGACACGTCGAGGAAGACACCGCCGTGCGGGGAGCCCCGGCCCGCCTTCACCTCCGCGTTGATGGCGCGGGCCACCTCGTCACGGGGGAGCAGCTCAGGAGGCCGCCGGTTGTTGTCGGGGTCCTCGTACCAGCGGTCGCCCTCCTCCTCGGACTCGGCGTACTTCTCCTTGAAGACGTCCGGGATGTAGTCGAACATGAACCGCTTGCCCTCGGAGTTCCTGAGGACCCCGCCGTCGCCGCGCACCGACTCGGTGACGAGGATGCCCTTCACCGACGGCGGCCAGACCATGCCTGTCGGATGGAACTGCACGAACTCCATGTTCAGCAGCGGCGCCCCCGCGAGCAGCGCCAGCGCGTGCCCGTCGCCCGTGTACTCCCACGAGTTCGACGTGACCTTGAAGGACTTGCCGATGCCACCGGTGGCGATGACGACGGCAGGCGCTTCGAGGACGAAGAAACGGCCCGACTCGCGCTCGTAGCCGAAGACCCCGCAGACCCGGTCGCCGTCCTTGAGGACCCGGGTGACCGTGCATTCCTGGAAGACCTTCAGCCGGGACTCGTAGTCCCCGGTCTCCTTGTGGTCCTCCTGCTGGAGCGCCACGATCTTCTGCTGGAGCGTCCGGATCAGCTCCAGGCCCGTACGGTCCCCGACGTGCGCGAGACGCGGGTACTCGTGGCCGCCGAAGTTGCGCTGCGAGATCCGGCCGTCCTTCGTACGGTCGAAGAGCGCGCCCCAGGTCTCCAGCTCCCACACCCGGTCGGGGGCCTCACGGGCGTGCAGCTCGGCCATGCGCCACTGGTTGAGGAACTTCCCGCCGCGCATGGTGTCGCGGAAGTGGACCTGCCAGTTGTCACCAGGGTTGACGTTGGCCATGGCGGCCGCGATGCCGCCCTCGGCCATCACCGTGTGGGCCTTGCCGAAGAGCGACTTGCAGATCACCGCCGTACGGGCGCCTCGCTCGCGGGCCTCGATCGCGGCCCGCAGCCCGGCCCCGCCGGCGCCGACCACGACGACGTCCCACTCCTGTCGTTCGACCACGGACATCAGAAGCACCTTTTGTCGTTAGAAGAGGGTCGGATCGTCGAAGACGCCGGACGCGAGCAGATACACGTAGAAGTCGGCGAGCGCCACGCTCACCAACGACGCCCAGGCCAGCTGCATGTGGCGGGCGTTGAGCCTTCCGACCCACTGCCACATCCGGTAGCGCACGGGGTGCCTGGAGAAGTGCTTGAGCTTGCCGCCGACGATGTGCCGGCACGAGTGGCAGGAGATCGTGTACGCCCAGATCAGCACGATGTTGATCAGGAAGACGATCGTGCCGAGGCCCATGTGGCCCCACTCGTAGTTCTCGTCGCGGAAGGCGAGGACGGTGTCGTACGTCAGGATCCCGGCGACGACGATCGCCGCGTAGAAGAAGTACCGGTGGATGTTCTGCAGGATCAGCGGGAAGCGGGTCTCACCGGTGTACTTCCTGTGCGGCTCGGCCACCGCGCAGGCGGGCGGGGACGCCCAGAAGCCGCGGTAGTAGGCCTTGCGGTAGTAGTAGCAGGTCAGGCGGAAGCCCAGCGGGAAGATCAGGATGATGATCGCCGGTGAGATGCCCCACCAGCTGCCGAAGATCTCCCAGTTGGGTCCCGCGTGCATCGGCTCGCAGCGCTCCGCCAGACAGGGGGAGTAGAACGGCGAGACATACGGGGCCGCGTAGTAGTCCGCGTCCGCGAACGCCCGCCATGTCGAGTACACGATGAAGGCGAACAGACCGGCCGCGGTGGCGGCGGGCGCCAGCCACCAGCGGTCGGTCCGCAGATGCGGGGCGGTGATCGCGGCACGCGTACCGGTGTGCACGCCGCCGCGCCGGGGATGGGGTTCTGTGCCTGGAGGTTCCGTACCAGTGGCCAACGGGGACTCCCGGTCGGGTCTGTTCGGTTGTCGAGCGCTCGGCGGGCCGGGGGCTCGGGGTCAGGGGGCGCGGCGGTCGCGGGCGCCGAGTCCCTCGTCGTCCGAGTCCGTCCACAGCGAGTCGTCGTACGGGGTGTCGGGGATGGGGACGAGTTCGGGGTGCTTGGCGGACGAGCGGGCGACGGCCCCCTCGCGCAGCAGCGCGACGCTCTCGCGCAGGTGATCGGCGTCGGCGCGGACACGGCGCATGTCGAGCCCACCGCTGCCGATCTGCTGTTCCAGGCGTCCCACCGACCGGTAGAGGTCGTCGAGGCAACGCTGGACCGATGTCAGTTCATCTTGCACGGACATGACTTGCCCTCACTTCCGCGGATTGTCCAGGACCGAGGCGGCAACGTTCATGCGCCTGCGAGTGTTGCGCGTCACACGTTGCGCTGGGAAGGGATGTGCATCGATTGGCGGATTGCGAGCCTCCCGTGCACACCCACGCACGCTCGGTGTGCGCCGGGGATCACGTGCGGCGCATTGCGCCGCACGGGTGGCTTTTCGCTCCCCGTCGCCGTGTCTCCATCGGTCGGTGAACCCCTTCCTCTTCAGTGTGTGGCCATAGATCTGATCAGCTCCATATGCACCCAAAAGTGATCATAACGCCCTTCTGGTGGAGGGTGCGGTCCTCCGGAGGTAGCAGTGATGTCCCACCACGGCGTAGGACCGCGTGCGGTGATGCGCTCGGTCGCCTTCCTGACCGCAGGGGTGCTCGCGGCGCCCCTGCTCACGGCCTGCGGAGAGGAGGACCCGGCGGGCAGGCCGGTCGCCGGCCCCGACATCGCGCCGACCGCCCGTGACCGGATCGCCGACGGCGGCACCCTGCGCTGGGCCGTGGACGCCGTACCGGAGACGTTCAACACGTTCCAGGCGGACGCCGACCCAGCCACCGCCCGCGTCGCCGACGCCGTCCTGCCGTCGATGTACCGCCTCGACGCAGGTGGGCGGGCCCGGATCGACACCGACTACCTGGAGTCCGCGAAGATCGTCGAACGCGAACCCCGACAGGTCGTGCTCTACAAGCTCCACCAGGAGGCGGTGTGGAGCGACGGCCGGGAGATCGGCGCCGCCGACTTCGCCGCCCAGTGGCGCGCCCTGTCCGGCAAGGACTCCGCGTACTGGACCGCCAGGAACGCCGGCTACGAGCGCATCGAGAAGGTCGAACGCGGCGACAACGACCTGGAGGTCCGCGTCACCTTCGCCCGCCCCTACGCCGACTGGAAGTCGCTGTTCTCCCCGCTCTACCCGAAGCAGGTGACGGGCACCCCCGACTCCTTCAACGACGGCACCCGCAAGAAGCTCAAGGTCACCGCCGGGCCCTTCGCGTTCAAGGACGTCGACCGCAAGAGCGGCGAGGTCACCCTCACCCGAAACCCCCGCTGGTGGGGCCGCCGGGCCAAGCTGTCCGAGCTGGTGCTGCGCGCCGTACCGCGCGCCAAGCGGGCCGAGGCGCTCGCCAAGGGCACGGTGGACATCGCCGAGATCGACTCCTCCCAGGCGGAGCGCGTCATGCGGGCCGCCAGGCAGGCCCTGGGCCCCGAGGGCTCCGCCGGCCCCCGGGGCTCCGCCGCCTCGCACGGCTCTCCGGACGACGCTCGAGGGGCGGCTCAGGGTCTCAGCGGTCCCCTCGCCGGGTCCGGCGGCACCTTCGCCCACGGCCCTGGTGCCGATCTGACGCCCGCGAGGTCCCTGCGCTCCTGGGCGATCGCGCACGGCTCCGACGAGAAGGCCGCCGACAAGGAGATGAGCGCCCGCAAGGAGCGGCGCAGGGCGATCGCCGAGTACACCGCACAGCAGTCCGGCCTGCGCGGCTTCGAGGTGCGCCGTTCCCTCGAACCGGCCTTCACCCAGCTCGCCCTCAACGGCTCCGACGGCCCCCTCGCCGACGAGCGCGTCCGTCGCGCCGTTGCCCGCGCCATCGACCGTGAGGAACTCGCCTCCCTCGTCCTGAAGCCCCTGGGCCTGCCCGCCGTCCCCGTCGGCAGCCACCTCGCCCTCTCCGGCCAGGCCGCCTACGCCGACAGCAGCGGTGCCCTCGGCGACCAGGACACCGAAGAGGCCCGCGCCCTCCTCGCCGATGCCGGCTGGGAGGAGGGCGGCCCGTTCCGGGAGGGCGGGAAGGCCGCCGGGGCGGAGGGCGAGAAGGCCGACGGAGCGATGGGGGAGAAGTCCGGGAAGGAGTCCGGGACGGGGTCCGAGAAGGAGTCGGAGAAGAAGGGCGAGAAGGGGTCGGCGAAGGAGAGCGAGAAGAAGGACGAGACGAAGAGCGAGACGAAGAGCGAGAAGGGGTCCGGGGAGAAGAGCGGGACGAAGGACGAAAAGGAGTCCGGGGAGAAGAGCGGGACGAAGGACGAGAAGAAGTCCGGGAAGAAGGACGAGCGCGCGGACTCCGGGGACGACGAGGACACGTACGTCGTCGGCGACGACAACAAGCCGTACGAGGCCGACGACGACAGCCACCTCGCCCAGGACGGCAAGCAGTACGCCCCCGGCGCCTACGCCCCGCGCGGCACGCGGGCGCCCGTCGGCGCCGCGCGGGCACCGCTGGCCAAGAACGGCAAGCCGCTCACCCTCCGCTTCGTCCTGCCGTCAGGGCCGGGCACCGAGTCCCTGCGGACCGTCGGCGCGAGGATCGCGGTGATGCTGGAGAAGATCGGCGTCCGTACGGAGATCTCCAAGGTCGCCGGCGAGAGCTACTTCAAGGACCACATCGCGAACGGGCAGTACGACCTCGCCCTGTACTCGTGGCCCACCTCCGCGTTCCCCGCCACCGATGCCCGCCCCATCTACGCGAAGCCGGTCCCCGCGGCCGACGGTTCGCTGAGCGTCGAGCAGAACTACACCCGCGTCGGCACCAATCAGGTCGACCAGCTCTTCGACCAGGCGATCTCCACCCTCGACGAGTCCGAGGCACGCTCGCTGATCCGCAAGGCCGACGCCCATATCTGGGCAGCGGCCGGCTCGATCCCCCTCTACCAGCGGCCCCAGCTCTTCGCCGCCCGCTCGCAGCTGGCGAACGCCGGCGCCTTCGGCTTCCAGACCCCCGTCTACGAGGACATGGGCTTCCTGAAGCAGGGCGCGACGCAGACGGCGAGCCGCACCCGGCATTGAGTGATCACCCTTCGCGTACGCACTGACCGCCGCCCCGCACCATGCGGGGCGGCGGTTTACGCAGGGGGAGCCATGCGGGACTGGACCCATCGCCTACGCCTGTCCGGCGTCCGGCGTCCGGCGCCCGACGTCCGGCACCGGACCCGGCTCACGGCGTGTGGCGAGCCGGTTCCCTTCCCCGAGGGGACCGAGCGGCCGGGCGGACCGCCGCCGAGCGGCCGTGCCCTATGGGTTCCCTCGCCGTCAAGGGGGCCTGAGCTGGGGTGGAGCGGGGCCCGTACGGCCGGGGGAGTCCTTGCCGTCGCGGCCCCGTACCATGGGGTGAGGCCGTGGCGTGTCCAGCCCGGCAGGGCCCGCGTAACACAGACGTACGCAGCAGGGCCGTCCTCACACTCCGGGAGAACGCCGCAACATGGCTGTGACCACACGTCACGACATCCGCAACGTCGCCATCGTCGCCCACGTCGACCACGGCAAGACGACCATCGTCGACGGCATGCTGAAGCAGGCCGGTGCCTTCGCCGCGCACCAGCTCGACTCCGTCGACGACCGCATGATGGACTCGAACGACCTGGAGCGTGAGAAGGGCATCACGATCCTCGCCAAGAACACGGCGGTCAAGTACCACCCGAAGGACGGCGGGGAGCCCATCACGATCAACATCATCGACACCCCCGGCCACGCCGACTTCGGCGGCGAGGTCGAGCGTGGTCTGTCGATGGTCGACGGTGTCGTGCTGCTCGTCGACGCCTCCGAGGGCCCGCTGCCGCAGACCCGCTTCGTGCTGCGCAAGGCGCTCCAGCAGCGGCTGCCGATCATCCTGTGCATCAACAAGACGGACCGCCCGGACTCCCGGATCGACGAGGTCGTCAACGAGACCTACGACCTGTTCCTGGACCTGGACGCCGACGAGGACCAGATCGAGTTCCCGATCGTCTACGCCTGTGGCCGCGACGGCGTCGCCTCGCTGACCAAGCCCGCCGACGGCACCGTCCCGAGCGACTCCACCAGCCTGGAGCCGTTCTTCTCGACGATCCTGGAGCACATCCCGGCCCCGACGTACGACGACGCCGCCCCGCTCCAGGCCCACGTCACCAACCTCGACGCCGACAACTTCCTCGGCCGTATCGCGCTGCTCCGCGTCCACCAGGGCGAGCTGAAGAAGGGGCAGACCGTCGCCTGGATGAAGCGCGACGGCTCCGTCACCAATGTGCGCATCTCCGAGCTGATGATGACCGAGGCGCTCACCCGCAAGCCGGCGGAGAAGGCCGGCCCCGGTGACATCTGCGCCGTCGCCGGTATCCCGGACATCATGATCGGCGAGACGCTGGCCGACGTGGAGAACCCGCTCGCGCTGCCGCTCATCACGGTGGACGAGCCCGCGATCTCCATGGTCATCGGTACGAACACCTCCCCGCTGGTCGGCCGCGGCGGCACCGGCAAGGGCGCGGACGCCAAGGCGGCCGTGAAGGACCGCAAGGTCACCGCCCGCCAGGTCAAGGACCGCCTCGACCGCGAGCTGATCGGCAACGTCTCGCTGCGCGTGCTGGACACCGAGCGCCCCGACGCCTGGGAGGTGCAGGGCCGCGGTGAGCTGGCGCTGGCCATCCTGGTCGAGCAGATGCGCCGCGAGGGCTTCGAGCTGACCATCGGCAAGCCGCAGGTCGTCACCAAGGAGATCGACGGCAAGACGTACGAGCCGGTCGAGCGCATGACGATCGACGTGCCCGAGGAGCACATGGGTGCCGTCACCCAGCTCATGGGCGTCCGCAAGGGCCGGATGGACAACATGTCCAACCACGGCTCGGGCTGGGTCCGCATGGAGTTCGTGGTGCCCTCCCGCGGTCTCATCGGCTTCCGTACCGAGTTCCTCACGCAGACCCGCGGCACGGGCATCGGGCATTCCATCCACGAGGGCTTCGAGCCCTGGTTCGGCACCCTGCAGACCCGTAACAACGGCTCGCTCGTCGCCGACCGCTCCGGCGCCGTCACCGCGTTCGCGATGACCAACCTCCAGGAGCGCGGTGTGCTGTTCGTGGAGCCCGGCACCGAGGTGTACGAGGGCATGATCGTCGGTGAGAACTCCCGCGCGGACGACATGGACGTCAACATCACCAAGGAGAAGAAGCTGACGAACATGCGGTCCTCGACCGCTGACGTCGCCGAGTCCATCGTCCCGCCGCGCAAGCTGTCGTTGGAGCAGTCGCTGGAGTTCTGCCGCGACGACGAGTGCGTCGAGGTGACTCCGGAGGCCGTGCGGATCCGCAAGGTCAACCTGGACGCCCGCGAGCGCGCCCGCGCCGCGAGCCGCGCCAAGCACGGCTGACACACCGTCTCGCGCAGTCGCTGAAGTCCCGGTCCAACCGCCGAGCGGAGGACCGGGCCTCAGGCGTACCCGCATACGGGGAGAATCTGTGCAAAGGAGGGGGATCCGGCGGCGCTCGTGAGGGAGTGAAGGTGAAAGCCGGCAGCGCGTCTCGAACCCTTCAGCCGACTGTCTGTGTGCTGTGAACCGCTGTTCGGATATCGGAGATGCAGCGATCAAGTTTCGGACATGTAAACAAAAATCCTTCACCGAATGTCCGATTCGTCGCTCTTCCATCTCGTCTGTCAAGCGCGCGTAGGTGTCAATCTTTGCAATTTTTGCTCAAAATATGGACGGTAGGGAGATCCCTATGTCTTCCGCCCTTGACGCGCGTTGACTCGCTTGGCGAAAGTTCCCCCAAAACGCAGAACCCGCCGGTAGCCGGATCTGTGCTGCGCTCAACTCTCCAACCCCCCGGGGGAAGAACACACATGACCAGTCCAACCAAGGCCGAGGGCTCCGGGCCCGCGGTCGCCTTGGACCCCGAACTGGCGGCGACGACCGAGACTGTCCAGGTCAAGGAACTCGTCGGTCGCTCCCCCGGCCAGCTGATGTGGATCCGCTTCAAGCGGGACCGCGCAGGAGTGACGTCCGCCTGCATCGTCCTCTTCTTCATCGTGATCGGCCTGCTCGCGCCGGTCATCTCGAAGCTGTACGGCAAGGACCCGTTCACGGTGTACGCCGACGAGCGCCCGGAACTGTTCGACAGCGCGGGTGTCCCGCTTCAGCCCAACGGTGGCATCAGCGGCGAGTTCTGGTTCGGCCTGGAGCCGGGCAACGGCTACGACGTCTTCACCAAGCTGCTGTACGGCATCAGGAACTCCCTCGGCATCTCCGTCGCGGTCACCATCGCCACCGTGCTCACCGGCGTCCTGCTGGGTGTCGCGGCGGGCTACCTCGGCGGCAAGGTGGACTTCGCCATCAGCCGGCTGGTCGACTTCCTGCTCGCCTTCCCCTCGCAGCTGTTCTTCATCGCGAGCATGCCGGTCGTGGTCTCGCTCTTCGTGGACCCCAAGGACGAGACGCCGGTCTACGTCCGGGTGGTGGCACTGATCGCGGTGCAGTGGTTCCTCGGCTGGATGAGTCTCGCCCGCATCCTGCGCGGCACCACGCTCTCCCTCGCCGGACGCGAGTTCATCGAAGCCGCAAAGGTGAGCGGGGCGTCCCCCTGGCGGATCATTCGCAAGGAGATCCTCCCGAACGTCGTCACGCCGATCCTGGTGCAGTCGACGTACATGCTCCCCGCCTTCGTCACGGCGGAGGCCGGTCTGTCGTTCCTCGGCGTGGGAATCGTCGAGCCGACGCCTGACTGGGGCCAGATGTTCTCCAAGGCGTCGACCGAACTCGTGATGCAGAACGACATCACCTACATGTTCTTCCCGGGTATCTCCATGATCATCTTCATCGTGGCGTTCAACCTGCTCGGGGACTCGGTCCGCGATGCCTTCGACCCCAAGACGGCTCGCTGACCGGGACTGAATGGGCATCCTCGCCCGAACCAGCCGGGGCGGCATCGTCGCGGCATCGGCTGGCACTTCATTTCATCGCACTTGTGACAGATAGATGGGTGGGAACCAAGTGATGGGTAAGGGTGGACGCCACGCGTACGCCGCCATCTCCATGCTCGCGGCCGGAGCACTCGCGCTCACGGGCTGCAGCGAAGGCGGCAGCAAGGAAGGGACCAGCAACAACAAGGACAAGGAGAACGCCGCCCGGCAGCAGTCCAGCATCGAGTTCGGCGACGCCAAGGCGTCGACCGGCCCGGCCGCCGACGTCCCCGGCGCCAAGCCCGGTGGCACGGTGACGGTCCTTCAGAGGGACAGCTACGCCCACCTCGACCCGGCCCAGGTCTACGTTTCCGACGAGGGCTCCCTGTCCTCGATCCTGCACCGTGGTCTGACGGGCTACAAGGCCACCAGTGACGACGGCTCCAAGCACGAGGTCGTCGGCGACCTCGCCACCGACAGCGGCACGACCACTGACGGCGGCAAGACCTGGAAGTTCACGCTGAAGGACGGCGTGAAGTGGGCCGACGGCTCCGAGATCACGTCGAAGGACGTGCGTCACACCTTCGAGCGCCTCTTCGCCCCGTTCGTCACCAACGGCCCCACCTACATACAGCAGTGGCTGGCCAACACCCCGGGCACCGAGTACCGCAAGCTCCTCAAGGACGGCCCGTACAAGGGCAAGCACCTGCCGGACAGCATCCTTGAGACGCCGGACGACAAGACCGTCGTCTTCAAGTTCAAGGAGCCGAAGCCGGACCTGCCGTACGCGCTCGCCATGGCGGGCTACGCCCTCGTGTCCGAGAAGAAGGACACCAAGGAGAAGTACGACAAGGCCCCCATGACGGCCGGTCCGTACAAGATCAAGGACTTCAAGTCCGGCAAGTCCATGACGCTGGTCAAGAACGACAACTGGGACGCGAAGACGGACCCGATCCGTCACCAGTACGTCGACCAGTTCAACTTCGTCTTCAACAAGCAGTTCGAGGACTCCACCAAGGCGCTGCTCGACGACTCCGGCGAGAACGCGACCTCGATCAGCTTCAACAACCAGGTCGACGCGGGCAACCTGTCCAAGGTGCTGGCCGACGCCTCGCTGAAGGGCCGCGTGGTCTCCGGCTACCAGCCGTACGTGGGCCAGATGAACATCAACCTGTCCCAGAAGGAGATGCAGGACAAGAAGGTCCGTGAGGCCATCGCGTACGCGCTGCCCGTCACGCCCTTCGTCCGCGCCTACGGTGGTGCGCAGGCCATGGAGGTCGCCGGCGGTCTGATCAGCCCGACCGTCTCCGGCTACAACGCCAAGTTCGACCCGTTCGGCAAGAAGAAGAAGCCGGCCGGTGACCCGGCGAAGGCCAAGGCGCTGCTCAAGGAAGCCGGCAAGGAGGGCATGAAGCTCACCTTCGGCTACATCAACACCCCTGAGGGCCAGCAGTACTCGACCGCCATGGCGGCCGGGCTGAAGAAGGCCGGCTTCGACGTCCAGCGCCAGGAGATCCCGGCCGAGACGTACTACGACCAGGTCAGCAAGGTCAAGAACAACTACGACATCTTCCACACCGCGTGGGGTGCCGACTGGCCGAGCGCCTCGACCGTGATCCCGCCGCTGTACGACGGCCGCCAGATCCAGGACGGCGCCTCGAACTACTCGCACATCAATGACGACAAGGTCAACGCGGACATCGACCGGATCAACAAGATCACGGACCCGGTCAAGGCCGCGGAGGAGTGGAACAAGGTCAACGAGTACATCGTGAAGGAAGTTGTCTCCAACGTTCCGACGGCGTACTACAAGCAGACCCAGATCGCCGGGTCGAAGATCGGCGGCCTCGTGTACGACGACGTCCTCGGTGGCGTCGACCCGCGCAGGCTGTTCGTGAAGTAACACCTCCCACCCCTCAAGGTGCTGATGGGCGCCCCGTCCCGCGACGGGGCGCCCCTGGCCCGCCCAGGCTTCCCCCGCCCGAAAGCTGCTTTCTGATGCTGCGCTTCATCCTCCGCCGGACTCTCGGCTCCGCCGTGATCCTGGTCCTGCTGACCGTGGTCGCGTTCCTGCTCTTCTTCGGCATGCCACGTGATCCGGCGCTGCTGATGTGCGGCAAGACCTGCACTCCGGACGCGCTGGCCAACATCCACCAGACACTCGGCATCGACAAGTCGATCCCGGAGCAGTTCTGGATCTTCCTGAGCGGCCTGATCGCGGGCCGCGACGACTTCGCCCAGGGCCCCTGCCCGGCGCCCTGCTTCGGCTACTCGTACCACACGAAGGAAAACGTCTGGTCGACCCTCATCGACCGCCTGCCGACCACGATTTCGCTGGCCATCGGTGCCTCGATCCTCTTCCTGATCGTCGGCCTCGGAGCGGGCCTGGTCGCCGCGTGGAAGCGCGGTACGGTCCTCGACAAGACGTTCACCGCGGGTTCCATGGTTCTGAGCTCCATGCAGATCTACTTCCTCGGCCCGCTCGCGCTCGCCATCCTCGTCTTCCAGATGCACCTGTTCGACCAGCCCAAGTACACGAACATCACCGACAACCCGGCCGCCTGGTTCACCGGGCTGATCATCCCTTGGGCCGTGCTCTCGACGATCTTCGCCGCTCAGTACACTCGTATGGCGCGTTCGTCGATGATCGAGCAGCTCCAGGAGGAGCACGTTCGGACGGCCCGCGCCAAGGGCATGTCCCGGAGCTACGTCTTCTTCCGCTACGCCTGGCGCGGTTCCCTCATCCCGATCGTGACGATCTTCGGCATCGACATCGGGGCGCTGCTGGGTGGCGCGATCATCACCGAGTACACCTTCGGCCTGCCGGGCCTCGGCATGCTGGCGGTGGAGGCCGTGAACTTCAGCGACCTGCCCCTGCTGCTCGGTGTGATGCTGTTCTCGGCCGCCATGATCCTTCTGTTCAACATCATCGTCGACGCGTGCTACGCCTTCATCGACCCGCGCGTGCGGCTGTCCTAGGAGCTTTCTGTGACCACTCTGACCAAGGAATCGGGGGCTCCCTCCTCGGCCGACGCCGGGGCCTTTCTCTCCGTGCGCGACCTGCGGGTCCGGTTCAAGACCGAGGACGGCATCGTCAAGGCCGTCGACGGGCTCAGCTTCGACCTGGAGCGGGGGAAGACCCTCGGCATCGTCGGTGAGTCGGGTTCCGGCAAGTCGGTGACGAACCTGACCATCCTCGGTCTGCACAACCCGCAGTTCGCCACGATCGACGGCGAGATCCTGCTCGAGGGCCAGGAGCTCGTCACCGCCCGTGAGAACGAGCTGGAGAAGCTCCGCGGCAACAAGATGGCGATGATCTTCCAGGACCCGCTGACGGCGCTCTCGCCGTACTACACGGTGGGCCGGCAGCTGTCCGAGCCGTACATGAAGCACACGGGAGCCTCCAAGAAGGAGGCTCGGGACCGGGCCGTGCAGATGCTGGAGAAGGTCGGCATCCCGCAGCCCAAGGTGCGCTTCGACGACTACCCGCACCAGTTCTCCGGCGGTATGCGCCAGCGCGCGATGATCGCCATGGCGCTGATGTGCGACCCCGATCTGCTCATCGCCGACGAACCGACCACCGCACTGGACGTGACGGTCCAGGCGCAGATCCTCGACCTGCTGAAGGACCTTCAGCAGGAGTTCGGCTCCGCGATCATCTTCATCACCCACGACCTCGGCGTCATCTCGCAGATGGCCGACGACCTGCTGGTGATGTACGCGGGCCGGGCCGTGGAGCGCGGCAGCGTGAAGGAGGTGCTCGGCGACCCGCGGCACCCGTACACGTGGGGTCTGCTGAGTTCCATGCCGCGGCTGGACAGCGACATCCACCAGGCGCTGACGCCGATCCCGGGCAGCCCGCCGTCGCTGCTCAACCCGCCCTCGGGCTGTCCTTTCAACCCGCGCTGCGCCTTCAAGAGCGAGGTGCCGGGCACCCTCTGCACGGACGCGCGGCCGCCGCTCGCCGAGGGCCGTGCCGCTGCCTGCCATCTGACGGCCGAGCAGAAGCAGACCATCTTCATCGACCAGATCCAGCCCAGGCTGCGCTAGGGAGAACCGAGACATGAGCGACAACCTCACCCTCCCCGCACAGCAGGGCCCCGTCGACACCTCCAGGGAGACCCTCCTCGAGGTCAAGGGGCTGACCAAGCACTTCCCGATCTACGGTGGGTTCCCGATCAAGCGCAAGGTCGGCGCCGTACAGGCGGTCGACGGCGTCGATCTGACCGTCGGTGTCGGCGAGAGCGTCGGCCTGGTCGGCGAGTCCGGCTGCGGCAAGTCGACCACCGGTCGGCTCATCACGCGTCTGCTGGAGCCCACCAGCGGCTCCATCACCTACGCGGGCCAGGACATCACGCACGCCTCGCGTAAGCAGCTCGCCCCCGTGCGGTCCGAGATCCAGATGATCTTCCAGGACCCGTACTCCTCGCTCAACCCGCGCCAGACGGTCGGCACGATCATCAAGTCGCCGATGGAGGTCAACGGGATCGAGCCGGAGGGCGGCCGGGAGAAGAAGGTCCGTGAGCTGCTGGAGCTCGTGGGTCTCAACCCGGAGCACTACAACCGCTTCCCGCACGAGTTCTCCGGCGGTCAGCGGCAGCGCATCGGCGTGGCCCGGGCCCTCGCACTGAACCCGAAGCTGATCGTCGCCGACGAGCCGGTCTCCGCGCTGGACGTCTCCATCCAGGCGCAGGTGGTGAACCTGCTGCAGAAGGTGCAGCAGGAACTGGGCATCGCCTTTGTGTTCATCGCCCACGACCTCGCGATCGTGCGGCACTTCTCGCAGCGTGTGGCGGTGATGTACCTCGGCAAGGTGGTCGAGGTCGGCGACCGTGACTCGATCTACAAGCGGCCCCGGCACCCCTACACCCACGCCCTGCTCTCGGCCGTGCCGGAGGTCACGGTGGAGGGTGAAGAGGGTAACGGCAAGGAGCGGATCCGGCTCTACGGCGACGTTCCCTCGCCGATCTCGCCGCCGTCCGGCTGCCGCTTCCGCACCCGGTGCTGGAAGGCGCAGGACAAGTGCGCCACGGAGGAGCCGCCGCTGGTCCAGCTCTCCGGGAACCGTGACGGCCATCTGACGGCTTGCCATTTCCCGGAGGAGCCGACGACGGAGGCCCGTGCCGAGGACGTCGTGCTCGACCCGGCGCTGAAGGCGCTGGAGGAGGAAGCTGAGACGGGGAAGAAACTCAGCAAGGACTGACACCTGGTTGAACCGGGAGTCCGGGCGCAGAGTCGGAGAACTCTGCGCCCGGACATTCGTTGTCGGCGGGCCTGAAGGCACGAAACTCGATCTGAAGTTACTTGCGCTTCTATCCTCAGTACGCCCAGGCGAGTTGGAGGGGCGTCATCCCCCTATCGCTGCCCCATGAGTAGCACGCGGACCGAACGGGTCAGCGGTTCCACGTCTTCCAGCCAAGGACGTGGGGTGTGTAGATCGTTGACTTGATCTTCTTTCCCTTGGTGCAGTTCGCGTAGATGTACTGGCTGTATCCGTTCACCTTCAGCCTGAAGATGCCGTAGCGGGCGTAGCTGGTCTTCTTGGGCGGCGTCTTCACTCTGATTTGGTTACCTATCTTGGCCTTGAGCTTCACGGAGACGTCCACGCCGTACTCCTGCTCGATCTCGGCGACCACGACGGAGGCCTTTGCCTTCAGTTTGCCGCTGACGGAAATGCCGACTTCGCCTTCTGCTTCGGTCGTGAAGACGGAAGTCATGGTCCGCGTCCCACCGTTGTAATTGGCCATCGTGATGCCTACATGCTTGAGGCTCCCCTTCCCTTGTGCCGCCACGGCCCTCTTCGTCGACGTGGGTTCGTAGTCGTAGCCCGGCTCGCAGGGTTTACCGAAGGGAGCCGAATTCGGTGAGAAGCCTTGGTCCTTCGCCGCGGCAGGGAAGGCTCCGCCCAGGACTCCGACCGCTAGGGCGGGGGCGAACAACAGTGACGCGACTCTACAAGTACGCATGGTGGCCTCCATGGATGGTGAAAGGGGACGGTTTGAGGTGGGCATGTCGTGCCGATGAGTTTGGTGTGGCTCGCCCCTGCCTGCCTCTGCAAGCGGGCACAATGTGACAGGGGTCGTTAACCGCCCGCGTGGGCGCGGACGGCGGCCTGTGCCTGGCTGGTCACGCCGATGCTGCTGAAGACCGAAGAGGCGTTATTGCGTACGGTCTTCTCTGACCCGGGGGCCGTCGAGCGCCCCGAGGATGCCTGCCCGCAGTTCGGGATCGCGGCGCATGAGGCGAGGCGCAGCAGTCGGCCATCGGCTTGAGACTGCCTCGGAGCCATGGGCCCCGGAACTCTCATCCTGCTACTCCGGGACGTCCGCCGACAGGTATGCCTTGCCCTTCGGTGCCAGGCACACGAACCAGTCCACAGGGGACCCCGCGGCCGACCGGATCTCGGTCTCTCCGTCGACAGTGTCCTGTCCTGCGGTGGCTCGCCGGACTTCGGTGGTCGTGCCGTCCTTCCAGGTGCAGGTGACGCGCTGGGCAGTCTTGGCCACGTGGCCGATGACCAGGTGGAAAGGACTCTTGGGACCTTCCAGCTTGAAGGAGAAGGACTCGATGTCGGTGCCCGACTGGGTGGACTCCTTTGTGAACACGTCCAACACCGCGATGTCGCTCTTGCTCCCAACTCTCCGCCACACGAAGAACGCCTTTTTGCCGATCAGTTCGGCCGGCCGGTCAACTACAGGGTCCTCTTTGCTCTCTTCCATCGCCGCCAACTGCGCGCGGGCCTCCTCCTCGTTGTGCGGTGCCTCCCACACGTCGATAAACACCTGCCATTGCTCGCCCTGGACGGTTCCGCTCCCCAGCACGGTCCGACGGGCGGAGTTCACATTCCGCTCCTCGGACGTCGGCGCCTGTGTCGCCACATGTGCGCCTCGCCTCCCGTCTCCTTCCTGCAGCCCCGTCACCGCGAGCGACACCGTTGTGCCCGCGAGCACCAGGGCCGCGGCTGCCGCCACCGCCCAGCGGCGGGTTCTGAGGCGTCGGCCGTTGCGAAGCATCACGTGGACCGGGGCCATGCTGATCTCGACCCCGGCCGCGGCGTCCGCCAGAAGGAGGGAGATGTCCCTGTGGGTCATGTCGTGGTTTTCCTGCCCGCCCGCGTTCATCACTTCCGCCCTTCGCTCGTCATCGCTTCATCCAGGCCTGGTACAGCACGGAGCTTCGCGATTCCCTTGGCCGAGTTGCTCTTCACCGCTCCCACCGAGCAGCCCATGGCTTGCGCTGTCTGCGTTTCGGTCAGGTCCTCCCAGTAGCGGAGGACCACCGCCTGCCGCTGACGTGGCGGTAGTTGAGTGAGTGCCTTGAGCAGCGTGCTGCGGTTGTCGGCCTGGCTGATCGGATCGCCGGTGTCGCGCGGTTCGTGCGTAAGGTCGGAGTCGCCTTTGGCCGACAGAAACTCTTTAAGACGTCTGCGATGTCTGCGGGCATGTGCGTTGATCATCATGCGCCGTACGTACGCTTCGGGCTCATCGGCCGAGCAGACGCGGCGCCACGCCAGGTACGCCTGTTCCAGCGTCGACTGAACCAGGTCCTCCGCGGCATGCTGTTCACCGGAGAGGAGGAAAGCCGTACGCAGCAACCGCGGCCAGCAGCCGATGACGAAGCTCTGGAACTCCTCGTCCCGAGTCTTCTTCTGATCCCCCATGGGCACCTCCTTGATGACCCATAGAGTCCATGGGCGGGTAAGACCGTTGCCTCGGTTCTGAAGATTCTTCGCAGCCCCTCCGCCCCGGTGCCCACTTCGGTCGCTACTTTGGCCGGGGCCGCGCTGTCCGCCATCGACCCGGAAGCGTCGCCCGGACGTCTATGTGACCGAGGGGTCGCTCGGCCTCCTACCGCGGTTCTGTACCGCGTTCTGTTGAAGGCCCCGGCTCCAGTGAAGCTGGTGCCGCGAACTGAATCCGCCGCCCCCGCCACCAGCCACTCCTACCTCCGCCAGAGCACGGGCCCTGAGACCCTCATAGCCACCACGTCCACGGCCCTGCACGCCTTCCTCGACCGCGACAAGGGTGGGACTCCGGGCCGGGCCTCCCTGCGCACAGGCAGTGCCCGGCGGGTGGGGGTGCAGACATGACCCACCCCGACCGTGGTGCGGCGAGAGGGCGTGCCGGACGCCGCGACGCCGCGGAAATCCATCGGAAGGGCCCTGGAGGCAATGAGTGAGTACATCCGGCTGGATGCGTTCCCCCGGACGGGCCGCGTGATGTGCGTCATGCGTGTTATCGGTCGATATTGACCGGTAATGGATCATCGCGGCCGCGCTGTCCTGAGCGCACTCGCGCACGTACGAGGAGGCACCCCATGCGTGGAGCCACGCACGCCCGATGGATTGCCGGCACGGCGGTCGTGGCGCTCGCCGCGACCGGCTGTGGCGGTGGGGACGACGACGGCGGCGGCAGCAGCGGCGCTGGGAACAGCGGCGCGGTGCTCAGCTCCTCCTGGGGTGACCCGCAGAACCCGCTGGAGCCGGCCAACACCAACGAGGTGCAGGGCGGCAAGGTGCTGGACATGATCTTCCGCGGGCTGAAGCGGTACAACGCCAAGACCGGCGAGGCCGAGGACATGCTCGCCGAGAAGATCGAGACCACGGACTCGCAGAACTTCACGATCACCATCAAGGACGGCTGGACCTTCAGCAACGGCGAGAAGGTCACCGCGAAGTCGTTCGTGGACGCGTGGAACTACGGGGCCAGCCTCAAGAACAACCAGAAGAACGCGTACTTCTTCGAGTACATCCAGGGCTACGACAAGACCCACCCCGACGACGGCAGCAAGCAGACCGCCGACACCCTCTCCGGCCTGAAGGTCGTCGACGACAGGACGTTCACCGTCGCGCTGAAGCAGAAGTTCTCGACCTTCCCCGACACCCTCGGCTACAACGCCTACGCCCCCCTGCCCCAGGCGTTCTTCACCGACCACGACGCCTGGCTGAGCAAGCCCGTCGGCAACGGCCCGTACGCCGTGCAGTCGTACACCAAGGGCTCGCAGCTCTCCCTCCGCAGGTGGGACGACTACCCGGGTCAGGACAAGGCCCGGAACGGCGGAGTGGACCTGAAGGTCTACACGGACAACAACACCGCCTACACCGACCTGATGGCCGGCAACCTCGACCTCGTCGACGACGTCCCCGCCGCCCAGCTGAAGAACGTCCGGGCCGACCTCGGCGACCGGTACATCAACACCCCGGCCGGCATCATCCAGACCCTGTCCTTCCCGTTCTACGACGAGGCCTGGAACAAGCCCGGCATGGAGAAGGTCCGCGAGGGCCTGTCCCGCGCGATCGACCGCGAGCAGATCACCGAGACCATCTTCCAGAAGACCCGCACCCCCGCCACCGACTCGACCTCACCGGTCCTCGGCGAGGACGGCGGCTACAAGAGGGGCCTGTGCGGTGACGCCTGCGAGTACGACGCGGACGCGGCGAAGAAGCTGATCCGGGAGGGCGGCGGACTCCCCGGCGGCCAGGTCAAGATCACATACAACGCGGACACCGGCTCCCACAAGCAGTGGGTCGACGCGGTCTGCAACTCCATCAACAACGCCCTCGACAACGACAAGGCGTGCGTGGGGAACCCGGTCGGGACCTTCGCCGACTACCGCAACCAGATCGCCCAGCGGAAGATGAGCGGCCCGTTCCGCGCCGGCTGGCAGATGGACTACCCGCTCATCCAGAACTTCCTTCAGCCGCTGTACTACACCAACGCCTCCTCCAACGACGGCGAGTGGTCCAACGCCGAATTCGACAGGCTCATCGACGAGGCCAACGCCGAGCAGGACACGGCGAAGGCGGTGCAGAAGTTCCAGCAGGCCGAGGAGGTCGTCCGGGACCACATGGCCGCCATCCCGCTCTGGTACCAGAACGGCAGCGCGGGCTACTCGGAGCGGCTGTCCAACGTGTCCCTGAACCCGTTCAGCGTGCCGGTGTACGACCAGATCAAGGTCAGCTGAGCCGCTCCGGGCGGGTGCCCCGGCGCCCGTCCACTACCCCCGGAGTCCGCATGGGACGGTATGTGGTCCGGCGTCTGCTGCAGATGATCCCGGTCTTCGTGGGCGCCACCCTCCTGATCTTCCTGATGGTGAACGTGATGGGTGACCCCGTCGCGGGCCTGTGCGGCGACCGGGAGTGCGACCCGGCGACGGCCGCCCAGCTCCGCAGGGAGTTCGGCCTCGACAAGCCCGTGTGGCAGCAATACCTGACCTACATGGGCAACGTCTTCACCGGCGACTTCGGCACCGCGTTCAACGGGCAGGAGGTCACCGAGCTGATGGCCTCCGCCTTCCCGGTCACCATCCGGCTGACAATCGTCGCGATCCTCTTCGAGGTCGTCATCGGGATCACCCTCGGCGTCGTCACCGGTCTGCGGCGCGGCCGGCCCGTCGACACCGGGGTCCTGCTGACCACGCTGGTCGTCATCTCCATCCCCACCTTCGTCACCGGTCTGCTGCTCCAGCTGCTGCTCGGGGTGGAGTGGGGCTGGATCCGCCCGTCGGTCTCCTCCGATGCGCCCTTCAGCGAGCTGATCGTCCCCGGCCTCGTCCTCGCCTCCGTCTCCCTCGCCTACGTCACCCGGCTGACCCGTACGTCGATCGCGGAGAACGGCCGGGCCGACTACGTCCGCACCGCCGTCGCCAAGGGCCTGCCGCGCCGCCGGGTGATCACCAGGCATCTGCTGCGCAACTCCCTCATCACCGTCGTCACCTTCATCGGCACGGACATCGGCGCCCTGATGGGCGGTGCCATCGTCACCGAGCGGATCTTCAACATCCACGGCGTCGGCTACCAGCTCTACCAGGGCATCCTCCGCCAGAACACCCAGACCGTCGTCGGCTTCGTGACCGTGCTCGTGCTGGTGTTCCTCCTCGCCAACCTGCTCGTCGACCTCCTCTACGCCGTACTCGACCCGAGGATCCGCTATGCCTGAGCCGCAGCAGCCGCATGTGTCCGGCGCGGGGCGCGCCGCCGAGGGCGGGGCGATCGCCGCGACCGGGATGGGCGGCGCGATGGACCTGGCCACCACCGAGGGGGAGACCCTGGAGAAGCGGCCCGGCCCGGACGGCGGCGGCCCGGCGGGCAAGCCCCGCAGCCTCTGGTCGGACGCCTGGCGCGATCTGCGTCGCAACCCCGTCTTCATCATCTCGGGGCTCGTGATCCTCTTCCTGGTCGTCATCTCCCTGTGGCCGTCGCTGATCGCCTCCGGCAACCCCCTCAAGTGCGACCTCGCCAAGGCCCAGCAGGGCTCGCAGCCGGGTCACCCCTTCGGGTTCGACGGCCAGGGGTGCGACGTGTACACGCGGACCGTCTACGGGGCGCGGATCTCGATCGCCGTCGGCGTCTGCGCCACGCTCGGGGTCGCGGTTCTGGGGTCGGTGCTCGGCGGGCTCGCCGGCTTCTTCGGCGGGGTCTCCGACTCGTTCCTGTCGCGGATCACCGATGTCTTCTTCGCGATCCCGGTGGTGCTCGGCGGTCTGGTGCTGCTGTCGGTGGTCACCAGCAACAGCGTCTGGCCGGTGATCGGGTTCATGGTGCTGCTGGGCTGGCCGCAGATCTCCCGCATCGCCCGCGGCTCCGTCATCACCGCCAAGCAGAACGACTACGTGCAGGCCGCCCGCGCGCTCGGCGCCTCCAACTCCCGGATGCTGCTGCGGCACATCACCCCGAACGCCGTGGCGCCGGTCATCGTCGTCGCCACCATCGCGCTGGGCACGTACATCGCCCTGGAGGCCACCCTGTCCTACCTCGGGGTCGGCCTGAAACCGCCGAGCGTCTCCTGGGGCATCGACATCTCCGCCGCCTCGCCCTACATCCGCAACGCCCCGCACGCCCTGCTGTGGCCCTCCGGCGCCCTCGCGATCACCGTCCTGGCGTTCATCATGCTCGGCGACGCGGTCCGCGACGCCCTCGACCCGAAGCTGAGGTGAGCCGTCGTCATGCTGCTCGAAGTGCGTGATCTGCGGGTGGAGTTCAGGACGCGGGACGGGGTCGCCAAGGCGGTCAACGGGGTCGAGTACGCGGTGGACGCGGGGCAGACGCTCGCGGTGCTGGGGGAGTCCGGGTCGGGGAAGTCGGTCACCGCACAGGCGATCATGGGGATCCTCGACATGCCCCCGGGGCGGATCACCGGCGGCGAGATCCTCTTCAAGGGCCGGGACCTGCTGAAGCTCAAGGAGGACGAACGCCGGAAGGTCCGCGGCGCCGAGATGGCGATGATCTTCCAGGACGCGCTCTCCGCCCTGAATCCCGTGCTGAGCGTCGGCGACCAGCTCGGTGAGATGTTCGTGGTGCACCGGGGCATGTCGAAGAAGGACGCCCGCACCAAGGCCGTGGAGCTGATGGACCGGGTCCGCATCCCCGCCGCGAAGGAACGCGTACGGGACTACCCCCACCAGTTCTCCGGCGGTATGCGCCAGCGCATCATGATCGCGATGGCGCTGGCCCTGGAGCCCTCCCTGATCATCGCCGACGAACCGACGACGGCACTCGACGTCACCGTCCAGGCCCAGGTCATGGACCTCCTCGCGGAACTGCGGCGCGAGCTGGACATGGGCCTCATCCTCATCACCCACGACCTCGGCGTCGTCGCGGACGTCGCCGACCGCATCGCCGTCATGTACGCCGGCCGCATCGTGGAGTCCGCCCCCGTCCACGACATCTACAAGGCCCCGGCCCACCCGTACACCCGTGGCCTGCTCGACTCCATCCCACGACTGGACCAGAAGGGCCAGGAGCTCTACGCCATCAAGGGCCTCCCGCCCAACCTCACCGCCATCCCGCCCGGCTGCGCCTTCCATCCGCGTTGCGCGAAGGCCCGCGACGGGTGCCGCACCGACGTACCCCCGCTGTACGACGTGACGTCGTCGGACGGCACCCGGGTGAGCGCCTGCCACTTCTGGAGGGAGTACCTCGATGACCGAGTCGACGACCAAGTCAACGGTTGATCCGATCCTGGAGGTCAGTGGACTGGTCAAGCACTTCCCGTTGACTCAGGGCATTCTGTTCAAGAAGCAGGTCGGCGCGGTCAGGGCCGTCGACGGGGTGGACTTCACGCTGGGCGCGGGGGAGACCCTCGGCATCGTCGGCGAGTCCGGCTGCGGCAAGTCGACGGTGGCCAGGATGCTGGTCAACCTGGAGCGGCCCACGGCCGGGTCGATCAAGTACAAGGGCGAGGACATCACCAAGCTCTCGGGCAGGGCCCTGAAGGCGGTCCGCCGCAACATCCAGATGGTCTTCCAGGACCCGTACACCTCCCTGAACCCCCGGATGACCGTCGGCGACATCATCGGAGAGCCGTACGACATCCACCCCGAGGTCGCCCCCAAGGGGGACCGGCGGCGCAAGGTGCAGGAACTCCTCGACGTGGTCGGCCTCAACCCCGAGTACGTCAACCGCTATCCGCACCAGTTCTCCGGCGGTCAGCGCCAACGCATCGGCATCGCCCGCGGATTGGCTCTCCGGCCGGAGATCATCGTGGCCGACGAACCGGTCTCCGCGCTCGACGTGTCCGTCCAGGCCCAGGTGATCAACCTGCTGGAGCGGCTCCAGGGGGAGTTCGGGCTGAGCTACGTCTTCATCGCTCACGACCTGTCGATCGTGCGGCACATCTCCGACCGGGTGGGCGTGATGTACCTGGGCCGGATCGTCGAGATCGGCCGCGACGCCGAGATCTACGACCACCCCACCCACCCCTACACGCAGGCACTGCTGTCCGCCGTCCCCCTGCCCGACCCCGAGGCGCGGGAACACCGCGAACGGATCATCCTCTTCGGGGACGTGCCCTCCCCGACGAACATCCCGTCAGGGTGCCGCTTCCGCACCCGCTGCTGGAAGGCCCGCGAGACGTGCGCACAGGAGGTGCCGCCGCTCGCGGTACCGGCCGAGTTCCGGCACGGATCGGGCCCGGCGGCCCATGACTCCGCCTGCCACTTCGCGGAGGAGAAGCAGCTCGTGCCCCAGGAGGAACCGCTGGACGATCATGCCAAGGGGGCCTGATAGCCATACAAACGCACACCAATCGCGTTAACACGCAGGCAACTTGGCTGACGTCGTTCCGATATACGGACGCGCGAAGCTGAACAGCGTACGGCCGTGCGGGTGCCGTAAACGGGCCGGGGCGCGCCATGTCGCCCCGGCCCGTTGCCGTGCCCGCTCCCTCAGGGGCTATCCCAGACCCAGTGACCGCTTCAGGAAGTCGACCTGAAGCAGCAGCAGGTTCTCCGCCACCTGTTCCTGCGGGGTCATGTGCGTGACCCCGGAGAGCGGCAGCACCTCGTGCGGGCGGCCGGCCGCGAGGAGCGCGGAGGAAAGCCGCAGCGCGTGGGCGAACACCACGTTGTCGTCCGCGGTGCCGTGCACGATCATCAGCGGCCGGTGCGGTTCCGCGGCCGACGTGAGCCCGCCGTCCGTCACCAGCGAACTCCTCGCGTACGCGTCGGGGCTCGCCGCAGGGTCGCCCAGGTACCGCTCCGTGTAGTGGGTGTCGTACAGCTGCCAGTCGGTGACCGGGGCGCCCGCGATCCCGGCATGGAAGACATCCGGGCGGCGCAGGACGGCCAGGGCCGCCAGCCAGCCGCCGTACGACCAGCCGCGGATCGCCACCCTGGACAGATCCAGCGGATGCGACCGCGCGAGGTCGTGCAGCGCGTCCACCTGGTCGTCCAGGGAGAGCGTGAGATCACCGTCGATCGCCTTCTCCCAGGCGGGGGAGCGGCCGGGGGTGCCGCGCCCGTCGGCGACGACCACCGCGAAACCCTGGTCGGCGAACCACTGCGACGTCAGGTGCGCGTTGTGCGCCGCCAGCACCCTGGGGCCGTGCGGGCCGCCGTAGGGGTCCATGAGGACCGGCAGGGGTGTGACGCCGTCGTAGTCCCTCGGCATAAGCAGGGCGCACGGTACGCGGCGTGCGCCCCCCTGTGTGAACCGCACACGCGGGGACAGACCCGGGTGTTCCGCGCAATTCGCCACAGTGGCCACCTGCTTGCCCTCCCGCAGGACCCGTGCCTGGGCCCCCGCCCGGCCCGGCGTCGCGGAGACGAGGACCGTCACACGGCCGGAACGCACCGCCGAGTGCACGCCGGGCTCCTCGGAGACCCGCTCCACACCCAGCTCGTTCACCCGGTAGACGTGGAGCTCGCCGATCTCCGGCGCCGCGGCGGCCTCGCCCGCGGACGCGGAGACCAGCACATCGTCGTCGGACACGTCCAGCACCGCCCGGACGTGCAACTGCGGCCCCGTCAGCGGGCGTTCGCCCACCGCCAGCACCCGCGCGCCGCCCTCGTCCGCGACACGCACGAGCTGCCCCGACGGGCTCCACGCGGGCACCCCGGGGAAAAGATCAAGCCAATGTGGATCTTCGTCGGCGTGCACCATCCGGGTCGCCCCGGTGTCCGGGTCCACCGCCAGGAACAGCTGGCTGCGCTGGTCCCGGGCCTGGACGAGAAGCAGCGGAGCACCCGCCGCTGACCAGTGCACATGCGCCAGATACGGATAGCGTGCACGGTCCCACACGACCTCCGTGCGCGTCCCGGACAGGTCGGTCACGAAGAGCCGTACCTCCGCGTTGGCGGTGCCGGCCGCCGGATACGCCACCCGCTGCGGGTCCCTGTCCGGCTGCGCGGGGTCCGAGATCCACCAGCGGCGCACCGGCGTGTCGTCCACGCGCGACACGAGCAGCCGGTCCGAGTCGGGCGACCACCAGAAGCCGCGTGAACGGCCCATCTCCTCGGCCGCGATGAACTCCGCCAGACCGTGGGTGACGTTCGCCGTCCCCTCCTCGGTGAGCGCCCGGTCGTTCCCGCCCTCCGCCTCCACCACCCGCAGCGTGCCGCGGGTGACGTACGCGACGTACCGGCCGTCGGGGGAGGGGCGCGGGTCGATCACCGGTCCCGGCACATCGAGTACGCGTGCCGTACCGGCTCGCAGCTCCGCCACGAAAAGCCGCCCTGACAAGGCGAAAGAGGCCAACTCCACGGCCGCGTCGGTGGCATAGCCGACGATCCCGGCGCCGCCCTCACGGCTGCGCTCACGACGCGCGCGCTCCTCGGCCGACAACTCCTCGGAGGAACCGTGCAGCAGCGCCTCCGGGTCGGCCGCCACCCTCTCCAGGCCTCCGGCCGGGGGGACTCCCGTCCCACTGCGCCCGGCATCGTCCGGGAGGTCCAGCACCCACAGTTTGTTGGCCCGGTCGGTACCGGACGAGGAGCGCAGGAACACGACACGGGAACCATCGGGAGCGACGGAGAACGCGCGCGGCGCGCCGAGACTGAAACGCTGTGTCCGTGCGTGCCGACGGGGGAAGGACTCGGGCTCGGTCGTCATGACCCGACCATATTGGCCATGCGCCCCCTTGTGCGGCCGTGCGCCGATCGATGCGCGCGTTTGGATAGTTATGATCACTACCGCTGAGTGGGTATGAACCTGCTGGCCGCTGTACGGATTCACAACTGCGTCACCCGCGTCATCGTCCGACGACGTCCTCACCGTCGCCGTTCGACAACTGCTTCACTCCCCAGGTCCCAGGGAACTTTTTGGAGGTGAGCCGCCGTGGCACTCTCGATTTCGGCGGTGGTGCTGCTGGCGATCATCGTCTTCATCCTGATCAAGAAGTCAGGGCTGAAGGCACCACACGCGATCATCTGCATCCTGCTCGGGTTCTACCTCGCCTCCTCGACCATCGCGCCGACGATCAGCGAGCTGACCACCAACATCGCGGGCATGATCGGCAGCATCAAGTTCTGAGACCTCCGACCGCCCCCGGGCCCTCCCTCCCACCCGTTCCCGTGAATGCCTGCGCCCCGCACGGGCACGGAGCGGGCGCCTCGTAGGGTGGGCCCATGACCGATCTGCCCGCTCGCCGACTGCTCCTGGTGCACGCGCACCCGGACGACGAGTCGATCAACAACGGCGCGACCATGGCCAAGTACGCGGCCGAGGGAGCGCGGGTGACGCTGGTGACCTGCACCCTCGGTGAGGAGGGCGAGGTCATCCCGCCCCACCTCGCGCATCTCGCGCCCGACCGCGACGACGCCCTGGGCCCCTACCGGGTCGGTGAACTGGCCGAGGCCATGAAGGAACTCGGCGTCACCGACCACCGCTTCCTCGGCGGCCCCGGCCGCTACCGCGACTCCGGGATGATGGGCGTCGAACAGAACGAGCGGCCCGGCGCCTTCTGGTCCGCCGACGTCGACGAGGCCGCCGGCCACCTCGTCCAGGTCATCCGCGAGGTTCGCCCCCAGGTCCTCGTGACCTACGACCCGGACGGCGGCTACGGCCACCCCGACCACATCCAGGCCCACCGGGTCGCCATGCGCGCCGCCGACCTGACCGCCGACCCCGGCTTCCGCCCCGACCTGGGCGGCCCCTGGGAGATCGCCAAGGTCTACTGGAACCGGATGCCGCGCGGAGTGATCGTCGAGGGCTTCGCCCGGCTCCGCCGCCACCTCGCGGAACCCGGACGGCTCCCCTTCGCTCGGGCCGCCGCCGTCACCGACGTGCCGGGCGTGGTCGACGACCACATCGTCACCACCGAGATCGACGGCACCGGCTTCGCGGCAGCGAAGGCCGCCGCGATGCGCGCCCACGCCACCCAGATCGAGGTCGCCGAACCCTACTTCGCCCTCTCCAACGAGCTGGCGCAGCCCCTCCTCACCACCGAGTACTACGAGTTGGTGCGCGGCAGACGCGAAGGCGGGAGCCGGGAGAGCGACTTGTTCGAAGGGATCCCCGGCATGTCTGTCGAGGGGATCCAGAACGGAACGGGCCTGTGATGCGTACGACTGTGTATGACGAACGAGTGGTGTGGACGCGCGGCGGCCGAGAGGCGGGCGCGCGATGAAGCCGAGCCGGCCGCCCGCGGGTGGACAAGGCAGCATGCTCGCCCAGCCGTTGACCCTGCCCTCGCTCGGACGGATCGCCGCCTACCTGGGCCTCTTACTGCTGGGAGCCGTGATCGGAGTGGCCGGCGGGCTCGTCCAAGCAGCATGGTTCCCGCTCGGATTGCTGCTGGCGCTGATCGGCGCTGCCGGGCTGTTCCTGGGTGGCGCCCGGGTGACGGGCGGCAGGGCGGGGGCTGTTGCGC
Source organism: Streptomyces sp. NPDC030814 (assembly GCF_055572155.1). NCBI lineage: Bacteria > Bacillati > Actinomycetota > Actinomycetes > Kitasatosporales > Streptomycetaceae > Streptomyces > Streptomyces sp. NPDC030814. The sequence goes on from NZ_JBVIDX010000032.1 coordinate 45,795, forward strand.
CGGCCGCCGGCTGGATGATCTCCGTGGTCCTGCTGACCTCCACCCGCCCGGAGGGCGACTTCCTCTTCGCCGCGGGAGTCGGCTCGTATCTCTTCCTGCTCGGCGGCATGGCTGTGGCTGTGATGTGCGCCACCCTTGGGTGGGGGCGTCAACCGACCGCATCCGGCGCCCGACTTGGGAAGTGACGTACCACTTCGCCGCAGTCAGGGGGTGCGGGTCCCGTGTGGGTTTCCCACGCGGTCGTGGGATACGCGCCGGAAGTGGCCAGTATGGTGGTGCGCGCCGCCGAGCTGCCCGCTGAGTTGAGGTCGTGACGGGCGGCGGAGCAAACCGGGAGAACCTGCCTTGAGTCGTGAAACTGACACTTCGTCCTCCGGGGCCAATGGGCGCGGCAGCACCGCGTACCCGTCGGGGACACCGCCGTACGGCACACCCATGGCCACCGAGGCCGGTGCCGAAGCGGCCCGGTCGGCCGCAGGCGAGCGGCCGGACGGCCCCAAGACCGAGACCACACTGACGACCCGGGTCCGGATCAACATCCCCGGGTCCCGGCCCATCCCGCCGGTCGTCGTGCGCAAGCCGGTCGGTGACGGCGAGGGCCCGGCGGACGACGCCGGCTCCGAGTCGGAGACCACCGGCACCACGGCCATGCCCGTGCTGACGAACACCCCGGCGCCCGCGCCGGAGCCGTCCCCGGCGGCCGACGACAAGCCGGCGAGCGACTGGTTCGCGCCACGCAAGAGCGCCCCCGCGGGCAAGGCACCCAGCGGCGGGGGCGGCAGCAACGGCGCCGGCTTCTCCGCCGGTGCGGCGGCCGTGGCCGGCGGCCCGGGCGCCCGTCCCGGCGGCGGCAACGGCGCAGGCAGGCCGACCGGCGGCCCCGGTGCTACCCAGCCCGGTGCCCCCCAGTCCGGCGGCCCGCGCCCCGGCGCGAACGGCCCCCGGCCCGGCGGTACGAACGGCGCCGGGCTCCCCGGTGCCACCGGCGCCGGACCGGTGGCTCCCGGCCACGGCGGCGGCACCGGCTCCTTCGACGTGTCGGCCGCGCTCGCCGCCGCCACGTCCGACCGCGAGGACCTGCCGTACTTCTCGGGCAGCGGCGCCACAGGCGGCCCCTCCGGCCCGGCGGGCCCCACCGGCGGCCCCGTCACCGGTGACAGCCCCCTCGGCCCGCCCGCGACCCCGAACGACCCCTTCGGCCCCGCCGCCGACTTCACCTCCCCGGCCGGCGCGGACTACGCCCACCCCGGCGGTGGCCTCAGCGACGACACCGCGGTCCTCACCCCGCAGCGTCCCGCCGGTGACTCCGGCGCTCCCGGCTACGGCGGCCCCGGCCCCCTCGACAACCCCTCCGGGCATACCCTGACCAGCGGCATCCCCGTCGTGCCCCCAAGCACGCAGGGCGCCCCCTACGGCCCGGGCGGCGTCGACGGCGCGACCCGGCACACCCCGCCGAAGCTGCCCGACCCCGGTGCGCAGCAGCAGAAGCCCGCCGCGGGCAAGGCCGCGAAGGCCGCGAAGCCGGCCAAGAAGAAGGGCCGCAGCAAGCTGGCACTCCTCGGCGGCGGCGTGGTCGTCCTCGCCGGCGGTGTCTACGGTGCCGGTCTCCTCATGAACCACTCCGACGTCCCCAAGGGCACTACCGTCCTCGGCGTCGACATCGGCGGCGGCACCCGTGACGAGGCCGTCAACAAGCTGGACAAGGCCTTCGCCGCCCACACGAACAAGGAGCTGAAGCTCACGGTCGACGGCGGGACGGTGACGCTCCGGCCGGACCAGGCCGGTCTCCAGTTCGACATGCAGGACACCGTCCGCGTCGCCGCCGTCAGTGACTACAACCCGATCTCCGTGATCGGCTCCCTCTTCGGGCAGAAGCGGGTCGTCGAGCCCGTCATGCCCGTCGACGAGGAGAAGCTGCGCGTCGCGCTGGAGCGCGCCGCGGGCAGTTCGGGCTCGGCGAGCGACGGCACCGTGAAGTACGAGCCCGGCAAGGCCGTCGCCGTCTACGGCAAGGCCGGCAAGGGCCTCGCCGTGGACCAGTCCTCCGAGGCCGTCGAGAAGGCCTACCGCACCCAGGTCGAGACCGGCACGACCCCCGCCGTGAGCCTTCCGACCACGGCCAAGGAGCCGTCGGTCGACAAGGCCGAGGTCGACCGGTTCATGAAGGAGTTCGCACAGCCGGCGATGTCCGCCATCGTCACCGTGCAGACGGACGCCGCGCACAGCGTCAAGCTGAGCCCCGAGAACTCCCTGTGGAAGTTCCTCACCGTCAAGGCCGTCGACGGCAAGCTCGTCGACTCCTACAACGAGAAGGCACTGAAGGAGCTGTACGGCGGCACCTTCGACGGCGTCCTGATCACCCGGGGCAACGGAGCGAAGACCCCGGTCAACGCCAAGGACGTCTACGGCGCCCTCCGCCTGGCCCTGAAGAGCAAGACCGACCGGGTCGCCGTGATCGACACGAACCCGACCTGACGGAGCACGACGCGGAAGGGGGCACCCGGAGGGACACCGGGTGCCCCTTTCCGCGTATGCGACCGGGCCCGGTACGACTTCTGTCATGCGGGACTCAGGACCGCCGACACGGAGACGGTGGCCCTGCTGGGCCCGGACGGCGCGAGCAGGTCCACCACCCTCGGCCTCTCCCTCGGTCGGAGGCGGTCCGACACCGGCACGGTCCGCGTCCTCGGCACCGGCCCGCATGAGGCCGTTGTCGTGGGCCGCATCGGGGCCATGCTGCCGAGGGCGGCCTCATGGACGAGGTCACCGTCGCCGAGCCGAGCCGAGCCGAGCCGATCCGAGCCGACCGGCCTGCTCGCTGCACCCCCGGGCCGTACCCGGTGTCCCAGGTGCTGGCCCGCGGGCGTCACGCGGATCGCCCACCGCAAGGTCGACAAGCTCTCCGGCGGCCAGGCCCAGCGCGTCCGCTCCTCCCCGGGCCATCGACCCCCACCCCCGCGAGAGCGGCGCGGCGGAGGGGCGAGGCGACTCAGCGGGGGCCTGGAAGCCGCCGGCCGTGGGCAGCCGGCGCAGGGGCGCGGGGAACTGCGCGATCGGCCACGACGCACCCGCAGCCGTCCACGGACCCAGGCCCCCGCGGCGAGAACACGCACCCGGCCCACAGCTCAACCGGCCCGGGCCCTCAGCCACCCCCCCGCCCACAGCTCAACCGCCCCCGCCCTCAGTTCAGCCGCGCCCGAGCCGCCCCCGCCTGCTGCCGCACCCGCTCCGCCGCACTCTCGTCCACCCCCGCCACCACATCCGCGTACGCCTCCAACTCGACCGCCCCCCGCAGGAACTCCCCCCGCTGCACCAGCAGCTGCGCCCGCTCGTACCGCAACCGGGCCGGATGCGAGGGCAGCGCCAGCGACAACTCGATCGCCCACAACGCCACGTCCGACCGCTCCGGCCGGGCGGCGGCCCAAGCCCGCACGTTGTTCAGGATCCTCAGCACGACGTCCAGCGGATCGGCCGGCCGCAGCATCCCCGGCTCCAGTGGTCCCCCCGTCGCACCGGCGACCAGCGTCTCCGCATCGCTCCCGGTGAGCACCCGCCCCCCGTCGAACGGATCCGCCAGCACCTGCTCCTCGGCAGGCCCGAACCCCACGACGAAGTGCCCGGGCAACGCCACCCCGTACACCGGGGCGCCCGCCCGCCGGGCCACCTCCATCCACACCACGGACAACAGGATCGGCAGCCCCCGCCGCTGTTCCAGCACCCGGTGCAGCAACGACGACTCCAGCCGCTGGTAGTCCGCGGCGGAGCCGCGGAAACCGCAGCGGTCACCGAGCAGGCCCGCCAGCGCGAGCGCCCAGGCACGGGGCCCGCCGGGACGGTAGGGCAGCAGCCCCGCGAGCCGGTCGAGTTCGATCTGCGCCGCGTCGAGGCCGGCCTCGTTGAGCGCCCCGTCGCCCGCGGCCCCCACCAGCAGGCACAGCGTCGCGAGATCGGGCCGCTCGGCACGCGCCTCGGCCGCGAACCGCCGCCGAACCTCGGCGGCCCGCTCCGGCTCCGGCGGCAGTGGGGCACGCATGTCAGGGTGCTGCCCGCTCATGACGATCGATACGACTCGGAACCGGAACGACCACCGAAGCCGGAGGGGTCACCGGCCCCCTCGGGCGCCCGGTAGTGGTGATACGCGTGGTGCGCGGCGAAGCCCATCCCCGCGTACAGCGCCCGTGCCCCGGCGTTGTCCGTCTCGACCTGGAGCCAGCCCGCCGAGGCCCCTTCGTCCAGCGCCCGCTGGGCCAGCGCGGCCATCACGGTCGTCGCGAGTCCCTCACGGCGCCGCCCCGGATCGACCTCCACGGCCGCGAAACCGGCCCACCGCCCGTCCACGACGCACCGCCCGATCGCCGCGGGCGGGGCACCCTCGTCCCCCGGCACCGTCGCGAACCACACCGAGGGCCCGCTGCCGAGCACCTTCAGCGCGACCTCGCTGACCCCCTTGCGCTGGTAGCGGCTGAGCCACGCCTCGTCCGCCGTCCGGGACAGCCCCACCCCGGGCGCCTCCCGGTCCGCGACCGGCGCGAGCCCCCCGATCCACAGCTCGGCGGTGACCTCCCGGGTCCACCCGCGGTCCGCCACCTCCGCGCAGAGCAGCTCCTGGGTGCCTTCGCCGCCGGTGGCCAGCTGCATGTATGCGGGCAGCCCCCGGGCCGCGTACCAGCCGCGTACGGCCGTCAGGGCCTCGTGCAGGGGTATGCCGGGGTCACCGAGGGGCAGCACCGAGTTGGCGCGCCGGGTGAAGCCGGCGGCGGCCCGCAGCTCCCACCCGCCGAGCGACTCCCGCTCGACCGGCTGCCAGGCCCGGGCGGAGACCCGCGCCAGTTCCTGGTACGAGGCCGCGGGTCCCCGTCGGCGGGCGGGCGCGGCGGGCACCACCTTCCCCGCGACCAGCGACGACTCCTCGATCCGCACGCGCTCCCCGTCCCTGCGGGTGATCAGCAGCACGCCGTCGTCCCATGATGTGAGAACACCAACCGTGTCGGTGAATTTCCGACCCGCGACGGCATCCTCGTCGACGCGCCGCACGGAGACGCGTTTTCCCACGTCAGCGGCGGAAACGCGGATCTCGAGACGTCCTCCGGCAGAGATTTCCACAGGTCAGTTCACCCCTCCTGTTCGGATCATGCCCAGGAACGGAGATACTAGGTGCGGGCATCGACGACGCCGCGCTCCCGCGCGCCAGGCGGCGGAGCCTGAGGAGGCCCGCCAGCGCCCTATCGAGGAGGAACGACAGCGTGACCTACGTCATCGCGCAGCCTTGTGTCGACGTCAAGGACAAGGCGTGCATCGAGGAGTGCCCGGTCGACTGCATCTACGAGGGTCAGCGGTCCCTCTACATCCACCCGGATGAATGCGTCGACTGCGGTGCCTGTGAGCCGGTGTGCCCGGTCGAGGCGATTTTCTACGAGGACGACACTCCGGAGGAGTGGAAGGACTACTACAAGGCGAACGTCGAGTTCTTCGACGAGCTCGGCTCTCCCGGCGGTGCGAGCAAGCTCGGTCTGATCGAGCGCGACCACCCCTTCATCGCCGCCCTGCCGCCGCAGGCCTGAGGCAGCGACGCCGCGGGCCCGCCCGGCCGGCGGCCCGCGTCCAGCGCCGCCTCGGTCCCGTACGGCCCGATCACCATGATCGCCGTACGGGACCGAGGCGTTCGCCGTACGAGCAGTACGTACGCCTGCGTCCCGCCGTAGGGGAACGTACGTACGAGAAAGTGAGCCAGATCCCGTGTCCGCAGTCAGCGATCGTCTCCCCACCTTCCCCTGGGACAAGCTGGAGCCGTACAAGGCGACGGCCGCCGCCCACCCCGACGGCATCGTCGACCTCTCCGTGGGCACCCCGGTCGACCCGGTTCCCGAGCTGATCCAGAAGGCGCTGGTGGCCGCCGCCGACTCGCCGGGCTACCCGACCGTCTGGGGCACCCCCGAACTGCGTGACGCGATCACCGGCTGGGCCGAGCGCCGCCTCGGCGCCCGCGGGATCACCCACCGCCACGTCCTGCCGATCGTCGGCTCCAAGGAACTGGTCGCCTGGCTCCCCACCCAGCTGGGCCTCGGCCCCGGCGACCGGGTCGCGTACCCGCGCCTCGCCTACCCGACGTACGAGGTGGGCGCCCGCCTCGCCCGCGCCGATCACGAGGTCTACGACGACCCGACGAAGCTCGACCCCGAGGGCCTGAAGCTCCTCTGGCTGAACTCGCCCTCGAACCCCACCGGCAAGGTCCTCTCCCAGGAGGAACTGACCCGGATCGTCGCCTGGGCCCGCGAGCACGGCATCCTGCTCTTCTCCGACGAGTGCTACCTGGAGCTGGGCTGGGAGGCCGACCCCGTCTCGGTCCTCCACCCGGACGTCAACGGCGGCTCGTACGAGGGCATCGTCGCCGTCCACTCCCTGTCCAAGCGCTCCAACCTGGCGGGCTACCGCGCGGCCTTCCTGCTGGGCGACCCGGCCGTGCTGAACCCGCTCCTGCAGATCCGCAAGCACGGCGGCATGATGACCTCCGCCCCCACCCAGGCCGCCGTGGTCGCCGCCCTCGGCGACGACGCCCACGTCCGCGAACAGCGCGACCGGTACGCCGCACGCCGCGCCGCCCTCCGCGACGCCCTGGAGCGCCACGGCTTCCGCATCGAACACAGCGAGGCCAGCCTCTATCTCTGGGCCACCCGGGACGAGTCCTGCTGGGCCACGGTCGCCCACCTCGCCGACCTGGGCATCCTCGTGGCCCCGGGCGACTTCTACGGCTCCGCGGGCGAGCACCACGTGCGCGTGGCCTTCACGGCCACGGACGAGCGGGTCGCGGCAGCGGTGGCCCGCCTGACCCGGGCGTAGCCCCGACCGCACAGCCGAAGGGGCCCGGGGGAAACCCCGGGCCCCTTCGGCCGCTGGACCAGGTGTCAGCCGAGCGGGCTCTTGACCGGCAGCTTGCCCGTCGGCAGCCCGCCCTTCGCGACGGAGTCCGTCGGCAGCCCGCCCTTCGTCGCGCCCTTGGCCGCGTCACCCAGAGCAGCACCGGCGGTGCCCGCGGCGTCCCCGGCGGTCTTCCGGGCGACGGGCGTCGTCTTCTTGACGGCCTTGCCGCCGGTCTTGCTCACGGTCGGCAGGGTCTCCTTGGCCGCCTTGCCGCCGACGTTGCTCGCCACGCCGGTGACGCTCTGCGTCGCGCCGTCGACGGTGTTACCGGCGTTCGTCCCGTCCACGGCGGACAGACCGCCCAGGTCCGGGGTGGCCGGGAGTTCGGGCGCCGCGCTCGCGGAGCCGGCCGCACCGACCACGGAGGCCGCTCCCGCTGCGGTCAGCAGCGCGGCATTGGCGATCCGGCGGGTCAGGGGGAGGGACATGGTGCTCCTTTGACGGAAGAGAACGGTGAAGTGTCCGACCGTGCCCGGGAGTTGACCGCCGAATGGCTGTCGACGGGATCGTTCCGGGCTCGGACGCAGTGATTACCGCTCGTGGTCCGCGAAGGTTGCGGCGGCCCAACGTAAAGAGTTGGCAATGCGTCGCATTATCGAATCCGGATAAAAACGGATGAACGGCGCGCGATTCGACAGTCTGCCGAATCCTTACGGCTACACGCTCCCAGGGGTTTCGAAGAGGCGAGGGCACGCGGGCGAAAACCCGCGCACCTCGTCGACCCGGCGCACCACGCTTAGCTCCGACGGGTGAGTGCCGAGCCCCGCTGTCCAAGGACGATTCGGACCTGCCGACCATGGTCGCCCCGTGCCGACGCGAACCTCTGCCGTCCCGCGGGTGACGCGACTCTCTGCCGTCCCGCGGGTGACGCGACCCTCTGCCGTCCCGCGGGTGACGCGACCCTCTGCCGTCCCCCGGCGACACGGGCCCTTACCGTCCCGTGGTGATGCGGACCTCGGTCGTGGATCCCTCCGTCGCCGCGGCCTTCCGCCACGCACCGGCCCGCCCCTCGGCGACCCACTCCCGCCCGGCGTACGAGACGCGCTCGACGCCCAGCCGGGAGGAGTTCGCGACGGCCCAGTGCGCCAGCTCCCAGCCGCGCCGCCGCATGTCGTCCGCACCCCCGGTGTCCGGCACGGGGATCGTGAGGGCCGAGACGGCCGGGCGCGCACTCGCCCCGCCCGCCGGCCGGGCGGCGGACGAACCCGGGGCGCTCGCGGAGGCGGCGGAGCGCTTCGACTTCACCACGGCCCCGGCCGTCTCGACCATCTTGTCCCCGAAGTCCCGCGCCAGCGCGCTGCGCACCGCCTCGGGGCCGCCGCCGTACGCCGTGGCGGACGCCTCCCGGCGTCCCTCGCAGGTCAGTGTGGCCGCCGCCCGGCCGGTCAGCGCGGCGGCCAGCAGCGCGGCGTCCGGCTCGTGCTTGGCGTAGGCGTCCGGGTAGCCGCTGCGCTGCACCCGCTGGGCGGCCACGGTCAGCGGCAGCTCCTCGTAGTCCGCGACCTTCACCAGGTGCTCGTAGAACGCGCCCGCCGCGTACACGGGGTCCTGGATCTGCTGCTCGGTGCCCCAGCCCTGCGACGGGCGCTGCTGGAACAGCCCCAGGGAGTCCCGGTCGCCGTGCGCGATGTTGCGCAGCCCGGACTCCTGGAGCGCGGTCGCCAACGCGATCGTCACGGCCCGCTCGGGCAGGTCACGCGAGGTGCCGACGGCCGAGATCGTCGCCGCGTTCGCCGCCTGCTCGGGAGTGAACTCGTACGACGTCTTCGCGTCGTCGGCCGACACCACCTTGCACTTCGGTGTGCCGTTGCCTCCGGTCAGATACTGCATGGTCAGATACGCCCCCAGCGCGAGCAGCACGACGAACGCCGCCGCGAAGCGCAGGAAGCAGCCCCCACGGCGGCGGGGGCGAGGATGAGGAGAAACGGTGTACGACTCTGGCACGCCGTCCAAGGTACTGGAGGGTAATGGGAACGTGCCGCGGGTTGTGGACAACCTCGTCGCGTGCGGCCTGAACCGGTCGGCGGCCGGAACCGTGCGGGCGGCGCGTTAGGGTCGAGGGCATGGCCGAGACCCCGATTGACCTCACCCTGGACGCGGCGCGGCTGACCGCGCAGCTCGTCGACTTCCCCTCCGAGAGCGGCACCGAGAAGCCGCTCGCGGACGCGATCGAGACCGCGCTGCGCGCCCTGCCGCACCTCGCGGTCGAGCGCTACGGCAACAACGTCGTCGCCCGTACGCACCTGGGGCGGGCGGAGCGGGTGATCCTGGCCGGCCACATCGACACCGTGCCCATCGCGGACAACGTCCCCTCCCGCCTCGACCAGGACGGCGTCCTGTGGGGCTGCGGCACCTGCGACATGAAGTCCGGCGTCGCGGTCCAGCTGCGCATCGCGGCCACGGTGCCGTCGCCGAACCGCGACCTCACCTTCGTCTTCTACGACAACGAGGAGGTAGCGGCCGAGCTCAATGGCCTCAAGCACATCTCCGAGGCCCATCCCGAGTGGCTGGAGGGTGACTTCGCGGTCCTCCTGGAACCCTCCGACGGCCAGGTCGAGGGCGGCTGCCAGGGCACCCTGCGGGTCCTGCTGAGGACGAAGGGCGAGCGCGCCCACTCCGCCCGCGGGTGGATGGGTTCCAACGCCATCCACGCGGCCGCCCCGATCCTCGCCCGCCTCGCGGAGTACAAGCCGCGCTACCCGCTGATCGACGGCCTGGAGTACCGGGAGGGTCTGAACGCGGTCGGCATCTCGGGCGGCGTCGCCGGCAACGTCATCCCCGACGAGTGCGTGGTCACGGTCAACTTCCGCTACGCGCCCGACCGTACGGAGGAGGAGGCCATCGCCCATGTCCGCGAGGTCTTCGCCGACTGCGGTGTCGAGGAGTTCGTGGTCGACGACCACAGCCCCGGCGCGCTGCCCGGCCTCTCCCACCCGGCGGCCGCCGCCTTCATCGAGGCGGTCGGCGGCACGCCCTCGCCCAAGTACGGCTGGACGGACGTCTCCCGCTTCAGCGCGCTCGGCGTCCCCGCGGTCAACTACGGCCCCGGGAACCCGCACTTGGCGCACAAGCGTGACGAACGCGTGGAGACCGCGAAGATCCTGGCGGGGGAGGAGCGCCTGCGGGCCTGGCTCACCGCCTGAGGCGCCGCAGGGATTCGGCCGGAGGACCGCTGGAGATGAATCACCGCATATCGGCGGGCATCGGAAGGCGTCGGTGACGGATCGCGGCGGACACGCTCGCGTCCCCCCTCCGTAACCCGCGTGGATCTACGCTGAACCGAACCACCAGCACGGCGGAGGGAGCGGACATGGCGACCGGCAACCCCGAGGGCAGGAACCAGCCACCGGAGGAGCAGCGGCTGGGGCCGGTGCTGCGCAGACGCACCCAGGTGCAGGCGAGCACGACCGACCAACGGCTGCTGGACGCGGGCGGCCCCTCGGACTGGGTCCACACCGACCCCTGGCGGGTCCTGCGCATCCAGTCCGAGTTCATCGAGGGATTCGGCACGCTCGCCGAACTCCCGCCCGCCATCAGCGTCTTCGGCTCCGCCCGGACCCCGGCCGGCTCACCCGAGTACGAGGCGGGCGTCCGGCTCGGCCGCGGCCTCGTGGAGGCGGGCTTCGCCGTCATCACCGGCGGCGGCCCCGGGGCCATGGAGGCGGCCAACAAGGGCGCCCTCGAAGCCGGCGGCACCTCCGTCGGGCTCGGCATCGAGCTGCCCTTCGAGCAGGGCCTCAACCCCTACGTCGACATCGGCCTCAACTTCCGCTACTTCTTCGTCCGGAAGATGATGTTCGTCAAGTACGCCCAGGGGTTCGTCGTCCTGCCCGGCGGCCTCGGCACCCTCGACGAACTCTTCGAGGCCCTCACCCTCGTCCAGACCCAGAAGGTGACCCGCTTCCCGATCGTCCTCTTCGGCGAGTCCTACTGGAGCGGCCTGGTCGACTGGCTCACCCACACGCTCGTGGCCGAGGGCAAGGCCGCGAAGAAGGACCTGACCCTGTTCCACGTCACCGACGACGTGGACGAGGCGGTGGCCCTGGTCTCGAAGGAGGCGGGCCGCTGACATTCATCGAGGGAGCCGGGGCGTAGCCCCAGGCTCCCTCGAGGGGCGCGGGGAACCGTGCGACCAGCCCGGAGGCATGGCACCGGCATCCGGCCGAAGCCACCCCCTCGGCCCCGAGCGGGGTTCGGGGGCGGCGGTCCCCGGAAGCCGGGGCCGAGGGGCGCAGCCCCTGGAGACGGGACGGGAAGGGGCGGCGGGGGCGAGAACCCCTAGGCCAGCCCCCGCCGGGCGACCGCAGGAGGCCGGTGCCCCGCGATGGACGCCACCATGTCGAGCACCTGCTTCGTCTCGGCCACCTCATGCACCCGGTACACCTGCGCCCCCAGCCACGCCGACACCGCGGTCGTCGCCAAGGTCCCCACCACCCGCTCCTTCACCGGCTTGTCCAATGTCTCCCCCACGAAGTCCTTGTTGGACAGCGACACCAGCACGGGCCATCCCGTCCCCACCATCTCCCCCAGCCGCCGCGTCGCCTCAAGGCTGTGCCGCGTGTTCTTCCCGAAGTCGTGCCCGGGATCGATCAGTACGGACTCGCGGGGCACCCCCAGCGCCACGGCCCGCTCGGCCAGCCCCACGGTCACCCGCAGGATGTCGGCCATGACGTCGTCGTACTCGACCCGGTGCGGCCGCGTACGAGGCTCGGCGCCCCCCGCGTGCGTGCACACCAGCCCCACCCGGTGCAGCGCCGCCACCTCCGCCAGCCGCGGGTCGACCCCGCCCCACGCGTCGTTGAGGAGATCAGCCCCGGCCTCGCAGACGGCCTGACCGACCTCGTGCCGCCAGGTGTCGACGCTGATGATCACGTCGGGGAACCGCCGCCGCACCTCGGCCACGAACCCCACCGTCCGCCGCGTCTCCTCCTCGGCGGTCACTTCCTCGCCCGGCCCGGCCTTCACACCACCGATGTCGATGATCGCGGCCCCCTCGGCGACCGCCTGCTCCACCCGCGCGAGCGCCGGCTCGTCCTGGAACGTGGCCCCCTGGTCGTAGAAGGAGTCCGGGGTCCGGTTCACGATGGCCATGATCACCGGCTCGTGCGTGCCGAATTCCCGCCTGCCCAGCCTGAGCATCCGCTGTGCCCTCTTCCCGATACGTCCCGCAGATCGACCGCCCTGCCCAACCGCCTGCGACCTTAACTGTCAGACTCGCATGGCACGATCGGAGCGGACACACTCGAGGGGACCCCAGCGATGTTCATGTTCTTGTTCCTGGTCGTCGCGCTCGCGGTCGTGGTGGCCGCGGTGACGCTCGCCGTGGTGGGCGGCGGTGAGAGCGCGGCCCTGCCCGAGGCCACCGCCGAGCGGCTCCAGGACCCGCTGCCGGCCGACCGCCCGGTCAACCGCGCGGACGTGGAGGCCCTCCGCTTCCCGGTCGCCCTGCGCGGCTACCGCATGGTGGACGTCGACGACGCCCTCAGCCGCCTCAGCGCCGAGATCGCCGAGCGGGACGCCCGGATCGCCGACCTGGAGTCCGCGCTCGCCGGCGCCCGCGCGGCCACCACGACGTCGCTGCGCAAGCCGGAGGAGGGCGAGCACCGGTGAGCGACCGCACCGCCCTCGCCGGCCCCGACGGCGCCCTGCGCTGCCCCTGGGCCCTGTCGACCGAGGACTACGTGGCGTACCACGACGAGGAATGGGGCCGCCCGGTCCACGGTGACGACGCGCTGTACGAGCGGCTCTGCCTGGAGGCCTTCCAGTCCGGCCTCTCCTGGATCACCATCCTCCGCCGCCGTGAGGGCTTCCGCGCGGCCTTCTCCGGCTTCAAGATCACCGATGTGGCCGCCTTCACCGAGGCCGACGAGGAACGACTCCTCGCCGACCCGGGCATCATCCGCAACCGTGCCAAGATCGAGGCCACGGTCGCCAACGCCCGGGTCCTCGCGGAATGGGCACCCGGCGACCTGGACACCTTGATCTGGTCCCACGCCCCCGACCCCGCCACCCGCCCGGCCCCGAAGACCCTCGCCGAGGTCCCCGCGGTCACGCCCGAGTCCACGGCCCTGTCCAAGGCCCTGAAGAGACAGGGCATCCGTTTCGTCGGTCCCACCACGGCGTACGCGCTGATGCAGGCGTGCGGCCTGGTGGACGACCACCTGGAGACCTGCGTGGCGAGAGGGGCGCCCCTTTAGAGGTCCTTCGAGGGGGAGGGGGAGTGCGGCGGCCGGGCCCGGCCTCAGCGGCCCAGATACTTCGGCGTCTCCTTGTTCACGAACGCCCGCACGGCGATCGCGTGGTCCTCCGAGGCCCCCGCTCGCGTCTGGAGCTCGTCCTCCTTGCCCAGGGTCTCCGCCAGCGAGTGCGAGAACCCGTAGGCCATCGCCTCCTTGATCGCCGCGTACGCCACCGTCGGCCCCTCCGCCAGCATCCGCGCCACCTGCTCGGCCGCGCCGGGCAGCGAGGCCGCCGGGACGAGCCGGTTGGCGATCCCCAGCTCGTACGCCTCCTGGGCCTTGATACTGCGCGGGAACAGCAGCAGATCGGCGGCCCTGCCGGGACCGATGACGCGCGGCAGGGTCCACGAGACCCCGGAGTCGGCGGTGAGCGCGACCCCGGCGAAGGACGTGTTGAACGCGGCGGTGTCGGCGACCACCCGGTAGTCCGCGGCCAGCGCGAAGCCCAGGCCGGCGCCGGCGGCGACCCCGTTCACACCCGCCACCACCGGCTTCGGCATGCCGGCGATGGCCTTCACGATGGGGTTGTAGTGCTCCTTGACCGTGCTCATGACCTGCGTCGAGTCCTCGACGAGCAGCCCGATGTGCTCCTTCAGGTCCTGCCCCACACAGAAGGCCCGGTCCCCGGCGGCGGTCAGCAGCACGGCCCGTACCGCGTCGTCCCCGGCGGCGGACTCCACGGCCTCCCGCAGCGCGACCTTGGTCGCGATGTTCAGCGCGTTCATCGCCTCGGGGCGGTTCAGCGTGATCGTCGCGAGTCCGTCGTGCACCTCGTAGAGCACGGTGTCGGCCATGGCGGTTACCCCTCCGGTGTCGCGGCTGGTGACGTACTGGTCGGTACGCCCTGCGTCACAGCACAGCATGTCGGAGATCAACGGCGGTGGCGCGGGCCGGACGTGTGACCTGCGTCAAAGAATCTCGATCGGCCGAGCGGCGACCGAGGTCGGTGCGGTGGCGCAGTATCGCAGCCACATCGCCGAATTGGGTGGTTTTGCTCGCGCGCGTTGCTCAAGCGATGCCTACTGATGTTGGTCATCGGGTCGTGAGATGCGGGATAATGGCCTGGAAGCAATGTGTTCGATGCCGGTGTCGCGTGTCCCCAGGTGGGCCCGCGCCTGCCCTCCAGGGCCGTCGGCTTTGGCGATGAGCTGGTTTCAGGAAGGGGAACGAGCATGGCGGCCATGAAGCCGCGGACGGGCGATGGCCCGCTCGAGGTGACCAAGGAGGGGCGGGGCATCGTCATGCGCGTTCCGCTCGAAGGCGGCGGTCGGCTCGTCGTCGAGCTGACCCCTGACGAGGCCGACGCCCTCGGCGACGCCCTCAAGAAGGTCGTCGGCTGACGCGCGTAGCGACCCATATCTCTTCAGTGCCCCGGCACCGCCCCTCGGTGGTGCCGGGGCACTGTTGTGCCGGGTGTACGGCGTGCACCGGGTGAACGGCGGAGGCGGGGCGGGTGGCGGCGGGGGTGCGGGTCTTCAGCGCTTGACCGCGCAGAGCAGCCCATCGCCCACCGGGAGCAGGGAGGGCACCAGCTCGGGGCTCTCGCGGACCGTGCGCAGCAGCTCCCGCAGGCGTATGACCTCGGTCGGCTGGGGGCCCGAGTCAACGGTGCGGCCGTGGGCGAAGACCCCCTCGAAGGCGACCAGGCCGCCGGGTCTCAGCAGACGCAACGATTCAGCGAGGTAGTCGAGGCTCTCCAACCGGTCGCCGTCGCAGAAGACGAGGTCGTACCCGGCGTCCGCGAGCCGGGGCAGCACGTCGAGGGCGTGGCCCGGGATGAAGCGCGCGCGGTTGCTGGCGAAGCCGGCCGCGCGGAACGCCTGCCGGGCGAACTGCTGGTGCTCCGGCTCCGGATCGACGGTGGTCAGCACGCCGTCCGGCCGCATGCCGTGCAGCAGATGGATACCGGAGACACCGGTCCCGGTACCGATCTCCGCGACCGCCTTCGCGTCCACGGAGGCCGCGAGCATGCTCAACGCGGCGCCTGTGCCGGGCGACACCGAGCGCAGCCCTGCTTCCCGAGCCCGGTCGCGAGCCCAGCGCAGCGCGTCGTCCTCGGCGACAAAGGCGTCGGCGAACGCCCAGCTCGTCAGCCGGTTGCCGGTAATGACCCTCTCCTTATGTACCCGCGGATACCTGGGCGTGACTGTATCCGTTGCCGCCGGGAACCTGCTGATGGGACCGGTCGTTTAAAGGGATGAGTGAGTGACGGGGGCCGCGACGGGGGTCAAGTGATGGATCGGTACGGCGAGCAGGCGCCGGTGCAGCTGCTGACAAAGCCATATGAGCCGGATCGGACGGATCAGCCGTATGAGCCGGATCGGCACACATCAAATTCTCGTAAAACCGCTTATCCGGAGCTAACGGGCGAGGTGGCTATGGTAGGGGCTCCACTGGACACCACCAGAGCCGATAGGGGAGGTGCGGCTGCGCCTGTGGATCGGGGAGGAGTGCTGCGGCGCTTTCTCGGGTCGGCGGGCAGGCCGAAATCCGTGAACGACACCGCTGACCACAGCCACGCCGACGCTTCCGCCACGCGCGGAGCGCAGACTGCGACCTTCACCACGGACGCGCACGCGCAGGCGTGGACTCCGCCCACCTGGGAGGAGATCGTCAGCACCCACAGCGGCCGGGTCTACCGCCTCGCCTATCGCCTGACCGGCAACCAGCACGACGCCGAGGACCTCACCCAGGAGGTCTTCGTCCGTGTCTTCCGCTCCCTGTCGACCTACACGCCCGGCACCTTCGAGGGCTGGCTGCATCGCATCACCACGAACCTCTTCCTGGACATGGTCCGGCGCAAGCAGCGCATCCGCTTCGACGCCCTCGGGGAGGACGCGGCCGAGCGCCTGCCCAGCCGCGAGCCCACCCCCCAGCAGATCTTCAACGACGCGCACTTCGACGCCGACGTCCAGCAGGCCCTCGACACCCTCGCGCCGGAGTTCCGCGCCGCCGTCGTCCTCTGTGACATCGAAGGACTGTCGTACGAGGAGATCGCCGCGACCCTCGGCGTCAAGCTCGGTACGGTCCGCTCCCGGATCCACCGCGGCCGCTCCCAGCTCCGCAAGGCTCTCGCGCACCGCTCCCCGCAGGCCCGGGCCGAGCAGCGCCGCGGCTTCACGGTGCCCAGGGTGCCCGCGCTGGGAGGAGGGGGCGCGACCGCGTGAGTGGATCCCGGCCCACCCCTGCTGAGCAGCACCTGGGAGACCGACTCTCCGCGCTGGTCGACGGAGAGCTCGGTCATGAGGCGCGCGAACGCGTCCTGGCACATCTGGCCACCTGCCCGAAGTGCAAGGCGGAGGCGGACGCACAGCGCCGACTGAAGAACGTCTTCGCGGAGGCCGCCCCGCCGCCCCCCTCCGAGAGCTTCCTGGCCCGGCTCCAGATGCTCCCGGCGGGCGGCGACCTGGACGGCGGCTCCCCGCTGGACGGCGCAGGCTTCGGAGGAAGACCCCGGGGGACGCCCGGCGGCCACGGACTCCCCCTCGACTCCTCCGACAACAGGGACTTCGCCGACTTCGGCGTCTTCGGCTCCGCCGGGGACTCCTTCGGATACGTCCCCGCGGGTCCGCACAGCGGCACGCTGTCGCCCTCCGAAGGCCGTGGGCTGCTCGGCGGCCGGGGTCTGACCGGGGGACGCGGTTTCCTCGGTGACCGGGGCTTCCTCAGCGGTCGGAGCTTCCTCGGCGACCGAGGACCTCTCAACGGACGTTCTCCATCGGACGATCGCGGCTTCCTCGGCGGAGGAAGCACGCTCTCGGCGGACGGGGACGGCGGCGAGGACCGGCAGGCCACGGCCGCCGAGGAGCGCCGAGCCACGGGTGACCACGGCTTTCGGATCCACCATGTGAGCCGGCACGAGGCCGAGCGTTCCGCCTCGCGCGGTATGCGGTTCGCGTTCGTGGCGGCCGGCGCGGTGTCGCTGGCCGCGATCGCGCTGGGCGGCATGACCGCCGGTGCCCCCGCCGAGACGGTGGACGCCCGAGGCGGCGCCGGCTCCGGCAGCAACGTCACGCCCCTGCGGACCCAGACCACCGGAGCGGCCACGAGCCCCGAGGCGCAGCGTCGCCGCGGCACCATCGGTCCCCTCCTCGGACAGGGCCAGCGGGCCGACGTGCCGGTGGCTCCGACCGAGGTCTCGGCTCCCCTGCTGCCCGGGATCCCGGCGCCGGGCGGTCAGCTCCGCCAGTCCGCGGACCCGCTGACCAAGCCCGTCCTGGCGGGCGCGGCCGTCATGTCCCCGCTCATACGTCCGCTCACGGCGGTCCCGCTCCTCCAACCGACGACATGGTCACAGGCGCCCCAGCTCACCGCTCCCGGCCTGCTGCCGGCCCCCGACACCACCTCGTCGCCCACTCCCACCTCCCCCGTCCTCCGCTGACACCGAGTTCTGCGCGTCGGCCCGCGAACCTGGTTGAATCCAGAGTGGGCCGTGTCCGCCCGGGCCGGTTCCGGTCGGCGGCACTCGGCGAACGGTGGGCGTCGGGCCGGTCCTTGGGACGGGCCCCAGGTGTGGGGAGAACATGAACGAGGGGAAGCCCACGAAGGGGAAGTGGTGGAGCCGACCCCGAGCGCAGGGCGCGGGGGCCGGGACGACGGGGGACCACAGCGGGCCTTCGGGGGCCGACGGGGTGGCGGCGGACGCGTTCCGCTCCGCGGACGGCGGGGCGAACGAGGGGGGCGATTTCGAGTTGGAGCGGCCCGCGACGAGACCGGCCCGCGACCGTCCCACCCACGACGACGACTTCGAACTGGCCGGACCGGCGGGGCCGTCGCGGCAGGACGAGCCGCCGGGAGGCGAGCCGGCGCGGGGAGTTCCGGATGGGGACTCCGCGGAGGGCGACCTGTCGCGGGCTCACTCGACGTGGGGTGCGGACAGCGGTGACTTCGAGCTGGAGCGACCGGTCTCCGCGGACCCGGGCAGGAGCACCGACGCGACGGCGACGACACCGGGCGTCCACGCGGGCGCGGCGGCACCGGCCACCGAGGGAACCGCACAGGTCGAGACGGACGAGACGACCACACGCCTTGTCCTCGACAAGAGCGCAGCCGCGGCCGACGAAACGACTCCGCTGACTCGGCTGACTCCGCACGAGACGTCGGCGGCCATGACGTCGGCGACCATGACGTCGGCGGCCGTGCCGGCGGAGCGGGGTGGAGCGGAGCCCGTCACGGCGGGACCGAGCGCACCGGCCGCCGCGGCATCCGCCTCCGCCGATGCCGCCGTAGCCGCTGCACAGCCGGTGGGCGCCCCGAGCCCCACAGGAGACCCGGAGGCGCCCGTCCAGCGCCCCAGGCCCCTGCACGACCCCGACCCCTACAGCACCCCGCCCTACGGCGAGCCCGGCCCCTGGGCGCCCGCACCACCGGTCCAGCACCCGGCGACAACCCCGGCGCACGGCACGGCGGTTCAGCCGGGAACGCCGGGCCATGAGGTGCCGGGTGGACCGCCGGCGCACGGCCCGGCGGTCCCGGCCGTGCCCCCGACGCACGATGTGCCGGTCCCGGCGGCGGTTCCCGCGCACGGCGCGACCACGATGGTGGCCCCCCAGGCCGCAGTGCCTGCCCCGCCACCGGTCCACTCGACCGACGGCATGCCGGGCTCACAGGGCACGCACGGCGGCACGCCTGCCGCATCCTCGCCCGCTCCCTACGGGAACGCGGCGCAGGCGGCCCCGCAGCCCCCCGCGGACCCGTCCCGACCCGGCGGCAACGCGCCCGCGTCCTACCCGGGTGCCTCCCAACCTCCGCAGCCGTCCTACGCGGACGCTCCGCAGTCCGCGCAGCCGCCCTACGGGGGCGGCTCGCAACCCGCGGCGCCGTCCTGTCCGGACGCTTCTCAGGCCGCTCCGCCCCCTTACCCGGACTCCTCGCAGACGTCCTACCCGGATGCTCCTCAAGGGGCGTCCCAAGGAGCCTCCTCGGGGGCGCGGGATCCCTGGCGGAACTACGACCCGTGGTCCGGGTCCGGGCCGTTGCAGCAGAACGGGGCCGCCGTCGACGACATGGCGCGGCGGCGCAGGCGCGGGGTGAAGGTCCTTGTGCTGGGCGCCGTGTTGATCGCGCTCGTGTCCGGCGGCGTCGGCGGGGCCGTGGGGGCCTATCTGGAGCGGAACGGCGGGGTCGGTGAGGTCGAGCTGCCGCAGTCCAGCGGCGGGACGGCCGGGCGGGCCCCGGACAGTGTCGCCGGGATCGCGGCGAGTGCCCTGCCCGGTGTGGTGACCCTCCATGTCAGCGGCTCGGACGCGCAAGGCACCGGCACCGGATTCGTGCTCGACAAGCGGGGCCACATCCTCACGAACAACCACGTCGTGGAGCCCGCCGGTGACGACGGCGAGATAACGGTCACCTTCAGCGGTGGTGAGACCGCCGACGCCAGCCTGGTCGGCCGGGACAGCGGGTACGACCTCGCCGTCGTGAAGGTGTCGGGGGTCAGCGGGCTCAAGCCGCTGCCGCTCGGCAACTCCGACGACGTGCGGGTCGGCGACCCGGTCGTGGCGATCGGCGCCCCCTTCGACCTCGCCAACACCGTCACCTCCGGCATCATCAGCGCCAAGGAGCGGCCCATCACGGCCGGCGGGGAGAGCGGCGACCGCAGCGACGTGTCGTACGTCAACGCGTTGCAGACCGACGCGCCGATCAACCCGGGCAACTCCGGTGGCCCGCTCGTCGATGTCAACGCCCGGGTGATCGGCATCAACAGCGCCATCCGGTCCGCCGGGAGCGGCTCCGGGTCGGAGGGCGGCCAGGCCGGATCGATCGGGCTCGGTTTCGCTATTCCCATCAACCAGGGCAAGCGCGTCGCCGAGGAACTGATCAACACGGGCAAGGCCACGCACCCCGTGATCGGCGTGACCCTCGACATGGACTACTCGGGTGACGGCGCCCGCGTCGGCGACGACAGCGACGGCACCGTGAAGGAGGGCGGACCTGCCGACCGGGCCGGCATCCGCGCGGGCGACGTCGTCACCGAGGTCGACGGCCAGCGCATCCACTCCGGCGACGAACTGATCGTCAAGGTGCGCGCCCACCGCCCCGGTGACCGGCTCGAACTCACCCTCCAGCGGGACGGCAAGGAGCAGACGGTCACCCTGACCCTCGGCTCCTCCGACGGGGGCTGACGGCGCCGCGCCATGACGGCAACTTCACAGGAGGGGGAGCCGTGCCCCCTCCTGTCAGGCAAACAGCTGGGAAAACCCATGGGGTGACCACGGTCCGGCGCCGCCGGACAGTACCGGTTCGACAGGATCGCCGGGTACCGTGGATCCGGCCCGGACCACGGAAGACCTGCCGAGGCCCGCGGATCGGGACCGAGGACATCGCAAGGAGCTTCAGGTGTTCAATGACATAGGTGCGCTCGAGGTGGTGACGCTCGTCGTCCTCGCCGTGCTCGTCTTCGGACCGGAGAAGCTCCCGAAGGTGATCCAGGACGTCACGCGGACCATCCGCAAGATCCGTGAGTTCTCGGACAGCGCCAAGCAGGACATCCGCAATGAACTCGGCCCCGAGTTCAAGGACTTCGACTTCGAGGACCTCAACCCCAAGACGTTCATCCGCAAGCAGTTGGAGAACGACGACCTGGGGCTGAAGGAGATCCGCAACGGCTTCGACCTCAAGAAGGAGATGGCCGAGCTGACGGACGCGGTCCACGGCCGTGAGTCCGAGTCGTCCTCCTCCGGCTCCGGCGGAGCCGTCGACATGACCAAGAAGCGCGAGAAGCTCGAACTGGAAGAGCGCCCGCCGTACGACCTGGACGCCACCTGAGGCGTCCGCGCGGTCGTGGCCCGAGCGGCCCGCCAGGCCGTCGTCAGCAGTGCCTCCCGCCTGCCCTCCGCCGCCGTACACCCGCGTGCTGCCGCGCCCCCGGACGTGATGCGATTCATACCCGCAGGCGCCCTCGTACGGCCTGAAGCCGTCCGTACGCCGTCCTACGCGCCGGGCGCTTTCCCTGCTGCTCGGAGCGCTGTGGCTATGCTGCCCTGTTGTTGTGCGGACCGTAAGGAAAGCGAGCGCGACGCCCGAGAGGGGGGCGGGCCGCTCCGGTCCGTCGAGAGCGAGGAGGCGTCCGGGCACATGGAGACGACGAGTCGGGTAGACGCGCAGGCGTCGGCCGCGGAGGGCGGACAACAGGCCCCCTTCGCCCGACGCACGGTCGACGGCTACCTGCTGGCGCCCTTCCCTTGGTACGGCCTCGACGAGGCCTTCACGGGGCCGCGCTGGCTGATGCAGGTCGGTACCTCGGCGGAAGGCGCCGTCGAGCACGGTTCGGTCGGACACGGCGACGAGCCCTCGGTCCGCAACGAGTTCACCGCACTCACGGAGGACGAGCCCAAGGAGCGGTTCGCGGTCGTGGTGACCGTCGCCGCGAACGACGTACGGCGCAGCGCCGACGGCACGGGGGTGCTGGAGGCCACGTCGGTCTCCTCGGCCGCGTGGCTGGCCGGTGTGGGGCTGCTGTCCTTCACCTGGCCCGGACAGCTGGACCACGTTCGCAGGGACGACTGGCTGGACCAGCAGACCGAGACGGCGTGGGTCCTCGCGGACGACCTCGCCGGGCCCGACTGGTCGACGCTGTCCCTGCCGGTGGACGGCGTCCCCACGCCCTTCCACTATCGCGAGTCCGAGTTCGGGTGGGTGCTCGCCGGCTCGACCCAGGAAGGGGTGCACCTGGGGGCCTACGGGAGAGGGATGAGCGCCTACGGCCTGGGGTTCGCCATGATCAAGGACATCGCGACGTACGCGTAGCGGACCCGCGCCCAGTGAAAGGGGCACCGCGCTCCATCGTGGCGGTGCCCCCTCCTCGCCGTAGGGGCCCGAGGGCCGCGACCGGCGTCGTGCGCCCGCCGGGGATCACGGGACAGCGGACAGCCCTTAGAACTTGTTCCTCGGGGTGATACCCAGGCTCATGCCCGACAGGCCCCGCTGGCGGCCGCCCAGCTTGCCGGCGATCGCCCGGAGGGCCGCGCCCGCCGGGGAGTCGGGGTCGGAGAGGACGACCGGCCTGCCCTCGTCGCCGCCCTCGCGGAGGCGGACGTCGATCGGGATGTTGCCGAGGACGGGCACAGTGGTGCCGGTGGTGCGGGTGAGGCCGTCGGCGACGACTTGGCCGCCGCCGGTGCCGAAGACGTCCACCATCTCGTCGCAGTGGGGGCAGGGCAGGCCCGACATGTTCTCGACCACGCCGACGATCTTCTGGTGGGTCTGGACCGCGATGGAGCCGGCGCGCTCGGCGACCTCGGCCGCCGCCTGCTGCGGGGTCGTGACGACGAGGATCTCCGCGTTCGGGACCAGCTGCGCCACCGAGATGGCGATGTCGCCGGTGCCCGGGGGGAGGTCCAGGAGCAGGACGTCCAGGTCACCCCAGTAGACGTCCGCGAGGAACTGCTGCAGGGCGCGGTGGAGCATCGGGCCGCGCCAGACGACGGGGGCGTTGCCCGGGGTGAACATGCCGATCGAGATGACCTTCACACCGTTCGCCGACGGCGGCATGATCATGTTCTCGACCTGGGTGGGACGCCCGTCGGCGCCCAGCATGCGCGGCACTGAGTGGCCGTAGATGTCGGCGTCGACCACGCCGACCTTCAGACCGTCCGCGGCCATCGCGGCCGCCAGGTTCACCGTGACCGACGACTTGCCGACGCCGCCCTTGCCGGACGCGACGGCGTACACGCGCGTGAGGGAGCCCGGCTTCGCGAAGGGCACCTCGCGCTCGGTCTGGCCGCCGCGCAGGGCGGACGCCAGCTCACGGCGCTGCTCGTCGCTCATCACGTCCAGCTCGACGTCGACGCGGGTGACGCCCTCGACCCGCGACACCGCCTCCGTCACGCGCTGCGTGATCGTGTCGCGCATGGGGCAGCCGGAGACCGTCAGGTACACGGCGACCGCGACCGCTCCGTCCGCACCGATCTCCACCGACTTGACCATCCCGAGTTCGGTGATGGGGCGGTTGATCTCGGGGTCGTTCACCGTCGACAGTGCTTCGCGCACCGCGTCTTCCGTAGCCATAAGGACGATGGTACGGCGACGCGCGGGGCCCCTGGGAGCCCCGTCAGCGGTCGTTCATGTCACGCCCGCCGGGGTGCTCCGGCGGGAATAGGGCCCTGGTCCCGCGATGCCCGTCGCCCTCGCGCTCGTGCAGCTCTCTGACCAGGTCCTGGAGCTCGGAGCGCAGCCAGTCGCGGGTGGCGACCTCGCCGAGACCGATCCGCAGGGCCGCGATCTCCCTGGTCAGATACTCGGTGTCGGCGATCGAGCGCTCGTTCTGCTTGCGGTCCTGTTCGAGGTTGACCCGGTCGCGGTCGTCCTGGCGGTTCTGCGCGAGGAGGATCAGCGGGGCGGCGTACGAGGCCTGCAGGGACAGCATCAGGGTCAGGAAGATGAAGGGATAGCTGTCGAAGCGCAGGTCGTTCGGGGCCGAGACGTTCCACACGACCCACAGGATGATGACGACGGTCATCCAGACGATGAACCGCCCGGTGCCCAGGAACCGCGCGATCCGTTCCGAGAGCCGTCCGAAGGCCTCCGGGTCCCATTCGGGCAGGAACCTCGCCCGGCGTGGCAGAGGCTGGTCGAGACGGGTCCGCGGGCGCGCGGTGGCCCCGGCGGGCATGCGTTCCCGCGGGGGCGCCCCGGAAGACGGCGTGCGCTCGCGCATCACCGCCCCGGCGTGTGCCCGCTCGCGCCCTCCGTCCCGCCCCTGGCGCTCGGAACGCTCAGGAACCATGGGCGGCCCCCTCCACCTCGTCGTCGTCCAGATGGAACTCCGTCTCCCGCCAGTCCTCCGGCAGCATGTGGTCCAGGACGTCGTCGACGGTCACCGCCCCCAGCAGCGAACCGCTCTCGTCGACCACGGGCGCCGCCACCATGTCGTACGTCGCGAAGAACCCGGCCACCTCGGGGAGCGCGGCCTCCGGGTCGAGCGGCTGGAGATCGTCGTCGAGGATCGAGCTGACCAGGGTGTACGGCGGGTCGCGCAGCAGCCGCTGGAAATGGACCGTGCCGAGATACTTGCCGGTCGGCGTCTCGTCAGGCGGCCGGCACACGTACACCTGGGCGGCGAGTGCCGGGGACAGATCCGCGTTGCGGACCCGGGCGAGCGCGTCCGCCACCGTGGCGTCCGGACGCAGCACGATCGGCTCGGTCGTCATCAGCCCACCGGCGGTCTTCTCCTCGTACGCCATGAGCCGCCGTACGTCCGCCGCCTCGTCCGGCTGCATCAACGTCAGCAGCCGCTCCTGCTCCGCCTCCGGCAGCTCGGCCAGCAGGTCGGCCGCGTCGTCCGGGTCCATGGCCTCCAGGACGTCGGCGGCCCGTTCCTCCTTGAGCTTGCCGAGGATCTCGATCTGGTCGTCCTCCGGCAGCTCCTCCAGCACGTCGGCGAGCCGGTCGTCGTCGAGGGCGGCGGCGACCTCGGCCCGGCGCTTGGGGGAGAGGTGGTGGAGCACGTTGGCGAGGTCGGCCGGGCGGAGCTGCTCGAAGGTCGCGAGGAGGTTCTCGGCGCCCTGTCCGTGCTCCTCCAGCGAGAACCCGGTGACCGCCGACCACTCCACGGTGAGCGTCTCGCCCCTGTGCCGCCGGAACGCGCCGCCCTTCCCCTTGCGCACGAACACCCGGTCGATCTCCCAGTCCCGGCGGGCCGGCAGCTGCTGCACCGAGATGTCGAGGACGGTGACCTCCTCACCCGTCTCCACGAGCCGTACGCGACGGTCCAGCAGTTCCCCGATGACGAGCCGCTCGGTGGGCCGCTGCTCGAAGCGGCGCACGTTCACCACACCGGTGGTGATGACCTGGCCGGACTCCACCCCGGTGACCCGCGTCATGGGCAGGAAGATCCGTCGCCGGGTGTGCAGCTCGACGACCAGACCGAGCAGCCGCGGTGGCTTGCGTCCCACCCGCAGGATGGCCACGAGATCGCGGACGCGGCCCACCTGGTCGCCGTTCGGGTCGAAGACCGCGATTCCGGAGAGATGGGAGACGAAGATCCGGGGCGCGAACGCCGCCATGAGCCGCCCCTTTCCTGCGCGTTCCGTGTGCGATCCGTGTGCTCTCCGAGCCGCGGGGGTCTTTCGCGATAATCAGGCGAGTCATACGGGATATGTCCGTCGAGGAGGGCTTCAGGCTAGCCCGTCCCGATCGGATATGCCCTGGTGAGCGGTGCGGACGGACTGCCTCCGTGGCACCGCGGAAGCCCCGGTACTCTGCGGTAGGCCTGGACTCCCCACGAAGAGGTGCATCGTCTGTGACTCCGACTCCCCGAACCCGAAGGGCCGCACTGGTGAGCGCCGTCTGCACCCTCGTGGCGAGCGGGCTGGGGCTCACGGGATGCAGCGAGGATCCGAACGAGGGCACCAACGGGGTCGGCAGGCTGGCCCCCGAGAAGATCCAGAGCAGGACGAAGGCGGCCGCCACGGCGGCCGACGCCGTCCGGCTGTCGGGCTCCGTCGTCAGCAACGGCAAGACCTACAAGCTGGACATGCGCCTGAAGGAGGACGGCGGCACGGGATCCGTGACGTCGGGCGCCACGACCTTCCGGTTGCTGAAGGTCGGCGAGCACCTCTTCCTCAAGGCCGACGCAGAGTTCTGGGACCACGAGGACGACGGCAAGGACGACGGCTCCGACACGGCCGCCGCGGACAAGCTGGACGGCATGTACGTCAAGGTCCCCACCGGCGACCCGGCCTACCAGCGCTTCAGCGGCTTCACCGACAAGGACGTCCTTCTCAACAGCCTGCTCACCCTGCACGGCACGCTCTCCACCGACGGCCACCACGAGCAGTCCGGCACCCGCACGATCCGCATCACCGGCGACAAGGGCTCCGGCGGCACCCTCGACGTCTCCCTCGAAGGCACCCCCTACCCTCTCCGCCTGGTCCGCGCCGGCGACGCGGGCACCATCCTCCTCACCGACTGGGGCAAGAACTTCCCGCTGGAGGAGCCGGACGAGAAGTCGGTGGTCGACTACGGCAAACAACTCCCGACGTCCTAGTGACGTGAGCCGGAGATTCGTCGGCGGTAGGCGGCAGAATCTCCGACTCAGATCACCAGGGCCCTTCTGATGGATCCCCGTGGCGTCGCGACGTCCGGCACGCCCTGTCGCCGCACCGGGCGAAAGCCCACGTAGCGCCGCACAGAAGGGCCCCAGCCGGGGCCGCACTCCGACGGGCGCGGGCCATCGCGCGACCAGCGCCGACGAGCCCGCAGCCGCTTGACGACGCCCGCCCCGGGCCGACGGGCGGGCGACTCCTCAGCCCCGCTTCTTCCGGCGCTTGAACAGCAGCCGCGGCAGCCCCGCGGGCACCGGCTGACGCGTGGTCGCCGGCGTCGGCAGCGGGCGCCGCGCCAGATCGCCGTCAGGCAACGGTGCCGTCGTCCCCGCCGGCTCCAGACGAAGCACCCGGCACTCCCGCGCCCACCGCTCCGGCATGGCCTCACCGTCGGGCGCGTTCAGCCGCTTCCCCTTGAGCTCGGCCACGGCCGCCTCCCACTCGGCCGACCGAGGAGCCAGTTCCACGACCGTCGCGTCCCAGGTCACGAGCCGTCCGCCCTTGTCCTTGCTGCGCACGGTCACCACCGCCGAGCCGCCGTCGACGAGCCCCGGCAGCGGCTGCTCCCCCGGCCCGTCGCCGACCAGGCACACCGCGCCCTCGTGCCAGACGTGCCACAGCGCACGCGACGGCACCCCGTGTCCCTGGACCTGCGGCGACGCCGCCCCGTCGCCGCGCACCCAGATGAGCCCGGACTTCTTGGTGGCCTCCTCGACGAGGGCCCGGTCGAGCAGCTGTTCCGTCATGCCGTCAGCCTAGGCCCTGGTCCCTCGGTGGCGCCGGGCGGCTACAGCCACCCGTTCCGCTTGAGCGTGCGGTGGATGCCCAGGCAGAGCGCCACCGTGACGCCGAGGACCACCGGGTAGCCGAACTTCCAGTGCGTCTCCGGCATGTAGTCGAAATTCATGCCGTACACCCCGCACACCATCGTCGGCACGGCGATGATCGCCGCCCAGGAGGTGATCTTGCGCATGTCCTCGTTCTGGGCGACGGAGGCCTGCGCCAGGTTCGCCTGGAGGATCGAGTTGAGGAGCTCGTCGAAGCCGACGACCTGCTCCTGCACCCGGGCGAGGTGGTCGGCCACGTCGCGGAAGTACTTCTGGATGTCCGGGTCGACCAGCCGCATCGGTCGCTCGCTCAACAGCTGCATGGGCCGCACCAGCGGCAGCACCGCCCGCTTGAACTCCATGACCTCGCGCTTGAGTTGGTAGATGCGGCCGGCGTCGGTGCCCCGGGGCGTGCCTTTGCGTCCGGGGGAGAACACCTCCGTCTCCACCTCGTCGATGTCGTCCTGCACCGCGTCCGCGACCGCCACGTATCCGTCGACGACATGGTCGGCGATGGCGTGCAGCACGGCCGACGGGCCCTTCGCGAGCAACTCCGGGTCGTCCTGCAGCCGGTGACGGAGCGCCCGCAGCGAGCCCTGACCGCCGTGCCGGACGGTGATGAAGAAGTCCCGCCCGGTGAAGCACATGACCTCGCCGGACTCCACCACCTCGCTGGTGGCGGTGAGTTCGTCGTGCTCGACGTAGTGGATGGTCTTGAAGACCGTGAAGAGGGTGTCGTCGTAGCGCTCCAGCTTCGGCCGCTGGTGCGCGTGCACCGCGTCCTCCACGGCCAGCGGGTGCAGCCCGAACTCGGCCGCGATACCGGCGAATTCGGCCTCGGACGGCTCATGCAGACCGATCCACACGAACCCGCCGTCCCGGCGCACCTGACGGATCGCCTCGTGCGGGGCGAGGGTGCGCTCGAGCGTGATGCGCGCGCCGTCGCGGTAGACCGCGCAGTCCACGACGGCCGTGGTCGCCTCCGCCGGGCGCGTGGCGTCGTACACGGCGCCGTCCTTGCGCAGCGACAGCCGGGACGGCCGGGAGGGGCGGACCGCGGCGCGCAGGTTGTTGATCATCGACATGGGCAGACTCCTTCGCAACGAAAGGCCGCCGACGACGGATGGAACTACCCGGAATGAGGACGTTTTGACTTTCGATGTTTGGCACGTCCACAAAGCGGGGAGCACCGCACCGTCGCGGTGACAGCTTCGCTTGATTCAGATCGGCGACGTCGGATCGATGAGGTCTGATCGGCGACGGCTGATCGGTGATGGGATCAAGGCGGTAAAGAAGTGCTCTTCCGTTGCGCGACGACCGACGAGCGGCACGGCGCGAATGAGGGTGGCAGCCAAGCAGAGAGCTGACGCGAGAGCTACATGACTCAGCGGTCGGAAGAGCGGGTGGTACTGCACGGTCGACTTCGGTCCATCGCAGCCCCACCTCCTCCGGCCGGTCCCTCGTAAGGGACGTTCCATACCCCATCCGGGGTTCCCCGTAGGGGAGTCAGTTTTCTCTGGCCGGGACAAGAGGGCTTGAGAGTGACGCTTCTGCGTGCTGCCCGCGGCTGTCCCGACCGGCGCCCCAGACTAACAGTCGACTGAAGTGTCAAGGCGCCCGTTTGCCGGTTCCTGACGAGTTCTATGCTCGGCTCATGGCTGATGTTCTTCCGTTGGTGGAAGCCCGTTTGCGCAGCGCGCTGGGCGAACCGGACGCGCGCGCCGCGATCACCTTCCTCGGTACGGACCGTGTCGAGGTGCTCCGCTTCACCGAGGGCGACGTCGTCCGCTACGCCACGCTCGGCATGTCCGCCCAGCCGATGGCCGACCCCACCGCGGTCCTCGCCGACCCCGTCAAGGGCCCCCGCGCAGAACTCGTCCTGTCCGTCCGCCACGGAATCGCCGACACCGACAAGGTTCTCCGCCCGCTGGCCGTGCTGGCCGCGTCACCGCAGGTGGAGGGCGTGGTCGTGGCCCCCGGCGCCTCCCTCGACGTGGGTGAGCCACTCTGGCCCGGTGCCCCCTTCACCTCTGTCCTCGTCGCCGAATCCGGTGGCCTGGTCGAGGACCTCGAACTCGACGCCCCCGCCGACCCCGTACGTTTCCTCCCCCTCCTCCCGATGACCCCCAACGAGGCGGCCTGGAAGCGTGTCCACGGTGCCCAGGCCCTCCAGGAGCGCTGGCTCACCCATGGGACGGACCTCCGCGACCCCTTCCGTACGGCGGTCCCCCTGGACTGAGCGGACCGCCCCGGACGGCTTCCCACGACTTCCCCGTGTGATGGACGGCACGCCACAGGCGACCGGCGGGCGACCGGCAGGTGGCCGAAAATCGCCGCTCCCCTCTGCGGTGTGGGTAGTTGATTCCGGTGGTTGGCTCCCCGGTCCTCGGGCGGCCGGCCGCTGTCCGGAGTGTCCGGCACCCGTGCGCGGAATGTGACGCGCACACGCCGGACGGGTGATCGTCCTTGACGCGAGGAAGCACGGGGAGGACCGTTGGGCCCTATGAGGGGCGAACCCAGTTGCCCGAAGTGTGGTGGCCGGGTCAGGGCTCCCGGCCTCTTTGCCGACTCCTGGCAGTGCGCTGTACATGGGACGGTGCACCCGCTGCAGCCCGTGATCCCGCCCAGCGTCGAGGCCCTCAGCGTCGTGGTGCACCGCGCCCAGGTGCCGGTGTGGATGCCGTGGCCGCTGCCGGTGGGCTGGCTGTTCACCGGCGCGGCCTTCGCCGGCGACGACCGCAGCGGGGGACGCGCCACCGCCGTGGCCTGCTCCGGCCCGGGGCCGCTCGGCGGCATGGGTGAGCTGGTACTCATCGCCGAGGAACTCGGCGTGGGCCTCGGTGCGCGGTACGCGGGCATCGACGGGCCCGACCCCGGGCCGTATCTCAGCGTGGAGAAACCGCCCCAGGCCAAGGTGCTCGCCGCGGGACGTCCCACGCCCCTCTGGCATGTCACCGGTACCCCCGACGACCGCGCGGTCTTCGCCGGTGAGGCGCTCGGCCTCTGGCTGTGGGCGGTCGTCTGGCCCGAGCAGACGGGCCTCCTCATGTATGACGAAATGGTCCTGACCGACCTGCGGGACGGGGGCGCGGAGGTGGAGCTCCTCCCGTGCGGCGCGCTGTCTCCACGCATCCTGGAGCCCTGAGGGACGCCCACCCCGAGCCATGAGGCGCCCCCTCCGTGTAGGGGGTGCTACCCGGGTTCGGGTGTGACCGGAGCGCTTCGAAAGGGCGCTATTCTTGAGCGTCCGCTTCCGTTCCGTCTGCGCCTGGAGTCCGAGTCGTGCGTATCGATCTGCACTGCCACTCCACGGCCTCCGACGGTACGGACACCCCCGCTGAGCTGGTCCGCAAGGCCGGTGCCGCGGGGCTGGACGTCGTCGCGCTGACCGACCACGACACGACCCGCGGCCATGCCGAGGCGATCGCCGCGCTGCCGGACGGGCTCACGCTTGTCACCGGCGCCGAGCTGTCGTGCCGCCTGGACGGCGTCAGCATGCACATGCTGGCCTACCTGTTCGACCCCGAGGAGCCCCGGCTGCTCGCCGAGCGCGAGCTGGTCCGGGACGACCGGGTGCCGCGGGCCCGTGGGATGGTCGCCAAGCTGAACGAGCTGGGCGTGCCCGTCACCTGGGACCAGGTCGCGCGGATCGCGGGTGACGGTTCCGTGGGTCGCCCCCATGTGGCCACCGCCCTCGTCGAAGTCGGCGTCGTGCCGACCGTGAACGACGCCTTCACCCCGCAGTGGCTCGCCGACGGAGGCCGTGCCTTCGTCGAGAAGCACGAGACCGACCCGTTCGAGGCGATCCGGCTGATCAAGAGCGCCGGCGGAGTGGCGGTCTTCGCGCACCCCGCCGCCGTCAAACGCGGCCGTACCGTCCCCGAGTCCGCGATCGCCGACCTCGCCGCCGCCGGGCTCGACGGCATCGAGGTCGATCACATGGAGCACGACCCGGCGACCCGGGCGCGCTTGCGCGGCCTCGCGAAGGAACTGGGGCTGCTCGCCACCGGGTCCTCCGACTACCACGGCAGCCGCAAGACCTGTGCGCTCGGCGAGTACACGACCGACCCCGAGGTGTACGGGGAGATCACGCGCCGCGCCACCGGAGCGTTTCCCGTCCCGGGGACCGGCGGGAAGTAGACGGCTCCTCCGTCAGAGGGCACCCGGCGGCTCAGGCCGACGGCTCCCGGTCGGTGGCCCATCAGTCCGGCCCGGCTGCCCGGCCGTCCCGCTGCCCGGCTGTCCCGCTGCCCGCCAATGTCCTGTGTCCGCCCGTGTCCCGTGTTCTCCCGTGTCCGATGTTCCCCCGTGTCCGATGTTCCCCCGTGTCGCGAACGCTCGGCGATGCGGGCTGATCTCCCCCTGCTCCGCTTTCCACACACTCTCGCTAGGCACCCCTGTGTTCGATCTCGCCGTCTTCGGTTCCCTCTTCCTCACCCTGTTCGTGATCATGGATCCCCCGGGGATCACCCCGATCTTCCTCGGCCTCACCGCCGGACGTCCCGCCCGGACCCAGAAGCGGATGGCACTGCAGGCCGTCTGCGTGGCCGGTGGGGTGATCGCCGTCTTCGGTCTGCTGGGGAACCACATCCTCGACTATCTGCATGTCTCCGTACCCGCGCTGATGATCGCGGGCGGACTGCTGCTCCTGCTGATCGCGCTCGATCTGCTGACCGGGAAGACGGACGAGCCCAAGCAGACGAAGGACGTGAACGTCGCCCTGGTGCCGCTGGGCATGCCGTTGCTGGCCGGGCCCGGGGCGATCGTGTCCGTGATCCTGGCGGTGCAGAAGGCGGACGGTGTGGCCGCCCAGGTGTCGGTGTGGGTGGCGATCCTGGCGATCCATGTCGTGCTGTGGCTGACGATGCGGTACTCGCTGCTGATCATCCGCGTCATCAAGGACGGCGGTGTGGTACTGGTGACCCGGCTCGCGGGGATGATGCTGTCCGCGATCGCCGTGCAGCAGATCATCAACGGTGTCACACAGGTCGTCCGGGGCAGCTGATACCGAGCCCCCGGGTCCGGACGTACGCAGAGCCCCGTACGGCGCACATCGGTGCGACCCGTACGGGGCTCTGAAGTCTGCACGGATCCGCCTCGCGGGAGGCGGTCACGTCGGCCGGTACTACGAAGCGGTCATGTCGGCGGGGCGGATCCAGAGGCGCTGCCCGATGGCGGCGGCCTGCTGCACGATCCTGTTGACGGAGGCGGCGTCCACGACGGTGCTGTCGACGGGCGTACCGTCGATGTCGTCGAGTCGCAGGATTTCGAAGCGCATGGCTTCTCCCTTCGTCTGGTCGTCCTCCCCTGGGGAGAACTACTGGTGGTGCGCGGGTCGTCGGTGCCCGTGTTCCATGAGGAGTCAACGGTATGCCTGTTACAAACATTCCCTACGCTAAGGAAATTTTTCGAGAACCTAATTACTGGCTGGTAAGTGACGTTGTGGGTGTGTCTACCAGGAAGCTGGAAGACTGATTGGGACCGGTTGTGTTCGCAGCGTGACCGCCGGGACAATGGATGCATATGAACGACGACGACCTGGCGGCGCTCGGCGCCCGCATCGACCGTACGAACGAGCTGCTCCAGCGCATGCTCGCCGAGGTGGCGAAGACGCCCTCGACCCATGCGATCTTCGTCGACGCCGGGTATCTGTACGCTGCCGTCGGCCGGCTCGTCGCCGGGACGGAGGACCGGCGGTCCTTCGACCTCGATGCGGAAGGTCTCATCGACGCCCTGATCGACCGGGCCCGCACGATCTTCGCGGACAGCCGACTGCTCCGCGTCTACTGGTACGACGGGGCGCGCCGCCGCATCCATACGGCGGAGCAGCAGTCCATCGCCGAGCTGCCGGACGTCAAGGTGCGGCTCGGCAACCTCAACGCGAACAACCAGCAGAAGGGCGTCGACTCCCTCATCCGCACCGACCTCGAGTCCCTGGCCCGGCACCGCGCCATCAGCGACGCGGCGCTCATCGGCGGTGACGAGGACCTGGTCTCGGCGGTCGAGGCCGCGCAGGGGTACGGGGCGCGGGTCCATCTCTGGGGCATCGAGGCTCCGGAGGGCCGCAACCAGGCCGAGCCGCTGCTCTGGGAGGTCGACAGCCAGCGGACCTTCGACCTCGACTTCTTCAAGCCGTACGTCTCCCGGCGGGCAGCCGTCCCGTACGAGGCCACCGCCGGTGCCCGGCCCACCCGTGAGGACGTGCGCTTCGTCGGCGCCCAGATCGCCGCGAAATGGCTCGCGTCCCGGGGCCGGGAACCGCTCAGGGAGCTCCTGCACGGCCACCCGTACCTGCCCGGCTCCGTCGACCAGGACCTCCTCGTCGAGGCGGAGGGCCTGCTCCAGTACTCGCTACGGGGCCAGGCGGACCTGAGACGGGCGCTGCGGGACGGGTTCTGGGAGCACCTGCGGGCGCAGTACTAGGCCGGCGGGCTCCCGGCGGTACGCAGCCGGGCTCAGCCGGTGAGCTGGTCCCAGAAGCCGATCAGGGCGGCGGCCGTCGTCTTCGGCTGGTCCGTGTTGGGGGAGTGCTCGGCGGCGGTGACGACGGTGCGATGCGCGTGCAGGCGGGCGGCCATGTCGTCGAGGAGCGGGATCGGCCACGTGTCGTCGCGCTCGCCGGACAGGACGTGCGTGGGCAGGCCCAGGGCGGCCAGTTCGGCGACGCGGTCGGGCTCCGAGCAGAGCTGCCGGCCGGTGGCGATGAGCTGGGCCGGGCTGTGGGCGAGCCAGCGGCGGCGTAGGTCGGCGCTGTCGTCCAGCCCCTCGTCGAGACCGCCGGTGTCGGTCTCCTCCGGCGGTTCCATCGCCTGGATGGCGTCCCACACCTGCTCCATGCCCATCACGGCCAGGGCGTCCCGCAGCAGCTTCACACGCTGCTGCTGGCTCTCCGAGATCTGTGCCGGACCCGAGGCCATCAGGGTGAGGGAGGCGAAGGGGGAGGCGTCCAGGAGGACCGCGGCGCGGGAGATCTGACCGCCGAGGGAGTGGCCGACGAGGTGCAGGGGGGCGCCGTCGCCGACGGCCCGCGCCTGCGCGAGCAGGTCCCAGGCCAGTTCGTCCTGCGCGTACGGCGACTCGTCGTCCTTGGGCCCCTCGCTCTCGTACTGGCCTCGTCCGTCCACGGCCACCGAGCGGTACCCGGCCTCCGCCAGTGGTGCGTGCAGCGCGATGAAGTCCTCCTTGCTGCCCGTGAACCCCGGCACGAGGAGCACGGTGCCCTTCACCGGCGTGCCCGCCTCGATCACGGCGAACTCACCGCGGGAGGTGCGCAGCCGGTGGGCGCGGGCGCCGGGAGGAGGGGCGAAGGTGGGAGGACGGCTCATGAGGCGAGGGTATCCGGAGACCGCCCACCCCAATCACAAGCCCGAAGGGGCCGGCGGGCGTCTGAAGGGCCGCAGGCCCCTTCAGGGGCGCGGTGGGGACTGCGCGACAAGCCCCCACCCCCGACCGGCAGCCCCTGGGCACGGGACGGGTGGGGCGGCGGGGGCAAGGAATCCGGGACGCCCCCCGGAACGCCGGAGGCCCGGCCCCCCGCAGGGGGAACCGGGCCTCCGCCTCACTACCTCGGGTCAGCCGTCCGTCGACTCCGCGACAGCCGCAGCCTTCCGCGCCCGCCGACGCGGCGCCGGCGTCTCAGCCGCACCCGCGTCCGCAACCGTGGCCGCAGCCTTCCGCGTGCGACGCGGCTTGGTCGCCTGCTCCTCCGTCGGCTGCGCCGGAACCGACGCCTCCACCGCAGGCGCCTCCGCGGCCTTCCGCGTGCGCCGACGCGGCTTGGCGGGGGCCTCCTCGGCCACCGTCTCGGACGCGTCGACCGGGGGCTCGGCGACCTTGCGGGTGGTCCGGCGGCGGGTCTTGGGTGCGGTCTCGTCGGCGGCTGCCGTCTCCTTGCTCGGGACCTCGGCGGTTGCCGCGGTCTTGCGGGTCCGGCGGCGGGGTTTGGCGGTCTCCTCGGTGGCAGGCGTGCCTTCGGCCGTGTCGAGCGCGGCCTCGGCGGTGGGCGCCGCCTCGGAAGCCACGGGGGCCTCCGCGGCCTTCCGCGCGCGCCGACGCGGCTTGGCGGGAGCCTCCTCGGCCACCGTCTCGGACGCGTCGACCGGGGGCTCGGCGACCTTGCGGGTGGTCCGGCGGCGGGTCTTGGGTGCGGTCTCGTCGGCGGCTGCCGTCTCCTCGCTCGGGACCTCGGCGGTTGCCGCGGTCTTGCGGGTCCGGCGGCGGGGTTTGGCGGCCTCCTCGGTGGCAGGCGTGCCTTCGGCCGTGTCGAGCGCGGCCTCGGCGGTGGGCGCCGCCTCGGAAGCCACGGGGGCCTCCGCGGCCTTCCGCGTACGCCGACGCGGCTTGGCGGGAGCCTCCTCGGCCACCGTGCTCTCGACCGTGTCGACCGCCACCTCGGCGCCCGGAGCCTCAACCGGTTCCGTCGACGCCGTCCTGCGCGTGCGGCGACGGCGCGGCTTCGCCTCGTCAGCGGAAGGCAGGGCCCCCGCCGTGTCCGCGACGTCCTCGACCGCGCTCACCGCGGCATCCACGGCGTCCACGGTGTCGACGGTGTCGACGGTGTCGTCGACAGTGTCCACGGCCTTCTCGGAACCCACCGTCTCCGCCGGCGTCGCGCCGCCGCGGGTGCGGCGACGACGGCGGGGCGTGCGGGGGCCGGCGTCGGGCTCGGTGGCCGTGTCGGGCGCGTCCGCGGGCCGCGTCGGCTCGGTGACCGCCGTCGCCTGGGAGGACGTCGCGTCGACGGCGGCGCCACCGCGCGTCCGGCGACGACGGCGTGGCGTACGCGCCGGGCGCTCGCGCTCGGCGGACGACGCGGGGCCGGAGGAACGACCGCTGCGCCCACGGGCACCGCGACCACCCGGCTCACCGAGGTCTTCCAGCTCCTCGGCGTCGAGGCCGGCCCGAGTGCGCTCCGAGCGCGGGAGAACGCCCTTCGTACCCGCCGGGATGCTCAGTTCCTCGAAGAGGTGCGGGGACGTGGAGTACGTCTCCGGCGGGTCGTTGAAGTTCAGCTCCAGCGCCTTGTTGATCAGCTGCCAGCGCGGGATGTCGTCCCAGTCGACGAGCGTGATCGCCGTACCCGACGCGCCCGCGCGGCCCGTACGGCCGATGCGGTGCAGATACGTCTTCTCGTCCTCGGGGGACTGGTAGTTGATGACGTGGGTGACGCCCTCGACGTCGATGCCGCGCGCGGCGACGTCGGTGCAGACGAGGACGTCGACCTTGCCGTTGCGGAAGGCGCGCAGCGCCTGCTCACGGGCGCCCTGGCCGAGGTCGCCGTGGACCGCGCCGGAGGCGAAACCGCGCTGCTTGAGCTGGTCGGCGAGGTCGGCGGCCGTGCGCTTGGTGCGGCAGAAGACCATGGCCAGTCCCCGGCCGTCGGCCTGCAGTATGCGCGCGACCATCTCCGGCTTGTCCATGTTGTGCGCGCGGTAGACGTGCTGCGCGATGTTCGCGACCGTCACGCCCTCGTCGTGCGGGGCGGTGGCACGGATGTGTGTCGGCTGCGACATGTAGCGGCGGGCCAGTCCGATGACCGCGCCCGGCATGGTCGCCGAGAACAGCATCGTCTGGCGCTTCGGCGGAAGCATGTCGATGATCTTCTCGACGTCGGGCAGGAAGCCCAGGTCGAGCATCTCGTCGGCCTCGTCGAGGACCAGGCACTTGACGTGCTTCAGGTTCAGCTTCTTCTGGCCGGCCAGGTCGAGGAGTCGTCCGGGGGTGCCGATGACGACATCGACGCCCTTCTTCAGGGCCTCGACCTGCGGCTCGTAGGCGCGGCCGCCGTAGATCGCGGTGACGCGGACGTTCCGCACCTTGCCGGCGGTCAGCAGGTCGTTGGTGACCTGCGTGCACAGCTCGCGTGTGGGGACGACGACGAGCGCCTGCGGGGCGTCGGTGAGGTCCTCGGGCCTGGCGCGGCCGGCCTCGACGTCGGCGGGGACGGTGACGCGCTCCAGGAGCGGCAGACCGAAGCCGAGGGTCTTGCCGGTGCCGGTCTTGGCCTGGCCGATGACGTCGGTGCCGGAGAGGGCGACGGGGAGCGTCATCTCCTGGATGGGG
Source organism: Streptomyces sp. NPDC030814 (assembly GCF_055572155.1). Taxonomy (NCBI): domain Bacteria; kingdom Bacillati; phylum Actinomycetota; class Actinomycetes; order Kitasatosporales; family Streptomycetaceae; genus Streptomyces; species Streptomyces sp. NPDC030814. Next base: position 82,884 of record NZ_JBVIDX010000032.1, read on the forward strand.
AAGGGAGTGATGATGCCGACGGCTTCCAGGGCCTCGGCCGTCTCGGGAAGGATTCCGAGATCTCGAAAAGTCGTAGTCAGGGTGCTGCCTCTTCTGTGTACGCGGTGTGGCGCGAGCGCGGGGGTCGTGTCGTCTGACCGTGCCTGGGGGGACATCGGCCGCCCTCACGGGCTGGCCGTGTGGCACGGGACCACTGCCGACGCTCTAGCGCTCATACCGCTGAGGGGTTCCCTCCGGACGCCGTACGCAGAGTGCCGTACGGAACAGGAGGGCTGTCGGGTCGGAGCCGATCGGGCCACCGACCGGGCATCCTCATGCGTGCGGCCTGTCGAGAGGCGGTCGAGATACCGCAGTGGTACGTCGACCTACTCAGCAGGCGCATTACCACCATACCCCGGAAACGCGCACATGCGATGGCCGATTTGGTCACGTAGTCGTCGTCACACCGATCGACCGGGCCCTTCCGCCCCGCGCAGAGCGGGCTATTGTGCGCTTCATGACCACGTCTGACAAGCCTGACAACGCCGCCGGTACCGCTGAGACGGCCGAGACCGCCGAGGTCACCGGCATCGCCGCCCAGGACTGGGCCCAAGCCTCGGCCGATCCGCAGTACCGCGCCGCCGTCGTGGATCTGCTCGGAGCGCTGGCGTACGGGGAGCTCGCGGCGTTCGAACGGCTCGCGGAGGACGCGAAGCTGGCGCCGACGCTCGTCGACAAGGCGGAGCTGGCGAAGATGGCCGCTGCGGAGTTCCACCACTTCGAGAGGCTGCGGGACCGGCTCACGGAGATCGGCGAGGAGCCGACGCGGGCCATGGAGCCGTTCGTGGACGCGCTCGACGGCTTCCACAAGCAGACGGCGCCCTCGGACTGGCTGGAGGGCCTCGTCAAGGCGTACGTCGGCGACTCGATCGCCAGTGACTTCTACCGGGAGGTCGCGGCGCACCTGGACGCCGACTCGCGCGGGCTGGTGCTCGCCGTCCTCGACGACACCGGGCACGCCGAGTTCGCGGTGGAGAAGGTGCGGGCCGCGATCGACGAGGACCCGCGGGTGGGCGGGCGGCTCGCGCTCTGGGCGCGGCGGCTGATGGGTGAGGCGCTGTCGCAGTCGCAGCGGGTGGTGGCCGACCGGGATGCCTTGTCCACGATGCTCGTGGGCGGTGTGGCCGACGGGTTCGACCTGGCGGAGGTAGGGCGGATGTTCTCCCGGATCACCGAGGCGCACACGAAGCGGATGGCCGCGCTGGGCCTGGCCGCGTGAGGAACTGATCGCCGCGCGGGCGTCCGGCCGTGCGTGGGTACCTGGTCGCCTGGTGCGCGTCCGGCCGCCGCGTGGGACGGCTGGGCGCCGCATGAGCGGCTCTAGGGTCTGTCGTTTGGATCACGCCGACTGCCGGACCGGTGCCGTTGGACTGCCGGTGAGCGGGGCGTGGTCTCCGTGGGCGGCCGTTGTCGGTCCGTCGTGCTCGGGCGCGCCCGCGCGGTGGAGCCGCTGATGTCGGGGACCTGCGTCCCCGTGGGGGCCTGGCGCTCAGGCGGGCGCCGAGCTGCGTCGAAAGCGCTCCGTCGGCCGCAGCAGGAGCGAGAGCGACGCCGCGGCGACGATCGCCGCACCGCTCAGGAGCACCAGATAGTTCGTGGCACCCAGGGCGGTGTGGGCGAGGAAGGCGCCGAAGAGGGCGCCGGCCACGCCGGTCGGCAGCACGAGCGTGCGGGACGGCAGACGGTGCGCCAGACGGTAGACGGCGGCGCAGGCGAGGGCGAGTCCGACGAGTGCGGATCCGAGCGCTTCCAAGAACATGATCGGGTTCCCTCCCGCACGGTCTGGCCTGGGCAAATCGGTCGTAGCCGGTCCTACCCGCGAGTCACGGAACGCAATCCTCCCTCTGTGGGCGAGTTATGGCCCTCGTGTGGGCTTCGGGCCGTGGGAGCCGGGAGGAGCGCGTGGACGGACGTATGACGGAGGGGCCCGGTGGTTTCACACCACCGGGCCCCTCCGTATGCCTCGCGTGCCTCTCGGCTAGAGCGCGCTGAAGCCCACCTTGCGGGCGGTCGGCTCGCCGATTTCGATGTATGCGAGACGGTCGGCCGGGATCAGCACCTTGCGGCCGTGCTCGTCCGTGAGGCTCAGCAGCGCCGACTTGCCGGTCAGCGCCTCGGACACGGCGCGCTCGACCTCCTCGGCGCTCTGACCGCTCTCCAGAACGATCTCGCGGGGCGCGTGCTGCACGCCGATCTTGACCTCCACGGCTATGTCCCTCCGACGGTCAGTGAAGTGCGCGGGCGTCCGCGCTGTACCCAGCACACATTAGCCCGGTGAGGGGACGCCCACCCTCCGCTCGAGAACGCCAGGAGCGAACAGGGTGCGGGAACAAAACCCCGGACCAGGTGTGTGCCGAACACCGGTCCGGGGGAACGCGCGACGACGGTCAGTGGTGCTCGGTGCCGTGCAGCGGGAAGCCGGCGATGCCGCGCCAGGCCAGCGACGCCAGCAGCTGGACCGCCTGCTCGCGCGGGACGCTGCGGTCGCTGTGCAGCCAGGACCGCGCCACGACCTGGGCGAGACCGCCCAGCCCGGAGGCGAGCAGCATCGACTCCGCGCGCGACAGACCGGTGTCCTCGGCGATGACGTCGCAGATGGCCTCGGCGCACTCGTTGGTGACCTTGTCCACGCGCTCGCGCACGGCGGGCTCGTTCGTCAGGTCCGACTCGAAGACCAGCCGGAAGGCGCCGCCCTCGTCCTCGACGTACGCGAAGTACGCGTCCATCGTGGCCCGGACGCGCTGCTTGTTGTCGGTCGTCGACGCGAGCGCGCCGCGCACGGCCTGGATGAGGGACTCGCAGTGCTGGTCGAGCAGAGCGAGGTACAGGTCGAGCTTGCCGGGGAAGTGCTGGTAGAGGACCGGCTTGCTGACGCCGGCCCGCTCGGCGATGTCGTCCATCGCGGCCGCGTGGTAGCCCTGGGCCACAAAGACTTCCTGGGCAGCGCCCAGCAGCTGGTTCCGTCGGGCTCGGCGCGGAAGGCGTGTGCCCCGCGGGCGTGCCGCCTCTGTCTGCTCGATGGCTGTCACGCCGCCTCCCAAAATCGTCCACTTGCGGTGTGCGCCGCGCCGCCATCGTACTTTTCGGTAACCCTGGTGCGCGCGGTGCGAGCGCAGAATTTCACGGACCGGACGCCTGGGAAAGTGCCGCGGACCGCGTCAAACGTGGGCAGGGTGGACAGAAGGAAGCCCTTTCCCGTCACCGATCGTCGTCGTCGGCATCACCGGCGGTCGTCCTGGTGGCGGGCGGTGCGCCGGCGGGAGCGTCGACGTCGGTCGCCGGGCGGGCCCGGCCCGGTCCGGTGTCAGTCCGGGCGGGGTCCGGTGTCAGCGGTAGTCGTCCTCGTCGAGGTCGACCACCCGGGCCTGTTCGGCGAGGTCGGCCACGTTGGCTGCGTCGGGATCGACGTCGGTCAACGGGTCGTCCCTGTCCGGGGTGACGTACGTGTGCTGTTCGGCGGCATCGGCCTCGGGGGCCTCGACGTCGTCGATCTCCACGGAATCGGCCTCCGTCTCCGCGAATGTCTCAGGATCGGTGGGGTCAACGGCCATCGGGGTTTCCCCTTCCTGCTACTGCCTCGGTGCTGCCGGGAACGTCCCTGAAGCGGCAGGGGCCACGTACGGGTGGTGCTTGCTGCCTACGAGCCTAGGAGACAGCCGAACGTGGCGCTATGCGGTCCGGTGGTGACGGGGACGGTTGTCGGCGGCGGTGGCGCCGCCGGCCGCCGTGATCGCCCCGCGTGGTCGCCGGGGTCTCACCGCGACTTCGCCGTCGGCCCGCCGCTGGCCGCGGGAGCCGCTTCGGGTTTCGTGGTCGCAGGGACCACGTCGTGCTCCGGTACCCCGCCCCACCCGGCTCGATCTGTGACGGCGAACACATGAGCCACTGCGTGATCGTCTCGTAACATTGCCGCATGTCTTCGACCGAACTACCGTCCCTGCTGACCGCAACCGCGTCGCCGAAGGCGAGTTCGGTGCGCGTGGCGCCGGGGGAGCGGCTCAGGTCGGTGAGACTGCCGGGGATCACTCTGGCGGTGCGGTCGAGACCGCCGGCGCGTGACGATCTGCCGCCCGCCCTGTACGTGCACGGGCTGGGCGGCTCCTCCCAGAACTGGTCGGGGCTGATGCCGCTGCTCGACGAGGCGGTGGCCAGCGAGGCGGTCGACCTGCCCGGCTTCGGCGACTCGCCGCCGCCGGACGACGGCAACTACTCGGTCACGGCACACGCGCGTGCGGTCATCCGTTACCTGGACGCGTCCGGGCGCGGCCCGGTGCACCTCTTCGGCAACTCCCTCGGCGGCGCGGTCACCACGCGCGTGGCGGCCCTGCGCCCCGACCTCGTACGGACGCTGACCCTGGTGTCGCCCGCGCTTCCCGAGCTGCGCGTGCAGCGCACCGCGCTGCCGACCGGGTTGCTCGCGGTCCCCGGTGTGGCGGCGCTCTTCACCCGTTTCACCAAGGGCTGGACCGCCGAGCAGCGCGTCCGGGGTGTCATGGCGCTCTGCTACGGCGACCCCGGCCGGGTCTCGGAGGAGGGCTTCCGCAACGCCGTGGAGGAGATGGAGCGACGCCTCCAACTCCCGTACATGTGGGACGCGATGACCAGATCCGCCCGTGGGCTCGTCGACGCGTACACGTTGGGCGGTCAGCACTCGCTGTGGCGCCAGGCCGAGCGTGTCCTCGCCCCCACGCTCCTCGTCTACGGCCGCCGCGATCAGCTCGTCGGCTACCGCATGGCCCAGCGCGCCGCCCGCGCCTTCCGCGACTCGCGCCTCGTGTCCCTGCCGGACGCCGGGCACGTGGCCATGATGGAGTACCCGCAGACGGTGGCCGCGGCGTTCCTCGACCTGCTGGCCGACGCGACCAGGACGGGGTCGGACGGTGTGGGAGGCTCTGAGGGACATGGCTCCGCGGCGCGGCATTCGGGCGTACGGGGCTCAGCGGCGTCGGCCCGGGACCGGGCGGACGTGGAGCGGGTGAACGGGGAGTCTGTGAACGGGAAGCCGGTGAAGGGCGAGCCCGTGAAGGGGATGACGGTGGAGGCGGTCGGTTCGGGCGCGCCCGACGGTGACGAGTCCGCCGGGGGCGGAGCCGCACCGGGCGACCCCGCAGTGGGGAGCTGAGACGCGGCGTGGGACGGCACAGCCGCAAGGGGCGGGCGCCGAAAGGCGACACGAGCAAAGGACCGGCGGCCCCAGGGGGCCCACCAGGAGCCGGTGACCACGAGGCACCGCGCGGCGGACCGCGCCCACCGGCCTCACCGGGTTCACCTGACGGCACGCCGGGACGCGGAGTCCCTCGCGGACACGAAGGGGCTTCGGGGCCGGGAGCGCGGCGCCCTCCCGATGGCACGCCGGCCCATGGGTTCCCACGTTTTCCCGATGCCACGCCCGCCCATGGGTTCCCACGTTTCCCCGATGGCACGTCGGCGCACGGGCTCCCGCAGTTCTCCGACGGCACGCCAGCGCATGGGTTCCCGCGTCTGCCGGACGGTGGTTCGGGACAGGGGGCGCCCCGTTTCCGGGACGGCACACCCGCGCACGGTTTTCCCCGTCCACCCGACGGTGCCCCAGGCCGGGGCGGCTTCCCGCAGAGCCGTGGTGGGCATCCCGAGCAGCGTGAAGCGGGTGGAGGCTGGGGCCGGTTGGGCGATGACGGGCGACCACGGACGGGCGCCGGACAGGGCACGCACGGGGCTCCTTCGGGGGCCCCGTACGGCGCGCCCGGCGGCCCTGCGTTCGGCGCGCCGCACGGCGAGTCCGGCCGACCTGCGTACGGCGCGGGCGACCGGGGGCCGGGGCGGCGCATCCCCATCCCCCGGCCCCGGCAGGAGGCCGTGCCGCCACCGGCCGGCGGCCCGCGGCAGGCGTATCTGGACGCCTTCGACGAGGCCGACGACGTCTTCGCGCCCGGCAGGAGCCACCGCGGCGCGCCGCACGCCGACGGCGACGCAGGTGCCGACGTACGGGCCGAGCGGGTTCTCGAAGAGGAGCCGCTGACCGGCGACCCGGCGGAGGACGCGGGCAAGGGCGGCAAGGGGCGGGCGTTCGCCGGGATCGCGGCAGCCGCCGTCACCACCGTGCTCGCTGTCATCGTCGGCGGTCAGGTCGCCGACGGCCAGGACGACACAGCCCCGCGGACGCAGGCCGCCGACGCCGGCGCCCGCGACGTACGGGACACCTCACGCAGCGACGACCGGCCCACACCGTCCAGCGTGCCGAACGTGACCCCCCTCTCGTACGACGAGAAGATGGGCAGGAAGTACGAGCTCGCCGCGGACCTCGAGGGCAACGGCAAGTTCCAGGCTGTCATGGGCTTCGACAAGGCGCCGGGGACGGGGCAGAAGTACCGCTACCGGGTCGATGTCGAGGAGGGGCTGGGTCTCGACGCGGAGCTGTTCGCCGAGGCCGTGCAGAAGACCCTGAACGACGACCGTAGTTGGGCGCACAACGGGGGCCGCACCTTCGAACGGATCTCCTCGGGAGAGCCCGACTTCGTGATCACGCTGGCCAGCCCCGGCACCACCGCCGTGTGGTGCGCCAAGTCGGGGCTCGACACGACCGTGGACAACGTGTCGTGCGATTCAGCCGCCACCGAGCGCGTGATGATCAACGCCTATCGCTGGGCCCAGGGTTCGAAGACCTACGGCGACCGCATCCACGCTTACCGGCAGATGCTGATCAACCACGAGATCGGACACCGCCTCGGCTACAGCCATGTGACCTGCGACAAGGACGGTGATCTCGCGCCCGTCATGCAGCAGCAGAGCAAGTTCCTCACCTATGACGGCATCACGTGCAAGGCCAACCCGTGGGCGTTCCCGGAGAGTTGATCCGGTGCCGGCTCGGCGGTCGGGGCGAATCGGCTGCGCGAGGGCGGCGGGCGCATTCGATGATCTGACGTGAAGTAATCATTTGATCTCCTAGCGCGACGAAACGCGTCCCGCTGGGGAAAGTTACGACCGTTCACCCCTTTTGGTGGGGGGGGGGGGAAAAAGCCAGCCCGGCCCCCCACCTTCCCCCCCCCCTTTCTCCCCCCCTCAACCCCCCGCTGAAAAGAGGGCCCCCAAACCAAAAAAAAGGGGGGGCAAACTA
>NZ_JBVIDX010000033.1:0-79929 GCF_055572155.1 Streptomyces sp. NPDC030814
GCTGTGCGGCAGTCGGTCCCATGCCGGCAGGAGCTCGTCGTACCAGCCCATGATCGTGCGCACCGACTCCCGCCGGTCCGCCTCCCGGACGGCGTCCAGCGACGCCTCGACGATCTCAGCGGCCCGGCGCATGTCCCAGTCGTGCGGTGCCAGGCCCACCGGCGGCTCCATGCCGGAGAGTCCGAGGCTCAACCGCCCGGCGGCCTCTCCCAGCTGACGCAGCAGCGCCGCGGGATGGTCGTCGAGATCCGCCAGGACCCGGCCCTCCAGCCAGCTCATCACGCGGACCACGTGCGTTCGGCCCTCGTGGACGACGGCGGCAAGGAACTTCCCCTCGTGTGTCGGGACCAGCCGTGGCACCGGAAGGTCGGGGACGGTGGCGGCCAGATGCTGGAGGAGCGCGTTCTGCCAGAGAACGTCGGCCGAGTCCGGCTCCGCGCGGGTGACCCGTACGAAGTAGCGCGTGCCGTCGTCGCCGGTGATCCGGACGTTCTGGTCGACCTCCCCTCCCAGGGGGTGCTGGACGTATCCCTCGAGCCCGAAGGACTGCCGCAGCACCTGATCGAGGAGCGGGCCCGGCAGTTGGCCGGTGTGACCGGGGACGGTCGTTCCGTCCTGACCGGTGGTGGTCGCGAAGGTCATCGGTGCGTTCTCTCTCTCGTCGTCAGGTCGCTCATCACTCACCGTGGGCCTGTGTCAGCCGCGGCGGCCCTGCCCGCCGCCCCGGGGCGCACTCCCCCGCGTGGTACGTCCATCGATGCCCCCACTCCGACGGCCGCAGGGCCGGGCCCAGCACGGGCCGTCCATCAAAGGCGGAGCGCTCATCGAGACCGGTCGGCACCGCACACGGCGGCGGTCATGACGTCCCAGGTGGCATTGGCGGCGAGCACCCCGCGCAGCGCCTGGGCGGGCTCCAGCGGTGTCCTCTGGTTCTCGACCCTCGCCTTGAGCTCGGCGAGTCTCTGGAGGAGTCCTGGGTGGTCTCGATCCCGCTCTGCCGGGCGAACGTGTTGGCTCGGCAGCCTTGGCCATCGCCTCCTGGTGGGCTCCATGACGGAAGGCCGACACTGAACCGAGGAACGTGGTGCCCCTCAGCAGCGCCTGCTCAAGGTGACGGACTGGGCTGCTCTCGGTCGAGAACACGGTGGGAGTCGCCAACCCGGGAGGCGAGGCCGTAGGACCACCGGCGCCGCCACCGCTCAGCGGCACCTGCTGCACACATGACCACCAACGGCTCGCTCAGCCCCCAGGGCGAGGATCTCCTCGTCGTCCAACGAGGGGAGAGCCCGTACATCGACGACGCGGACGGCAGGCACCACATCGCCGGCCTGTGGGGGCCGGCCCGCGTCGGCCTGGTCGTCGATCTGATCCCGCGCCGACTGCGCGAGACCGGCCTCCTCGCCCGCTCGCATGACCAGTCGTACGACGTGTAGGACAGGCTGAAGCCGTGGCGGCGGCCGAGAACATCGAGCACCTGCTGTGCCGGGGGCAGTACCTCGGCGCCGATGCCGTCGCCCGGGATCAGGGCCATCCGGTGGTTCGTCGTCATGGCGTCGATTGCAACAGGGTGGTCCGTGGGGCGTCCAAGACGCAAAGCGGATCTGCCTTATAAGCGGGGCCTATCACCTGTCGGTGGTCGAGGTCGCGTCCGTGACGAACGCGGCGGCCGCGGACGACAGGGATACCGCGGCGGGCGACGAGGGCGATGTCCAAGGTGTTTTCCGGCTCATGTCCAGGACGCGGGCGTCCACGCGCGATAGAGCCGCCTTATAGGGCTGCCTTATAAGGCACATCGGGATTGAGTCTTGGACGCGCTGCCCCGCCCGCTGCTGCAATCGGCCGTATGACGAACCAGAACCACCGCCTCGCCCTCGTCCCCGGCGACGGCATCGCGGGGCCGAGGGCGTGACGCACACCCGGCGATTCGGCGAAGGTGCCCGTCCCCTTCCACGACGCCACCGCCTGGTTCCTGCCGTCCGGCGGCGCCTGCGACAAGGCGAAGGATAAGTCGTTCTGAGCCGATACCGACGGCGGTGACAGTGCCCAGACTTTTCGCGGCGTGATCGTGGCAAGTCCCCACCGCCCCTGCGGGTCGTGCTCGCCCGCCCCCTTGCCGCACGCCACGCACCCGCACGCTGAACACGCTCCGAGAGAAGGCCCGGCCTGCCATGACCGCCGTAGCACACCGCAGCGAGCACGACCTGCAGCTGATTCACGAGATCAACCTCGGTGCCACCGCGATCGGCACCGGTCTCAACGCCCCCGCCGGCTACGCCGAGTCGGTGCGGCGCCACTTGTCGCAGATCACCGGGCTTTCGCTGTCATCTGGCACTCCCTCTCGAAGAGCGTCACGCATCTTCAGCGCGCGTGCCTGGCCCTGGCCGAGCGGTGCGTCGCGGGGATCACGGCCAACACCCAGGCGATGCCAGCGGCGGTGGAGAACTCGATCGGCCTGGTCACCGCCCTCAACCCGTACATCGGCTACGAGGCGGCCACCGGCATCGCCAAGGAGGCTCTCGCCACCGGACGCGGGGTCGCCGAACTCATCCTGGACAAGGGCCTGTTGCCCGCCGGGGACCTCGCCGGGCTGCTCCGTCCCGAGGCCGTCGCGGGACCCGGTCAAGCCCTGGTGTGACTGACGTTCCCCCCTCCCCCAACTACCCGTAATGGAGCAGGAATTCGCCATGCCCCCACCCCTCCATGCCCAGACGCGGCCCGTTCCCGAAGCAGCGGTGCTTCAAGGGCTGCCCCCGGTCCGTGAGGTGAGCGCCGCGGAAGTGGCCGCCCGGGTATCCGGCGGTCCCCGTCTCGTCGTCCTCGACGACGATCCCACCGGCACTCAGACGGTCGCCGACGTGCCCGTCCTGACGTCCTGGACGGTTGAGGACCTGCGCTGGGCGCTGCGCCAGGACAGTGGCGTCTTCTTCGTCCTCACCAACACCCGCAGCCTGCCTGCTGATGACGCCGCCGCGCGCAACCGCGAGGTGGTCCGCGCCCTGCACGCGGCCGCCGCGGCCGAGGGCACCGGTTATGTCCTGGCCAGCCGTGGCGACTCGACGCTGCGCGGCCACTTCCCGCTGGAGACCGACGTCCTCGCCGAGGAGCTCACCGAGCTGGACGGCAAAGCTCTGGACGGAGTGGTGCTGGTCCCCGCCTACATCGAGGCGGGCCGGCTTACGGTCGGCTCCCGCCACTGGATGCGGACGGCCGACGGGCTGGTCCCGGTCGGGATGAGCGAGTTCGCCCGTGACGCCACCTTCGGCTACCGCAGTTCGTCGCTGCCCGAGTGGGTCGAGGAGAAGACGGGCGGGCGCGTCCCCGCGGCCGAGGTCCTGTGCGTCACCCTCGACGACCTGCGCGCCGGCGGCCCCGGGCACACGGCGCGGCTGCTGTCCTCGCTGCGCGGCGGACGGGTGGCCGTGGTCGACGCGGTGTGCGACGACGACCTGCGCGTGCTCGCCCTGGCCCTCGCGGAGGCGGAGGAGAACGGCACGCGGCTGCTGTACCGGGTGGGGCCGTCCTTCGTCAGGGCCCGCGCCGGACAGGCCGGGCGGGCACCGCTCACCCCGGCCGAACTGCGCCCGCTGCGCGGCGACGCACCGCACGGTCTCATCGTCGTGGGGTCACATGTCGCGCTGACGTCACGGCAGTTGGACCGGCTGCGGGAGCGAGGCGGGATCGCCGAGTACGAGCTGGACGTGGCCCTGCTGCTCGACGAGGAGCGGCGTGACGCCCACATCGCCGAGGTCGCGGCCGCGGCCGTCGGCGCGCTGGACTCGGCCGACGCGGTGATCCGCACCTCTCGCGTGCTGGTGACGGGTGCCGACGCGGATGACAGTCTGGCGATCTCCCGCAAGGTCTCCGCCGCGCTCGTCGAGGCCGTGCGCCAGGTCAACGCCACGCGGCGGCCCGCTTTCGTCGTCGCCAAGGGTGGTATCACCTCCAGCGACACCGCCACCCACGGCCTTCGGATCCGCCGTGCCTGGGCCCGGGGCACCCTGCTGCCGGGCATCGTTTCGCTCTGGGAGCCCGTGGACGGCCCCGCCGCCGGCATCCCCTACATCGTCTTCGCCGGGAACGTCGGGGGCGCGGACGCCCTCGCCGACGCCCTCGACCTGCTCAGGAGCGCCTGATGCTGCTGCACGGAACCGATGCCCTGAAGGAGGCCGCAACCGCCGGTCACGCCCTTCCGGGGTTCGTCGCCTACAACCTGGAGACCGTCCAGGGCATCACGGCCGCCGCCGAGGCCGCCGGGCAGCCGGTCGTCATCCAGGCGGGCTCCAGTCCCTTCAAGCACGCCGGCCGCGAGGCCCTGATGCGGCTGGCGCTGGACGCCGCCGCGCGCTCCACGGCCCCTCTCGGAGTGCACCTCGACCACAGCCGGGACCTGGACGAGATCACCGCCTGCCTCGAGGCGGGCTACACCTCCGTCATGATCGACGGCTCCCACCTGCCGTTCGCCGAGAACATGGCGCTGACGAAGGAGGCGGTCCGCCGGGCCCGCGACCACGGCGCCTGGGTGGAGGCCGAACTCGGTGCCCTCCCCGGCGACGAGGACGTATCCACCGACGCCGTCGCGCACACCGCGGCGATGACCGACCCGCGGCAGGCGGCCGAATTCGTGGCCGCGACGGGCGTGGACGCACTCGCCGTCGCCGTCGGCAACGTCCACGGCTTCACCGAGCACCCGGTGCGCCTGGACCTGGAGCGGCTGGCCGCGATCCACGAGGCCGTAACCGTCCCGCTCGTCCTGCACGGCGCCAGCGGTCTGCCCGTCGAGGAGCTGCACGGCGCCCTGGCCCGAGGCGTCGCCAAGGTCAACGTCAACGCCGAACTGCGCCGCGCCTATCTGGAGGCCACCCGCGTGACCCTCCCGTCCGCGTTGCCCGGTGCCGACGTCGTCTCCCTGTGGGCGGCGGGCCGCGACGCGGTCCGCCGCGCCGCCCTGGAGGTCATCGGCCGCCTGAGCCCCCGCGCCGAGGGAACGCACGCGTGACCTGATTAAGCCCCGCTGCCCTCGCCGCACCACACCGCCAGACACAAGACCGTCGTGCGCCCCCGGCCGTGCGCGCTGCGCGCGGTTCGCACCGCTCTGTCCCGCGCTCTCGTGCCCTCCTGGGCACGCGGGCCGATACCCGCACCCTGTTGGAGACATCATGTCCACCATTGCCTCGATCGCCGTGTTGCACACCAGTTTGCTGTTCGTCGACGCCGATTCGGTCATCAACGAGTACCTCTCGGAACTCGCGCCGGACGCCAAGGTCCTGCACTTCGTCGACAGCGACGTGCTCGCTGCCGTGATGCGCGACGGTGAGGTCTCGCCTGCCAGCACGCAGCGCATGGTGCACTTGGCTCAGGCCGCACAGGCCGCGGGCGCCGACGTCATCTTCTCCGCCTGCTCCTCGGTCGGTCCGGCCATCGACGTGGCCCGACGCCTGGTCTCCATCCCGATCATCAAGATCGACGACGCGATGGCCGCGTCCGCGGTCGAGACCGCGGGCGCCATCGGCGTCCTTGCCACGGTCCCCACGACGCTGCCGCCGACCCGTGCCCTCGTCGAGGAGAAGGCCCGGGCGGCCGGCCGCGACATCACCGTCCAGGAGCTGCTCTGCGAGGGCGCCTTCTCGGTGCTGATGTCCGGTGACCGCGACCGCCACGACGCGATGGTGCTGGACGGGGCACGGGCGCTGGCCAAGGAGGTCGACGTGATCGTGCTGGCCCAGGCGTCCATGGCACCGCTGGCTCCCGCCATCGCCGAAGCGGTCGGCAAGCCCGTGCTCTCCAGCCCGCGCAGCGGAACGGAGAACGCGGTGCGTGTGCTGCACGAGCAGACGGCTGAACCTGCCCATGCCACGGAGAGGGCCTCGGAGACCACGCAATGGCAGGGAGGCTGCGGAGCGAGGTGATCGAACCACTGACCGTGGCCGTCCCCGGCCGGAACACAGGAGCCAGCATGCCGAAGTTCGCAGCGAACCTGTCCATGATGTACAACGAGCACGATTTCCTCGACCGCTTCGCCGCGGCCTCGGCTGATAACTTCCAGGGGGTCGAGTACCTCTTCCCCTATGCGTACGACGCCGCCGAGCTGCGCCGCCGGCTCGACGACCACGGCCTGATGCAGGTGCTCTTCAACGCACCTGCAGGGGCGTGGGAATCCGGAGAGCGCGGGATGGCGGCACTGCCCGGACGTGAGGCGCAGGTGCGTTCCGGAGTGGACCGGGCGCTGGAGTACGCGGGGGTGCTGGGCTGCCCTCGGGTGCACCTGATGGCCGGGCTTCTCCGACCGGACGCGACACCGGCCGAGCGGGCCAAGCACCGCGACACCTACCTGACCAACCTGGCCTGGGCCGCGGAACGGGCCGCCGCGGCGGGCGTCGACATCCTGATCGAGCCGATCAACGGCCGAGACATGCCGGGGTACTTCCTGAGCACCCAGGCCGAGGCCCACGCCGTGGTGCAGGAGGTAGGAGCCTCCCATCTCAAGGTGCAACTCGACCTCTACCACTGCCAGATCGTCGAGGGCGACCTCACCACGACACTGCGCCGCGACCTGCCGACCGGCCGGGTCGGTCATCTGCAGATCGCGGGCGTGCCCGACCGGGGCGAGCCCGACCAGGGTGAGTTCAACGTCCGCCACCTGCTCGACGTGGTCGACGAGCTGGGCTTCGACGGGTGGACCGGCTGCGAGTACCGCCCCCGCGCCGGCACGAGCGACGGTCTTGGCTGGCTCCACGACTACCGCAGCCACCGAGCAGAAAGCGCACGAGGATGAGCGGTACGGCCTCGACCCCGACCTGGTCACCTTCCCCAAGGGCATCACCTCCGGCTACGCCCCGCTGGGCGGCGTCCTGGTCTCGCAGCGCATCTGGCAGCCGTTCTACCGCGACTGCGAGCAGAGGAAAGCAAGTGATTGACATGACCTCCACCGCACAACTCCTCACCGCCGACCCGGCCGCCAGGGTCGCCGCCCATGAGGCCGTGGCCCGCATCGGCGGCGGGCGAGCGGGCGCCCGAGGCACCATCGACGTCCACGTCCCGAGCCTCCTCGGCACCGTCGCGGTGTCCGGGCCCGGCGCCGGCCGCATCGAGACCGCCTACGCCCTGCTGTCGGACCTCACCGCCATCCACCAGCGCCACGCCGACGACTACGCCGCGCCCACGTGCCCCGTACTGAAGGAGACTCACCGTGTCTGACACCGTCGTACCCCCCGGCATCGAACTGGGCGCCGACACGGCGCCCGTGCACAACCCCTACACCGGCGAGGTCATCGCCTCGGTCCCCACCGCCGACGCAGGCGCCATCGGCAGCATCCTGCAGCAGGCCAGGTGCGGGCGCCGCACCGCGGCCGCCCTGTCCCGCGCTTCCAGAGCCGCGGTCCTGGAACGCGCCGCCCGCCTGATCGAGCTGCGCTCCGAGTCCTTCGCCCAGCTGATCGTCAGCGAGGCGGGCAAGACCATCGTCCAGGCCCGCAAGGAAGTCGCCCGCGCGGTCAACACCCTGTCCCTGTCCGCGGCAGAGGCACGACGCAACGCCGGCGAGGTCATCCCCTTCGACTCGTATGAGGGGTCGGAGAAACGGCAGGGCTGGTTCACCCGCGAACCACTGGGCATCATCGCCGCCATCACCCCGTTCAACGACCCCCTCAACCTGGTCGCCCACAAACTCGGCCCGGCCATCGCCGGCGGCAACGCGGTCATCCTCAAACCGTCCGCGCTGACGCCGCTGTCCGCGCTGCGCCTGGTCGACACGCTCATCGAGGCCGGTCTGCCCGAGGAGATCGTCACCGTCGTCAACGGCGATGCCGGCATCGCCGCCGCGATCGTGGCCGCTCCCGACGTGCGCATGGTGTCCTTCACCGGAGGCTTCGCCACCGGCGAGGCCATCTCCCGCACCGCCGGCCTGAAGAAGCTCGCCATGGACCTCGGCGGCAACGCCCCGGTCATCGTCATGGACGACGCCGACCTCGACGAGGCCGTCGCCTCCTGTGTCTCCGGCGCTTTCTGGGCCGCGGGCCAGAACTGCATCGGCACCCAGCGGATCCTGATCGCGGCCGAGGTCTACGAACGCTTCCGTGACGCGTTCGTCGCCCGCACCAGGCTGCTGCGCGTCGGCGACCCGCTCGACGAGCGCACCGACGTCGGCCCCATGATCACGCAGGAGGCCGCGGCCGCCACCCGGGCCAAGGTCGACACGGCGGTGGCCGAAGGCGCCGTGCTGCTGTGCGGCAACAACGCCACCGGCGCCCTGTACACGCCGGCCGTCCTCGAAGGCGTCCCGGCGACCTGCTCGATCTGGCAGGAGGAGGTGTTCGCCCCGGTCGTCGTGCTGCAGCCGTTCACGTCCTTCGAGGACGCCATCGAGCAGGCCAACGCCATCGACTACAGCCTCCACGCCGGCATCTTCACCTCCCGCCTGGACCGCGCCCTGACCGCGGCCCAGCAGCTGGAAGCCGGCGGAGTCATGATCAACGACTCGTCCGACTACCGCTTCGACGCCATGCCGTTCGGCGGGTTCAAGTACGGCAGCATGGGCCGCGAAGGCGTGCGCTTCGCCTTCGAGGAGATGACCCAGCCCAAGGTCGTCTGCATCAACCACATCAGTGACGTGGTGCATTGATCCCCTTGCGCGCCGAGCTCGACTCTCTGGGCAGTGGCGCGACCGGAAAATTGTCAGATCTGTGGATGGGGCGCGCCTGACTGTCTGTAGCACCGGCTCATGAAGCCAGCTGAACGATCGCCTGACGCCCTGACAGCAGAAGGGTGCCTCCCGCCTGCGATGATCTGGACTGTCCAGATCAAGAAGACCGCGAGGAAGAGGCACCCAACGGGTGAGGAGTACCGGCTGGGATCATCGGCTTGCCCTGGGGGCCGACGGCAAGAAGCTGATCGGGCACGCGGGCGGTGCTGCTGCGGAAGGTTGCCACCCGCGTCGGCCTGGCCACTGCGCTGAACGCGGCGTTGCCGAGGGGCACCGCGCCCGACCGGCGGAACCGGGGCACGGCGCTGGTCCAGCTCGCCTGCGCAATCGTGCCCGGTGCGACGAACACTTCGCAGCCGAGCAACTCCAGTACCACTGGCGGGCGGTGTTCGGCCGAACGGTCTCGGACAGCACTTCGCGCCGTGCTCTCGCGGCGATCGACGCCCCCGTCGCGGGCCCGGATCGAGCGCGCCCACGCCGCGATACGCCGCGTGGTGTGGACGCTGCTCGCCCTGCGACCCGGCGGCTTCCCCCGGATCTCGGTGTGCGGCCGTGAGCCGGCCAACTGGTACGTCCTCGACCTGGACACGACCATCGTCACCTGCACCGGCCACAAGGAAGACGCGGCGGGCACCTTCAAGGGGCAGCTTCGGTCACATGCCGCTGAGTGCGTGGGTGGCCAACACCCGTGAGTGCGTCGCCATGCTGCTGCGGCCCGGCCCGGCCCGCCCCGCCCCGCCCCGCCCCGCCCCGCCCCGCCCAACGACGTTACCGACCACAAGACGGGTCCTGGCCTCGCAGTTCGGCAGCTCCGCTGCCGCTGTGGTCGAAGCTGCTGGTACAGGTCGACGGCGCGGCCTCCAGCCACGCCCTGCTCGATCATCTCCACCAGCTGTCCACGAGCCGGCGCCGGGTGCGCTGGGTGACCGGCTGGGCCGTCAACGCCACGGACGAGCAGGCCATCGCGCTGCTGCCGGAGAAGGTGTGGACGGCCGCGCTGCGGCAGGACGGCAAGGTCCACGAGCTCAAGCGACCTGCGGCGACATGGTTTCCTGCCATGTCGCCGAGTTGACCAGACCTGACCGGCTGGCCGACCGGGATGCGGCTGATCGTGCGCCGGCTCAAGCCCTCACGGCGGGATACGAAGAAGCTGACCGGCTTCGAGAGACACACCGGTCGGCGCTACCAGATCCTCGCCACGAACATCCCCGCTCACCACGGGCTTTCCGGAGTTCCCGGCTCCAGGCAGGTGTGGTTCGTAGACGCCCGCTACCTTGATCACGCCGAGGTCGAGGACACTGTGAAGGCGATAAAACGGGTCAGCCTTGGGCTGCTGCCCTCGAGGTCCTGGCAGATGAACGCCGCCTGGGTGCTGGCCGCCACGATCGCCGCCGATCTCGACGCCTGCACCCTCTCCTGCACGACGAGCCCGAACTCGTCGCCGCCGAGCCGGCAAACGATCCGCTGAAGCGACCACCTGCCCGCCCGCCTCACCGCCCGCGCCCGCGCCCGGAGAACGACACCGGAACGGATATGGCCGAACGCTTCTCGACCTGATCGGATGCAGTTCTCCACGCTTGGCAGTCGCGGATGGATCCCGCGCGGTGAGATCACCAGGATTGAAGCTGCCGGTGGCTTTCTGCTTGTGGTGCGCACCGTTGCGCTTACGGTGCTTCGCACGCTCGGCCGGACCATGCCGTCGAGCCGGCCGCCACGGTCCGCTGCCGTCTGCGCGGGGCGCTGGAGAACTGGCGGTGTGCTTGGCCACCCACCGCCTGCGGGCCGCGGGCGCACGGAGGGCCTCTTCGATCTGGGCCTCCGTGTGCCCGTCTGCTTTCCACGCGGCGACGTCGAGCAGTACGGATGGGACCGGGCGGCAGCCGCCGGTCCCATCGGCGCATACCCCGTCTCTGAGCCGCATTTCTGCCTCAGCGCGGTCCTCGGGGCATCGAGGACATGTGTCTACTGGGCAGGTTGCCGTCGCGAGAGGTCCCGACGCCGATCGTGCCCTGCGGGGTGAGGCGTCGGCGTTACGACACGGTCAGGTAGATCTTGCGCACGGTTTCGATGGTCTTCCAGACACCGACGTAGCCCGGCTTCATGACGAAGCTGTCGCCTGCCTGGTAGATCACCGGCTCGCCGCCTTCCGGCGTGAGTTCGATGACGCCGGAGAGGATGTGGCAGAACTCGAAGGTCTCGCCCTTGATCGAGCGCGTCTCGCCGGGCGTGGCTTCCCAGACGCCCGTGTTGATCTTTCCGTCACGGGCGGTGTCCTGGGCCCAGGTCTTGTACGTCGGGTCGCCGGAGATCAGGCGTTCCGGCAGCGGGCCGGACTCGCTGGGTGCGAAGGAGGGGTCGGTGTCGATGGTCTTCAGGAGCGACATGCTTTTTTCCTCTATTGGTTTCGGGGTCGATGTGAATCGAGAACGGACATACCCGGCGTCACCGGGTCGAGTTCAACCAGGTTCGTCGTGCATCCGGGGACCAGGGCCTGACGGCTGCGCTCCACGGTCACGGCGCGCAGCAGGTCGGTGAGTCTCTCGGCGGGCAACAGGCCCTTGTGCTGAGCGGTTGGGCCACGCGCGGTCGGTGCGAGGACCTTCTTGGCTTCCGGTGCTGCCCAGGCAGGCTGTCGACCGGTCAGCGGATGCGGTCCAGCGTCTTGTAGTAGGCGCCGGCGAAGGGCAGGAACCAGGCGGTGCCGTTGTAGAGGGGGATGCGGGGCGGGGCGATGTCGCGGACGGGGCTGACCTCGGGGTGGCCGTCCATCACCTCGGCCATGACGTGCCCCATGTGGGTGGCCATCTGCACACCGTGGCCGGAGTAGCCCATGGAGTAGTAGACGCCGTCCTCGGTCTGACCGGCGTGCACGATGCGGTCCATGGCAAAGCCGACGGAGCCGCCCCACAGGTATTCGATCTTGGTGCGGGAGAGCTGGGGGAAGGTCGCGCACATATCACGGAACAGGACCTGTCCGCTCTTCTTGTCCGAAGTGGGGTCGGACGGTGCGAAGCGGGCGCGGCCGCCGAACAGCAGCCGGTTGTCCGGGGTGAGCCGGAAGTAGTGGCAGACCTTGTTGGAGTCGACGAGGAGGCGGGCCTTGGGGATGATGTCCCGGGCGAGCTCCTCGCCCAGCGGCTCGGTGACGATGATGAAGCTGCCCACGCAGACCTGCTGGCGGCGCAGCCAGGGGAAGTTGTTGTCGGTGTAGGCGTCGGTGGCCATCATGACCTGCCCGGCACGGATCACACCGCGCTCGGTGCTGACCTCGTACCGGCCGGTGGCGGTACGCCGCACGCCGATGGCCGCGTTGCGCTCGTGGATCTCGACACCGGTGCGCTCGCACGCCTCGGCCATCCCGCGCACGAAGCGGCCGACGTGCAGGGCGGCGCTGAACGGGTCGAGCAGGCCGCCGTGGTAGGCGTCGGATCCGATCTCGGAACGCAGCTCGGACTTGCCGATCAGCGTGGTCTCGTGTCCGAAGTGCTTGGCCAGGGCGCGCTGCTGGGCCGTCTGGCTCTCGAAGTGAGCGGGGCGGGAGGCGAGGGCCAGGCGTCCGACACGGCGGAACTGGCAGTCGATGGACTCCTCGTTCACGAGCCGCTCGACGGTGTCCACGGCCTCGCCGTAGGAGTTGTAGATCTCGCGGGCCCGTTCGGGTCCGTACCGGCGGATGGCCTGGCGTACGCCGATGGTGAAGCCCAGATTGGCCATGCCTCCGTTGCGGGCGGAGGCACCGGAGCCGATCTGGCCCTTCTCGACGAGGGTGACACGGGCGCCCTTGCGGGCGGAGTGCAGGGCGGTGGACAGGCCAGTCAGGCCGGCGCCGACGACCACCAGGTCGGTGTCCTCGGTCAGCGGCTTGCCGGACCGGTCGGGAAACGCCCCTGCGGTTTCTATCCAGTAGGGAATCGTCTTCATGTCGGGTCCTTAGCGGGGAGTTTCGAAGGGGGCGGGGCGCGGCCGGGCACCACCAGGAGCCCGGCGACGGGGCTGCGGTCGCTGATCAGCGAGGGCTGGATCCGATCAGCGGCACAAAGCGGTTGCGGACGCGGACGAGGAGGCCGGTCTCGCGCAGTCGGCGCGGGATCAGGTCGACGGCCAGGCCGACGCGGGCCGGCCCCCACAGGCCGTCGATGAAGCGCCTGCCGTCCGCGTCGTCGATGTACGGGCTCTCCCCTCGCTGGACGACGAGGAGATCCTCGCCCTGGGGCTGAGCGAGCCGTTGGCGGTCATGTGTGCAGCAGGTGCCGCTGAGCGGTGGCGTCGCCGGTGGTCATACGGCCTCGCCTCCCGGGTTGGCGACTCCCACCGTGTTCTCGACCGAGATCAGGGAGTCCTGCCGTCCGGAGCCGAGCCAGCGCACCAGGGCCACCAGGCCCAGGGCGAGGATGGCGAAGGCGGTGAGGATCGCGCTGACCGCGGTCACGCTGGGGTCGATCTCGAAGGTGAGGGAGTTGTAGACCCGCACGGGCAGGGTGACGGTGTCGACGGAGGAGAGGAACTGGGAGATGTAGAACTCGTCGAAGCTGGTGATGAAGGAGAAGATCGCGGCTGCGATCATGCCCGGCGCGGCCAGCGGGAAGGTGATGCGCCGGGCGATCGTCAGCCGGCCCGCGCCCATGCTGGCCGCGGCGTCCTCCAGGCGTTCGTCGATGCCGCGCAGTGTCGCGATCAGGATGAGGACCGCGATCGGCGAGGCCAGCACGGTGTGACCCAGCGCGATGGCGATCGGGCTGCCCAGCATCGCGGCCGGCTCGAAGAACAGGAACAAACCGAGCGCGGTGACGATCTGCGGGATGACCAGCGGTCCGAGGACCAGGGCGAACACCGCCGAACGCAGCGGGAGTTCGCTGCGGACCAGCGCGGTCGCCGCGGTCACCCCGATGACCAGCGAGAACACGGTGCTCAGGGCGGCGATCAGGGCGGACAGGGACAGTGCGGCGGGCCATTTGCTGCCGTCGGCGAACAGGGCCTTGTACCAGTTCAGCGTCCATGCCTCGGGCGGGAAGGCGGCGAAGGCGTTGTCGCTGAAGGAGGTGACGAGGATGACGACGATCGGCAGCGCCAGGAACAGCAGGATCACGGTGGCCACGGCGGTCAGGGCGATCCGCCCGACCAGGCTGCTGCGCAGCTCCATCAGGACCCACTCCTCTTCTTACGGCTGGCGCCCAGGGAGCTGACGGCCTTGACCAGCAGCAGTCCGGCCAGGGTGAGGACCAGCAGGATCACGCCTTGCGCGGCGGCCCCGTTCCACTGGTTCTCCTTGGTGACCTGCTGGTTGATGAGGGTGGCGATCATCGTCTGGTTGGGTCCGCCCATCAGGGCCGGGGTGATGTAGTAGCCCAGCGACAGGATGAAGCTGAGCAGTCCGGCACTGGCCAGGCCCGGGGCGACCAGCGGCAGATACACCCGGCGGAAGATGGTCACGCGTCCCGCGCCCATGCTGGACGCGGCCGCCAGCAGCCGGCGGTCCACCCCGCGCATCACCCCGTACAGCAGCAGCACGGTGTAGGGCAGCATCATGGAGGTGGTGCCGATGACCACGCCCAACTCGTTGTAGAGCAGCTGGAACGGGGCGCCCGGTGCCCACGCGAGGGTCTCGTTCACCAGGCCCTTGTCGCCGAGCATGATGATCCAGCCGTAGGTGCGCACCAGGGCACTGATGAAGTGCGGCACGACGACGACCAGCATGGCAAGGCCCGCCAGGATGGGCTTGAGCCGGGTGATGGCATTGGCCAGGACAAAGCCGAAGACCAGGCTCAGCACGGCTGTTTCGGCGGAGATCCGCAGCGTGGTGATCAGCACGGAGAGGTTGACGCCGGTCAGCGCGTCGGCGTACCAGTGCAGGGTGAACGATCCGTCGGCGTCCTTCAGGCTGAGCAGCAGGGTGCTGAAGATCGGGTAGATGAACAGCACCAGCAGGTAGACGACGACCGGCAGGGCGTAGAGGATGCCGACCCTTGTGCGGCGCGAGGCGAGGAGCTTGCGCGGACGGGCGGGTGCGGTGGCGGTGAGGGTGGCCATGGCTCACCCGTCCTGTTCGGCGGGGAAGAGGTTGACGTCGTCGGGGTCGGCGGTGATCCCGACCCGCTCACCGGCGACGGGTCCGCGGCCGGCCGGGACCTCCAGGCGCAGCAGGGGCGCGTCCTTGCCGTCGATGCGCACGCCCGCGCGGACCAAGGTGCCGACGTAGGTGGCGGTCTCGACCGTGCCGGTACAGAAGCCGTCGTCTGTGGCGCTGGCCCGCAGCCGGCCCGGCTGCACCGCGACCTTGACCTGCGTGCCGGGGGCCAGCTGGTGGCGGCGGGCCTTGAGCAGGCCGCCGCTGTTGTCCAGGCGGACCAGGGTGTGCTCGCCGTCGTGCTTGTCCACCCGGCCGGGCAGGAAGTTCGCCGCACCGAGGAAGTCCGCCACAAAGGGGGTCCTGGGCCGCTCGAACAGCTCGCGGGGGGTGTCGAACTGCTCGATCAGACCGTTGCGCATCACCGCGATACGGTCCGACATCACCAGCGCTTCCTCCTGATCGTGCGTCACATAGATGACGGTCAGGCCCAGTTCCTGCTGGATGGTCTTGATCTCCACCTGCAGCTGGTCACGCAGCTTTTTGTCCAGCGCGCCGAGCGGTTCGTCCATGAGGATGACCGGCGGGCGGTAGACCAGCGCCCGGCACAGGGCCACACGCTGCTGCTGACCACCGGACAGCTCACGCGGCTTGCGGCCGCCGAACCCGGACAGGCCCGCGATCTCCAGCGTCTCCCCCACCCGCCGGCGGATCTCGTCCTTGCCCACTCCGCGCAGCGTGAGCGGAAAAGCGACGTTCTCAGCGACCGTCATGTGCGGGAAGAGCAGATACTGCTGGAAGACGAAACCGAGGTTCCGCTTCTGCGGCGCGAGGCGGGTGACGTCCCGGCCGCCGACGGTGATGGTGCCGGAGTCGGGTTCGCAGAACCCGGCGATCATCATCAGCGTCGTGGTCTTGCCCGACCCCGAGGAGCCGAGGAAGGTGACGAACTCACCCGCCGCGATCTCCATCGACGCATCGTCCACGGCGACGACGTCCCCGTATGTCTTGCGCAGGGCCACCACCGACAGCGCTTTGCCGGCCGCGGCGGCCGGCTTGACGCCGGCCACCTCGACAGACGGTGTGGCAACACCGAATTCAGCCACGAGCCCACTCCAGCCAGCGCTTGGTGACGGCCGCTTCGTTCTTCAGCCACCAGTCGATGTCCGCGTCGAAGCCCTTGTCGTAGTACTTCGGCGCACCCGCGAGCGCGTTGCGCTGCTCCTCGGTGAGTTTGGCGTAGGCCAGCGGGGAAGCCGGGTTCGACGGGAAGGCCTTGGCCAGCGCGGCCTGGCTCTCGGCGCGCAGCGAGAAGTCCATGAGCTTGTAGGCGTTGTCCACGTTCGCCGCGCCCTTGGCGATGGCGTAGCCGGAAAACTGGCGGCGGATGCCGTTGAGCTGCCGCTCCACCGGGACGCCCTGCTTCTGCAGGTCGGCAATCCGGCCGTCCCAGACGGTGGTCATGGTGACCTCCTGACGGCTGAGCAGCACACCCGGCAGCGGCCCGCTGTCCCAGAACTTCTTGATGTCACCCCGCAGCTCGGTCAGCACCTTGAACGCGCGGTCAACGTCGAGGGGGTACAGCTTGTCCATCGGCACGCCGTCGGCCAGCAGCGCGAACTCCAGCTCCGGCAGGTCACCGTCCGGGCTGCACATCGCACGGCCGCCCTTGAACGCCTTGGTGTCGAAGAAGTCCGCCCACGACTCGGGCTTGCGGCCGCCGAAGGCGTCGGTGCGGTAGGCGATGCACTGGCCGTAGAAGCTGTGGCCGATGGCATGGTCGGTGATCTGGGCCTTGGGGATCTTCGCGCTCTTCACGCTCTTGACCCGGTCGAGATCCAGCGCCTCCAGGGCGTCCTCGGCCACGTACTTGGTGAAAGACATCATCGAGTCGTTGATGAGGTCGCACTGCGGCCGGCCCTGCTTGATCTGAGCGAGCAGTGGGGCGTTGTCCAGGTTCAGTACCTTGACCTGGATACCGGTCTCCTGCGTGAACGGCGTGTAGATCGCCTTCTGCAGGGCGGCGCCGTAGGAACCGCCGCTGTCGCGGACGATTACCGTCTTGCTGCCGCCCTTGCCTTCGCCGGGCGAGACACGGCTGGTGCCGGTGCCACAGGCGCTGAGGGTGGTCGCGGCGGCGACGCCCGCCGTAACCCCGCCTATTCCTCGCAGGAACAGTCTGCGGTCGATTCGGGCATCTTTCATGGTGTGCCTCCTGGTGGTGCCGGCCGCGAGAAGGGAAGCGGCTGGGGACGTGGAAAGAGCGGCAGCTGGAGCTGGGTCCAAGGCGGCGAGCCGCCTCGTTCGGAACCGACGCCCTGACCGGGGGCGGAGGGTGTCGGGCCGCGTGGCCGTGTCGGAGTCCCAAGGGACGGCCAGGAGGCCAGTTCCTTGCCGGGGACGGCGGTGAGGCCGTGCATGCCGTAGGGGATCCGCCCGTCGGCCGACAGCGGGGGCCGTGTGCTCCCCGCTGTCGGCCGGGTCGAGGATGCGGCAGGAGACGTCGCCCTCGGCCCGGTACTGCGAGTTCTACGCGGGCGTCGCCGACATGGACTGCGGCTCCTTGAAGGTGTCGGTGCGGGACAGTTGTGCGTCGCGGGTCAGATGCCGAGCATGGTGTTGAGCTCGTCCAGGGACTTCACCGTCACGTAGTCGTATCCGTGGGTGACCGGGTCGCTGCCGCGGTCCAGGAGGACGAGGTTGCGGAAGCCCATGTCGTGCATCGGCAGCAGGTCGTAGCGAGTGTGCGAGGAGACGTGCACGAAGTCCTCAGGGGACGCGTCGAGCTGGTCGAGCATGTACTCGAACGCGGCGTAGCGGGGCTTGTAGCAGCCGGCCTGCTCCGCGGTGAAGACCGCGTGGAAGTCCGCGCCGAGCCGGGGCACGCTCTCCGCGAGGAAGGAGTTGTCGGCGTTGGAGAGGATCACCAGCTTGTAGTTCTCGCCCATCTTCTTCAGCGGTGCCGGCACATCGGCGCGCGGGCCCCAGCTGCGGACGCCGTCGCCGAGCCGCTTGCCGGCGTCCGGGGCGGCCTTGATGCCCCACTTGCGGCAGACGCCCTCGAAGGCGTCCTGCAGTGTCTGCTCGTAGGGCTTGTACTCGCCGCAGACCGAGTCGTAGCGGTAGCCGCGGAACTCCTTGACGAACTGGTCCCAGTGCTCGGCGGGGATCTGGTCACCGACGAGCTCACGCGTGATGGGGTTCATCGGCCAGTCGATCAACGTGCCGTAGCAGTCGAACGAGACGTACTTCGGGCGCCACTGGAACGAGGGAATGGGCATGGGAGTGCTCACTTTCTTGCTGCGGGGAACTGGTTGCGGGCAACCCCGATTTCAGGCATGCCCATGACAGGGATGTCGGGATGGGGTGCGGAGTGTGGGGGTGCGGGGGTGCGGGGCGATGTCGTCGACGCTCGTCCCGGGTCAGGTGGCGCCGACTCCCGCCGGGGCGAGGAAGTCGATGGGGTGCTCCGTGGTGCCGTCGAGCGCCAGGTCGGCGGCGATCTCGCCCATCGCGGGCGAGAGCTTGAAGCCGCTGCCGGAGAACCCGGCCAGGACGATGATGTCGTCCTCGCCGGGGAGATGACCGACGAGCGGGTTTCCGGACTTGGTGTAGCCCTCCATGTAGGCCGACATCCTGATGGGGTCGGGGTTCAGGTCGGGCATGAGTTCACCGATGAGCTCGCGGAAGATGCCGAGTTCCTCGGGGCGGACCGTACGGTCGAGCCGTTCGGGCTCGGGCACGGGCGCATGGTATTTGAAGGAGAGACCGAGCTTGACGGAGATGCCGTCGGGCGACGGGATTCCGAAGCAGTCGTGGGGTGTGGCGCGCACAAAGGGAGGGGCACCGCCCGCGAACCAGTCGTGGCGGGTGGGCAGGTGCCAGGAGCAGATCACCCGGCGGACATCGATGGCCTGGGGGAGGTCCGGGAGCAGGGTGTTGATCCATGGGCCCACGGTCACCACGGCGGCGTCCACGTGGTCCGTGCCCTGGTCGGTGACGACCCGCACCCCGCCGCCGGCCGCGGGGACGACCTCGCGCACCGTGGTGTAGCGGTGCAGGCGGGCGCCCAGTTGTTCGGCGCGGGTGGCGGCGGCCTGGATGGAGGCCTCGGGTCTGATGACGGCGCCCAACCGGTCGAGAACGGCGGTGTGTCCGTCCGGGAGCCGGTGCTGGGGGTAACGGCGGGCGAGTTCCTCCCGGTCCAGCACCTCGTGATCCAGCCCTTGGGCGGCGCTGGTGGAGAGGAGGAGTTGCATGGGCGGTGAGGCGGTCTCTGCCATCACCAGGCTGCCGCTGCGGCGTACCAGCGACCGGCCCGTCTCCGCCTGGAGCTGCTCCCACATCCGGTCCGCGAGCCGCAGCAGCGGAACGTACCCGCGCTCGCCGAGGTGGGCGGCTCGGTAGATGCGGCTCTCGCCCCCGGCCGCGCCGCGGTCGTGACCCGGCGCGTACCGGTCGTAGCCGATGACCTCGGCTCCGCGGGCGGCCAGCCGCCACATGGCCTGGCTGCCCATGCTGCCTGCGCCGATCACGGCGACGCGCTTGGCAATGCTCATGAGGTCGCTCCTTTCTTCCGGTTCGTCCCGTGGGAGTGGCGTTCACTATCAGCCCGGGAAACCTGCAGGTCAACGCTGTGTGCCACCTTGAGGCAGGGAGAGATGCCTCAGAGGAGCTCGACCAGCTTGTCGGTGAACTCGGCGGTGGTCGCCGTTCCGCCCAGGTCACGGGTGCGGACATCGGTCTTGGCCAGGACCGCGGCGATCGCGTCCGTGATGTCCCTGGCCGCGGCGGGGTGGCCGAGGTGGTCGAGCATCAGGGCCGCGGACCAGATCGCGCCCAGCGGGTTGGCGATGCCCTTCCCCGCGATGTCGGGTGCGGAGCCGTGCACCGGCTCGAACATCGAGGGGAAGTCCCGCTCGGGGTTGAGGTTGGCCGCCGGGGCGATGCCGATGGATCCGGCGACCGCGGCCGCGAGGTCGCTGAGGATGTCGCCGAAGAGGTTGGAGGCGACGACGACGTCGAAGCGGGCCGGCTCGAGGACGAACTTGGCCGCGAGCGCGTCGATGTGCTCCTGGTCCCAGGCGACCTGTGGGAACGAGGCGGCCCGCTCGGTGACGAGCTGGTCCCAGAACGGCATGGTGTGGATGATGCCGTTCGACTTGGTCGCTGAGGTCAGGCGGCCGCCGCGCCGGGAGGCGAGCGTGAAGGCGTAGTCCAGCAGGCGGGTGACGCCGGCCCGGGTGAACACCGCCTCCTGCACGGCGATCTCGTCCGGGAAGCCTCTGTTGAGCCGGCCGCCGACCTCGCTGTACTCGCCTTCCATGTTCTCGCGCACGACGACGACATCGACCTCGCCCGGCCGTGCGCCGCGCACCGGACTGTCGATGCCTTCGAAGACACGGATGGGCCGGAGGTTGACGTACTGGCGGAAGCTGCGCCGGATCGGGATCAGCAGTCCCCACAGCGAGACATGGTCGGGCACCCCCGGGTATCCCACCGCGCCCAGCAGGATCGCGTCCGCCTCGCGCAGCTGGTCGATCCCGTCGGCGGGCATCATGGCGCCCTGGCGCAGGTATCGCTCGCAACCCCAGTCGTACGACGTGTAGGCCAGGCTGAAGCCGTGGCGGCGGCCGAGCACATCGAGCACCTGCTGTGCCGGGGGCAGTACCTCGGCGCCGATGCCGTCGCCCGGGATCAGGGCGATCCGGTGGTTCGTCGTCATGGCGTCGATTGCAGCAGGGCGGTTGGTGGGGCGTCCAAGACGCAAAGCGGATCTGCCTTATAAGCGGGGCCTATCACCTGTCGGTGTCTATCACCTGTCGGTGCCTATCAGCTGTCGGTGGCCGAGGTCGCGGCCGTGACGAACGCGGCGGCCGCGGGCGAGAGGATGCCGCGGCGGGCGACGAGGGCGATGTCCAAGGTGTTCTCCGGCTCGATGTCCAGGACACGGGCGCCCAGCCGCCCGGCGAGGTCCCGCCAGGAATCCGTGACCACCGCCAGCCCCACCCCGGCCAGCACCAGGGGCATGAGCGAGACCCGGTGCTCGGTCTCGACGGCGACGGCGAAGTCGATGCCCTGCTCCCGCAGAGCGTCGACGTAGGCACGCATCCCGGTACCCGACTGCCCGACGATCAGCCGCTGTCCCGCAAGCTCCCGGGCCTGAACCGCCCTCCGGCCGGCGAACGCGCCGTCGGCCGGCACCACCAGCACAAAACGCTGCCGCCCCAGCGCATGGAAGACGACCTCCTTGTCCGAAACAGGACCGGCGGCCGCCAAAAGCCCCAGCTCCACCGCACCCGTACGCACCATGTCGATCACATCGCGCGACGTGAACGCGGCATTGATCGCCACGGAAACACCGGGATAACGGCGGCTGAAGGCACTGACCATGCTCGTCAGCGGCTCCACCGCCTGCGACGGCATCGCCGCCACGTCCAGGTGCCCCTCACGCAGCTCATGCACCGCCGCAACACTCGCCCGCGCCGTCTCCAGGCTCCGCACGGCCTCCCGGGCAGGCTCGATCAGAGCTCTTCCCGCCTCCGTCAGCACGGCCCTGCGCCCGATGCGATGGAACAGCTCCGAGCCCAGATCACGCTCCAGCGCCCGCACGGCCTGCGACAGCGACGGCTGCGACACATACAGAGCCGACGCCGCACGGTTGAACCCCCCACGATCAACAATCGCAAGGAAGTACTCCAGCTGCCGAATGTCCATACGCGCCCTCTGCCCCGGAAGAAATCAACCGACGACTCGATCGGCCCCGACCATGGTGACGTGAAGGACCGCCTCGACGAAGCACGGACCACCGACAAACTGGCCGTAATCATCACCGAAGCGCGGTCACAGCCACCTGAGGCACTCAATGGCCGGCTGAGGCACTCGGTCACAGCCGCCTCCCGGCCTGAGGTTCGACCAGGCACTGGGCTTCTCGCATGGGCCGTCACCGACAGCGCCGGCACCCCGTCACAATCACTACCGCACCGCCCCGGATCATTGCGGTCCCTACCGCGCTCCCCCGTGCGCTCCCCCGGACAAAGACACCGACGCCCAGAACCCGTCCCCCTGGATCACTGCGGCGGCTGGGGACCGGCCGATGCTCCATGCGGATGCTCGTTGATCCAGGACAGGCCGCCGATGTCGAGGCGGCAACAAGTGCGGGTGACTGCCACATAGGCCAGACATGCCTCCTTGTCGTCGATCCGGCGGGCCGTACCTTGACCCGTACCGCCCGGCAGGCCGTCAGAGGGCGGGGTGAAGTCGTCGGCGATTTTCACCTGTGCCTGTTCCCGGCCGTTGGCCCGGCGGCCAGGATGGCGTCCGCGCCGTGGGTGTCGACCAGGTCCACCAGGGGTTGCAGGTCGCGTCCTGCGGGGTCGTGGGCTGCGTAGTTCCGCAGGTCGCCCCAGGTGGTGAACAGCACCAGTTCGGGGTGAGTGGTTCGGCGTCCTTCTTTGAAGCCGCGGGCTGCCAGGGCCAGAGCGCGCAGCCTGTCTCCTCCCCCGGCCAGTGCGACCCCGTGTCCGTCGGACAGCAGCTCCATGAGCTGGGCCGTGGCGCCGACGTTGGTACGGCACAGAACCGCGTCGTGCCGGGTGACGGGGCCGAGTTCGGTGGGCACGGTGTCGGCGCCGGTTAGATGGATGGGGGCGTCGGCCAGGTGCAGCCAGCGGTTGGCTTCCTCGGCGAGGCCGGGGCCGAAGCGGAAGGACCGGGACGGGGCGAGCTGGGTGCCGTCGAAGCCGGTCATGACATCTTTGGCGCCGCGCCAGTGGTAGATGGCCTGGGCTAAGAAGCTGTTGCCTTTCCGAGAGTGACGGGTGCGTTTCCGCTGGTCAGGTGTAGGTGCGGTGTTTCGGCGGCAGGGACGAGGTGTCGTGTCGTCTTTGCGGTGGAGGTGCCGGGATGCCGTCGGTGATGGGGTTGCTGGAGGAGCGTGAACGCGCCGCTCGGCAGCGGGTGGAGGCCCTTCAGGCCGAACTGCGGGAGGCCGAGGCCGTGTGGGAGCGGTTCGTGATCGCCCGTGAGACGGTGGGCGAGGTTCTGGCGGAGCCTCGCGGTGGCGAGTCCGTCCCGCCAGTCGTGGTGGCCGGCGAACGGCCGGTGCAGGTCACGGCGGCGGTGCCCGGTTCGGTGGTGCCGCACTGGCAGGAAGGACTCGCCCCGGCGGTTCTCGCGCCGGACTACCAGCGGATCATGGACGTCCTGGCCGGTGGGACGCACGGGGAGGCGATGGACTGCCGGCAACTCGCGGCGGCTGTCGGGCTGGAGCCGGTCCCGGCGAAGGCCCGGGGCTGTTCAGCGTGCCCGTCGCACGAGTCGGCGGCCCATGACCATGCTCATCGACCACCGGATCAACGCCTCCGAGGTGTCGGTGCGCTTCTCGTAGTCGCGGGCCAGTCGGCGTGAGTGCATCAGCCACGCGAACGTGCGCTCCACCAGCCATCTCTTCGGCAGCACGGTGAAGCCGCTGGTGTCGTCGCTGCGTCTGACCACCGTCAGCGCGACGTGCAGGACCTCGCGGGCGAAGTCGACCAGGCGCCCGGTGCAGCCTCCGTCGGCCCACACCCGCGTGACGCGCCAGTGCCGTGCGTGCAGCCGGGCCAGCAGGGTCTGCCCGGCATCCCGCTCGGTGACCGAGGCCGCGGTCACCATCACGGCCAGCAGCAGTCCGAGGGTGTCCACCACGATGTGCCGCTTGCGGCCGTTGACCTTCTTCCCGCCGTCGAAGCCCCTGGTCGCGCCCGGCACCGACGCGGCTCCCCTCACCGACTGCGCATCGATGACGGCCGCCGTCGGCTCCGCATCCCGGCCCTCAGCCCGGCGGACCCGGTCACGCAGCCGGTCGTGGAACTCGGCGGCCAGGCCCTTGTCCCGCCAGCGCCGGAAGAAGGCATAAACACGGTCCCACGCGGGGAAGTCCGCAGGCATCGCCCGCCAGGTGATGCCACCCGCGACCAGGTAGCGCACCGCGTCGACCATCTGCCGGTGGCAATAGCTCTCCGGCTGCCCGCCGCGGCCCTCCAACCAGCCGGGAACCGGCATCGCGTCACGTACGACCGCCCACTCCGCGTCGCTCATGTCGGACGGATACTTCGGTCGCCTGTACGGCCGATCCCCGGCGTTCCCGAACCGGTGAGCGAGACAATCACACGACAGGGACTCCGAGTTGGACGACATCAGCGCCAGCACGGAAGACTGCAGCACCAGGGGCCTCCTGTTGCCCGGTTGGATTCGACACCCACGAGCTGTGCGGGAGGCCCCGCTCTCATGCCCGGCCAGCCAGAAGACCACCCGACCGAGTCGACGATTTCGAACTCACGCTCACCAAGATCGATAGAGCAACGGCTTCTAAGCGAAAGGTTCCAGCCAGCCCAGGTGATGTTGATCATCTCTGAGTGCCACCCCCCTCGACGCAGCGCGCCCTCCAGCAGCCTGACCCTCCGGCCGGGAGCAAAGGCCCGACGCCGACTGCTGCGCGCGGCGGCCGGGGACCGGACACCTGAACAGCGCCCCGGACTGAGCTTCGACTTCAAGAACACCGTGCGAACGACCAGCGGCCAGGGCGGCAGCTCGCCCGCTGACGGGGCTGAGGTCGCGGGGGCGACCGGAACGCGGCAACGGGCGAACGGACCTCGGCAAGTGCCCGTGCGGCCGAGAAGACGGTCAGCGACGATCGGCCATGGGCTTCAGACTAGATCACCCGCTCTTGTCAAGACACGAACGTTCGAGACATGACGTGAGTCCCTTCGATCATGCCTAGTGAATGCACAGGAGTTACCGCACAACGACACGGAAGTGGTGAGCGACGATGACCTCCGCACCGCGTGCAGCTCGAGGCATTGGGGCGATGACCAGACGGTTTCTCGGCTTCCGTTTCGGCAGGCATTCCGATGCGCCGGACGAATTCGACGGAATCGCCCTGGCCCACCTGATCACGGAAAAGGTGAGGCGGACGGGGAAGCATTTCCTCTCGGAACCGACGCTGGTCGAGTTGCGAGACATACGAAGCCGGGATTCCGCGCAGTGCCCGTTTCTCACAGCTTTTCTCGACTGTGTACTGGACAAAGACGAAGGGCGTTACTGGAACCGGAGTTACCTGGCTCTACCGCTTCTGGAACTCCTCCTCGACGACCCGCGTTCCGGCCTGAGTCCCGCCCGGTTGTCCACCCTGCTCATATCCGACGTCATACGGTTCGAGACAGAGATGGCAGGCGGGTCGCACGAGTCGTCGTTCATGGACCGGCCGGATCCGGTGACGCTGCGCAAGCGGCTGCGCCATGCCCTACGGTTCGTGGTCGACGACCTCGACGGACCGGATGCCGACGACCTGCCGTCCCGAGTGGCTCATATGCCCCAGCCCTGCCTGGAGGATCTCGCGGAGCGCTTGCCCAGGCCGCCGGTGACGGGGGCCGGCCGATGGTTCGACGTAACCGTCCAGCCCGTCTTCGTGCTGCATGACGAATATTTCTTCATCCGCGTCCTGCAGACCCACGAAATGATCTTCACAGCGATCGCCGGAGACGTCCGGGCAGCCATCGGAGAACTGCGCGACGGACGCCTGGCAGCGGGTGTGGAGCGAGTGAACCATGCGGCTGCCCTCTTCGAGCGCGCCGCAACACTGTTCCGGATCGTCGCCACCATGCGCGCCAAGCAGTTCTCCACGTTCCGGCAGTTCACGCAAGGTGCCAGTGCCATTCAGTCCGAGCAGTACAAGCGGTTCGAGATTCTGTGCGGTGTTCCGCCTGCCCCGCGTCTGCGGTCGGCTGCCTTCACGAGCGTGCCCGCCGTGCGAGCCGAGGCGGAAAACGCCGCCCACGACAGCGTTGCCCAGGCATGTCTCGACCTCCACGGCGCGGGCGCATTCAGCCGGGCGGAGTGGAATCTGCTCGACGCGGCGCTCGGCAGGCTGGAAGACAGACACCAGCGCTGGAAGTCGACCCATCGGAGTCTGGCCGTGCGCATGCTCGGCGATGCGCACGGATCCGGTTACACCGATGGCGTCCCGTACCTGACGAAGTGTCTGGAGAACCGGCTGTTCTGGCAGCTCGGCGGGCAATGAGCCGGGGGCGGGCCCGCAGGACCGCCCCGCGGCGTCAGAGCTCGTCGCGCGTCAGCGCCAGCAGCCGGTCCAGTACGCGCGGGCCGCCCGCCCGGACGCCGTCGTGTTCGAATTCGTCCGTCACCCAGGTGCGCAGGCCCCGGATCGCACGGGCCGTCTGCAGGGAATGGGCGGTGTCGACGTACAGGTCGTCGTGGTAGACCGCGACCGGGACCTCGTTGGCAACGAGGCGGGCCGGGTCCTACAGGGAGGGTCCAGTCGGTGCGGGCGGCGAGAAGGTCGGCGGTCTCGCGCAGAGGGCGCAGCGCGGGGTCGTTCTCGAACGTCCAGGGATGGACGGTCTCGCCGGTGAACAGCATCGGTCCGTCGCCCGCGAGGGTCTTGGCCGCGTCGAACTGCGGGAACTGGGCACGGACGCGTTCCGCGGCCCAGGCGGTGGGGCGGGTGTCCTGGCCGTAGATCGCCTCGTGGACGAGCGCGTACAGGGGGTGGCCGGCGTAGGACAGCAGGCCCTGGACCTCCTCCTGGAACGCGTCGGAGAGCGCCGGTCCCCCAGGGGTGGGCACGAAGGCCTCTTCGAGGAGGTAGTGCAGACGGTGGCTGCCCTCGCTGCCGCCGAGGAGGATGCCGAGGGACTGGAAGGCCTCTTCGGTGAGGCGGTAGCCGCCCGGGAGCGTCACCTCGTGCTGGATGAGGTGGTCGGCGATACGGCGGGCCCGCTCGACGCACTGCGGGTAGCGGGCGTAGTGCGCGGCGACCTTGCGCTCCATGCGCGGGTAGGCGGCGCGGTAGACGTCGTCGGCGTGGGCGTCGAGGGCGGGCAGTCCACCGGTGATCACGGCGGCGGTGAGGGCTTCTGGGGCCAGCGATAGATAGCTCACCGTGCAGAAGCCGCCGAAGCTCTGGCCGAGGACGGTCCAGGGGGCGCCGCCGGTGACCTCGCGGCGGATCAGCTCGCAGTCGCGGACGATCGCGTCGGCGCGGAAGTGGGCGAGGTAGTCGGCCTGCTCGGCCGGGCCGCCGCGCAGCGGGAGCGTCTGGCGGTTGGCGGGGGTGGAGTGGCCGGTGCCGCGCTGGTCGAGGAGGAGGACGCGGTACTCCTTCAGCGCGCGGGCGAGCCAGGCCTGCTTGCCGACGAAGCGGTTGGCGCCGAAGCCCTGGGGTGCGGCGAAGACCCGGTGCAGGGGCGCGAGCGGTCGGCGGACGGCAGGACGGGTTCGGATGCCGACGGGGGCAAGCGCGTACGCCCAGCCGGTTTCGTCGTGCCAGTGCAGTCGTACGCCGCACGGGCCTGTGGTGCGGCTGACGTCCCAGGCCAGGACGATGTACTTCCTGGCCCCGTGCTCACGGCCGGTGTGCCCCGCCCGCACGGTCCCCGGCGGGATACCGCGGGTTTGCAGGGCGTCGTCGACGGCCTGGACGTAGGGCCAGTGCGGCAGCTGCTCGTAACAGGCCTGCGGGCGTGCACCCACTGCCGCCCTGACCAGCGTCTCGGCATCCTTGACCAGGCGGTTTCGTTTGGATCACCGAACGGACCAGAGGAAGGTGCCTGCGATGTGGAGTCCTGCCAGGTAGATGGCGGTGGCCTTCTCGTAGCGGGTGGCGATGCCGCGCTACTGCTGGAGGCGGTTGCTGGCACCCGTTCGACGGTGTTGCGCTCTTTGTACGCCTCCCGGTCGAAGGCCGGTGGTCTGCCGCGAGCCTGTCCACGCCCGGCCGCCGGGTGCGCCACACCAGTCGTTGTCCCTCGGCCGTTCGGAGGATGCGGGGGCCGGCTCCGGCGCGGCTCCCACCGGCCGGCAGAGCCACCGGTTCTTTTCGAGTGCGGGCGCTCTCCGCCAGTGGCGGGAGAACGGCAGCGGGGCAGGCCGCACGCCCGCGTAGAAGCAACAGAAGTTGGAGGCGCATGCGAGCGTCCCGGCCGCGCCGTCCTCCTGCACGGGTCTGTGCCCTGAGCGGGTGCACAAGGCACCCATGAGAAATGCCGTCACTGGCATGACCGTCGACTGCGGTGGCAGCGGCGGCCCCGACATGGAAGGCAGCTTGCATTGTCCATGCCCAAGGTCTTTCCTGATCCGCTCTTCGCGTTCAGACGACGTACCAGACGTGCCGCCGGTCAGCGGCGGTCGAGGAGCAGCCGGGCCGGGGCGGTAGCCGCCC
Organism: Streptomyces sp. NPDC030814; assembly: GCF_055572155.1. Taxonomy (NCBI): domain Bacteria; kingdom Bacillati; phylum Actinomycetota; class Actinomycetes; order Kitasatosporales; family Streptomycetaceae; genus Streptomyces; species Streptomyces sp. NPDC030814. The sequence goes on from NZ_JBVIDX010000033.1 coordinate 27,985, forward strand.
TGAGCTCGGCGCTCGTCCTGTTGTGCCCGGGAGTGGCGCTTGCCGCCCCGGGCGACCTGGATCCCACTTTCGGCACCGGCGGGAAGGTGACCACCCACTTCCCCGGCAGCACCGGCGACGGGGCTGCCGCAGTGGCCGTGCAGACCGACGGCAAGATCATCACCGCAGGCGTGAGCTACGCCTCGATCCACAACTCCGATTTTGCGCTGGCCCGGCACAACTCCGACGGCAGCCTGGATACCACCTTCGGCACCGGCGGCACGGTGACCACCGACTTCGGCGACGACGCCATGGCCTTCGGCGTGGCGCTGCAGCCCGACGGCAAGATCATCGCTGTCGGCCGTAGCGGCGTGAACACCGCCCACGACTTTGCGCTGGCCCGCTACAACACCGACGGCAGCCTCGACAGCACCTTCGGCACCGGCGGCATGGTGACCACCCACTTCGAAGACGATGGCACAGGTAGCCCCTGGGGCGGCGATGACGAAGCCCGCGGGGTGGCACTGCAGCCCGACGGCAAGATCGTCGTTGTCGGCAGTGGCGCCCCGGGCGTCGGTCCTGAGTTCGCGGTGGCCCGCTACAACTCCGACGGCAGCCTGGACACCACCTTCGGCACCGGCGGCAAGGTGACCACCAGCTTCTATGGCTCCATGGCCTTCGGAATGGCACTGCAGCCCGACGGCAAGATCGTTTCTGTAGGCAGTGGCGGCCCGGGCGGCTTCGCGCTGACCCGCCACAACTCCGACGGCAGCCTGGACACCACCTTCGGCACCGGCGGCAAGGTATCCACCCGCTTCGACAGCCCAGGCATGGCTCTGGGGGTGGCAGTGCAGCCCGATGGCAAGATCGTCGCTGTCGGATTCGACGGCCTGGGCAGCCCGACCGACAGCCACAAGTCTGTGCTGGCCCGCTACAACTCCGACGGCAGCCTGGACACCACCTTCGGCACCGGCGGCAGGGCGACCCCCGACTTCGGCAGCGGCGACTCGGCTCGCGGGGTGGTGGTGCAGCCTGACGGCAAGATCATCGCTGTCGGCACCGGCGGCCCGAGCGGCAACCACGATTTTGCGCTGGCCCGCTACGACTCCGACGGCAGCCTGGACACCACGTTCGGCACGGTAACCACCGACTTCGGCGGCGATGCCGCGGCTTCCGCGGTCACACTGCAGCCCGACGGGAAGATCATCGTCGTCGGCTCCAACGGGGACTTCGCGCTGGCCCGCTACCAGGGCGACGGTGGTGCCGCCGCCGGTGTGGACGTGTCCGTCGCCAAGGCCGGACCGGCCACCGTCAAGGTGGGCCATCGCGTCTCCTACACCGTGACTGTGACCAACACCAGCACCACCACCCCCGTCACCGGCCTCACGCTGACCGACACCGTCACCGGACCCGGTCGACTGCAGTCCGTTTCACCCAGTCAGGGCACCTGCACCTCCACGACCACCAGCGCATCCTGCGCCGTGGGCACCCTTGCCCCCGGCGCGAGCGCCACAGTGACCGTCGTCGTCAAACCCACGGCCACCGGCACCATCTCGAACACCGCCACGGCCCGTGCCGCGGAACCCGACCCGGCGCCGGAGAACAACACCGCCACCGCGACCACCACCGTGAAACCGAAGAAGTGCCCTCCGGGCAAGCGTGAGGGGCATCACAAGCCCGGTGAGCACACGTCGGGTAAAGGCCTGGCGAGCCCGAGCGAAGAGGCGATCCCCCCGGCTTCGCGGGTCGGGGCGATCAGCCTGGCGATGCCCGACGAGCACCGTGCCGGCCGGACGGGCGCGCCCGGCATTCCCGGACCGCCCGTCAGCGGACCCCTGGCACCGACTCAGAAATGAGACCTGGGTCACTGTCGTAGTGCCCAATGCTGGGCTGTAGTGCCCGCGCCACACAGCCATGATCGGAGCCCTCATGCGTGCCCCTGGTGCCACGAGCAGTAGCCGTGCGGCCTGGCCGTGACCGGCGGTGGGAGGGGCCCGGCGGGCGCCTGTGCCGCTGGTCAGACGATGCCCAGTAGGTCGAGCGGGCGGGTGAAGGGCTCGTAGGAGGCGTGCCGGATGCCGGCCGCGATGTTGCGGTGTCCGGCGGCGCGGAGCGCGTTGATCGCCAGGTTGCGTAGGGTCGACATGTTTTCGGGGCCATGGCCGGTGCGGATCTTCGAGGCGTCCTCGGCGAAGGTGGTGTCCCGGACGAAGTGGAGCCGATTCTCGATGGTCCACTGCGACCTGGCGAGTTGGCCCAGCCGCTGGGGCGATGCCTGATGCGAGCTCAGGTCTGTGATCGCGTAGACGGTCTGGCGGCTGGCGGTTCCGGTCCTGCGGTCGGTGCGGTGGCGCAGGATGCGTACACCCTGGGCGGCGTGGGGGAAGTCGAGGCCGAGGTCGGTCACGGTGAGGGACCTGGTCACTCGGGTCTCCCGGCGGCCGTGGCCGATCTCCCGGTCGTAGCGGCGGGCGGTGACGTCCTTCCACGGCAGTGATCGCAGCCTGCGGTGCAGCTCGGGCTGGTTGGCCTTGACCACCAAGAGGCAGTGCGCCTTCTTCTCGTCTACCAGGAAGCGCGCATGCGCGCACTGGGTGTGCAGGGCGTCGGCCGTGACGGTGACCCCGGTCAGGTCGAAGGGCGCCAGTAGGGCGGCGAAGCAGGTGATTTCGTTGGTCTTGTCGGGGATCCGCAGCTGGGTGACGGTTCGGCCGTCGCCGGTCATCGCGGCCAGCAGGTGGGCTGCGGGCGTCTGGCCGTGTCGGGAGCCGCGGGCAGCCTTGCCGTCGAGCGCCACCGAGTCCGAGCCGGCAGGATCAGCGCCGGTCAGATCGGCCAGTCCGCCGGGGCAGACCAGGCCGGCAATCCGCCGAATCGTGGCGGCACTCGGCGCGACGCGCACGCTCAACGACCCTACGACCCGGGCGCCCAGGCGGGCCAGGGCGTGCTGCGGCGCATTGGCGGACCACTGGCCGATAGCCGTATACGAGCGTGCGCCGGCGACAACCGCGGAGGCGGCAACCAGCAGCACCGCCACGAACGGGTGACGCCCCCCTCGACGTCGACGCGGATCCGGCAACAGCCGCAACCGCTCCACCAGCGACAACCCCGCAGTGTCCTCCAGAGCGGGCGACTTGATCAGGCAGACGGTGGCAGACTGACGACACATCGAAGCTCCGGTGGTGCGAGGCGACTTGGGAAGGTCACCCCGTTCAACCGGAGCTTCGCTGCGTGCGTGACGGCCCAGCCCGCGCTCCTTGGACCGCCGCGACCTGCGGGCCCTCAGGGCTGGTCGTACCAGGAGAACGCCGCGATCCGCCAGCCCTCCGGGGTGCGGACGAACTGGATGGTCTTGGTCCCGCAGCCCTCGAACGGCTCGCCGTCCAGGATGCCGGCCTTCCGGTACTCGCCGAAGCGCGACGCGATGTCGTCCGCGATCTCGGTTCGCTCGGAGGTCTCCCACTCCGAGAACTCGACCAACCGGCCGTCGGCGAGTAGGCGTTCGCGCGGCTCGATGAACTCGTCCACGGTATAGACCGTGTACTTCGGCCCGGTCAGCACGATCACACCACCCGGAATGACCAGCCGGCGGATCCGGGCCACGTCCGCGGCCTTGCCGCCGCGGTTGTCGAAGGCTCCGAAGAACTCGGCGGCTATCGCGTCAATCTCGGTCTTGGACATGGCGCGACGGTAACACCGCTAGGGGCAACGGGCATGGCGTCGAGGCAACTTCGACCCAGGCCCCACGAGATCATGCGACTCTGCAACAGCCCTGGGCGTACCGCTGGACAGTGTGGCGTCCCCAGCCCAGATGATGGGCTGCACCTACTCGTCCTGGAGGTTGGGACTGCTGCAGGGGTGGGTGACAGCGGGCTTATGCAGCCAGGGGTGCGGCTGGGGTCATGATGGTCTCGTACTCGACGGGGGTCAATCGGGCCAGGCGTTTCTGACGCCTGCGTCGGTGGTAGATGCGCTCGATCCAGGTGACGATCGCGATCCGCAGCTCCTGGCGGGTGGCCCAGGTACGGCGGTCCAGGACGTTCTTCTGCAGCAGCGCGAAGAAGCTCTCCATTGCCGCGTTGTCGCCGGCCGCACCGACCCGGCCCATGGAGCCGACCAGGTCGTGACGTGCGAGAACGGACACGAACTTCCGTGAGCGGAACTGCGACCCGCGATCGGAATGAACAGTGCATCCGGCGACCTGGCCGCGACGGGCCACAGCGGATTCAAGGGCTCTCACCGCCAGGCTGGACTTCATCCTGGCGTCGATGGAATAGCCCACGATGCGGCTGGAGTACACGTCCTTGACGGCACGCAGATACAGCTTGCCCTCGCCGGTTGCGTGCTCGGTGATGTCCGTCAGCCACAACCGGTTCGGCCCGTCCACGGGTGAAGTCTTGCCGCACCAGATCATCATGGACAGGCGGCCCGGCCTTGGCGTTCTTCCCACGGCCCCTGCGCTTGCCGAACACGCTCCACCAGCCGTTGTCCCTGCAGATCCGCCAGGCGGTCCGCTCGGCCATCGACTCACCGGCGGCCCGGGCCTCGTCGAGAAGGAAGCGGTGACCGAACTCGGGATCGTCGCGATGCGCGTCGAACAAGGCGTTGGCCCGGTATGCCTCGGCGAGCTCGGAGTGGGTGACCGGTGAGGCCAGCCACCGGTAGTAGGGCCGGCGGGCCAGCCCGAGCACCCGGCACGTCACCGCCACCGGCACCCGGTGAGGGGCAGCGGCGGCGGCCAGCTCGCGGAAGAGCGCGTACATCATTTTGACGGCAGGTTCGCCTGCGACAGATACGCCGCAGCCCTCCGCAGAACCTCGTTCTCCTGCTCCAGCAGCCGGATCCGCTTGCGGGCTTCGCGCAGTTCGGCCGACTCACCCGACGCTGTCGCAGGCCTGGCGCCCTCATCGGCGTCGGCACGGCGCAGCCACTTCGACAGCGTGATCGGGTGGACGCCGAAGTCGGTGGCGATCTGTTCCAGCGTGACGCCGGGCTCACGGTTGCGCGCGACCCGCGCGACGTCCTCGCGGAACTCCTTCGGATACGGCTTGGGCACTGCAACATCCTTCCAGGCCGCCTCTCAGCGAGCCAGGTCAGGTGTCACTTATCCGTGCAGCAGTCCCCCTGCTACAGGTACGCGGGATGCCCGCGGTGTGACAGTCGAAGACGACGAGTTTTCTGCACCGGTGCTCGTTTGCGCCCGAGCCCTTGGGTTCGCAAGGAACCCAAGGTGATCAAAGGGTGATCAGCAAGACAACGAGGACCGACAACGTGCCTGCTGTGAGCACCGCCCCCCACCCCGGCGAATACCAGGTAGAACGGCTTGGAATCCCAGCCTTGGATCTCGAAACGGCGGGGATTCTCCGCGTCGTACAGGACCGTGACAGAGTTACCGATGCCGAAGCCGGGGAGAACTGTGCCGCGGCCGAACATGGAGGGGTAGGTGCATTCGCGCCCGTCCTGGGTCGTCCAGGCGACGACCGGGTGGTGGTACTTGGCTCCGTCGTCGTCCCGCCTGGTGTCGTGACGCACGACTTGCCCCACCGTAGTGATTCCGCTGCGGCGAAGCGCGCTGGCGCGGCGGAGTCCATACACGCCAACGCAAAGGGAACTCACCCCTACCAGCAACGGTATGAGCGAGAAGAGCCATTCGCGTTCCATGTGGTGTCCGACGCCTGAAATGGCCTCGTGGTTGCTGCGGCAGGGGTCCGCACCTCTGTGCCGCACTCGAGCATCGGCATGGCCGTTGCCGCAGAGCAGTGCGGCGCTACTGGCCCTGCTGAACGTCACGCGGTTCGCCGGCTCGATGGAACCTCCTGGTCGCTCGCGCGCTCGAGCGCTGGAGCCAGCAGGCCCCGGCGCACCGCGGGCGGTTACACGCCCGACGGTGCGGCGGAGCATACGTAGACGCCTCGCCGGAACGAGGCAAAGCGCGTGCCGGCTGTCAGTCCTTGAGCTTGTATTCGCAGGGCTTGGCCGACTTGCCCCCCTGATTGTCAGCGACCTGCTTACCGTCGACCTTGATCGTGCACGGGGCCGGCTCGAGCAACCCGTCCGGGCCCTTGACCGAGCCGGGCACCACCGACACCGTGACGCCGACCTTCAGCTCGGCGCCCTCCAGTTGCATGGACTCCGTCTTGGTCCAGGGCAGCGTCACCTGTTCGAAGTGGTTGCTGTTCCCGTTCCACATGACCTGGGCCGCGCCCGTGCCACCCACCTCAAAGACCACCTGATGCGGAACACCCTTCTTCCCCGAGGACGAGCCCTTCGCCTCGCCGCTCGCCGAGGCCTCGCTCGCCTTGGCGGGGCTGGCGTCCTTCTTCCCACTGCCGCACCCGGTCACCAGGACCGCCGCCGCGAGCAAACTGATGGTGAGGGTTGCTGTCTTGCGCATGTGCGTACTTCCCCGTTGCTGAACTGATCCGTGCTGGTGCAATAGAAGACCGTAGATCATGACGCCGCACGGGTGGATACCGCCTGAAGGGCGGGGCCTAGAACAGAGTCAAGTGCTGCGGTAGGGGCGGGGTGGTCTGGTGTTCCCGGATCGCGTCCCGAAGCTGGGCGGGGGTCACGCGGGCGGCATCGAACGTCTCGGCCCAGCCGTTGGGCATCCGGACGGCAGTGAGGAAGATGCCACGCCCGGCGCCGCGCAGCCGGCGCAGGATCGTCTGCTCGACGGACAGGGCGTCGTCGCCGGTGGGGACGTGGTGTTCGTAGAACAGGGTCCATCCGAGGCGGCGGTGCTGGGCGATGCGGTCGTTGCGCTGAAGAGCGCCTGCGACGCCGATCTTGACGGCGCCGTGTTGTGCGTGAGTGACGACGTAGACGCGGGGCGGGTGCGGCGCGGTCGAAGCCGTAGCGGGCGCAGTACTTGCATCTGCGGCCGCTACGGATCTTGGCCGGGGTGGGGGGGCGAGGTCCGGCCGCAGGTGGTGCAGTTCGTCGAGGTCGTGATGCCGGGGCTCGGCACCAGTTCGCGCGAGGCGGGTCAGGAGCTCGGGGACACCCTGGAATGCCTCCTGTGGGCAGCCGCCCCTTTTTGCGCCGTTTACATTGATCTGCCCTGTCCTTCATAGGGCAGCCTCAGCAGGTCTTGTCGCCGCTGGCTGAGGTACCAACTGCCGGACTGGTCAGGATCGATGGTGGTTCTGATGACGGCGGTGTCGCCGAAGGTCACCTCGGCCAGGACCGCTCCTCGCGGCGAGATGATCATGCTGGGGCAGTGCTGGTGGCGGTCCGCGACGTTCGCCGCGAGGACGAACCGCTCTTCTCCGCTGCGCGGCTGATGAGGTGGCTTCTCCAAACCCCAGCTGGCTCGGCTGTACAGGCAGCCAGACCGCAGTGCCGTAGCGGCTGGTGCCGCAGTCCCATCGGGGCGAGTGCTTCCGCCACCTGGGTGCGTATGTCCCCGGTCTGCCCACGCGTCCCGGTCACGGCAACCAGAAAGTCGTCCGCATACCGGATGAGCCGGTAGTTGGGCAGATTCTGACGACGTCGTCGGGCCCGCTGACCCTGTGTGGAGTTCGGCCCGCCCGGACCGGCCGCGCTGAACTCATCAAGGACGGACAGGGCGATGTTGGCCAGCAAGCGGCGAGAGAATCCCACCCTGCGGAGTGCCGGTGTCGGTGTCCTTGGACTGACCACCCTCGCTGAGGATGCCCGCCTTCAAGAACGCCTTCACCAGGTCAAGAACACGACGATCCCCGACTCGGCGGCGCACCCGGCCCACCAGGGCCGTGTGGTCGATCGAGTCGAAGCATGCCTCGATATCCCCTCCACTATCCACTCATAGGAGCTCTTGGCGAAGTCGTGTGCCTCGGCGAGCGCGTCATGAGCCCGGCGCTTGGGGCGGAACCCGGAGGAGCACTTGCGGTGGCCGGACGAACAGCGCTGCGATCACGATCGTCGGTCGCCCACCTGGGGCATCGAGCAGGCCGTGACGGTCACTGACACCCGCCTCTACGGCAAGGCGACCGCGCGGGCATGGGACCGGCTGCACCCCAGGCTCACCCGGCGGGCGGCCTGGCTCGACCACGACGGACCACTGCCCCTCATCGAGGGCACCGTCATCCGTCTCGCCGTGGAGAAGCTGCCCAGCGGCGGGGTGAACAAGCCGGTCTGGCTGTGGTGGTCGGGCACCGAGGCCAGTGCGACGGACGTCGACCGCTGCTCGGCAGTCCTTCCTCCGACGTTTCGACCTGGAGCACACCTTTCGCCTGTTCAAGCAGACACTCGGCTGGACCAAGCCCCGGCTCCGCAGCTCAGAAGCGGCGGACCGGTGGACATGGCTGGTGATCGCCGCCTACACCCAGCTCCGGCTCGCCCGGCCGCTGGTCACCGACCTCCGCAGACCCTGGGAGAAGCCGGCCGAGCCGCACAGACTCACCCCCACCCGCGTCCGAAGGGGGTTCAGGAACCTGCGCACGGAGACCGGTTCTCCGGCCAGCGCACCGAAACCCTCAACACCCGGACCAGGAAGGCCACTCGGTTCGAGGAACCGGCGTCCAGCCATCCGTCACGACGTGGGCCGCGTTCTCGCGACCGGCAAGGCATACAACCGCCCCGCCCACCATAAAGTGGGCACGAAACCACGGAGAGTCACCACTGACCGTTAAATGGCAAGCTCAGACGACGTACCAGACGTGCCGCTGGTCAGCGGCGGTCGAGGAGCAGCCGGGCCGGGGCGGTAGCCGCCCTGAGCTCGGCGCTCGTGCTGTTCTGCCCGGGAGTCGCGCTGGCCGCCCCGGGCGACCTGGATCCCACTTTCGGTACCGGCGGGAAGGTGACCACCCACTTCACCGGCGACGTCGGCGCTGCGGCTGGGGCTGACGCAGTGGCCGTGCAGTCCGACGGCAAGATCATCACTGTCGGCACGCACCGCCCCTCGCCCCACAACTCCGATTTCGCGGTGGCCCGCCCTGCCGAGGGCTTTCTGATCGCCGCCGTGGGCCTCGCCGGCAAGGTACTGGGACCGCTGGGCTGGATCTGGCTCTGGGCGACCGGGCAGTGCCCCCTGGCGTCGGGCGTCATCCTCGTCACCAACGATCTCGTCTGGTGGCTGCCGTTCGCCCTCTACCTGCGCGACGCCTGGCCGCACTGGTCCCACTCGAACTCTGGTTCCGGTCCGCTCGAGGGGGGAGCATGGAGGTGAGCGACCGAGGGAGGTCCGCCATGAAGCTCGGAGAGTCGGATTACGACCCCTGGCTGTACTCCCACACCCCCTCCCAGGCCGAGGGCGAACGCAACGAACCGGCCGAGCGTGCGGCCGTGGAAGAGCACCCCGACGTCCCCAGGACCGAGCCGTCCCAGGCAGAGGGTGAGCGGACGGACGACACCAGGACCGCATGACGCGTCCATACGCGGCGGCCGGTCCAGCCATGGCGGGCGACCTGGCCGCCGATGACGCGCGCACTGTCACAGTCCGAGGATGATGGCGAGGCGGGTGAGTTCCGCGGTGGTGTTGACGTTGAGCTTGGCGCGGATGCGGCGGAGGTAGGTGTCGACGGTGTGCTGGGAGAGTCCCATCTGGCGGGCCGCCTGGAGATAGGTGCGACCCGAGGCGATATGTCGCAGGGTTTCCCGCTCGCGGGGTGTCAGTGCGGGTGCGGGGGCTTGGGCGGTCGCAGTGGTGGGGGTGAGGTTCATGGGGGTGTTCTCTCCGACGGATCGACACGGGCCATATGTCCGAAAACTTCTCTTTATCCGCTTTTTTTAAAGCGTGTCCGGGTGACGTCATGGCCGTGTCCGTCGGGTGTCACAGGCGTGTCACAGGCGGCCTCCGCGCAGAGTCGGCAGGTTTCACGGCGGCGGGTGGTGACGGCGTGGGGTTGGTGCTGTGTGCCGTTCAGGATCATGCTGGTCAGTAGGGCCCTGGTGATGCCGGCTACTGGAGGGCGGGATGAGCAGTGATGGAGCGATTTCCCACTCCTGGTGGTGAGCAGGCTCGGACAGACGCTGCGCCGGGGTCGGCCTACACGGCCACGGCCCTCGTGGATGGGCGGGGCGTGGTCACGGGATGGGGTGAGGGGGCCCGGTGGCTTCTGGGCTATGAGGCCTCAGAGGTGATGGGGCGCTCGGCCGCGTGGCTGCTCGCCGATGCCGTGGATGAGACGGCTTGGGGGGATGCGGCGGGGCGCGAGCGATGGAGCGGCATGGTGGGGCTGCGGCACCGGGATGGCCGACGGCTGGAGCGGCGGCTGCTGGTACACCGCCGGACGCCGGCCGACGGTGTCGCGGAGTGGGTGGTGCTGTCCGCGGTGTCGGGCGGACCGTCCGCTCCCCGGAGCGAGTCGTCGAGGCTCACGGATGAGGCGTGGAGTGAGTGGGGGTTTGACCAGTCGCCGTGCCTTCTGGCGGTCTTCGACGCGGATCTACGGCTGGTGCGGGCGAACGCCGGCATGAGCCGTGCACTGTCGCTGACCGAGGCGGAGATGCATGGGCTGCGCCTGCCCGAGATCGCGCCGCATCGCGTGAGCGATGAGGTGGAGGCGAGGATGCGTCTGGCGCTGGAGGGCGCCGGGGTGCAGCAGGTTCAGGCCTTCATCGGCCCTTCGGGTGTCAGTGCGGATCAGGGCCTGCCGGCCTCGCTGGCCGCGCTGAAGGATGCCGACGGCCGGGTGCGCGGGGTATGTCTGGCGGCGCACCACACGCTGCCGGAGCACCTGGACCGGGAGCGGATGCACTGGCTCAACGATGCTGGGGCCCGTATCGGGACGACTTTGGACGTCCGGCGCACGGCACAGGAACTGGCCGACGTGGTCGTCCCTCGGCTCGCGGACTTCGCCGTTGTGGATCTGCTGGATGCCGTCCAGAGCGCCGACGAGATGACCGGCGTGCCCCCGGCCGGGCCCGTGAGCATGGGCCGCGTTGCCGTGCGGTCGGTCCTCGACGACGGCGGCGTCTTCGCGTCGACGGTGGCCGAGTCCTTGCGCTACCCGGCCTCCTCACCGGTGGCCCAGTGCCTGGCCCTGGGCCATGGCACCGTGTACCGGGTGAGCGACCCGGCCATCGCCCGGTGGGCGGCGAACGACCCGCAGGCCGCCTGGATCCGCCGGGCGGGGACCCATTCCGTGATGGTGGTGCCGCTGCAGGCCCGCGGCACCACCTTCGGCGTGGCCCTCCTCGGGCGTCACCAGCGCCCGGAGCCCTTCGGGACGGACGACCAGTGGCTGGCCGAGGAGCTCATGGCCAGGGCGGCTGTTGCCATGCACGGCGCCGGCCGCCGTTCCCGGGGACGCACCACCACGATGACCCTGCAGCGCAGTCTGCTGCCGCAGACGCTGCCCGATCAGGGAGCCCTGGACATCGCCACCCGCTATCTGCCTGCCGGCAGCGGGGTCGGCGTGGGCGGCGACTGGTTCGATGTGATCCCGCTGTCCGGCACGCGGGTGGCCCTCGTCGTGGGTGATGTGGTCGGCCACGGCATCCGTGCTTCGGCCACCATGGGCAGGGTGCGTACAGCCGTGCGTACCCTCGCCGACGTCGACCTGCCACCCGACGAACTGCTCACCCACCTCGATGATCTCGTCATCCACCTGTCCGCCGAGGAGGGCGGCACGCCGGGCACGGCCGAGAGCAGCGGGGTCATCGGCACCACCTGCCTGTACGCGGTCTACGACCCGGTCTCTCGCCGCTGCGCGATGGCCCGGGCCGGCCATCCCCCGCCCGCGGTGGTCACACCGGGCGGCGCCGTCCACTTCCTCGATGTCCCGCCCGGCCCGCCCCTGGGCCTGGGCGGACTGCCCTTCGAGACCTTTGAGACCGTCCTGGACGAGGGCAGCCTGATCGCCCTCTACACCGACGGTCTGCTCGAAGCCCGCGACCACGACATCGACGAGGCCCTGGACAAGATGTTCCAGGTTCTCGCCCGCCCCGCCGCGACTCCCGAGACGGTCTGCGACCGCATCCTCTCCTCCGTGCTGACCCACCGCCCGGACGACGACATCGCCCTGCTCATCGCCCGCACCCGGGCCCTTGACGCCGACCGGGTCGCCACGTTCGACCTGGCCTTCGACCCCGCGTCCGCCGCCCAGGCCCGCCAGCTGGCCACCGACCGGCTGACCGCCTGGCACCTCCAGGACGCCTCCTTCGTCACCGAACTCGTGGTCAGCGAACTGGTCACCAACGCCATCCGCTACGGCCGTCCCCCCATCCAGCTGCGCCTCATCCACGCCGACACCACCCTGATCTGCGAGGTCTTCGACTCCAGCAGCACCGCCCCGCACATGCGCCGAGCCCGGATCTTCGACGAGGGAGGACGGGGCCTGCTCCTGGTCGGCCAGCTCGCCCAGCGCTGGGGCACGCGCCACGCGCCCACCGGCAAAACCGTCTGGGCCGAACAGTTCCTCACGACGGACTGAGGCCGACAAGGCGACGGGGTGAAGACCGTCAAGGCCTTCACCCCGTCGCCAGGGGGCGTCACTGTCGCGTGCCGCCACTGTCATCCGCGCCCTACGCGGCCGGGGCCGGTTCAGCGGGAGCCGGTTCAGCCGGGGCCGGGGCCGGGTCAGCCGGGGCCGGGGCCGGGTCAGCCGGCGCGGGGTCGGCCGGGGGCGGGTCAGCCGGCGCGGGGTCGGCCTGGGGCGGGTCAGCCGGCGCGGGGTCGGCCGGGGGCGGGTCAGCCGGTGCCAGCTGCTGCTTCTTCTCCTCCTCGGCCTTCTTGGCTTCCTCGGCCTTCTTGGCTTCCTCAGCCTTCTTGGCCTCCTCAGCCTTCTTGGCCTCCTCAGCCTTCTTCTCCAGCTCCTCGATCTGCTTTTCGTTCTTGAACTGGTTGTTGTTGTTGATGTTGATATTGATGATGTTGATGTTGATGTTGTTCTGGATGAAGAAGTTGGCCTTGTTGTAGCTCTTGACGAAGTAGCGCGGCTTGCCATTCTTCATCGTGTAGAAGCACTTGTGGTCGTCGTCCCAGTAGAACTTGACGTTCTTGTACCAGCACGAGTACTTCTTATTCTTGAAGTGCTTCTTGTGGTAGCTCTTGTTCCAGCAGTACTTCTTCCCCTTCCACTTCCCCTTCCCCTTGCCCTCGTGGGTGCCGTCCAGGGCCTTGGTCACCGTCGAGTCGGGCGTGGCCGCCGTCGCCGTACTGACCGGCAGGATCACGGCCCCGCCGATGACGACGGCCGACGCGGTCAGGGTCGCCAGGCCCAGCGTCCGCTTACTACGGACGCCGTCTCGCTGGCGGATAATGCGCTTCATGATTGTCTCCTTGTGAAGTGAAGGGCGCTTTTCTCGCGCCCCGGGGCCTCGGTCTCTTTGCGGTGTTTCCGGTGAGGCCCGCACTTCAATGAGGCCAGAATCGCCGACCAGGGTCACGCTCCGAAGACTCGGGACTTGACGTAGGAGAAAAGGTGCGCAAGTGCGTGTCTCTGATCCCCGGATCCGAGTCACTATCGGCCTGCACCGGCAGGACGGCCAGAAAGACATCGCAGCCGCCCTCAGACGAGCGGCCCGCGACTAATGAGGGCGGGTAAAGCCGCGGAGGTGACGCAGCAGAGGCCGCCTGCCCCACGCGGTGGCGGCCTCCACGAACTGCCGCTGACACTGAGCATTTTCAGCGTGACCACCTATCAGGTGACAGCTCCGGCGCCTCTGGCGTCAAGCACTTGCCGGGGAGACAGTCAGTTGAAAGCGTCGGTCATGCAGTCCACCCGGCAGTCGGCAGCCTCATAGCGCTGGCGGAGGGCGGCAGCTGCTTCTTCGCGCTCCACGAAGAGGTACCCGTAGTGCTGGCGCGCCACCCTGGTCACGTCTCCGACCGTCACGATGGCCGGTTCGCCGTGTGCGGCCCGTCGACGCGCTCCGGCGATTGCCATGTCCGCAGAGCGCAGCAGGTTTCTGGAACGATCCCGGCTCACAGCTGCCTGGGCGCGTTTCGCCGAGAGGGGACGCAGGACACGTCCTCTCCAAACGTAGCCGGCGGCGACAAGGATGAGACCGAGCGCTACGAACAGGAGTCCGCCTGGGGCGTGAGGTCGCATCTATGCAGTCTTCACCACTCGCGTGGTGATCGTCATGCCCTCGTCGGCGGCCGATTGTCGGAGCGGCGACTTGGTGTCAGTGATCCCTTGCGCAACGCACGAGGCTCCCGTGCCGTTGAGGGAGGTGTTCGAAGTCTCAACCCACAGGCACAGGAGCCGCATTGGTTGCGTATTCTGCCGCACTCGACCTGCCCTCACGCCCTGGTCGAGTGGGTCACCATGCTCATCGTCACCCGCGTGGGTGACCGCCGCTCCAAGCTCCCACCGCAGCAGCGTGCCCTGGTCGGCCTGGTGTACCTGCGCCGGCACGACACCCTCGCCCAGCTCGCTGCCGGGTTCGGCATCTCCGTCGGCACCGCCCACGCCTACACGACAGCCGTCGTCGACCTGCTCGCCGACCGGGCTCCCGGCCTGCTGCGTGCTTTGCGCGAGACGGACCCGGACTACGTCCTGCTCGACGGCACCCTTGCCGAGTGCGACCGGGTCGGCGACAGCCGAGCCGACTACTCCCACTGTGAGGATGGTGGCCGTGTCGTTCTGGCCACGGCTTGACTCGTACTCTCACTGGCCGCTTGTGCCCTGTGTTTGATCTGTCAGCCCGGCTGGAGCGGCACGTACCGGCGCTGGACCGGTGGAGCGTGTCCCGATAGAGGCCTTGGCCTCGAAGGCACCGTCACAGTCCTGACCGCTCCACCGACCGGCGCTGACTATCGGTACGTCGTCGAACAGGAACACCGTGACCACCCTCGGCATGTCCGTTGCCTTTCCTTCTGTCCACGCTGTCAACGCCGCGGCCCAGCCGCGCGTGGTGGTGCTCGGCGTCGACATCCACAAGGACGTGCACGTCGCCGCCGTCCTTGACCACCTTGGCAGGCTGCTGAGTAGTGGGGAGTTCCCGGCCACCGCGGCCGGCTACCGCCACCTCCTCAACTGGGCACGCCAGCGCGGGACAGTGCTGCGGGCCGGGGTGGAGTGCACCGGCTCCTACGGTGCGGGCCTGGCCCGCTACCTGGCGACCCAGCAAGTTGCGGTGGTGGAAGTTAACCAGCCCGACCGATCCACCCGGCGCCGCCGCGGCAAGACCGACGCCGTCGATGCCGAGGCTGCCGCCCGGGCCGCGCTGTCCGGCATCGCACGGGCGCTACCGAAGAGCGGCGACGGGCAAGTAGAGGCGCTGCGTATGCTCCGGTTGGCGAAGAACTCCGCGGTCAAAGCCCGCACTCAAGCGCTCAACCAGCTCAAGTCCGTGCTGGTCAACGCTCCGTCCGCTCTGCGCGAGGGCTGGGGCAGGGCCAGCCTGGTGGCCTCGATGTGGTCGGTGGCGGTGTTGGAGCCCGCGTTGCCGGGCCGCAGCAGGCCCACGACCGGCTCCCCCGACCCGCCCCGGCCGTGGTCGACGAGCCCCATCATCGGGTGGTGTCCGAACGTCTTCTTCCAGGTCGCGGCGGCGTCCTGCTTCTCGGAGTGCGCCAGGACGAGGACCCCCTCGATGTCCACGATCACCTGCCCGCCAGCGTCCGGCGCCGCATCCCCGCCCAACCGCCACACGTGTTCGCGCACTTCAGCACGGGCGGCGCGCAGCCCGGCCAGGACCCGATCTCCACCCGACGCCAGCTTGCTGATCAGGCGGGAGACCGTGGGGTCGGAGGCCACCGGCCCGAACACGGCCGGCTCGGCCCGCAGTACGGCGACGTCGGCCAGGCAGTCCTCGCCCAGCGCGACGGCGAGCGCGACATCCAGCAGGATCTTGCCCGGATCGTGCACCGCCCGCGGCTTGCGCCACGGCACGAGCGCCGCCGATATCGCCGCATCCAGACCGGACTTGCGGACCGTCTCGACCAGCAGCACGGCCCCGGCCTGCGAGACGACTCCGCGACCGCCGCCCTCGACGCGGACGCGCGGGTAGGACCCGATACGCTTCTTCACCTGGAAAGTGCCTCCGGCGGTGGCGGGAACAAGGACCTCAGCAATCCTCATTCTCGCTGGTCAGAGGTACTTTCTGCTTTCTTGATCATCAGCCGGACAGCCCGCCTCGTAGTGCGCGAGGCTAAGGGCTGTCCCGTAACTGGGCTGCGCCTCCTTGCCGATCCCGGATCCCGCCATGTCAGTGGCTGGTGACAGGATCGAGAGGTGCTGATCAAGGGATACGACGTTGGCCCGCTGGTGCCGGGTGAGTCACTTCTGGTCCACCCGGGCTTCTGGTCGAACTACCTCATGGCGATGTGTAGCGACGGGGGGTGTGTCGAGCGCCCGGTTCCGGAGTGGTTCGGCGAGGACGGCGCCGATGCCGACGCCCTGTCCGAGGTCCTCTTCGATCCTGAACGCTGGCCAGTGTTCAGGGTGCCGGTAGAAGACGGCCCCGGAGCCGTGGTGATCTACCGCAACCTGGACGGCGACTACGGCACCGACTACCTCCTCACCCAACCAGGCAGAAGCTACGTCGAGCAGATCGCCAGCTGGGACGGCGACTTCTCGGGCACGGGGCTGACGTGGCTCGAACTGGTCCGGATCGCCGACAACCCAGCCCTGGCGGCCGAAGGCGTCCAGGACACAGTCACCCGCCTCCTGCTACTGCTTCCCCTCCTCACCGACCCGGACGTGCCGGAAACAGCATCCGCAAGGCTTGTCGCCGCCCTGACCGTAGTCGGCGCGCCGCAAGACACTGCGTCCATCGCGGCGGAGCATCTGCTGGCCCACCTCACGAGGAGATCCCGACACGACCCCACGTGGGCATCTCCGCTGAGCGGCAGCTGACAGGCGGGCCGAACCGTTGATCACACCCGTGGAACGATCTTGATATGGCTGGTGCGATCACGGCGTCGGAGTCTTCCTGGATAGCCCCGTTCTCCGGGCTGAGTCCTCGTGCCTTCGGGAAGCTGGTGACGGGTCTGCGGCGCGAGGGTGCGGACGCGGTCCGCAAGGGCCGGCCCTGGTGCCTTCCGCTGGAAGACCGGGCCCTGCTCGTCGTGGCCTGCTGGCGCACCAACCTGACCATGCGACAGCTCGCCCCGCTGTTCGGGGTCTCGAAGTCGGCCGCGGACCGCATCATCGACCACCTCGGGCCGATGCTCGCTCTCCGGCCCCGCATGCGGTTCGCGAAGGACGCCGTGCTCGTCGTGGACGGCACGCTGGTCCCCACGCGTGAGCACACCATCGCGGAGCGGTCGAAGAACTACCGGTACTCCACCAACCATCAGGTCGTCATCGACGCCGGCACCCGGCTGGTCGTCGTGGTCGGCCGGCCGCTGGCCGGGAACCGAAACGACTGCAAGGCGTGGGATGAGTCCGGCGCCAAGGCCGCTGTCGGCAAGACCACGACGATCGCCGACGGCGGCTACCCCGGAACCGGACTCGTCATCCCGCACCGCCGCGAGCGCGGCCAGACCGAACTGCCGGAGTGGAAAGAGGAACACAATCGGTCCCACAAGCAGGTCCGGGCCCCGGGTTGAGCACGTCTTCGCCCGTACGAAGACCTGGAAGATCCTCCGCGACTGCCGCCTCAAGGGGGACGGCGTCCACCACGCCATGCTCGGCATCGCCCGGATGCACAACCTTGCTCTCGCCGGATAGACAAGCGGGTCGCACGGCGGCCCACCATGCCTGAGGCAACCCGAAGATCATTTACGGGACAGCCCTTAAGTATCCCGCTGCGTCTCCGGATTGGTAGCGGGCAGCAGTGCCTTCACGTGCTGCCACGCCTGTTCGACGGTGAGCGTGGTGTCGCCCGTCAGCAGGGCCACGCTCAGCCCCTCCATGAGGGCGACCACTCGCTGCGTGAGCGTTTCGACGTCGTCGGTCAGCTCGCCGAGGATCCGGGCGATATCAGCGCGCCAGGCGGCGTCGAACTCGAGTTGGGCCTCGCGCAGGGCGGGCTCGTGCATCACCCGCGGCCACAGCTCGACCCAGAGCAGCCAGCGGGGATCACCGGCGGCGCGAGGGAAGTTGAGCATGCACAGGTCGTGCAGCCGCTCCTCGGCCGAGCTATCGGACTCCAGCAGAAGTTCCCGCTGCTCGGCCAGTTCGCCCTCGCTCCAGCGGAGCAGCTCCAGGAGCAGCCCGCTCTTACTGCCAAAGTAGTAGGAGAGGTGACCGGCGCTCGTGTCCAGGCGCCGCCCCAGCTCGGAAAGGCTCAGATCAGCCAAGCCGCGCTCGACGAGCAGCGCCCACGCCTCCTGCATGACCCGCTCGCGCGGACGCTCGAGTCGGCGGTGTCGCCTGAGATTTTGTTTGGTCACCTCTTGACTCTAGCCACGGGGAGCCCCACATTGGCGCGAGGCCCATTTTGAAAGCCTTTCAATCCGAGGAGTCGTTATGGCATCGCCCCCCGGCGAGATCACCGCCGAGCCTCCCGCCGATCCTCCCGACCGGGCGTCGAGACGGCTGAAGCCGGTGCTCGGCGTGACGGCGGTGATCATGCTGACCGTCTCGTGCATCACGCCGGCCTCCAGCCTCTTCATCATCGTTCCGGAGCTGCTGGCCACGCAGGGCTCGGGGGTCGTCATTGCGTTGCTCCTCGGCGTCGTGGTCTCGATCGCCGTAGGCGCCTGCTACGCCGAACTGGGCACGCGCACCCCGAGCTCGGGCGGTGAGTACGCAATGATCACCCACACGGCCGGGCGCACGCTCGGCTGGCTGACCTTCGCGCTGACGGCCGCCCTGCTCGTGATCATCCCGCCGGTCATCGCGCTCGGCACGGCGGACTACCTGAGCTCCATCGCCGACCTCGATCGGGCCACCACCGGTGCGGTGGTGATGCTGCTGGCCGCCTGCACGGCCATCCTCGACGTCCGCGCGAACGCGTTCGTGACCAGCTGTTTCCTCGCCCTGGAAGTCCTCGCGGCCGGGGTGGTCGCCTACCTCGGCTTCGCGCACGCCGAGCGCCCAGTGAGCACGCTGGTGCAGCCCGAGGCGCTGACCGACGGGACGCTTTCCCCGTTCACGCTCGGCGTCGTAATGTCCGGGCTCGTCGTCGCGATGCTCATCGTCAACGGCTTCGGCACCGCGTCGTACCTGGCCGAGGAGATGATCGAGCCGCGCCGTGACGTGGCGCGCGCCGTCTTCGGCTCGATCTTCATCGCTGCGACGGTCATCATCGTGCCGACAGCCGCCGTCGTCGTGGGCGCTGGATCACTCAAGGACCTGGGGGTGCTGGGCTTCCCCGACTTCGTCGAGGCCTGGGCCGGCCCCGGCGTCGCCGCCGCGGTGAGCGCCGGCATCGCGCTGGCGATCCTCAACGCCGTCATCGTGATGGTGCTGCAGAACGGCCGCGTGATGTACGCGTCGGGGCGTGACCAGGCGTGGCCTGCTCTGGTCAACGCCGCACTCACCCGGCTGCATCGGCGCTTCAACACGCCGGTCGTGGCGACGCTGGCGGTAGCGCTGCCCGGCGTCGTGTTCGCCTACTTCTTCGACATCGAGGCCCTGCTGGGTATCACCGGCGTCATCGTCGCCGCCGTCTACCTTCTGCTGGCCGTCGGGGCGCTCGCTGCCCGTCGTACTCCGCATGCCGGTTGGAAGATGCCGCTGTGGCCGCTGGCTCCAGTGGTGGTGATCATCGCCCTGGCCTACGCCGTGTCCCAGTCGGCTCCGGTGGACCTGGTCATCACCGCCGGAATCGTCGCCGCCGCGCTCGGCTACGAGGTGCTGTACCTGCGCCCTCGTCGTGACACCCGCTTCCTGGTGGACGCGAGGGAGGACCGATGAACCATAGGGAGTCGTCACCAGTCCTGGTCCTCGGCGGGAATGTGTACACCGTCGACCCGGCCGTGCCGCACGCCGACGAAGTCGCGGTGCGCGACGACCGGATCGCGCGGGTCGGCGACGCCGTTGACGTGCCCGCGCGGGTCGTCAACGCCATGTTGGCCGCTTTTGACCGCGAGGGCACGAATGTCCATTGAGAATTGCGCAACCGACAGGGGGCCGCAGTGAAGGTCAGTCAGCACGACAGCCTCGATCCTGAGCTACGGGCACCGTTGGAAGAGCTCCTCGAGGCCTTCCCCGGTGGGGTGTGTGCCATCGAGGACCTGGCGGAGCGTAGGCGCATCGATGCCATGCATGCGGCAGAGATGGTCGAGGCTGTCAAGGCAGCCCAGACTTGCTCCACCGAGGACGTGTGGGTGCCTGGTCCGGTGGGGTGCGCAGACGTGCCCGTACGCATCTATCGGCCCAGGCGGCTTGAGCCGGCCTCGCCGGCCGTGTTCTTCATCCACGGCGGCGGGATGTGCCTCGGTGACATCGACTATGAGCACGGAGCGGCCATAAAGATCTGCGAGGAACTCGGGGCACTCGTCGTCTCCACCGGCTACCGCAAGGCGCCTGAACATCCACACCCGGCACAGGTCGACGACTGCTACGCCGCCCTCAGCTGGATGAGCAACAACGCGACATCCCTGGACTTCGACCCAGGACGGTTGGCGGTCTTCGGGGGAAGCGCGGGTGGCAATCTGGCCCTTGCCACTGCCCTCAAGGCGAGAGACCTCGCAGGACCTGCGCTCTGCCATGTCATGGCCCTCTACCCGATGGTCGACCACCGCAACACCACACCGTCGGCTCACGAGGTCACGGAGATCGGGGTGTGGGACCGAAGGAACAACGTCGAGGCCTGGGAGTGGTTCCTCGCCGGGCAGGAGCCTGACGGATATGCCGCTCCGCTGCACGCAGAGGACCTGGCCGGCTTGCCGCCAACGTTCATCGACGTGGGAACCGCCGATGTCTTCCGAGACGAGGACCTCGCCTTGGCGCAGCGGCTCCTCGCCGCAGGTGTCACCACGGAGCTACACGTCTATCCCGGGGTCTATCACGCTGCGGAGCACTACGCGCCCGACGCGGAAGTGGCCCGCCACATGTGGAAAGTACGGTTCCGTGCACTTCGCAGGGCTCTCGGCATACAGCCCGTTCTGATCGACGCCGAGGCGAGTAGGCGTGACAGTTGACGACCGTCGTCGGCCCGGAGACCTTCGTGTCGCGCCAGCGCGTTCCCTTGAGGTGTTCGGGTCCGACCAACCTCGGGCTGAAGGACCGTGGGTCGTCCTCCCATGCCGGGAGACCATCAATACGTCCTGTTCCACGTCGGAGCTCATCGGTGCCGGCATGTCCGACCGCCACCGGTCATGACGATGTGGCTCAGGTGTCACCGGCGTTCATGGACCGAGCGGTTCAGGACACACAGGCGTCCCTTGGGCCCGACCTGTGCTGCTGAAACCCTTTTCGGTCCTCGTTCAGTGCCCTCGGTACCGGTTCAGCACGATCTGGTAGGACTCCGTTAAGTTGCTCTGGCTCTTCGGTTTGGGCTGGTGGTGGAGCTTCTGGGCAGGGGGCGGTGGCAGGTGGTGCAGGTGCCGGTCCAGCAGTTCAGCAGATCCTGGATGGTGTCGAGGATCTGGTACCGGATGAGTCATGGACGCTGTTCCGGCGGGTGGAGCCGCCAACGGAGGTCATACGTCCGCAGGGCGGCGGCCGACGGCGGGCGGGTGACCGCACATGCCGGGCGGCGATCATCTTCGTAGCCACCTCCGGTTGCACCTGGCGGCAGTTGCCCCCAGTGTTCGGCCCGGCCTGGCCGACGGTCTACCGGCGCTTCGCCCGGTGGAGCCAGGACCGGGTCGGGGCCCGGCTCCACCGCATCCTCCTGGACGAGCTCGGCGCCTGCGGCGACCTGGACTGGTCGCGGTGCGCCATCGACTCCGTCAGCCTCAGGGCTGCAAAAGGGGGCCACTGACCGGACCGAATCCGACCGACCGCGGCAAGAACGGATCGAAGATCCACCTGATCACGGACCGGAACGGGCTACCTCTGTCGCTGGGCATCTCCGGCGCCAACATGCACGACAGTCGACAGTCTGGGCCTGAAGCCGCTGGTACACGGGACCCCACCGATCCGCTCGCGGCGCGGCCCGCGTCGCAGACGACCGGCCAAGCTCCACGCCGAGCGTTCCCGGCTGCGGATTTGCGACCTTCGCCATAGCCACGAGGTTGCTCTTGGAGAGGACCTCCACCAGCAGTGCATACGGGCGGTCCGCCTCCGGCGCTGCGGGAGCGACGCAGTACGGCCGGTCGTAACCAATCGGGACCACACCCGTCGGCTCGATGAACCCCACCACCGTGATCGTGTGCTTGGTCGGCAGCGGCAGGCGGGTCGTTGCGGCGAACCACGAGCGCCCCATCACCTGTCCGGCGCGTCCCCGACATGGACAAGTAGTTCGACATTGGTGCGAAATGTGCCGTCTGGGCCGTGGCTGGTGAGCGGCTGTCGTCCCGTCTTTTCGGCCACTGCTCTGACGTGGTGTTTTACAGTGGCATCCACCAGTTCCGGACGACAGGACCTGTGAGGTACACGCGACCATGCCGACTGAGACGTTTGAGTTTCAGGTGGAGGCCCGTCAGCTGCTGCAGCTGATGATCCACTCGGTCTACTCGAACAAGGATGTCTTCCTGAGGGAGCTCGTCTCCAACGCCTCCGACGCGCTGGACAAGCTGCGTCTCGAGAAGCTGTGGAACGACTCGCTCGACGCCGATGTGTCCGACCTGCACATCGACATCGACATCGACAAGGACGCCCGCACGCTCACCGTGCGGGACAACGGCATCGGGATGTCGTACGACGAGGTCGGGCGGCTCATCGGCACGATCGCCAACTCCGGCACCGCCAAGTTCCTGGAAGAACTGCGGGAGGCGAAGGACTCGGCCGGCGAGGAAGGACTCATCGGGCAGTTCGGCGTCGGGTTCTACTCCGGCTTCATGGTGGCCGACGAGGTCACCCTGCTGACCCGCCGCGCAGGCGAGAGCCAGGGCACCCGCTGGACCTCGCGCGGCGAGGGCACGTACACGCTGGACACGGTCGACGACGCCCCGCAGGGCACTTCCGTCACCCTCCACCTCAAGCCCGCCGACCCCGAGAACCAGCTCCACGACTACACCTCCCCGTGGAAGATCAGGGAGATCATCAAGCGGTACTCGGACTTCATCACCTGGCCGGTCCGGATGGTGCCCGAGCGTTCCACCACGGCCGACGAGAGCGGCGAGGCGCCCGAGCCCGAGACGCTCAACTCCATGAAGGCGCTGTGGGCGCGCTCGCGTGACGAGGTGTCCGACGACGAGTACCACGAGCTGTACAAGCACATCGGCCACGACTGGCGCGACCCGCTGGAGACGATCCGACTCCAGGCGGAGGGCACCTTCGAGTACCAGGCCCTGCTGTTCCTTCCCGCCCACGCCCCGCACGATCTGTTCGCAGGGGACGCCAAGCGCGGCGTACAGCTGTACGTCAAGCGCGTGTTCATCATGGACGACTGCGAGGCGCTGCTTCCGCCGTACCTCCGCTTCGTCAAGGGCGTCGTCGACGCGGCGGACCTCTCCCTCAACGTGTCCCGCGAGATCCTTCAGCAGGACCGCCATATCGAGATGATGCGGCGACGGCTGACGAAGAAGGTCCTGTCCACGGTCAAGGACCTGATGGTCAAGGATCATGACCGGTACGCCACGTTCTGGCGGGAGTTCGGCACCGTCCTGAAGGAGGGGCTGGTCACCGACTCGGAGAACCGCGACGCCATCCTCGCCGTCGCCTCGTTCGCGACCACCCACCACGACACCGAGCCGACCACGCTCAAGCAGTACGTGGAGCGGATGAAGGACGGCCAGGACGACATCTACTACCTCACCGGCGAGTCCCGGCAGAGCATCGAGAACTCCCCGCACATGGAGGCGTTCCGGGACCGCGGCATCGAGGTGTTGCTGCTCACCGACCCCGTCGACGAGGTGTGGGCCGACGCCGTGGGCGAGTACGAGGGCAAGAAGCTGCGGTCCGTCGCCAAGGGCCAGATCGACCTCGGCGCCAAGGACGAGGACACTCCCGACCCCGCCCGGGAGAAGCAGACCGAGGAATACGCCGGGCTGCTCGGCTGGATGAAGGAGCAGCTGGACGAGGACATCAAGGAAGTCCGTCTGTCCTCGCGCCTCACCGTCTCCCCGGCGTGCGTCGTATCCGAGGCGCACGACCTGACTCCGGCCCTGGAGAACATGTACCGCGCCATGGGTCAGGAGGTGCCCCGCGCCAAGCGGATCCTGGAACTCAACCCGGACCACCAGCTCGTCAAGGGCCTCAACCAGGCGTACAAGGAGCGCGAGGACCGCACCGCCCTCGCCGAGTTCGCCGAGCTCGTGCACGGCCTGGCCGTGCTCGCCGAGGGCGGCCAGCCCAAGGAACCGGCCCGCTTCGTCAAGCTGATGGCGGACCGTCTGGAGCGCGCGCTGTAACTCGCCCGCGTCGCATCGCGGTTCGCCGTTCACGGTTCGCGGTTCGCGGTTCGCGGTTCGCGGTTGGGTGCGTAATCGGCGGCGTTCGGCCCTTTCCCTACCAGGGACTTGGGCCGCGCCGCCGATCGGAGTTCGAGCAGACCGGTGACAAGATGTGCGCAACTTCGGTCATGCCGCCCCGCCGCAGCCGGGGGCCTGTCGCGTTCTGCGGGCGTGAACGACTGAAGGTCCGGCAGAGCTTGGCGTGGACCGCGTTCCTGCGCGCCGCCAACGCGTTCGTCGACACGGTGTGGAGGCTGCGCGGCGTCGACCCCGACCACCGTACGGAGGTGCTCCACACCAGGAGCGAGGCTCTGACGGACACTGCTGATCAAGGAGAGCTGGCAGCACTGGGGGAGCCGGAACCCGAGGCGGGTCCTCGCCTGTGCTCGCGCCCCTGTCTGCTGGGAACTGCTCGGCGCCGAGGCGCGGCGGCTGCGGCCCCGTGCCGGCTTTCCGGCCGAGCGGGACGCGTTCACCGTGGCTGTGCCCGAGCACCTGGAGGCGAACCGCAGGGTGTGCTCCCGGGCACGATGAACATCGGCCGGTTCGCCTCGCGGTTCACCGCAGCGCATCCGTCCGGCCCGAGCAGCGCCACGCCGTCGATGAGTTGGAGCGGCTCGTCGCCGTCCTTCCTCCGTTGCTCGACGTGTCTGTTCAACAGCTCACGGATACGTACGAGGGAGCGGAAGGCCCGACGGTACGACCGTGAACCAGCCCGCAAGCGCCCGACCTGGCGGAGCCTGACGGAACCTAGTCGGTTCCGCGGTCCATCACACGGCGGGCCGCCTCGGCCTCGGCCGCCGCAGGGGACAGCTCGTCGAGGGTGTCGAGCTCGGTGTCCGCTTCCAGCTCCCGTTCCCAGGTCGCCGCGAGCTGTTCCTGCTCCGTGCGTGGCTTGGTACTGACGTCCTCCCGGTGCTCAGGGTCCAGTGCCGCCAGGAATCGTTCGACCGGGTCCTTCCTCATGCCCGTGCTCCTTGTCGCTGGTGGGGGCGCCGCTGACGGCCCAGCATGTCCAGCCGCCCCCGGCCCCAGCGGCTCGACGCGAGATCGTCCTCGGAGAGCGGCAGCATGCGTCCGTCCGGGAGGGCGACACCGCGCCCGACCGCGGAATAGGGAATCTCACGGCCCTCCGCGGCACAGAAGCGCCGGTGCTGGACACGGCTGCCGTCGACGGTGTGGATCTCATGGAACCGCACGGGGTGCTCTTCGGCGGCGGCGTACAGCTGGACGGGGATCGCGACCATTCCGAAGGCGATCGTGCCGGACCAGGTGGCTGTGCCCCTCATGCCTCCAGCGTCGGGCGCCGCAGCTCCCGCCGCATCCGGGAACGAGCCGCGGCAACAGGCTCCGACCGGCCCCTTGTCGTCAGCGCCGGCGGAGTTCCTCGGACCAGTGACGGAGCTGCTCCTCGAGGGCGAGGTTGTCGCCGCGGGGCCACGGGCTGGAGCAGCTGGGCGCACACGGCCGCTTCGGCGGCGAGGCCGGCCGGGCTGCCCAGGACGGGGAAGGCGTCGCGGACGCGGGCGGCGGTGTCCGGCCGGGGCAGCGTGCAGGCGTAGAGCGTGGCGGCGTCGAACCCCTCGGGAGCTCGCCCCCATGCCTCCCAGTCCCGGAACCGCAAGGGCTCGGTGAGGTTCGCCCAGTGCAGGTCGGAGTGGGCAGTGGTCCAGCAGGTCACGGCGGGCGCCGGGATTCCGACGAACTCGGGGATGGCCTGGTCCATGTACTGCTGTCGTACGGCGACGCGGTCGGTGCCGACGGCCGACACCTTCGCCAGCGTCCCGGCGAGGTAGGCCCACCAGGAGTCTGGCAGCTGGAGGTCGTGCTGCAGGATCGGGTCGTCGGACAGGGCCGGCTGGTCGACGCGCGCCGACAGTTCCGCCCGGTAGGCGGTGCCGTCGTCGACGGCGTCGTGGACGGCCAGGAGCGCGGGCCGGGGCCCGTCGAGGTCGCCGAAGGCGTACTGGGCATCGAGGGCGCCGTCCCACAACTTCCCCGACGCCTTGCTCTCCGGCGCGGACCGCGTCAGCGGCAGAGCTTGTCCAGGTCCTCCGAGAAGGACGGGAACTCAGCCTGTGCCTCGGTGATGATGTCCCGGGCGGGTCGGCGCGCCGTGGTGGCGTGGCGCTCGGCGAGTTCGGTCAGTGCCGGGTTCGGTCGCGCTTCGCGCTGCTCGTACTCGACGACCTCCATCGGGCCGAGGCCGTCGGCCAGCAGCCACAGGAAGTCGGACAGATTTCCGGCCACGATGCCACGCTCGCCCTCCGAGCCCAGGAACACCACGGGCTGTTCGGCGAGGGGGCGGCCCGGGCGCACACACCACAGAGCGACGAGGCCGCCGGTGCCGTCCTGTCCGAAGACCCGGTAGGCGTCGCCGTCCAGTTCGTGGTTGCCGGTCCAGTTGCGGATCCAGTCGGTGGTCTCCTCGGCGGAGTCGAAGGCGTCATAGGGCTCGAAATCCACGCCCTCGCCGTCGTCGTAGTCGAACTCCACCTGGGCGACGGCGGCCAGGGCGGGCGGGAAGCGGCGGTCGTCGCCGGTCGTCTCGATCATGGCCGCAGGCTAGCCGCCGCCACTGACAACGGCCCTGGCCGACGGAGATGTCCACGGAGGGGCGCGGTTTCGCCGCCGCGGCCAGGGCCTCGTGCACGGGGTGGGGTCCCTCTTTAGTCCGGAAAAGTTGCAGGCGAGGTGGGGTGCGGCCTGGTAGGCGATGGCGGGTTTGTCGGTTCGTGTGGCCAGGCCGCGCCACTGCCTGAGGCGGTTGGTGCACCGCTCGACGGTGTTGCGCACTCGACCGCGTGCCGCTGCTTGTGATCATCCTTGTCGCACTTTGGCGGCCGGCCATCGCGCGATCCGCGCTTGAGGCGGTTGTGGACCCGGTCCGACGGACTCGTGGCTCGAGCAGTGGCCAGGACGTGGCCTCGGCCGGAGTCAGCGGCGCCATCATGAGTGGCGTCGTCGCGGCTTCCGCCGCCCTGGAGCGAGATGCCTGAGCGACCTCGCGACCGCGACCGGGTGAGCAGCGGCTCGGGGCCGCCGACCGCCGGTCACACGAGGTGGCCCAGCAGGACGCGTGCTTCGTCTCTGGCAGTGGCCACCGCCGACTCGCCGAGGCCGCACAGCCGCAGGCACGACGACGCGACGGCGTCCGTGTCGGCCGCTTCCGGCGTACGGAGGTGCCGTATCTGAATGACGACCTCCACCAACTGGATCAGCAGTTCACCGATCCGCTCGGGCGACAGGCTGCGGGCCACGCCCTCGGCCGCCGCCAGCGCGCCGAGATCACCGTAGCTCTCCTGCAGCCGGGCACGGTCGGCGCGAAAGCAATCGAACCGCTCGGCCCTCACTTCCGGCAGCAGGTAGAGCGTGCCGATGTTGTAGGGAGTGCGGGACAGGGTCTGCACGTCCGTCACGGCCACCGAGTAGAGCGCTGCGGCCGCGCTCGCCCTCTCGGGTACCAGTGCCCGGATCCGCTCCACCATCGCCAGGCTCGGCCGTACGGAGGTGGCCAGCAGCTCGGCGAGGATCTCGTCCTTGGTGGCGAAGTGGTAGTACAGCGAGGCCTGCCTGATGCCCACCCGCTCGGCGATCATGCGGGTGCTGGTGGCGGCGATGCCGCGTTCGACGAAGAGAGCCCCGGCGGCGTCCAGGATCTGTTCGCGGGCGGGGACGCCGGTGTCGGACGACGGCGTGTGGCGGGGTCTTCCCTGGCGGGCTCGCGTCGTCATGGTCCCATCCTGCCACCCCGGTGATGGGCACCCGGTCGCAGCCTGCGACCGGGTGCCCGCCCCGTTGATCACGGTCACGCAGACGCCAGATAGGCGCGCCAGCCGCCGAAGTGGGTGATGTCGGGAGCGTTCTCGACGGCGTACGGCTCCACCAGGAAGCCGCTGACCTGCCGTCCGTCGGCCAGTTCCACGGTGCCGATGGTCATCGGTGCGGGGATCGCGGCGGTCAACGCACCGAACCCCGCGGCCGGCAGCCGCCAGATCTCGCCCTCGATTCCTGTTCCCGTACCGTTGCCCGCTCCCCTGCCGCCGTCCGTCCCGTTTCCGGCCTCCGGCCGGCTCTCGGCGACCCGGACCAGGCCCGGCTTGGGCGGCTCGGTGGCCAGGGCGTGCAACCGGTAGATGCCGGCCGTGCGCGCCGGGCCCACCAGTGTGCCGCCGGCCTGTACCAGCTGAGCGTTGAGCGGCTGTCCCACGAGGTGGGCGCCAACCACGAACAGGTCGAGTCCCGGATTGGCGAACCGCTCGGCCAGAGCAGCCAGAGCGCGGTCGGAGAACGCCGGGCCGGTGAGCATCACGCCGAACGGCAGGCCGTCCACGAATCCGGCGGGAACGGCGAGCGAGGCATAGTCCAGCAGGTTGGCGAAGTTGGTGAAGAGCCCCATCCGGGCATTGGCGCCGACCGGGTCGGCCGCCACCTCCTCGAGCGTGGGGTGCCAGGTGGTGGTCGGAGTGAGGAGGGCCGCGCAGCCGTCGAGGGCCGCGCGTCCTGCGGCGCCGAGGGCGGCGAGCCGGGCGGTGTCGGCGGCCCAGTCGGCGGCGGTCTTCTCCTTGCCGGCCAGGACGATGGCGGCCACGGTCGGGTCGAGGGCGGTGCCGATCAGGTCACGGTGCTTGTCCAGGTGCTCGCCGACGGCGGCGTACCGCTCGGCGACGAAGGCACCGCCGTACAGCAGCCGCGCGGCTTCCAGCAGGGGGGAGATGTCGGCCTCGACGATCTCCGCTCCGGTGCTCTCCAGCCGGGCGACTGCGGCCTCGAAGGCCTCGCGCCAGCCGTCGGCCAGGTTCTCGAGGTGCTCGGCGGCCGGGACGGCGACTCTGGGCCGCGCGGCCGGGGCCGGAAACTGGGCGCCGGTGCGGGAAAGCGGGTCGGCCGGGTCAGGGCCTTCGACGATCTCCGCCGCGGTGCGGGCGAGCCGCAGGTCGCGGGCGAAGACGGTCACGCAGTCCAGGGTGTAGCAGGCGGGAACCACCCCGGTCACGGGTACCAGGCCTTTGGTGGGCTTGACCCCGACGATGCCGTTGAGGGCCGCGGGCACCCGCCCGGAGCCGGCCGTGTCCGTGCCGAGAGCGATGTCGGCGACCCCCAGGGCGACCGCGACGGCGGAGCCGGAGGACGACCCGCCGGAGATGCGGGCCGGGTCCCAGGCGTTGCGTACCCCTCCATGGGGGCTGCGGGTGCCGACCAGGCCGGTGGCGAACTGGTCCAGGTTGGTCTTGCCGAGCACCACCGCGCCCGCCGCGCGCAGCCGCGCCACGGCGGGCGCGTCGGCGGTCGGCCGGTAGGCGTAGGACGGTGCGGCGGCGGTCGTGGGCAGGCCGGCCACGTCGATGTTGTCCTTGACGGCCACGGTCGTGCCGGCCAGCGGCAGTGCCGGGTCTGTCCCGGCCGCTTCGGCGAGCACCTCGTCGCGGGGCCTTAGGTGGATCCAGATCTCCGGCCGGTCGGCGGACTCGATCCGGTCGTAGGCGGCCTCTACACGTTCGGTCGGAGTCATGGCGCTCATGCCTTCACCGCCGCGAGTACCTGTCCGGGAGCGACCTGGTCCCCTGGTTCGACGTAGATCTCCAGGAGGGTTCCGGTCACGGGGGCACTTACCTTGGACTCCATCTTCATCGCCTCCAGCGCGAGGATCGGGTCGCCTTCGGCGACGGTGGTGCCCGGCTGTGCGACGGTCTGCCAGACGGTGGCGGTGAACGGCGCGGTGACCGCCACCGCGTCGGCGGGGACGGCGACGGCATCGGCGGGCGGGGGCTCGGGGTCGTCGTGCCGGTCGAACTCGCCGGCGAGCCGCCAGCGTTCCTTCTCGGCCTCGAACGCGGTGCTCTGCCGCTTCCGGAAGGCGGCGATCGAGTCGGCTTCCGCGGTCAGGAAGGCGTTGTACTCGGCGATCGAGAACGTGCCCTCCTCGGTGTCGAGGGGGCCACGGCCGGCGTCGGTCTCGGCGCGGAGTTCGAGCAGTTCGTCCGCTGTGACGGGGTACCACTCGATGCGGTCGAAGAAGCGCAGGGCCCACGGGTTGTCCTGGAACAGGCCGCCCCTGCGGAACCGGTTCCAGATCTGCACCGTGCGGCCGACGAACTGGTAGCCGCCAGGGCCCTCCATGCCGTAGATGCACAGGTAGGCGCCGCCGATACCGACGGAGTTCTCCGCGGTCCAGGTGCGGGCGGGGTTGTACTTGGTGGTCACCAGGCGGTGCCGCGGGTCGAGCGGGGTGGCGACGGGCGCGCCGAGGTAGACGTCGCCGAGGCCCAGCACCAGGTACGAGGCGTCGAAGACCGTGCGGTAGACGTCGTCGGCGGTCTCCAGACCGTTGACGCGGCGGATGAACTCGATGTTCGAAGGGCACCACGGGGCGTCGTCCCGCACGCCGGCCATGTACCGCTCGATGGCGAGGCGGGTCGCCGGGTCGTCCCAGCTGAGCGGCAGCCGCACGGTGCGGGAGGGGACCACCAGTTCGTTGGTGGGCGGGACCTCGTCCTCCAGTTCGCGCAGCAGAGCGGTGAGATCGCGGGCCTTCAGCCGGCGGGCGTCGGTGTGGACCTGCAGGGAACGGATGCCCGGGGTGATGTCGACGATGCCGTCGGGCCCGTGGGCGGCGAGGGTCTCCTGGAGGGCGTGCACCCGCATACGCAGCCCGAGGTCGAGCACCATGGGTCCGTACTCGACGAGGACGTTGTCGTCGCCGTCCCGGCGGTAGGTGACGCCGGGACGGGTGTCGGTGGCCTCCAGACGGCCCAGTACGCCGTCGTCGCCGTCACCGCCACCGCTGATCAGCGTGGGCGAGGCGCGGTGGTCGTCGAGGGCGGCCGCGTCAGCCTCCTTGACCGGTACGAACCGGACGGTGTCGCCGGGACGGAGCTGGCCGAGCTTCCACAGTTCGCCGCTGGCGACCACCGCGGGGCAGACGAATCCGCCGAGGGAGGGCCCGTCGGGGCCCAGGATGATCGGGGTGTCACCGGTGAAGTCGAGGGCGCCCACCGCGTACGGCGTGTCGTGGATGTTGGAGGGGTGCAGTCCGGCCTCGCCGCCGTCCTGGCGCGCCCAGTTCGGTCGGGGTCCGATCAGACGGATACCGGAGCGGGCCGAGTTGTGGTGCACCTTGTAGTCGGTGGCGTAGAGGGTGTCGATGTCCTCGCGGGTGAAGAACTCGGGTGCCGCGTGCGGCCCTTCGGTGACACCGATCCGCCAGTGCGAGGTTATCGCGGGACGGCGCTCGGGCGGGGTCGGACCGCCGGTGGCGGTTCCGGGAGCCGCGGGCCGCAGCACGTCTCCGGCGAGCAGCGCGCGGCCGCCGTGTCCGCCGAAGCCACCGAGGGTGAACGTCGAGGCGCTGCCCAGGTATTCGGGTACGTCGAGCCCGCCCCGGACGCCCACGTAGCTGCGCAGGCCGGGCCCCTGGGCCGCGCCGAGGGCCAGCGTGGCACCCGCCGGAACGTCTATCGGCTCCCACATGGCAGTCGGGATGCCGTCCAGGGTGACCGGAGCGGGGGCACCGGTGACGGCGACCACCGTGGCGTCCGAGAACCGCAGGGTCAGACCGCCCGCGGTGACCTCCAGCGCGGGAGCCTCGGCCGGGTTGCCGACGGCGAGGTTCGCTTCGGCGAAGGAGACGGGGTCGAAGGGGCCGCTCGGCGGCACTCCCACGTGCCAGTGGCCGAGTCGGCCGGGAAGGTCCTGGACGGTGGTCATCGGTCCCGGCGTCAGGACGTCGATGCGCGGTTCGGGGTCGGTGGTGGTGGCGAGGGTGCTGGTGCTGTGTGCGGCTTCGCGTACCTCGTCCCGCGCCGTCAGCGAGCGGAGCAGGCCCAGATTGGTGACGATGCCGTCGACGCGGCTCGCGGCCAGGGCGTCGCCGAGCGCGTCGAACGCGGCGTCGCGGGTGGCGCCGTGCGCGATCACCTTGGCGAGCATGGGGTCGTAGTACGGCGAGATCTCCAGGCCGGCCTCCGCGAAGCCGTCGACGCGGACACCGGGCATCTCGTCGGTGCCCTGGCCGGGGAAGACCGCCCGGGTGAGCAGGCCCGAGGACGGCAGCGAGTCCTTGCCGGGGTCCTCGGCGTAGACCCGGGCCTCCACGGCGTGTCCGGCGGGTATCCATTCCTGTTCGAAGACCGCGTCGTCGACCCGGCCGTCGCGGGCCAGGGCGAGCATGAGTTCGACGAGGTCGACGCCGTACGCCTCCTCGGTCACCGGGTGCTCGACCTGAAGCCGGGCGTTGACCTCCAGGAAGGCCGCCTCCTCGCGTACGGGGTCGTAGACGAACTCCACGGTTCCCGCGCCGCGGTAGCCGACCGACGAGAGCAGTCGGCGCGAGGAGTCGTGCATCAGTGCGCGGACATGGGCGGGCAGGGCGGGCGCCGGGGCCTCCTCGATCACCTTCTGGTTGCGGCGCTGGAGCGAGCAGTCGCGGTCGCCGATGACGGCGATCCGGCCCGTGCCGTCGCCGAAGACCTGGACCTCGACATGGCGGGCCGGGCGCACGAGGCGCTCCAGGAACACTCCGGCCGAGCCGAAGTTGGACTCGGCGAGCGCCGCGACGCGGGCGAAGGCCTCGCGCACCTCCGCGGCGGTGGCGCATGCCTGCATGCCGATGCCGCCGCCACCGCCGGTGGCCTTGACCATGACGGGAAGCCCGATCGACTCGGCCGCGGTGGCCGCGGCCTCGGCGCTCTCGAGCAGTTCCGTCCCGGTCAGCAGCGGGACGCCGGCGGCTTTGGCCAGGGCCCTGGCGGTGTGCTTCTCGCCGAAGTCGGTGATCTGGTCGGCGGTCGGGCCGGCGAAACTCAGGCCGACGTCCTCGCAGGCACGGGCGAAGGCGGTGTTCTCGGAGAGGAAACCGTAGCCGGGGTGGATGATGCCGACGCCGTGGTCGAGCGCGGCCTCGATGATCGCGTCGCCGCGCAGGTAGGAGTCGCGGGCGGGCGCGGGACCGAGGCGGACGGCGTGGTCCGCCTCACGGACGTGTGGGGCGGCACGGTCGGCGTCGGAGAACACGGCGACGGTGGTCATGCCCATCCGACGGGCTGTGCGGATGACGCGGCGGGCTATCTCTCCCCGGTTGGCGACGAGGACGGTGCCGGCGGTCACCGGGCGGCCTCCGGAGCGTGGGGACCCGGTACGGACTGCGGGCTGTCGCCGGTGCTCGCGGGGTTCCGCGGGTCCACGACGATCATGCGGAGCGGGGTGGGATTGAAGTCGTTGCACGGGTTGTTCATCTGCGGACAGTTCGACACGATCACCAGGACGTCCGTCTCGGCGCGCACCGCGACCCGGCGCCCGGGCGCGGACATGCCGTCCACGATGCCCAGCGCGCCGTCCGCCTCGACGGGCACGTTCATGAACCAGTTGAGGTTGGACACGAGGTCCCGCGCCCCCAGGCCGCGCCGTGAGGCCTCGGCGAGGAAGTTCTCCCGGCAGCCGTGATGGAACCGCACGTGGTGGCCGTAGCGCAGGGTGTTGGACTCCTTGCCACAGGCGCCGCCGATGGTGTCCTGACGGTCGATCTCGTTGGCGACGACGGTCATCAGCGGCCTGCCCTCGTTGCTGCGCAGGACGGTGCCGGTGCGCACATAGGCGTTGCCCTGCCAGGCCAGGGTGTCGGGAACGCTGTAGCGCTCCTCGGGGTCGTGGGCGTCGTAGAGCAGGCAGTCGGCGGACTGGTTGCCGCCGACGTCGACGATCGTGAGGACGTGCCCCTTCTCCACCACCGCTGACCACGGGGCGTTGGGTGCCACTTTCTCGTCCAGGACGACGAGGCCCTCGATCAGGCTCGCCGCCCAGTCCAGGACGGTGCCCTCGGCGTACACCGCGCCGACCGGCACGGTGGAGGCGACGGTTCTCCCGGAGACTGTGGGGTGGTCGGTCATGGTGTGTTCGGCCTGAGTGGTCGCCATGTCACAGTCCTCGGGCTTCGCAGTAGTCGACGGTGTTGAGGTACGCCCGGTGCAGTTCTGGCGTGGCGGTGAACCGCGGCTCGTCAGGGCCGGTCGGGGTGCCGCGCCAGGCGTGTACGCGCAGAGGTCCTACGACGTACTCGGGGCGCGGGTCCAGTGGGTGGGCGACGTTGGCGATCAGCACCAGCAAGGGCATCTCCGCGGTGAGTTCGACATGGGCGCCGGCGCCCGCGCTGCCCCGCCAGGCGAGGGTGCCGTCCGGCTCGACGCGTACGCCCTGGAAGAAGGAGATGCCGGGCGGCAGATCCCGTCGGCTCAGGCCGTGTTTGGCCGCCGCCTTGACGAAGAGTCCGCGACCTGACGGGGACGGTCCCTCGGGACGGGCGTCACCGTACTTGTGCTGGTTCCAGGTGTCGGTCGTGGTGCCGCAGAAGGCGTCGTGCCGGTCGGACGAGTCGCCGGTGATCACGGCCATGACCCGGCCGTCGCCGGACAGCAACGGGTGGTTCTCGCCCAGGTAGGCCTGCCACGGAATCTTCTGGGTGTCGGCGACGTTGAGTCGCTCGACCGGTTCCAGGGCGTTGAAGAGCAGCAGGTGGGCGCAGGCGTCGCCGGTCGGGTCGTCGAACCGCAGCCGGGTGCCACGGGCGAGAACCTTGTGGGTGTAGCCGCCGGGTGCCACCGTCTCCGCCCACAGCAGGGCCTCCGGATCGACACCCGGCGGACAGTACGGACTGCCGGACGCGGGAAGGTACGGCATCCACTCGCTTGTCAGTCCGCTCTGGGCCCGGGCGTCGTCGCGGGCGCTGCGGACACTTTCGGTCAGATGCAGGTCCCGCACGCCGGCGGCTGTCTGCCCGGTGGGGTGCTTCTCGTGACCGCCCTGGGTGGGCTGTTCTCCGGGGTGTGGGTGGTGCGGCTCGGCGGCCGTCGACCCTTCGGCCGTGGTCATGGGTGTCCCGTCATCCTTTCGTCGGTGTGTCGTCGGTGTGTCCGGTGGTCGGTCACCGGGGGCTGGGCCGTCGTCAGGCGGGCTCGGGAACGGCCTCACCGGTCGACTCGATGTGCGTGTGAGGGATGTGCCTCAGCTCGATGTGGCGGTGCAGTCGGCGGGTGAGGAAGAAGACGGCGCCGACGGCGAGGCTGAGTCCGATGAAGAGCAGAGCGCTCCACCGCAGCCACCAGGTGCCCTCGGTGAGGTCGTAGATCTCCGGTCGGGGCCATACGAGGTTGAGCACCATGCCGACCTGGAAGAGGACGGCGAGGGCGTTGACCGCTGTTCCCCAACGGCCCAGGGAGAACAGCGGCCGGCCCGCCTCGTCGACGCCGTCCGGGAAGGGGTCGGCGCTGCGCTTGCGGATACGGGACACCAGAAGCGGCAGGGTCACGCCCAGGTAGGCCAGGTAGAGCATGGCGATACAGAGACTGGAGAGGGCGGTGAAGATGGCCGACTGACGGACGTTGACCAGGAGCGCGATCGCGGCGCCCACCCCCACCACGATCGACGTGGTGATCGGCGTACCGGTGCGGGCCGAGACCTTGCCGAGGTGCCGGTGGAAGGGCAGGGCGCCCTCGCGCGCCATGGAGTAGATCATTCGGGCACCGGAGGTCTGCACGGCCAGGGTGCAGACGAACACCGCGACAGCCACGCAGCACAGGAGCAGTCGGCCCAGAACGTCTCCGAGCCGGTCGGTGAGGACCCAGGAGAGGCCGCCGGTGGCCAGGTTGCCGTCGGTCAGGCTGCGCGCCGCCATGAGCCCGGAGAGGATGAGCAGCGCACCGCCGATGCCCGAGAAGACCAGCGCCCGCAGGATGGTCCGGGGCACGGTACGGCGCGGACTGTGCGTCTCCTCCGCCAGTTCGCCCGCCGAGTCGAAGCCGACCATGACGTACGCCGCCATCAGCGAGGATGCGAGGAAGGCCCCGAAGTAGCCGCCGTCGCCGGTCCAGCCGGTGTGGTGGGCCACCACCTGCGGGCCGCGCTCGGGGAGGAGGAAGAGGACCAGGACCAGCGCGATCACGCCGACGATCTCGACGGTGACGCCGAAGCTGGTGGCGGTGGCCATCTGGCGGATGCCGAGGATGTTCACCACGGTGGTGATCACCAGCAGGAGGCAGCCCAGGAGAACGGCGTTCTGAGCGCCGGTCGGGGAGGCGACGGACGGGTCGGCGTCCGCTCCGCCGACCATCTGGAAGCCCGACCAGATGGCGGGCAGCACGGCCTGTGCGGCGATCGCGGCCGCCGCGACGGTGAGGATCTGTCCGATGATCATGATCCAGCCGGTGAACCAGCCGGCGGTGGTGCCGGACAGCCGGCTCGACCACTGGTAGATCGCACCGGAGATGGGCCAACGCGCCGCCAGCTCGGCGAAACAGAGCGCGACCAGCAGCTGGCCCACGAAGACCAACGGCCAGGTCCAGAAGAACGCCGCCCCGCCCAGGCTGAAGCCGAGGCCGAAGAGCTGGAAGACGGTGGTGAGGATCGACACGAAGGAGAAGCCCGCCGCGAACGAGGCGAAGCTGCCCATGCCGCGGCGCAGTTCCTGCTGGTAGCCGCCGAGAGCGGGACTGGCCGTCGTATCGCTGTCGGCGGGACGTGATTCAGGGGTGAGCTCTGACCGGTTCATGACCGCACCTACGATCGGGAATACCTGTCGAACGACAGGTAATGGCGATGGTGAGGCCGGAGAGTCTCCGGTGAGGGTCATGGACGTTAACGTCCTGTATCCAGCGCCCTCGGTGACGCACGGCTCGCGCCTCGAAGCCGTGCCTGACCGAGGTCAACCAGGTGCCGGTACTGAGCGCGAGTGGAACAACGAACTACGGCGCAGCTTTCGATTTGCTCGGACACACCCTCCTCACAGACAGTGAGCTCTTTCCAACCTCCCATGCCAGCTGGGGAGTTGGGTTGGCAGACAGATGAAGCCCCTGGTAGATGGGTTTTCGACCAAGAGAACCGTCACCACCAGAGGCTTCGCATGCTTGTCCACCCGTCCGGCATCGACGTGTCCTGCTCGGCCCTGCGCTTCCTGGCCGCCCGTCTGAGGGAACACCGCCGCGCTCTCGGCACCCGATGGCGGCGCCTGAACGCAGACCGACAGGCTCTGCTCACCCTCGCCCACCTGCGCGACGGCCAGCCCTACGCCCGGCTCGCGGCCGGTTTCGGGATCGGCATCACGCGAGAGTGATGAGCCTTACGGCGATCACCGTCCCACCCGGGCCATGGCCTCTGCCGTCTGCCGAGTCACCGCCGTGTCCTCGACGTCCAGCAGCTCCACCAGTGCTTCCGCGGCCTCAAGAACATCGGCGAAGGAAGCAAGGTCACGCCCGGCACGAACACGTTGCGTCCTGAAGGAGACGACGCCTCAGCCAAGGCCGCCTCCAACCCACTCATCATCTCTGGCACGACCAGACAGCCTCATGCCCCACGAAGAAGATGGAACCTCAGGCCGAAGCTGCCCACACGCTTGACGAAGAACATAGAGGCACCCCGTCTCCAGCACCGGCTCGCTGCGTTCCGCCTCACGCTACCGCTGTGCGACGGGGGCGCCGAAAGGATGGATGACGTGGCCGTCCACGTATGGAATTCCTGGGCGGCGTCGGCGGCGCGGGGTTTCCTTGAGGATCTGGCCGTCGGTGAACAACTCGTCCAGGTGGAAGGCCAGGGCGTGCAGGGGGCCGCTTGTGCCGTCGGCGGGCTCGGGCCAGACCAGCGGCAGACGCACCCGCCAGACGCGGGCCCGGTAGGACATGAGCAGGTCGGCCGTGTCGTAGGCGGGAGAGGTCTCGCAGCCCAGGAGTACGGGCAGGTCGCCCTGGGCGCCGACGAAGCGGCACGTCTGTTTCAGGGACCAGGCGAGGTGCACGTGCGCGGGTGCGGCGGCGGGCGGCGGGCACGCGGCGTCATACCAGTCACCGGCGGGTGGGGCGGGCGGGGCAGGCGGGGCAGGCGGGGCAGGCGGGGTGAAGTCGGCGCGGCGTTCGCTGATGTCGAGCAGGCGCAGGCGCCGCCCCTCAGGGCCTGCGGCGTGCACCTTGTCGGCGCTCTGGGCTGTGAAGGCGATGGCCTGGGTTTCCTCGAGTGTGGCGGTGACCGGCTGCTTGCGGCCCTCCTCAAGGCGCCGGTAGGGGAGCAGGGCCGTGCGCAGCCCCGCCAAGTCTTCGGCGGTACGGGGGGCGGGGGCGAGTTCGCCGGGCGCGTACCCGCCGCTGCTGTCCTCGAAGTCGACGAGGACTTCGTCATGAGCGGTGATCATGACGACCTGGCCCACGAGGTCGCCTGGGTTGTCGGTGGGGACGGTGGAAACCACCCAGTCCCCTTCCTGCCACGGATTCACCCCGCGCCCCCTTGCCTTGTCAGCCCTTCTTACAGCCCTTCCAGCCTACGTGCCCCTTGACCCAATAGGCGGTCCAGATGCCCGTCAGGCCGTAGTTCTTGCCGTCGAGCTTGAGGTCACGTCCCATCGTGACCACGCACATCGTGCGCTTCTTTTTCCCGCGCCCGTACTTGTAGGTGTGGGTGGTGGACACCTTGTTGACGTGGCCCTTGCTGCCCTTGGCGAAGTTGTTGATGGCCTTGTCCCACAGGCGCATCGCGTAGCCGTTGTAGGGGTGGTTGGCCTTGTTGCCGGTGGAGCCGCCGCGCTTGATGTGCTCAAGCCCGTACTTGCGGTTGCCCGCGCGTATCAGGGTGTCCTCGAAGTCCCCGAGGTACCAGCGGTAGACCTTCGCCGATCCCGGCCCGCTGCGGGTGTTCTTGGTACATGCGTCGTCGAAGCCGCAGTTCCACGACTTGGGCTTGGTCTTGTGGATGGATGCGTTAGCGGGGGCCGCGGTGAGCAGAATGGCCGCCGCCGCGGTGGTTGCCGTGGCTGTGGTGATGAGACTTCTTCTCATGGGGCGCACGGTACGGAAGGCGAATGGGGGTGTGAATTGTCCTTCAGGGCATACACAATTGGGCGCCAGTGGTGTGACCGGTGCACCAGGTGAGCGTAACCATCAGCAGCCCGTGGTTTGATGCCCTTCTTGTGGTGGTCGGGTCGGCTCTACGCCTCGCCGGTGGCGAGGACTCTGCCCACGTCATGACGGATGGCCGGGCGGCGGTTCTTCGAAGCTGGCGGCCGGCCAGGCCCGGGACGAGACCGGTTCGGTGCGCTGGCCAGGGAGCCGGTGTTCATGCACAGGTCCCTGAACCCCCGGCGAACCCGGGCGGGCATGAGCCTATGGCAAAGCCGGTTTCTCCCAGGGGAAGCGGTGGGTGGCGCTTCCGCGGGGGGGCGCACCGACGACAACGCCAACGAGGTCGGTTTCCCGCACACCACCGAGGGTGCCGTGGCGATGCTGTCCGCATCAAACACCACCAGCTTCGAGGGAAACTGGACGCTGGTGGACGAGCAACTGGGGATCTACGACTCGTACCTGCTCCCCTCCGAGAAGTCCGCGGAGGCGGCCGAGCGGGTGGAACTCAGTGCCCGCCAAACCGACGAGAAGCTGCGGCGTCGGATGGCCCTACGACCGGGGAGTGACCTGCCGAGCGGGGCCTACGTGCGCAACTACACGGTCGGCTACCAGATCATCAAAGAGTCCCCGGACGAGGTCAACCTGTGGATGCTGTCCCGCGCTGTGCAGAAGAACGGCGAGACAGCCAAGGAGTCCTCCCCCTACACCCACGCTCTGCTGGGC
This sequence comes from Streptomyces sp. NPDC030814, assembly GCF_055572155.1. Lineage (NCBI taxonomy): Bacteria > Bacillati > Actinomycetota > Actinomycetes > Kitasatosporales > Streptomycetaceae > Streptomyces > Streptomyces sp. NPDC030814. Next base: position 67,828 of record NZ_JBVIDX010000033.1, read on the forward strand.
GCCGCGTGGAGGAACGGCGACTGGAGGATCTCTGGCACGGCCACCCTGAGGGCGCTCCGGCGGACCAAGGGCAAGGCGCGTCCGGACATGGTGGCTCCCGGCGACGAGACTCAACAGCGCGGGCTGGACCGCGATCCAGGAGGCTGCATGAGACGTATGGCTACGTGATTTGCCCTCTCGGCTAGTACTGCAACGGTGCTTGTTCTGAGTACTGGGCAGTTTTCAGGGGCTGTGTCCGCGTCGTTGGTAGTGGCTGATGCGGGCTTGGTACTGGCGTCGTCGTCGCCAGTGTGACCAGTGCAGGACGTCGTCGACCGGGGTGGGGCGGCGGTCGGTGAGGCGGGTGATCAGTCGTCGGATCTCGGCGAGGCTGAGGTGGATGAGCTGGGAGGATCCGTTTCTGCTTTCTCGGTGTCCAGTTCCCGGGCCCGCAGGACGGTCAGGCAGGCGTGGGCGGCCATGGCGAGGGTCATGTGGCGGTGCCAGCCGGGATAGCGGCGGACTTGATAGTCGTCCAGGCCGCACTCCTGCTTCGCGCTTTGGAAGCACTCCTCAACGGCCCACCGGCTGCCCGCGATGCGGATCAGCTCATCCAGCGTGGTGCCGGCGGGGCCGTAGGCGACGTAGTAGGAGATCTCCTCGGGCCTGCTCACGCTGCGGCGGGCGAGAACCCAGTGCCGGCGGTCCTCGCGGTGCCAGGGCCGCACCTCGACGCGGGCCCAGTCGTAGATCCGCCCCGTGGGCTCCTTCACCGCAGGAACGGCGCTTCCACTTCTGCCGCGGCAGGCCGGGAAACAGCTCGTGCACGGGATGATCGATGGACCAGCGAGTGACGACCGTGTCGTGGCGGGTGGTGGCCATGACATGGAAGACGTCGGCCTGCTCCAGCTCGAACCGCCAGCCCTTGTTGTAGCCGTAAGCGGCGTCCGCCGTCACCCATCCGAACGGGATCCGGTCGGCGATGGCCTTTCGGACCATTGCCTTGGCCATGGCCACCTTCGTCTCGAAGCCCACGGTCTCGTCGATGCCGGCCAGGCGGCAGCGCTCGTGGTCGTCCGTCCAGGAGGTGGGCAGATACAGCCGCCGGTCGATCAGCGTGCGTCCGTGGCCGGTGGCGTAGGCGAGGAACACACCGATCTGGCAGTTCTCGGTGCGTCCGGCGGTGCCGGAGTACTGCCGCTGGACGCCGGCCGATCGGACGCCCTTCTTCAGAAAACCGGTGTCATCGACGATCAGGACGGCCTCGGGGTCTCCGAGGTGTTCCACCACGTAGTTGCGTACGTCGGCCAGGACCTCGTCGGCGTCCCACTCGATTCGGTTCAGCAACCGGTGGACGCGATCGGGGCCCGCGTGCCCGGCTTCCTCCGCCGGCGTCCAGCCGTTCTTCCGCTCCAGCCGCGCAACGAGCCCCCGCATGTAAGCCAGCGCCGACTGACGGGGCTCCTCCCGGTTGAACCGGTGCACGAACCGCTCGTGCAGCACATCCCGTTCACCGGCCCACAGCCTGGACATCAGCAAGGTCCCCACCCATAACCACACCAACGACCGAGCCGGCCAGCAGTCACGGCAAGCACCATTGCAGCACTAGACCCGCTGCCGCCAAATCATTGACAGCACATACGACGGCCTCGCCTTGGCCGGAGCCCGCGGGTTCCCGCCGACCGTTGCGGCCCGCGGGCGCTTCACATCGATCTCTTCAACGGCGCGCCCGGAGTGCGGCAGCCCGGCCGACTTCGCGGAATGCTGAATTGCAAAATTTCGCAATTGGCTAGATGCTGGGTGGGCTGTGCCCGCTCCACCGGTAGCCGCGGGCTCAGCGCAGTCGTGTCCGCCCCGAGGCGGGGTGTCATAGGGGAAGCCGAGGGGTTGTGTCCGTTCCGCTGTACCAGGCCAAGGCCGAGTTCTTCCGGATGCTGGGGCATCCCGTACGGGTCCGGGTGCTGGAACTGCTGCAGGAGGGACCGCGACCGGTGCGGGACCTGCTGGCTGCGATCGAGGTGGAGCCGTCCGGCCTGTCGCAGCAGCTGGCGGTGCTGCGCCGGTCCGGGATCGTCACCTCGACCCGGGAGGGCTCGACGGTCGTCTATGAACTGGCGGGCTGGGACGTCGCGGACCTGATGAGGGCCGCGCGGCGGATCCTGACCGAGATGCTCGCCGGGCAAGGCGAGCTGCTGGCCCAGCTGCGGGAAGCCGAGGTCCCCGCGCGATGACCTCGGCGATCAACCGGGCAAAGTCCCGGCTTACAACACTCCTCCCCACTCGTGCCGACCTGGCGGCCATGCGGCGCGCCCCGCGGCGGGACCTGCTCGCCGGACTGACCGTGACGATCGTGGCGCTGCCGCTCGCGCTCGGCTTCGGTGTCTCCTCCGGTCTCGGCGCGGAGGCGGGCCTGGCGACCGCAGTGGTCGCCGGCGCGCTCGCTGCCGTGTTCGGCGGGTCCAACCTCCAGGTGTCCGGGCCCACCGGGGCCATGACCGGCGTGCTGGTGCCGATCGTCGGCGAGTACGGTCCGACCGGCGTGCTGACCGCCACCGCCATCCGCATGGTCGAGGTCGGCTCGCTCAGGGCGCTGGCCAAGGCCACCCGCTCCGATGCGCTGATCCTCGTCCTGACCGCGGTCGCGACCCTCGTACTGGACCTCGTGTACGCGGTGATCATCGGCCTGGTCGTTGCGGGCGCCCTCGCCCTGCATGCCGTGGCCAAACAGGCCCGCCTCGACCAGGTGCCGCTCGACCGGGGCGACCACAGCGCCGAGGAACACGCCCTGCTGGCCGAGCATATCGTCGCCTACCGCATCGACGGGCCGCTGTTCTTCGCCGCCGCCCACCGCTTCCTGCTGGAGCTGACCGACGTGGCCGACGTACGAGTCGTCATCCTGCGCATGTCCCGCGTGTCGACGATGGACGCCACCGGTGCCCTCGTCCTGAAGGACGCGGTGCAGAAGCTGACAGGGCGCGGCATCCTCGTCCTGGCCTCCGGGATCCGCACCGGCCAGCGCCAGGTCCTGGACTCCGTCGGCGCGCTGGAACTGCTGCGGCACGAGGGCCGGGAGTACGCCACCACACCCGAGGCGATCCTGGCTGCCCGTGACCACCTGGCGGCGGCAGGCGTCCTGCCCGCTCTTGCCGCCGAGCAGCTCCGAACCTCCAGCGAGGAAGCCCTCCGATGAGCTTTTCCCCCGCCTCCTTGCGTATGGTCGAGGTCTCCGGAGCGGAAACCCTGTGGCTGCTGGAAGGCAGCAGTCTGGGCCGACTGGTGTATGTGCAGCGGCATCTGACCGTGGTACGGCCCGGCCGGCACGTGTGGGAGTTCGGCCGCCTGGTAGTGCGTACGCCGGTCCCGGCCGCGCCGGTGACGGTGCCCGCGACGGCGACGTACCAGGTGGACGAGATCCGCGCCGTAGCCGGCACCGGCTGGACGGTCACCGTGTCCGGCGCCGCCGAGGTGATCGTCGACCCCGACGAGGCCGCCCACTACCGGCGCACCCTGCCCGGCTGGACCCACGGCCCGCACGACACCCTGCTGCGCCTGCACCCCAAGACGGTCAGCGGCTTCCGCCTCGCCCGCGCGGAGGCGTGATGTCCTCACAGCTGGAAGCCCTCCCCTACCGGCATGTGCTCACCATGCAGGCCATGCCGGCCGCCGTGCGCACGGCCCGCGAGACGGCCGAACAGGCTCTGGTCGAATGGGGGATCGGCCTGCGGCACCCGGCCGTGAATCCGGCATTGCTGATCCTGAGTGAGCTGGTGACCAACAGCGTCCGGCACGCCGCCGGCTGCTCCCCTCAGCTGACCGTGATCTACGCGGCCGGCCGGGACTGCCTAGCCTTCGCCGTCCACGACCGGCACCCTTACCAGCCCCCACTGCACGGCACGCCCGATGGAGGCGGGAGCGGCGGGCTGGCCACCGTCATGGAGCTGACCCTGGGCCAGGGCGGCAGCGCGGTCGTCCGCGCGGACGCCGACGGTCGGGGCAAAAGCATCTGGGTCACCCTCCCGCTCTGAGAATCCCTTCCCCTACTGAATCCGACGGGCCGCACCGCAAGGACGTTCACCCCATGACCATCGAGTGGCGCTACACCATCGAGCAGGATCTCGGCATCCTCTCCGTTGCCGGATACCTGGGCCCGGACGCGGTACACCGCTTCGCCGGTGCGATCGGCTGGGTCGTCGCCCGCGGCACCGGATCGGTCATCCTCGACCTGACCGACCTGCGCAGCTGGTCCGCCGAAGGCCAGCTGGCCATCACCGAGGCCGCACGCCGACTCGCCGGGGCGGGCCGTAGCCTGGAACTGGCCGCCATCCCCGCCGACGGCTCGCTGGTCCCGCCCGGCGACTGCCCGGACATCCCCGTCCACTGCGACCTGGCCGGCGCCCTCGCCGCCCACGCCCGGCACTCGTCGGCTCCCGAAGAGGGGCAGCAGGCGTGGCGCACCGACGGCTGGCCCACCTGACCCCCTGTTCCCCATATCGGCTCACTGACGGAAAGACCCCTGTGCCATGAGTGACAACAACCTTCCTGCCTGCCCCGCATGCTCCGGTGCGTACACCTACGAGATGGGCGCGCTGCTGGTCTGCCCCGAGTGCGGGCACGAATGGTCGCCCTCCGAGCAATCCGCAGGCGCCTCCCGGGACGAGGTGATCCGGGACGCGGTCGGCAACGTGCTCGCCGACGGTGACACCGTGACGGTGGTCAAGACGCTGAAGGTCAAGGGCAGCCCGACCGGGATCAAGGCGGGCACCAAGGTACGCAACATCCGCCTCGTCGACGGCGTGGACGGCCACGACATCGACTGCAAGGTCGACGGCTTCGGCGCCATGCAGCTCAAGTCCAGCGTGGTCAAGAAGGCTTGACCCCGCTGCCTCGCTGTTCCGCCCGCCCGGGACGACGCCCCGGGCGGTCTTCGCAGGGCCTCCAGCCGGCGCTTCAGCCAGGGGGAAAGGCGCCGTCACCGTCGCGCACCGGCGCGAGGGTGACGGCGTCCTCGTCGGTGGCGATCGCCACGTCCTCGACGAACGTGGTGAGCCGGCGGCCGGACGTACTGGTGGTGACCGCGTGGGCGATGTCGGCGGTGCCTTCATGGCTCGCTTTCGCGGCGGCGGCCTCCGCAGAGAGCGGACCCGCGCCCTGGGCGTACAGGTAGCAGATGACGGCGCCCGCGCCGAGCAGGTCCTCCAGAGCGGGGCGCAGACGGCCGTCCGGCCACTGCTCGCCCGCGGCGATCACCGCGACGGGGCGCTGCGGGGTGCCGTAGCCCCGGGAGGTGAGCCAGCTGCCGACCGCGATGATGTCCCGCAGACAGGCGGCGACCAGCTGCACAGTCGGCGGCGTGGCGGCTGCGATGGACGCACCGTTGGGCGAGGGCAGCACCAGGCGGGCGACGAAGGGGGCCGCTCGCAGGTGCGTGGGCGACAGGGAGCAGGGGGCAGCGGGTGTGACGTCATCCCGGTCGACAGCCAGCCGGGCGCCCGAGTGCCGGGCATGGGCCGCGGCGGCCTTCGCGGCGCCCGTCCGCTCGTCCTCAGGCGCGGCTGCGGGAGGCCACCAGAAGGGAAGGACACGAATGCCCTTGGCGACGGCGACGCTCACCGCCGTGGTGAACGACAGCACATCGACGGCGACCAGACAGGCCACCTCAGAGCGAGACGGCTTGCGCCCGCAGGGCCCCACTCGAAACGGATACCGCCGCCGGATTGGGCGTCCCAGCCAGCCATCGCTCCCCCTGATGCTCGTGCCGTGTGCGGATCAGATCCGGTGGGTGCCGGACGCCGGATCGATGTTCCGGTCCGGCTGAGCGGGATGCTCGCCGAAGGACAGCCGGAGCATGCGGGCATGGCCGCAGCGCGGGCAGGCGCCGTCCGGGCCCACCGCAGTGGGGCGGCACTTGAGACGGCAAGCGGGGCACTTGAACCACGTGACGCCGATGCCGCGCAGCGGGGTGATCCTCACACAAACCTCCTCACGAGACCTCATGAATTGCTAATGTTAGCAATTCATGAGGTCATTAGCTCTGGATTCGGCGGCTCGGCTTCCGGCCCGCGGGTTCGTTGTGGCCGGTGCCGCAGGCGAGGATGGGCCGCATGTTCTTGACGAGTGGGTGGATGCAATGCGCCGAGCTCCGGCCGGTGGGGCCGTGCTGTTGTGTCGGGGAGGAGGCGGCACGATGAGTACGCCGCTGTACCAGCTGAAGGCCGAGTTCTTCAAGACGCTGGGTCATCCTGCCCGCATCCGGGTGCTGGAGCTGCTGAGCGAGCGCGAGCACGCTGTGGCGGAGATGCTGCCCGAGGTGGGCATCGAGCCCGCACATCTGTCCCAGCAGCTGGCCGTGCTGCGGCGGGCGAATCTGGTCATGACCCGCAAGGAGGGCTCGACCGTGTACTACTCGCTGACCAGCCCGCAGGTCGCGGAGCTGCTCCGGGTCGCGCGGAGCATCCTGTCAGGGGTGCTCGCCGGCCAGGCCGAGCTGCTGGCCGATCTGCAGGCCGCGCAGGGCGAGGGGAAGCCGCCGTCGTAGCGACGACCCTGGAACCACGACCGTCTCCCGAGAGTTGACAGCGCCCTGTGGAGCGGGAGGCTGTCCCCACTCTCCTCAACTATGCCAATAGGAAGCAAAGCATAGGAAAAGCGTCGTAACTCCTGTCGCACGATGACTCGTTGGTCATCTACGGACGAGTCCTCACCGTCTCTGGGAGGGGTTCATGGGCCTGTTGCGCAAGGTCCGCGACACCGGGGGTCGCCGAGCCTGCTCCGCCGCTCCCGAAGGGTGAGGCCCCGCCGGGGGCGGCGGAGCAGGCTCGGCGGGTCGGAACGGATGCGGTGCGTGGACGCCGGCTCCTGCTACGGCTGCGAGATCGAGATCGCCGCCGCCTTCAACCCGGTGTACGACGCCGAGCGCTATGGTGCGCGGCTGGTGGCCTCACCCCGGCACGCGGACCTGGCGCTGGTGACCGGGCCGGTGACGCGGAAAATGGCCGAGCCGCTGCGGCGCACCGTCGCCGCAATGGGCGAGCCGCGGCTGGTGGTGGCCCTGGGGATTGCACGGTCAACTGCGGGGAGTTCGCAGGCGGGTACGGCTTCGAGGGCCCGGTTTCCGATGTCGTACCGGTGGATCCGGCCGTGCCCGGGTGCCCGCCTCAGCCGGAGGAGATCGTGGCAGCGCTCAGGAGAGTGACCGGACGGTGAGCGTGATCCCGGCCGCCCTTGCGACGGCCACCGGGCTGGCCGGCGCGGGCGCGCTGGCCGACCTCGTGATGCCGTACGGGCTGCGTATCCCCGTGGTCGGCGTACTGACGGCGGGCATGGGGGTGGCGGGTTGTACGGCGGGTATGGCTGCACTGGGAGGCAGCCGCTGGTCGGACACGCTCCCCCGAGGCGCTGCCGCTGGCCGGGACGTATCTGGCGGTGGACGCGCTGGCGGGCCTGTTCATGGCCGTGGCGGGGACCGTCGTAGCCGCGGTGGCAGCCTACGCCGGCAACGACCTGTGACCCGTCCGGCACGAGGGTCTCAGCGCACGAGGCGGTAGCCGGTGACCAACTCGGCCCGGGGGGAGCAGTAGGAGGCAGTCCATGCGTTCGCGGGCGAGGGCGCTGTCCTTGTTGCCGCGATCTTTGCGCGTTTTGCTCGGGTCCATGTGCAGGTACACCTGCGGCAGCAGCGCCGGGTGACTGGCTCCGGTCTCGCTGATGGAGTACAGCTCGCAGTAGGTGCGGAACACCCTCTGCTCGGGCGAGAGCATCTTTGGCCGCTCGGGATCGCTATGCAGTGACGCCCACAGCCGCTTGTAGAGGGCACGACCGACCTCGTTGCCCGGCATGTCCGCGGGGAGGGACTCCCGGGCCGCCACCAGCTGATCATCTCGCCCCAGGTCAGGCCGGACACGCTGAGCGGCTGACTGCACACGAGGCAGGACTGCTCGTTCTTCACTATCAGGACGTCGTTGTTGATGGCATCGCCGAGCACGAACTCCGGTTTCGGCCCGTCCGCGGCGAAGATCAGGTTCTTCATGACGCCCGGCACGCCGGCGCCGATCGTGCGGGCAGCGAACACTGGTGCGCCGCTGATGCTGTCCACTTCGATGAGCTCGTAGCCGTCGTGCGCCAGCGTCTCGTTGAAGAATGCATGGAGGCGCTCGACGTCGGCGGTATCGGTGCGCACCGCCGGGTGCAACATCTCGGCCAGAAACCGCAGGAGCGCTTCGTCGCCGTCAGCCAGGCCGAACCGCTCGTCGTGCCGAATCCAGTCGTCTTCCCAGTCTGCGGGATTGTTGATGCAGTGCTGTCAGATGTCCCCGGCGGCATGGGCGAACCCGGAGTCGTGGCTGGGCAGGTCATCGAGGTCGTACACGTGGCTGAGGAACTGCACCTCATCGAGCGTCCCGCCCCACCACGCGCCCGCCAGACCGTCGCGAAGCCGACGGCGAGTGACGTCGGTGATGCGGCGCGTTTGGTCGCGGCTCTGCCGCAGATGGGGGTGGTACTCGTCCAACTGATCCAGAACGGGACCGAACACGCCGTTGACGTAGCTCCGGCGTGCGGCGTAGCTGTCGCTCATCCCCTGGTCTTTCCAGTAGCTCTTGAAGCTCTTGAAGTCCCGGAAAGGCAGGTTGAGGGCGACGCCGAGACGCTTCAACACGGCGGGCAGGGTCCTGAGGAGTACTGCGATCTCCTGGTCGTCGAGAATCTCGCCTTCGCCCGTGCCGAACGCTTCAAGGTCGACCATGGCAAGCCGGGTCAGCTCGTAGGCCGCGTCCAAGTCGGTCATGTCGTCCAACGAGATGCTCCGAAGCCGCTCGACCAGGCTGGTATCCAGGCAGGTCCTCGTGTAGCTGAACGGCTCCGCGCCAAACTGCCGGGCAACAAGGAAGCGATGCTTGGTCATGTCCTGATTACCTCGTCGCACCGCCTGCGAGAACCCCATCCCCGACCAGCTGCCCCTCTTCGGCACCTGAGCGTCAACCGTCGCGGCGACGGGATGGGTTCAGCTGATGGCCTCTCCGGCCGCTGCTGTTTCCGGGCCGACCACCTTGCTGAGAATCAGGTCACGGACGGGTGGCGGCACCACCCGTGGGCTCTGAAGGACGTGCCACTGGCAGCCGGGCACCAGACCGTCCAGCAACTGAGGCTGAGCCTCTGCGTCTACTGCCGGCTGATTAGAAGAGGCGTGCGCGTGTCCTGCGTGAGGTTCTCAAGATCCCGCGCAGCCACTGGTTACGGACGGCTGGTAGCCGGACCAGGGTGTGCCAGAAAATTCCCGGGTCGGGTCTGAAGAGGCTGTAGGGGTGCGGTGCCGGCGGATCGTCGCGTAGGACGCCGTCGGGCATGACGCCCGACGCGGGGGCGGGCAGGTGCGGCTCGGGGAAAGCCAACCACCACCACACCCCGAACGGCAGGGGCACCGGGGGTGCCGAGGCGGCCGGGTTGGGCGGGGCCCAGGTCTCCCCCGTCTGCGGATGGACCGGCACGATGAGGATGTCGACGTCCGCGTCGGGGGCGGGCAGCCCCGGTCCGGCCAGGACGGCGCGCCTCGCCGACGGACCTGCGGGCAGCAGGGTGTCGAGGACGCGTTGGAACACCTCCTCGGTCAGGCCGCCCGGGACGGTCACCGGCCGGCCCTCCGACGCCGTCAGCAGATGGGCGAGCGCCCGGCCGGCCGCCGCCTCCCACCGCGGGCTCCAGGACCACCCGTGGTTCAACCCCAGCCGTGGTCCGTCCCAGGCGATGATCGGCTCGAACGGAGGCGTGCCCTTTCCCTGCGCCTCCAGCTCCGCCCAGGAAAGCGGTGCTGCATCGGTGCCGTCGACTCGGCGGCGGCGCACCGCGTCAGGGGCGAGCCACACCGCCTGCCAGAGCGAGCAGTCGTCGATCCTGCTCGCCACGGGCAGGCCGCACGTCTCGCAGGCCAAGTTGGGGCCGTCAGCGCCATCGAGGCCGCAGCAGTAGCCACCGCACCTCTCCGGCATCAGCACGGTGCCGCGGACATCTCCGGGGGCGATGACGATCGCGCCCGGCGCGCCGTCAGACAGGACGTGGACCGGCGCGTAGATGCCGCGCGCGGCCAGCTCGTCCGGATCGATCTCCTCCCACCTCCGCCACGGAGGCCCCGAGGGCTCCGGCTCCACGGCGAACGTGCCCGACTCCATAAGGACCGGGAGCTGAATCCCGTTCCCGTACTTCTGATGGGCGTGGACCGGCAGGACCACCTGGGACAGCGGGGCGGTCAGCTCGGCGCCGCACCCCGCACACACGAAGACGAACAAATGACCTCCGCCTGAAAAACAGCATCGTCGCAGCTTGGCGGCGGCCGAGCCATGGTGTTTCTCGTCCGCCGCGGAACCGGAGCGCCGCCACGACGTCGACAACGGGCTCCAGCGCGAACGGGGGTCGGCGTCCGCCCTGCGGCTGCCCGCCCCCGTGAGACCTCGGCGGCCACCCCCCGGGCCACACCTCACGCAGCGTTCGAATCCTCGGTGCGCCCGTGCTGCCTCCCGAAGTGGTGAACGTCTGCTGTCCGTTCTCATGAACAGAGCCAACCACCGACACGGACGACTCCCGTCCTCAGGACCGCGACCACCAGGACCTTCGCCTGGTGGTGCTTCTCCTCGCCCTGGTGGTAGGGCTTCTGATCACCGGTGCCGCCGTCCACCTCACCCGCGAGCATCCGAGTCTCTCGCAGCCCCTGGCGTAGGCGCCGCCGTCATAAGCGCGCTCGCCGCCATCGCCGGCATCGTCGCCCCCGTCATACGGCGATGATGACGAACAGGGGGCCCCGCGTGTCGGGTCCGACACGACTCGTCGCAGCTCGACTTCCACGGTCCGCCATCCGAAGTTCGGCGTAGGTCCGGTGCGGGAGCGGGGCGGGGTTGGGGTCGTCGCGGTCGTGGCCGTAGACGCGGCCGTTCAACAGCTGCTCGTCTCCGTTCATCCGTCCAGCCTCGCAGCCGCCACCGACAGCACCCCGGCGCGGCGGCGGGCCCGGCCCGTGCCTTGGTTCATCAGGCCGGGCCGGACCCGACGTGCTCACCGTGACTCGGCAACGCCTCCAGCGAGCAGCGTTCCTCTCCCGCGTGGCGGCCGGCCACGCGCCACACCGACTCATCTGGCCCTCGCCCGCCAGCCCTCGACGAAGTCGTGTATCTGCTGGCGGCACTTCGCGAGGACGGTGGCGGACAGACTCGCGAGGCAGGAGCTGCTCTCAGGCCGTAGCGCGTCGTTTCACGCCATGGCGCACCTGTGCAGCCTCTCCGGCCGCTCCGCCGGTGAGGCAGCCGCGTCCCGGACCGTCACGCACCGGCGGGCGGCGGAGACGGCGTGAGGGCCCGGCAGACCCGCCGCACCACAGCGGGACAGCCGTCGAGTGAAGAAGCTGCGCCGCGCGCATCGTCTGGCCCTGCGCGAGGAAGCCGCGGTCTGGTGCCGTGCGTACACCCGTCGGGGTCTCATCTTGATCGGCAACACAGCCTTCGCCGCGGCGATGGTGTGCTTCGCCTCCGGCCAGTTCGCGGTCGGCTTCGACGGCGAGTTGGTGGTCGTGCGAGCCCGCGCATCGACGGAGCGGGCCGCGTGTCCCGCCTGCGGGACGACGTCGGGCCGAGTGCACAGCCGCTGCTGGGGGTCACCCTGATCCTGGGATCCATCACGATGAGCGGCCGGTATGGGCAGATCACTTCGGGTCGCGGTACGTGGGACCGTCCCTTCGGGCCGGGCGACACAGCCACCCGGGGGAGACGGAACCGGCATTGTCAAGGGACAGTAGGAGTTCCCCACTCGCGGACAGTTGATCTCCCCGCTTGTGGGTCAGCCGAGCGGGACGACGCCTCGTCCGGTGGTCGCCTCGGCGAGGCGGTGGCTGTCGCCCTGCGTGACGACGACGTGGGCGTGATGCAGGAGCCGGTCGACGGTCGCGGTGGCGAGGGTCTTGGGCATGATCTCGTCGAATCCAGACGGATGAAGGTTGCTGCTGACGGCCAGACTCCGCCGTTCCTACTGATCTTTTCGTAAGTTCGGTGGGTGTGGTGGGTGGATGGTCAGGCCGGTGTGGGCGAGGAATGACCATGGCAGTTGTGGGTTTCGGTTGATGCGGTGGATGCCTTCTTCGGTGGCGTC
>NZ_JBVIDX010000034.1:0-74700 GCF_055572155.1 Streptomyces sp. NPDC030814
CTGGCCCGGGACTGCCAGAACTTCGTCGAGGTCTACGACATCCTCCATCCGCTCCAGCCGTCGGGGGATCCGCGGCCGATCCGCACCAGCCCCTTCTATGCCCGCCAGCAGGAGTTGGGGGCGTTCTTCCTGGAGGCGAACGGCTGGGAGCGGCCGCAGTGGTATGAGGCCAACGCGTCGCTGGTCGAGGGCCGTAGCATTGCCGCCCCGAACGAGTGGGCGGCCCGGTTCTGGTCGCCGATCGTGGGTGCGGAGGCGCAGGCCACCCGTGAGACCGTTGCGATGTATGACATGACCGCCCTCAAGCGGCTCGAAGTGTCCGGGCCCGGTGCGGCCGGTTTCCTGGAGCGGCTGTGCACGGGCAGGGTCGCCAGGTCCGTCGGCTCGGTGACCTACACCCTGCTGCTGGACCATGACGGCGGGATCCGCAGTGACATCACCGTGGCCCGCCTTGCCCGTGACGTCTTCCAGGTGGGTGCGAACGGCAACCTGGACCTGGACTGGCTTGGCCGGCATCTTCCGGCCGACGGCACGGTGCAGGTGCGTGACCTCACCTCCGGCACCTGCTGTATCGGGTTGTGGGGGCCGCTGGCCCGCAAGGTCCTCCAGCCGCTCACGGACGAGGACTTCTCCAACGACGGGCTGAAGTACTTCCGTGCCAAGCCCGCCCATGTCGGCTCCGTTCCGGTGACCGCGATGCGGCTGTCGTATGTCGGTGAACTCGGCTGGGAGCTGTACACCACCGCCGACCTGGGCCAAAAGCTGTGGGACACGCTGTGGGCGGCAGCCCGGCCGCTGGGCGGCATCGTCGCCGGACGCGGCGCCTTCAACAGCCTGCGCCTGGAGAAGGGGTACCGCTCCTTCGGTACCGACATGACCTACGAGCACGACCCCTACGAAGCCGGCGTCGGCTTCGCCGTCAAGCTCGACAAGGACGACTTCATCGGCAAGACCGCACTGCTTCGCCGTAAGGAGAACGTCCGGCGCAAGCTGTCCTGCCTCGTCATCGACGACCCGCGGTCGGTCGTGATGGGCAAGGAACCGGTCTACGACGGGGACCGCCCGGTCGGGTACGTCACCAGCGCCGCCTACGGCCACACCATCGGCAAGGGCATCGCCTACGCGTGGCTCCCCACGGAACTCACCGCCCCCGGGACCGTGCTGCACATCGGGTACTTCGACCAGCGCGTGGAGGCTGTCGTGGCCGAGGAGCCGTTGTTCGACCCGTCGATGTCCCGTCTTCGTGGGTGAGGGGCGCGGCGTGCCCATCTACGTGTGAGCGATCGCGGCTGAGTACGAGAGGCGGGGCGGCGCGGGTGGTCAGACCCAGGTGTCGAGCCACATCCTGCTCCGCCAGCCCGCGTACGGGATCGTCTGGCCCGAGTAGAGCGGGAAGAAGTAGATGAAGTTCCACGCGATGAGCAGCACCAGGGCACCGGCGACGATCGCGCCGGCGGAGCGGCGGTTCTCTTCCGCTCCCGGTGGTCCGAGCAGCGCGCCCACGGTCATCGCCACCGCCAGACACAGGAACGGCACGAACACCACGGCGTAGAAGGAGAAGATCGTCCGGTCCTGGTACAGAAACCACGGCAGGTAGCCCGCGCCGACACCGCACAGCACTGCGCCCGCGCGCCAGTCGCGGCGCAGCGCCCACCGGAAGAGCAGATAGCCGAGCGCGCAGCATCCCGTCCACCAGAGCAGCGGTGTGCCCAGGGCGAGCACCGTCTGCGAGCAGTCGACCGCGGTGGCGCAGCCGTCCTGCCCGGGCTTCGGCGACTGGTAGTGGAACAGCACGGGACGGCCGAGGACCAGCCAACTCCACGGGCTCGACTCGTACTTGTGCGCGGTGTGCAGTCCCACGTTGAACTGGTAGACCCCGTACTCGTAGTGCCACAGGCTGCGCAGCGGCGCCGGGATCCACGACCAGATTCCGCCGCGGCCATCCGCCCAGTGCCGCCCGTAGCCCTTGTCGGACAGGAACCACCCGGTCCACGTGAGCACATACGTCACCACGGCCACGGGCACGACGGACAGCACCGACCAGCCGAGGTCCTTGCGCAGCACCGCGCGGTACGGGCGGCGGGCACCCGCGACGCGGCGCGCGGCGACGTCCCACAGCACGGTCAGGACCAGGAAGAAGACCAGGACGTAGAGGCCGTTCCACTTCGTGGAGGCGGCCAGGCCCAGGCAGACCCCGGCCGCGAGGCGCCAGGGGCGCGCTCCCGTACCGGTGCGCTCGGCGACGTCCGCGTCGGGGCCCGCGCGGCCGTCGTCGCCGACCGGCAGGGCGGCCGCGAGCCGGGCCCGCGCACGGTCCCGGTCGACCAGGAGGCAGCCGAAGGCGGCGAGCACGAAGAACATCACCACGATGTCGAGGAGCGCCGAGCGGCTCATCACGTGGTGCAGGCCGTCCATCGCCATGAGCGCGCCGGCCAGACACCCCAGCAGCGTCGAACGGAACAGACGGCGTCCTATTCGGCACAGCATCAGCACCGACAGCGTGCCCAGCAAGGCCGTCATGAAGCGCCAGCCGAACGGGTCGAGCCCGAACATCCACTCCCCGACGGCGATGACCCACTTGCCCGTCGGCGGATGCGCGACGAACGTCCCCGGCTCGGTCAGCGAGATCACCTGGGGGTCCGCCAGGATCTGCGGGTCGGCGACCTTGCGGTCCGGCCAGGTCCCCTCGTAGCCGAGACGGAGCAGGGACCAGGCGTCCTTGGCGTAGTACGTCTCGTCGAAGACCACCGCGTGCGGCCGGCCGAGGTCCCGGAAGCGGATCGCGCCTGCCAGCGCGGCGACCAGCAACGGGCCCAGCAGGCCCACCGCGTGCGCGACCCGGTACGCCGCCACCGGCCCGAGCCCGAGGCGCACCCACGGACGCGTCCCCGGTTCAGGGAACCGCGGGACGAGTCGTTCGCGAATGTCGGGCGCCGGATGCCCGGCATACCCGAAGCGGCGCAACCGGTCCCGCCAGGGAACCGGCTCCCTCGCCGCGGGACTCGCCTCCGGAACAGGACCACGCGTCACGTCGCTACTCGTCACCGGGTGACCCTAGTACGTCGACAGCCGTGGCAGGGCCCGCCTCCATCCCGTGCCGGTCGCGGCTCATCGATTCGTCCGAGTGGACAGGGCGGAGTCATGGCCCCTCGCAGCAGTCGGCCTGGATCCAGGCCGACTCCAGGTCACGACAGACAACGGTGAGCGTGCCGTTCCAGAACGCGAGCTCGTGGCTGCAACCGTGCGGGTGAGGCAGGACTTCGTCGAGGATCAGTGTTCCCAGGTCGTCAGCTGGCGCAGTGGTGGTCTTCCAACAGGCAACGCCCGCGTAGCGGATGACCAGGTCCGCGTCGTGCTTCCAGCAGTTGTGCCGAAACCGGATCTCGGCGGCGTTGTCATCGGTTCCGGTGACCCTCACATGCTGGAGTTCCAGGTCCTTCACGCAGCGCTTGCCGCGGAAGTCGTAGTGGCCCGGGTGCTTGTCGGCGAGATCTTGACCCGTGACCCGAGGGCCCGGGTGTCGTCCGCACCATGGTTGGGGCGGGGAGCAGCCGGTCGAGGGTGCGTCGTGACAGGGGCGCGTCCGGGTGGCGGCCCGGGGGGTCAAGCGCGGCCGTGTGCCTCCTGCGAGCGGCGTGACAGGGAGTCGATGACCACCGCGGCGAACAGCACCCCGCCCGTGATCATGAACTGGACGGCGACGGGTGTGTCCGTGATGGCCATGCCCGAGGCGATCGACTGGATGACCAGCATGCCGAGCACCGCCGACCAGGTCGTGCCGCGTCCCCCGAACAGGCTGGTGCCGCCGATGACGGCCGCCGCGATCGCGTTGAGCAGCAGGACGCCCGAACCGGAACTCTGGCTCACCGACGTGATGCGGGAGGCGAGGAACAGACCGCCGATCCCGGCCATGGTGCCCGAGACCGCGAGCACGGCAGTCTGGACCCCGGTCACATTGAGGCTGGCGCGGCGCGCGGCCTCGACACCGCCGCCGAGCGCGTACACCTGCCGTCCGTAATGGGTGCGCCGGAGCACGACGTCCAGGCCGGCCACCACCACGAGGAAGACGAGCAGGGCGAGCGGCAGCCCCTGGAAACGGTTGAGGACGTACGCGATGACGAACGCGGGCACCGCCACCACCCCCGTGCGCACCGCGATGCCCGTGAGCGAGCGGTGCGGCATACCGACCGCCATACGGCGCCGTCTGTCCCGGTGGGAGGCGACGAACACCATGACGGCACTGATCGCCGCCACACCGTAGGCGGCGGCGTCGTGGCTGAAGTAGTGGCTGGTCAGCTTGGCGACGATACCGTCCTCGCCGAGGTTGACCGTGCCGCTGGTGCCCAGGATGTAGAGCATCAGCCCGTTCCAGGTGAGCAGGCCCGCCAGGGTGACGACGAACGCGGGCACCCGGGTCCTGGCGAAGGAGAAACCCTGGACGGTGCCGGCGGCGGTGCCGGCGAGTACCGCGATGACCAGTGCCAGCCATTCGGGCACGCCGTTGTTCACGTTGAGCACGGCGAAGACGGCGGCGGCGAGTCCGCTGATCGCGCCGACCGACAGGTCCAGCTCGCCGATCAGCAGCACGAAGACGATCCCCACGGCGATCAGCCCCGTGCCCACGATGTCCACACTGAGGTTGGACAGGTTCCGGGGCGAGAGGAAGTTCTCGTTGAGAATCTGGAAGGTGATCCAGACGGCGGCCAGGACGAGGACGACGGGCAGCGAGTTCAGCTCCCCGGAGCTCAGCTTGCGCCGGAGGACGGCGACCCCGCGCTCCAGCGTCCCGGCGACGCCCCGTCCGCCTCGCGGCTCACCGGTCTCGGGGCCGGATCCGGTCGAGTCCGTCCTCGGGTCCTCCCGCATCTCGCGCATCCCTCACCACCCAGCCTCGGGGGCGGCCACCCGACGGGGCACGTTCTCCGTGGCGCCGGTGATGCAGGCGATGATCTGTTCCTGGGAGGCGGTGTTCACATCGAAGAAGCCGTTGTTGCGGCCCAGCCGCAGCACGGCGGCCCGGTCCGCGAGCGCCTTGACGTCGCCCATGTTGTGGCTGATGAGCAGGACCCCGAGCCCCCGGTCCCGCAGCTGGTCGACGAGGTCCAGGACCTCGTTGGTCTGCTCCAGCCCCAGGGCCGCGGTCGGCTCGTCAAGGATCAGCACACGGGGCTCGCCCAGCAGGGAGCGGGCGATGGCGACCGTCTGCCGCTGACCGCTGGACAGCGCGACGACGGGGGCGCGCAGATCGGGGATGCCCCTGGTCAGCCGCTCCAGCAGATGCCTGGTGCGGCGCTCCATCTCCACCTCGTCGAGCAACCCGAACCGGCGGATCTCACGCCCGAGGAACAGATTGCCGACGACGTCGAGGTTCCCGCACAGCGCTAGGTCCTGGTACACGGTGGCGATGCCGAGATCCCGGGCGTCATGAGGGCGCCTGATGTGGACCCTGCCGCCCTCCCACTCGATGACACCCCTGTCCGCGGGTGCCACCCCGGAGATCACCTTGACCAGGGTGGACTTGCCGGCCCCGTTGTCGCCCAGCAGAGCGACGACCTGTCCGGCGTGGATCTCCAGCTCGACGTCCTTGAGGACGTCGACGATGCCGAAGCGCTTGCACACACCGCGCAGCGCCAGCAGGGGGGTACTCGGCACGGGCAACCATCTCCTCACCGGGGCGCGGGTCCGGTCGTGACCGGCTGTCAGGTCAGGCCGACCTTCTCGCAGGCGGCCTGTACTGCGGGGGTGCAGATCTGCTCGACCGTGTAGGCGCCGTCCTGCACCAAGGTCTTCTCGATCGTGTCGGCGGTCACGGGTACGGGGGCCAGCATGACGGCGGGCACCGTCCTGCCGTCGGCGGACACGGTGTCCGTGGCCACCTTGTCGAGGCTGTCACCGCGGGCCACCGCCACGGCCATGGCGGCACCGGCGGAGGCCTCGGGCGCGAAGGGCTTGTAGACGGTCATGTACTGCTCGCCGGTGACGATCCGCTGGACGGCGCGCAGCTCCGCGTCCTGTCCGGTGATCGGCGGCAGCGGGTCCACCTTGTTCGCCTTCAGGGCGGAGATGCTGCCGGCGGCGAGACCGTCGTTGGCGGCGTAGACCCCGTCGATGGAGTCGGCGCCGAGGCTGGCTATCGCGCTGGACATGTTCATGTTCGCGGTCTCCGTCCGCCACAGGGCGGTGTCGTACTCCTTGCCGATCTTCACCTTGCCCTCGAGCACCGACAGCGCGCCCTTCTTGAACGCCACCGCGTTGGGGTCGCTGAGATCGCCGTTCATCATGACGATCTGGGCGCCGTCCGCGTCCTCGCCCATGGCCGTCAGCAGGGCTGTGCCCTGGAGCCGGCCCACCTCCTCGCCGTCGAAGGAGACATAACCCGAGATGGGGCCTTCGGCGAGCCGGTCGTAGGCGATGACCGGGATGCCCGCGTCCGCCGCCTTCTCCACCGAGCTCGCGAGTGCCTTGGCGTCCACGGCCACGAGCACGATGGCGTCCACCCCCCGGGTGATCATGGAGTCCACCTGCTCCCGCTGGGCGGCCACATCGCCCTTGGCGTTGCCGTGCTCGACCTCGCAGTCGGAGCAGCGCTCCTCGACCTCCCGCTCCAGCAGCAGCCTGTCCTGGGTCTCCCACCGCGCCGTGGTGGAGTCCGGCAGCAGCAGGGCGATCGTCGTGGCGTCGCTCCCGCCCGACGTGTCGTCGGCGGTGTCGTCGCCCCCGCAGGCGGTGAGGACGACGGCCGTCGAGACCGCGGTCACGGCGGTGGCGGCCACGTCCCGGATGCGGGCCTTCATGTGACTGACCTCCTCGCCCTTCGCCGCGTCGCCCCTCACCGCAGGGGGAAGACCCGTGTGCGTCGCGGAGTCAGGGATGCGTGTCCGGTCGCGGAGCGGAGCGGCACTCCCCGGCTTCGGAACGTACCGCGTGGAAGCGGCGGGGCGACCACGTCGTCAGTGTGTCATCGGCCGAGATGTTCTGCGAATGGTGACCCGCCGACCTTTCAATGGTTCTGTCCGGTTGGTGTGTATATGCGATTCTGGTAGGTGAGTGCCTGATCTTGTCAGGGCTCGCGGCATGGACGGGAGGAAGGTTGCGGACATGCCTCATGACGGCCCTGTCCAGGCCGGAGTCTCGGAGCCGCGGGTGTCCGGCTACGGTGGCGCCGACGCCCGCTATCCCTCTCTGCTGCCGGAGGCCGCGGCGAGCGAACGGGCGCTGACGTTCGCCGGAGCGGCGCTCGCCGCCGTCTACACGGCCGGCGCGACGGACACGGAGCTCCGGTTGGCGGAGACGACGGGACGCGGCGCCGCCGCCTACGCGCCGCCCGACCGGCTGGCCCTGTCCGGCCCGTCGGCCGCCGCGCACGCCGTCCGCACCGGCCGGCCGCTCTGGCTCGATGCCCCGGCGCTCGCCGACTACCCGGAGGGAGGGCCGACGCCGCCGGGCACGCGGGTCTCCCTCGGTGCCCTGCCCCTCAGGGCGGAGGGAGGCCGCCGGGGCTGCCTCGTCGTCGTGGGGCCGTCACCCGCCGGCTTCGACCCCGAGCAGCGCGGCTTCCTCGGACGGTACGCCGACGCCGTCGCCGACGTCCTGCGCGCCGGGGACGGCGGCGCGGTGCCGACGTCGCCGCTGACCACCGCCCTGCGCAATATGCACGTGGGTTCGTTCAGCCTGGTGCCGGACACCGGGCTCATCGAGGCGGACGAGACCCTGCTCGACCTGGTCGGGATCACGCCGGACGAGTTCGACGGCAAGGCGGACACGCTGCTGGCCCACGCCTTCCCGGAGGACATGCACGCCCTGATGTCGGTGGTGGAGCCCACCACCCAGGCGGTCGAGCGGCGAGAACTGGAGTTCCGCGTCCGCTGTCCCACGGGCGGAATGCGCTGGCTGAGCCTCGGCTGCCGGGTCCTGGCCGGCGCCGACGGCCGGCCCGAGCGGGTGCAGGGCATCGTGACGGCGACCTCGGAGTTCCGTCGCAGCGCCGACGACGTCTTCAGGATCCAGTGGCTGACCACGGCACTCGACGCCGCCACGACGGTCCGGGACGTCGGCCGGGTCGTGGTCGGCGCGCTGCGCGAGCCGCTCGGCGCCGACCGGGTGGCGCTCGCCGAACTCCAGGGCGACCGGCTCGTGGTGACCGTCCTTGACCCGCCCCAGACCGTCTACTGGCCCGAGAGATGGCGGGCCGAATGGCGTTCCGAGTGGCCCGAGGCGCCGATGAGCATGCTGCCGACCCTCAGGGCGGCCCTGCGGGACGGACGCATGGACCTGTGGCCGGCGGGCACGGAGTTCGAGCCGGGGCTGGTCGGTGTCGGCCCCGGTGGTCTGGCCGTCCTGCCGCTGCCCGCCAAGGGCCGCGCCGTCGGCGTGTGCCTGATCGGCTGGGACCGTCCGCACGAGTTCGTCCCCGACGAGCGGTCCCTGCTGACCGCCACCGCCGCGCTCGTCGGTGACGCGCTCAAACGCGCGCAGGCGCACGACGCCGAGCAGGAGCTCGCGACGATGCTCCAGCGCAGTCTGCTGCCCCGGCGCCTGCCCGACCTGCCCGGCGGCATCGCCGTCGCCCGCTATGTGCCCGCACGCCAGGGACTCCAGGTCGGTGGTGACTGGTACGACGTCATCGCCCTCTCCGAGGACCGGGTGGCGCTGGTCATCGGCGACGTCCAGGGACACAGTGCCGGCGCCGCGACGATCATGGGCCAGATGCGTACGGCGGTCCGCGCCTACGCGGTCGAGGGGCACCCGCCCGACGTGGTGATCTCGCACGCCAACCGGCTCCTCGTCGGCATGGAGACCGACCTGTTCGCCACCTGCTGCTACGCCGAACTGGACATGGAGGAGGACAACATCCTCTTCGTCCGCGCCGGACACCTCTCCCCGCTGGTCCGCCACGCCGACGGCCGCACCCAGGAGGTACTGGTCGAGGGTGGGCCCCCGCTCGGCATCCTCGCCGACGCCGAGTTCCCCATGACCGCCGTCCCGATCGTCCCCGGCACGGTGCTCGCGCTGGTCACCGACGGCCTGGTCGAGGCCGCCGACCTGCCCCTGGACGAGGGCATGCGCCGGATGCGCGCCGCGCTCACCGCCGCCGATCCGACCGACCCCGGGCGGATGGCCGACGGCCTCCTCGGCGACCTCGGCCCCCGCGAGGACGACGTGGCGCTGCTGCTGCTGCGCTACGACGGGATGCGCACCCGGCCGGTCAAGGCCGGCTGGGCGGTGTGGCGGCTGCCCGACGCGGTCATGCACGCCCGCCGCTTCACCGCGCGCACCCTGCGCCGGTGGCAGGCGCAGGAGGTGGCCGACACGGTGCTGCTGGTCGTCTCCGAACTGGTCACCAACGCCCTGGTGCACACCCAGGGCCCCGTACGCATCGATCTCACCCTGCGCGGAAACCGGGTGCGCGTCTGCGTCAGCGACTCCTCGCCCCGCGCCCCCGCCAAGCCGGTCATCGTGGACTGGGAGTCGACCGGCGGGCGCGGCCTGATGCTCGTCGAGGCGATGTCCGACTCCTTCGGCTCGGTGCCGGTGGCGGGTGGGAAACAGGTGTGGAGCGAGATCGTCGTACCGACACGCGAGGCGGCCCCCGCGGATCAGGGGACCCGAACAGGACCGAGGGACCTGTCATGAGAACACGTACGGGACAGGTCGGCGCGGCGGTCGTCACCGTGCTCATGGCGGTGTCCATGACCGCTTGCGGAGGGGACGACGAAACGGGCTCGGACGGCTTCACCGTCGGTGTGCTCCTGCCGAGCGGGGCGATCCCCCGCTGGGAGCACTTCGACAAGCCGCTGATCCAGAAGCGGATCAAGCAACTCTGCCCCCGCTGCACCCTGCGGTACGCCAACGCCGAGAACGACGCGGCCCGCCAGAGGGAACAGGTCACCTCCATGATCACCAAGGGGGCCGAGGTGCTGATCCTCGATGCCGCCGACACCCGGGCGATCCGCTCCTCGGTCCAGGAGGCCCGCCGCGCGGGTGTCCCGGTCGTCGCCTACGACCGGCTCGCCGAAGGCCCGGTCTCGGGCTATGTCTCCTTCAACGGCGCACAGGTCGGCAGGCTCCAGGGCGCGGCCCTGCTGAAGGCGATGGGTCGCGACGCGAAGGGCGGGACCGTGGTCATGATGAACGGCGACCCCGCCAGCCCGAACGCGGCCTGGTACCGGGAGGGTGCCCTGTCCGTCATCAAGGGCAAGGTGAAGATCGGCAGGGAGTACGAGACCCAGGGATGGAGCACGGAGAACGCCCACACCAACATGGACGCCGCCATCGCCGCCCTCGGCCCGAACCGGATCGACGGTGTTCTCGCGGCCAACGACGCGATCGCCGCCGGAGTCATCTCCGCCCTCAAGAAGGCCGGCGTCCGTGAAGTCCCCCCGGTCACCGGCCAGGACGCCGACCTCGACGCGCTGCGGCGCATCATCGACGGCGAGCAGTCCATGACGGTGTACAAGTCCTTCGGGGCGGAGGCGTCCGCGGCGGCCCGCATGGCTGTCGCCCTGGGCCGCGGCGAGGATCTGGACGACATCGCCACCACCACGACCGACAGCCCCACCACCGAGGACATCCCGACCGTGCTGCTCACCCCCACCCCCGTGACGGCCGGCACCATAGGGCGAACCCTCGTCGAGGACGGCGTCTACACCGTCGACCAGATCTGCACCCCCAGCCTCCGCCCCGCGTGCGCCCGGGCGGGACTCACGAGCTAAGGGCTGTCCGAGGACGTCGGTGACACGTGTGCTGGGTGCTTGAACAGGTGAGGGCCTTCTGGGTTCGGGGTGAGCGCGCCTTCCCGCGGGGACGGGGACTGCGTGAGTGACGGGCCCCGTGCACGACGCACCGGCCCGTTGTCGTGCGATGTTCGACGACGAGCCCCGGCGACGGTAACCGGTCGGACATGGCCTGCCACCGGCCATCGGACGCCAGTTCGGGCTCTGTGGAGTGGTACCGCGTCTATGATCTCCGCAACCGACGGGGGAGAGCGTGTTGCGGCAGACACAGGTGGCGGGTGCGGCGGGAACCGCGCAGCCCGGCAGAGGGCGAGTGGCCACGGCGGTCGCGTACGGCGTGGCGTGTGCGGCGCATCTCATCGTGGCGGGGCTGCTGATCGGCGGCCTCACACTGGTCGTGTTCGGCTGGGCGACGATCGTGCAGCCGGTGATCGGGCTGGTCCTGCTCGGCATCGCCGCCCAACTCCGCCCCCGCTTCGGCGCCCTCGCGTCCGACTGGCCCACCCTGCGGCGCGACGAGGCACCCACGCTGTTCACGCTGCTCGACACGATCGCCGACGAGGTCGGCGAGCGACGCGTCGACGCCGTGCGGATCACCTCGGAGTTCGACGTACGGGTTTCCGCGTACGGCATCCGGCGCAACCGGGTGCTGGACCTAGGGCTCCCGCTCTGGGCGACGTCCGGCCCGGAGCAGCGGGTCGCCGCGCTCACGCAGGAACTGGTGTGTTCCGGGGGTGATGTGAGGCGGGGTGCACTGGTCGGTGCGGCGCTCACCTCGCTGAACGGCGGGATGGAACTGGCAGAGACCCGTCCCGACGCGCCGGCGGGGATCTGGAAGGCGTCCCCCTGCTCCCCCCACGCGGACGAGGTGTCCGAGGCCACGCGTGATTTCAAGAAGCGCGGACGGATCGTCAACTACGTGCTGTGGGTTCCGCAGCTTGTGATGAAGGGCCTGACCCGAGCGCTGCTCCGGCTCACCCTCCCCGCGGCGCGGTACGCGGAGTTCCGGGCGGACCTCGAGGCGGCCCGGGTCGCCTCCACCCCGGCGGTGGTCTCCTTGCTGCGCGACCGGCGGTCGGCCGACAGCGTGGGCAACGAGATGCATCGACTGGCCATCGCCACCCGTACCTTCGGCCGGGGCGACGCGGTGCGGAACGCCGAGCGGGACTTCTGGACCAAGGTCGCCGCCCACGCGGCGTCCCTGCCCGACCGCGAGCCGGACGGCCCGGCCGCCGCCGATGCAGACGACCCGCGGATCGCCCGGCTGAACCCGCAAACCGAGCGGCCCGCAGCGGTCACGCTGGGCGGTACGGAAGCGGACGCCATCGAGAGCGAACTGGAAGGGCCGCGGCGACTGGTCGCGCGCAAGATCATCCAGGAGTGCGTGCTGGTCTGAGCCGCCGTTGTCGCTTCGCGACCGCGCTGCACCAGGCATCGAATACGGTGGACACGGTTCGCTGCCGTGACCGATGATCTCCCGCATGATCCGGGCTGCCACTGTGAACGACGTCGCGGACATCCGCGCCATGATCCGCGAACTCGCCGAGTACGAGAGAGCGGTGGAGCAGGCCCGAGCGACCGAGGAGCAGCTCCGCGAGGCGCTGTTCGGCGACCACCCCGCCGCGTACGCCCTCATCGCCGAGGACGAGGAGACCGGCGAGACCGTGGGGTACGCCCTGTGGTTCCCCCGCTTCTCGACCTGGACCGGAACGCGGGGCATGCACCTGGAGGACCTCTACGTACGGCCGACGGCACGGGGCGGCGGGTACGGCAGGGCCCTGCTCGCGTCGCTCGCCGCGATCTGCCTGCGGGAGGGGTTCGAGCGCTTCGAGTGGTGGGTCCTCGACTGGAACGAACCGGCGATCGGCTTCTACAAGTCGCTCGGCGCCGAACTCCTGGAGGAGTGGACGGTGTGCCGGCTGAGTGGTGTCCCCCTCGGCGAACTCGCGGCTCAGGCTCCGCGGGCCCCTCAGCCGTAGCGATCGAAGAGGGCTTGGAGATAGGACTCCAGTCGCGTGGTGAGGACCGCGGGCGTCAGATCGCGGCGGCCCACCTCCCGCCACGGGACGGCGACTTTCTCGGCGTCCGGCGCGAAGGCCAGCGCGTCCAGCAGCCGCCAGTACAGGTGGGAGGCAGGATCCTCGGCCAACCGCCCGCCGGCCGCGGCATAGCGGTCGGCGAAGCGCATGCCCTCGGGGACCCCGTGCAACAGGGCCAGAGCCGTCGAGCAGTGCGCCACATCCAGGTCGGCCGGCCCCCAGGACGTCTCCACCCAGTCGACGACGCCGCTGACGCGGAGACCGTCACCGTCGCCGGTGAAGAGAACGTTCCCCGGGTGGAAGTCCCGGTGGAGGAAGCAGGACCGGTGGTCCGGCGGCTCCCGCCGGATGACGTCCACGGCCGCCCGCCACAGCTCGGGCCGGCGCGTGCCGTCGGGTGGTCTCACCCGCTCGGGAGAGGTCCACGCCTGATAGACGCGAGGCCGCTGCTCCTCCGCCACCGCCAGACGGTGGATGCCCAGCAGCTGACGCGCGAGCAGTTCGGCACGACGATCGGCGTCCTCGCCGTCCAGACGCACGGACCCCGGCAGCAGGGACATCAGCAGTGACGGGTGGTCACAGTGCTCGCCGGCCGGGTCCACCGCGACCGGTGCCGCCCTCGGCACCCCTGTGCCGCCGAGCAGGCGCAGCACGTTCGCCTCGCGGGTCAGCAGCCCCTGCGCGTGCCGTACGAAGAAGGGCTTGACGAAGGACCGCAGCACCAGTGAGCGCCGACCGCCGGGTCCCTCGACGTCCAGCCGGCGCATCTGCGACGTCCAGCCGCCACGCAACCGTGTGACGTCCACGATCCGTTCCCCCTCCGACAACTGCTGCTCGACCCAGCCGCGCGTCGCGCTCCACCTCTGGTCGGCAGGGTCGGAACCGCCGGCACCTTCTCGTCCTCCCGTCACCTGCTCACTCCCGCCTCGTGTCGTGCGTCTCGATGTCGGCCTCTGTTGCGTCCGTCGGACCCCGGCTCGGTGTGCCGTTCACAGATCGGCGAGTTCGAGGAGGCGTTCCATTTCCTCCGGGGGCACCGAGGGGGAACGCGCCGCGGTGCCGGCCACCCACTCGTCGGGGTCGGCGATCAGGGCCAGTACGGCGGGCCCCGGCAGATTCGGGTGGCCGGCCACCGCGCGCCGTACCCGGGCGGCCTCGTCGGTCGCCAGGCGTTCGGCCAGCCCGGCGGGAAGATCCGGATCACGCGGTGCGAGATCCCGTATCCGGGGGTCGGGGTCCGTCGCGAACCGGTGCAGCGTCTCGCGCGGAAAGACGACGTGATCGGCCGGGCGTCCCGGCCTCTTGCGGTTCTCCTCGTGCCGGCGCTCGACACGTTCGGCCGTCTCCGGGTCCAGGCCGGGCATACGCCGGGCCGCGACGGCGCGCACGGTGGAGTCCTCGTCGTCGAGCAGCCGCGCGAGCGCCGAGGCGGGCAGCCCGCCGCTTCCCGCCGCCGAACGCCGGAACGCGGCGTACGGCGAGTCGAGATGGTCGAGCGGCGATGCGGCGACCCACGGGACATGCCGTTGGACGAGGTCCACGTACGCGAAGTAGTACTCGAACGCCTCCTCGTCCGCCGCGACGATGTCGGTCCGGGCGGTCTCCGAACGGGCCCGCACGTCCGCGTGGATCTCGGCGCGGGTCTCCTCAGGGGTGTCCGCCCGGGCGAAGACCTCCGTCCTCACCAGCGGCGCGGGATCCCGGGCGAGCTGGTCGCGCAGGTCCGGCGGCAGCCCGGGATGGGCGGCGACGGCCCGGCGCACGTCCGGGTCGGGGTCCGTGGCGAGGGCGCGGGCCGTGGCGCCGTCGAGACGCAGATGGGCCACCACGCCCGCCCGGGTCACGGGGTCGGCGAGCAGCGCGGCGTGCAGGTCGGCGGGCGGCACAGGGTGAGGGAGCTTCCGGAAGTACGTCGCGCAGGCCGCCGCCCGTACCGTGTCCTCCGCGTCGGTCAGCAGCAGCCGCCGGATGTCCTCCGGTGCGTCCGTCCACCACTGAGCCAGCGCGACGCGCACGGAGGGAACGGGGTCGCGTACGAGCCGGGCCCGTAGATCTGAGGGTATGTTCGGGCTCTCGGCCAGGAACTCCCGGACCTCCGTGGCAGGGTCGGCCACGAGTCGCTCCCACACCCGCCGCGGCAGTCCCGCGCCGCGGATGACGACCGCGGCGCGGGTGAAGTCCTCCTCGGCGTCGGCGAGCCGGGCCCGGGCGTCCGGTGGCAGCTGCCAGTTGCAGGCCAGCGCGTGCATGAGGTCGGCGTCCCCGCCCTCGATGACCTCGTCGACCACATCCGACGGCAGCTCCGGCCGTTGTGACAACGCCTCCACGCCGGCCGACCCGTGACCCAGCAGACGGCGCAACAGGGGAGTCGGCAATGCCGGGTTGAGCGCCAGACCGCGCAGGACCCGGTCGAGATGGACGGGAACGGGCACCGACGGCTGCATGATCGTCATACTAAGCGGCAGGCGCTGGGGCTCAGTCCCCGAGGCGGTCAGCGTCATCGGCGTTTCTGGACGGCTCGTCGCCGTCACGCTGCATGGGGCCCCACTCGCCCTCCTGGCGGTCGACGGTCTCCTCGGCCTCCTTGATGAGCGTCTCGTCGATCCAGCCGACGGGTTCGATGTCACCGAGGAGAGGTTCGTTGTCGGGCCCCCGCCCCTCCACCCGGCCGCGCAGGATCCACGGGCGCACTCCCGGTCCCTTCTCGCGCGGAAGGTGCGAGTAGTCGTACAGACGGCGTGCCACCCACAGTTCCACGGGCCGGTCCTCCCACCAGGGCTCCAGGTCGAGGGGGTTGGCGGACAGCCCCGGCAGCCGTACGCCCGTGAGGCCGTCCCTGCTCGTGGCGAGGTCGCGGTCCGCTTCGGGGCCGTGTGACCAGCGGACATGGAGACCGGAGGCGTGCTGGACCAGGTCCGCCAGTTCCTTCAGGGACCGCAGCACGGGGAGTTCGTCTCGGGTGCTCATCGAGTCCTCGGGTCCGTCGTGTCAGGGACGGTCGTCGTCCGCGTCGCCGTTACCGACATCGCTGTCGCCGTCACCGGTCTCGTCGTCGCGTGCTCCTTCGGCCTGGGGGGGTGGTGCGGGGCACCTGCTCGTCCGGGGCCGGTTCGCGGCCGGTGTCGACGTCGGAGCCGGTGTCGGGTTCGCCTTCTGCCTGGGACGGGCTCTGTTCGCTCATCGCTGTGCACCCGGGCCATGCGGGTCGGAGGTGCGGAAGGTGGACGCGGTCTGTTCCCGGTGGAGTTCCTCCAAGGTGTTCAGTTGCTGGTGGCCACGGCGCAGGAGCTCGTCGAGCACGTCGGTGTCGAGGCGCTCGTCGCTCTCGGAGAGCCGCCGCAGAGCCTCCCAGCAGGCGATCTTGCCGCTCACCCCGACCCGCAGCGCCTCCAGTTCGACCACCGTGCTGAGCGGGGAGCGGCGCACCAGCCTGCCGTTCGCCTTCAGTCGTCCCAGCTTCTCGGCGGCCCAGCCCATGCAGACCTTGTAGCGGCGGACCGGGATGTGCAGCCGGTGCAGCAGGTCCGTCAGGCTGCGCCGGTCCTTGGCGATCTCGCCGGCGATCGTCTCCAGAGTCGGGCCGAGGGCGGTGCCACGGCAGGACCGGGCCAGGTAGCGGGCGCGGTCGGTGCCCGCGGTGGCGCCGGCCAGGTGGTCGTTGAGGTAGATGGAGAGCAGATCCGTGTCCGTCCGCTGGACGAAGGCGGACCGGGGCCGTGTCGCATGACTCATCACGATGCTCCTTCGCGGTCTCCACATGGGCGCGGGGCAGGGTGCCCCGCTTCGCCTTCCCGGCACCTCGCGAGCCGCCGCCGACCGAAGGCCCCTCGGGAGACCCGGCGGCCCCCGGGTACCGAAGGCCCCACCGAGTACCCCGGCGGCCCCGGCGAACACCTTGGCCTGTTTTGTTCCTCATGGGCGTGGCTCATGCCGCGGGTACCCGGTCACACCTGCGGAAACGTGCTGACGCCGCGGTGAAGTGGGCGACCGTCCGTTCCAGGCCCTCCTCCCACGACACCCTCGGGTTCCAGCCGAACAGCTCACGGATCCACGTGGTGTCGGGCACCCGGCGCTCGGCCTGCCCGGCGGGGCGGTGGACGAAGCGCAGCGGCGAGTCGGAGCCCGTCAGGGCGATCACCCGGTGGGCGAGCGCTGCGACGCTCGTCTCCTCGCCGCCCACGTTGACCGGGCGCACCGAACGGGCCGCCGCCACCCGCAGCACACCCTCGACCGCGTCGTCCACGAAGCACAGCGACCGTGTCTGCCGGCCGTCGCCCGCGACCGTCAGCGGCTCCCCGGCCAGGGCCTGCCGGATGAACGTGGACACCATTCGCCCGTCGTCCGCACGCATCCGGGGCCCGTAGGTGCTGAACACCCGTACGATCCCCGCGTCGGCACCCTTCGCGCCCGCGTACGCGGTGACCAGCGCCTCGGAGAACCGGTGGGCCTCCTCGTAGGCGGAGCGCGGCCCCACCGGGTCGACCTCGCCGACATCGTCCTCCCGCTGCGGATGCCCGCGCGAGCGGCCGTAGACGGCCGGGGAGGACCCGAGGAGGAACCGCGCGCCGTCCCGGCAGGCCACCGCCAGCGCGTTGCGGGTGCCGGTGCTGCCCGCCTCCAGCGTCTTCAGGGGCAGGCGGCGGCGGTCGGCGGGTGCGGCGGGGCCGGCGAAGTGGAGGACCAGGTCGTACGGGCCGTGGAGCAGGTCGATGAGGCCGGCCGCGGTGGGATCGGCGATGTCGTGGACGACGAGGCGGAAGCCCGGCCGGTCGCGCAGCGGGGCGATGTTGTCCGGCGAGCCCGTGGAGAGATCGTCGACGCAGTCCACGGCGACCCCCCGCTCCAGCAGGCGTTCGCACAGATGCGAGCCGAGGAACCCGGCGCCTCCGGTGACCAGGGCCCGTTCCCAGGCGCGGGGGCCGGACGGGATGAACCTCACGGATGTCATGCGCACCACCTTTCGGGGACTGGTCGGATCAGGGGCCCGACGGCCGGCGGCGCAGGCGCTCTGGTGCCCGTGGCGGGTCGTCCTCACGCGCGGGACGGGCATGCCGGGCGGGGTGTTGTCCGGGTCACTCCCGACGGGGACGGCCCGAAGGTGTCGTGGCCGCTGTGAGGAAGCCCACCTGGCAGCACAAGAACGCGCAGGGCACGAGCAGTTGGGCGGGTGGGCGGGCGGGCTCACCGCCGTCACGAGGGGGCGCACCCTTCCCCTCTGCCACGATGGGCGATGCCGTGCCCGGGACGGACCCACGTGGTGGGACACCGACTCCCCGGGGCGGCCTCCGGAGTGATCCGGTGGAGCGGCCGTGCAGCGCAGCCGGCGTTCCGAGACCTCGCAGTCGTACCCCCGTCCCCCTGCCCGAGTCCACGGACCCGTCTCCGAGTAGCTCACCGTGCCTTCTTCACCTGTGGGCCGCGCGCCCGCCCCTGCCTCGCGCTCGCCCTGGCGTTCCCTGAAGTACCCCAGCATGCGCTGGTGGTCCCTCGCGAACTTCCTGTCCAACGCCGGGACGTGGATGCAGCTCACCGTCCAGAACCTCCTGGTGCTCCAGATCACCGGCTCCGCCGCCGCGACCGGCCTGTCCATCTCCGTCCAGGCCGCGCCCGCGCTGCTCGTCAGCCTCGTGGGCGGCGCCGCCGTGGACCGCTGGCCCCGGAAGACGACCGCCGCGGTCAGCCAGGCGCTGCTCGCCGCGGTGGCCTTCGTGACCGCCGTCCTCGTCGCCACGGACCGGATCGATGTGACCGTGCTGATGGTGCTGGCCGCCGTGACCGGCCTCGTCGCCACGGTCGACGGGCCCGCCTGCGCGCTCCTCGGCAACGACCTGGTCCGCAAGGAGGACGTGCCCTCCGCCATCGGCGTCGGCTCGCTGGTGCACAGCGCCGGACGGCTCGCCGGGACGGCGCTGGCCGGGGTGACCGTCGGGTTCCTCGGGACGGCCGCCGCGTACACCGCCAACGGACTGTCCTTCCTCTTCGTCGCCTCGGTCATCCCGTTCCTCCGTCCGGTGCACGAGGCGGTGCAGGCCTCCGGGACCGCCTCCGCGAAGCCTGTCGTCCCCAAGCCGTTCGTCCCGGCGCAACGCGGGACGCCGACGGGGACTGCGCGGACGACGGCCGAGGCGCCGACGACGGCCATGGCGCCGACGACGGCCACGGCGCGGACGACGGCCGGGGCGGAGCGTCATGGCCACCGCACCGACATGACCGTGCGTCAGGGGCTGGCCTACTTCTTCCGCCGGCCCCGGTTGGTGGCGCTCGCCGGGATCACCGGCATCAGCTCGATGTTCGGGCGGAACTACGGGCTGACACTGGCCGTGCTCGTCACCGGGCCCCTCGCGGGCGGCGCCGGGGCGTTCGGCACGGTCTCCACGGTGCTGGCCGTGGGCGGCATCCTCGGGGCGGTCCTCGGCGCCCGGCTGCGCAGCCCGTCCGTCCGTCTCGTCGGCGTGCTGGCGGCCGGCGGAGCCCTGCTCCAGGCGGTGGCGGGGTTGTCCCCGTCGCTCGCGGTACTCCTGGTCCTCGTCCTGCCCATGGCCGTGCTGGAGTCGGTCTCCGACACCGCGGGCACCACGGTCCTCCAGACCGATCCGCCCGCTCATCTCCGGGGCCGGGTCCTCGGCGTGTGGGGCAGCATCAGCACCGGCTGGGGCCTCGCCGGCCCGCCGCTGCTCGGCCTCCTCATGGAACTCGCCGGCGCCCGCGGCACCCTCGTCACCGGCGGCCTCCTCATCGCCGCCGCCATCACGGCGGGCTTCGCCCTGCGCCGCCGCCGGACCACGACCGCGCTGGTCCCCGACGCCGAGGAACACGAGGTCCGGGGCTTCACCGCCGAGCCCGGCCCCGTCCACGACCGGACGACAGCGCCCCAGCCGGGGCTGAGCACGGCGGCCTGATCCGCCCGACCCGCGTCCACGCCCCCCGGCGCAGGCGCCGGCGGCCCCTGCCCACCGGCGCGCGCCGGCACTGGCCGCCGACCCACTCCTGCCCGTACGCCGCCGGGTCACCGGAGCGCCGCCGGGACCGCACCGCGGCGGGCGGGCGTCAGTCTGTTTCGCGAGCGTTCGCTCCTTCCCGCTCGTCGCCTCCCCGCCCGGGTGCCTACGGGACCGGGACGCGACGCGCGCGGGTCGGTACAGCCGGACACCCCCGGCCCGCCCCGGCCTCACCTCGGTGCCTCCGGGGCCAGGACCCGGCCGTCCGGCTCGGTCTCGCCCGGATCGGTGTTCAGGACGTCGACGGCGGCCGTGACGACTTCGTCGACCGTGATGCGGAGGAGGCGTTCGTCGGGGAGGCGGCCGTGGGCGTCGCCCGGCCGGGGAGAGGGGGCGCCGCAGGGGTGCCACAGGACGCGGTGTCGTGGGCCGGCGGGCGGTCCCCAGAGCCGGGGGGCCACCGGTC
Source organism: Streptomyces sp. NPDC030814 (assembly GCF_055572155.1). Taxonomy (NCBI): domain Bacteria; kingdom Bacillati; phylum Actinomycetota; class Actinomycetes; order Kitasatosporales; family Streptomycetaceae; genus Streptomyces; species Streptomyces sp. NPDC030814. Next base: position 20,177 of record NZ_JBVIDX010000034.1, read on the forward strand.
CGAACAGGACCACCGACGGTGTGCCGAGGGCGGTGGCCAGATGGGCCGGGCCCGTGTCGCCGACGACCACGCAGCGGGCCCCTGCGACGAGCGCGGCCAGTCGCCGGAACGGCAGGTCGCCGTCCGCGCCGCCCAGCACGGCGGACGGCGGCAGCCCCGCCGCCGCGGCCACGTACCGGGCCCCCGCATCCTCCCCGGCCCCCGCCGTCACCACCACCTCGTGCCCCCGGCGCCGCAGTTCCGCGGCCACGGCCGCGAACCGTTCTCCCGGCCAGCGGCGCGCCCCCGCGTCCGCACCGGGATGCACGACGACCGCACCGGGAGCGGGCGAGGGTGCCGTGGGCACCGGGATGCCCAGGTCGTCCGGGTCCGCCTCGACGCCGTACCAGCCCAGCAGCCGGCACCAGCGCTCCCGCTCGTGCTCGTCCTCCCGCCACACCGGCCCGGAGACGCCTGGCGTCCCCGAGTGCGCGTACGCGAAGAGGCGGCGGGGGTCCAGCCGCTGGAGCAGCAGATGGCTGGGCGGGCCGTTGCCGTGCAGATCCACCGCGAGGTCGGGCGGGGGGCCGGTCCACGCGAGGTCCGCCGGGACCTCCCGCCCGGCCGCCGACGTCGGCAGCAGCCGGTCCACCAGGCCCGTCGCCGCGGTCGCCGGGGCCAGCCGCTCCGGGGCGGCCAGCACGATCTCATGACCGGGCAGCTGCCGGCGCAGGGCCTTCAACGCGGGCACGGCGGTGAGGAGGTCGCCGAGCCCGAGCGCCCGCAGCACCAGCACGGCCGGGCGGTGCGCCCCGGCGCCCCGCTGCCGCGGTTTCGCTTCCATGCCGCCCACCGCTCAGCTTCCGGGTGACTCGACGGGCCCGGCCGGTCCGACGGCTACGGCGGCCCGGGCCGCCCGGCGGGCCAGCAGGGTCGTGGAGCGGCCGTCGAGGTAGGGCAGGACGACCGCCTGGCCGCCCCAGTCGCGCAGGACCTCCGCCTCGGGGAGGTCCTGCACGGCGTAGTCGCCGCCCTTGACCCAGACGTCGGGCCGCAATCGCCGCAGCAGCGCCTCGGGGGTGTCCTCCTCGAAGACCACGACGGCGTCGACACTGCCGAGGGCCGTGAGCACGCGGACCCGGTCGGCCTGCGGAGTGAGGGGGCGACCCGGGCCCTTGCGGCGGGTGAGGGACGTGTCCGAGTTGAGGCACACGATCAGACAGTCGCCGACGCGCCGGGCGCTCTCCAGCAGGCCCACATGACCGGCGTGCAGCAGGTCGAAGCAGCCACCGGTGGCCACCACCGTGCCCCCGCGCGCTCTGACCCGCTCCGCCAGCGTGAACGCGTCGGCGGCGGATTCGTCCACCGGCCGAGGCGTACGGCCCCGGCGCCACAGGCCGGGGTTGCCCGCGCCGCCCGCAGACACGAACGCGGCGGCCTCGGCGACGGCCCGCTGGACCGCCTCCTCGGGGAGCGCGCCGTCCGCCAGCGCCACGGCCGTCGCCGCCGCGAAGCAGTCGCCCGCACCGCACGGATCACCCTGGGCCCGGTAGGGCGGGGGAACCAGCATCGGCGTCCCGCCACCGGGCCTCGTCAGCAGCGCACCCCGCTCGCCCAGCGTCACCGCGACACCCGCGGCCCGCCAGCGAACGGCAAGCGCCGCGCCCCGCTCGGCGTCACCGCGCAGCGAGGTGTCGCCACCCGCGTCCGGGGCAGGCGCCCCCGCCCCGCGCCGACGGCCCTGTGCCGGGTCCGGGCCCGGGCCGCCGTCCACGTCGGGGCACAGGGCACGCACCTCGGCCGCGTTCGGGGTCACCAGCCGGGCGCCGGGCACGGGTGCTCCGCCCCGGGGGTGGGGGTCCCAGACCAGCGGGGTGCGGGACGCCACAGCCGCCAGGTGATCCCGTACGGCGTCGGCCGTGTGGCGTCCGTAGTCGGCGACGAGCACCGCGCCCGCCCGGTCCAGCGCCTCCCGGACGTCCGTGCCGGGCGCACCGGGTGTGCCGCCGCCCCGGTCCATCCGCACGAGGGGACGACCGCCCGAGAGCACCCGCGTCTTCACGGGGAGGGTGCCCTCCAGGGGGAGTTCGACGAGCCGGACCCGGCCGCGCAGCTCCCGTCGTACCGCGTCGCTCGCCTCGTCCTCGCCCAGCGCCGTCACCAGCACCACCTCGCGGGCGCCCCCGGCCGCGAGGGCAGCGGCGAGCCCGGCACCGCCGGGGCGGCGACGGCTGCCGGTGACGTCGACGACGGGCGCGGGCGCGTCGGGCGCCAGCCGGGTGGCCGTGCCCTCCACGTCCTCGTCGAGCAGCATGTCGCCGACGACCACGAGCGGCCCTGACGCCCCGCGCGCACCGCCTGCGGGGTTCCGGCCGAGCGCCCCAAGGGCCCCGGTCATGACGCCCTCCCGCGGACCGGTACCGGGCGGTGTGTCCCGGCGGGCACCGTCGCGCCGAGCGGCGGCACGGCAAGGGCGGCGTCGAAGCACTCGCACAGCAGATGGACCGCGACCAGGTGGGTCTCCTGGACGGTCGCCGTGCTGTCGGAGTCGATGGCCAGCGTCTCGGCGGCGGCGTCCGCCAACGGGTTCGGCGAGGGCCCCGTCATCGCCCAGACCCGCAGCCCCGCCCGGCGGGCGGTGACGGCCGCGGTGATCAGGTTGGCGCTGCGGCCGGACGTGGACAGCAGCAGGAGCAGATCGCCGGGACGCCCGTGTGCGGAGACCTGCCGGGCGAAGACATGGTCGAAGCCGTAGTCGTTGCCGATGGCCGTCACACTGGATGTCTCCGCGTGCAACGAGATCGCCGAGTACGCGGGCCGTTCCCGCTGGTAGCGGCCCACGAGTTCGGCGGTGAGGTGCTGGGCCTGTGCGGCGCTGCCGCCGTTGCCCGCGGCGAGCAGCCGACCACCGGCCGGCAGGACGTCGGCGAGGAGCCCGCCCCACTCCGTGATCCGGCCGAGGCCGTCCCGCCGGAGTCGGTCGAGTGCCTGTTCGAGGGATCGGCAGTGCAGGTGTGCGGCGTCGAGTGCGCGGGATTCGGTCATGGCGATCGGGTGCGCCGCGTCCCGGGGGACGGCGGCCTGACCCGCACCTCCTTCGGACCTGTGGGGGTTCGCGGTCGGAGTGCCGTGGGGCGGGGCCGTCGGACCACGCCGGTCATGTGCGGACCGGGCGGGGCCGTCAGACCACGCCGGTCATGGCCGGGCGGGCGTCGACGACCTTCTCGTACGCCGCCTGGGTCGCCACGCCGACGCGGTCCCAGCAGTAGCGGCGCAGGACGCGGCGTCGGCCGGTCTCCCCGCAGGCGGCGCGGGCCTCGGGATCGGCGAGCAGTTCACCGACGGCACGGGCCAGCGCCTCGGGGTGGCGGGGCGGCACCAGCCGCCCGGAGCCCGGGTCGGCGACCGTGTCGAGCTGCCCGCCCACGGCGCTGGCGACCACCGGCCGGCCGCAGGCCATCGCCTCCAGCGGCACGATGCCGAACGGCTCGTAGTCCGCGGGGCACACCACCACGTCGGCGCCGCGCAGCAGTGGCGGCACCTCCCGGCTGGCCACCCCGCCGGTGAAGCGCACCCGGCCGGCCACGCCCGTCTCCTCGGCGAGGGCACGGAGCCTGCGTACCTCCGGGTCGTCGTCGAGCCGGTCCGCCTGCGGGCCGCCGGCCACGACGAGTTCGGTGTCGGGCAGCAGTGCGAGGGCGGCGATCGAGACGGCGGCGCCCTTGCGCGGTACCAGGCGCCCCAGTTGCAGGATGCGATGGGGGAGGGGGCCCCGTGCCATGGCCGGCCCGCGCGGGGTGAACAGTTCGGTGTCGACCCCGCAGGGCACGACGCACACCTTGCTCGACGGCACGCCCATCCGGGCCAGTTCGTCGACCTCGTCCCGGCAGGTCGCCACGACCCGGTCGCAGGCGAGGCCCACCTCCCGCTCCAGCGCGATCCGCTGCGGCGGGCTGGTGTCGGCGAGCTGCTGGTGCCGTCGCTTCACCGTGCCGAGCGCGTGGTACGTGTGCAGCAGCGGCAGCCCCAGCTCACGGGTGGCCCGCAGGGCGGCGACGCCTGACATCCAGAAGTGGGAGTGCACGACGTCCGGGGGCCCGGACCGCCATGCCTGGGCCAGAAAGCGGCCGAAGTCCCCCATGTAGGGGAGGAGTTCGTCCTTGGGGAGCGGCTCCTGGGGACCGGCGGGCACATGGTGCACCGTGACGCCGTGACGCAGCGGCACTTCGTCGGGCAGATCCGGCGAGTCCCGGCGGGTGTAGACGGTGACCTCGTGGCCCCGGTCGGCGAGCGCGGAGGCGAGGGCGGCGACATGGACGTTCTGGCCGCCCGCGTCCACCCCGCCGAGAACGGCGAGCGGACTCGCGTGCTCCGAGACCAGCGCGATCGACCTGGGGCGCGGATGGGAGGCGATGCCGCCGAGCCGGAAAGGGGTGAGGATCGAGTTCATGAGCGGGCCTCCGTCAACACGCGCTCCCAGTCGTCGAGGAAACGCTTGAGTCCGTACCGTTCGAGGGCCGCCTGACGGGCACGCGCGCCGTCCTCGGCCGCCGCCGCGGGGTCCTCCAGGTAGTGGCGTACGGCCCGGGTGAGCACCTCGGGCCGGGTGGACAGGGTGCCCGCGCCCGCCGGGACCGCCTCGACGGCCTCGGTGGTCGCGAGCGCCACGACCGGCATCCCCAGATGCATGGCCTCCAGCAGGGACAGGCCGAGGGACGTCCAGCGCACCGGGTGCAGATAGAGGCGGCGCTGGGCCATGGCGGGGTGCAGATGGTTCTGGGGCAGGTCGGCGGAGCGGCAGCGCTCCTCCGGCAGGCCCAGGTGGGCGGCGAGGCCGTCGGTGCCCATCCCGAACACGTCCAGCGGTGCCGCCTCCGCGAGGACGGGCAGCAGATCGGTGCCGGTGTACCGGCCGCGCCGCACGGGCTCGTTGACCACGACCGCCGCACGGGCGAGCCGGCCCGTGTACTGGTGTCCGGGGTCGACGATGCCGTGCTCGATCACCTCGGTACGGGTGGAGCCGCAGTCCCAGAAGAGCCGGTTGAAGTGGGTGACGTGGACCAGCGTCAGATCGTCGCGGTCGGCGCACGGGTGCCGGGTCTCCGGTACGTCGCCGTCCGGTGCGTTGTGCTCCAGATAGACGGCGGGCACATCACGCCCGGGACGTCGGCCGCCCAGCCAGTCCTCGGCGAGGGCGAGTTCGTGGGGCCGCTGGAGGACCACCAGGTCCACCGGCCTCTCCCGCAGCTCCTCGGGCGGCACCTCGTGCACCGAGGCCGGCCAGGAGAACGTACGGGCGCGGCCGAGGCCGTCGGGCCCCCGGTCGGGGGTCACGGGAACGAGATAGGTGTGGGGGCCCTGCACGAACGCCGTCGTCCAGGAGCCGTGCACATGCCACAGCAGGATGTTCATACGGTCGCTCCTCGTTCCGTCGCACGGTCGCCTGCCCGACCCGGCGGGACCGCGTCACGGCTCCACGGGGCGGGGCGGACGCTCCGCTCGGTGCGGTCGTCGAACGGGCCGCCGAGCGCCGAGACGGCGGCGAGGACCTCCCGGTCGCCGACACCGTCGAGGCAGGGGTGGCCCGGCAGCGGACAGCGCCGGGCCCGGCTCCCGGCGCACGCCGCGCCCTGGTCCCCGAGCAGGACGTGCGGCACGCTGTACGGGCGCCAGCGCTCGGCCGGCACCACCGGCGCGAACAGACAGACCACGGGGGTCCCCACCGCGGCGGCGAGATGCGTCGGCCCGGTGTTGCCGGCCACCACCACGCGCGCCCCGGCCATGACCCCCGCCAACTGTCGCAGATCGGTGGCCCCGCCGAGGTCCAGGGCGTGCCCGCCGGCCACGTACGAGGTGAGGTCCCGCTCGTCCGGGCCTCCGGTGACCACCACACGGTGGCCCGCCGCGGACAGGGCGGACGCCGCCCTTGCCGCCCGGTCGGGGCTCCAGGCGCGGGCCGGTACGGCGGCCCCCGGATGCAGCACCACGTACGGGTCGGTACCGGTCGCGGAGGTCATGTCCGGGGGCGGTACGACGCGCAGCGCCCCGTCGTCGCCGGGCGGCAGCGCGCAGCCGGCGTCCCGTGCCAGGTCCAGGGCGGCCAGGGCCTCATGACGGTTCGGCAGCCGGTGGTGGCGCAGGTCGAGCAGCGCGCCGGGGTAGTCCTCGCTGTCGGCGGCGATCCGGCCGACCCCGGCCAGCTTCAGCAGCAGCGCGACCGGCAGCGGGCTCTGGTGGTACGACACCAGCACCAGGGCGCGGTCGAAGCGGCGGACCGCCACCTCCTCGACCAGCCGGTCCGTGACGGTCCGCGACACGCCGGCCGGTTCCAGCCCCACCCACGGCGCGTCGTACACGAGCACCTCGTCCACGCCCGGCAGGAGCCGGCCGGCCGCGACCCCCTGCGGCCCGCACAGCAGCGCGGTGTGGGAGGAGGCCGCGGCGACCGCGCGGACGGCGGGACCGGCCAGCAGCACGTCCCCGGCGCTGTCCAGACGCACGACGAGGCTGCGGGGGAGAGGCGAGACGCTCACCTTCGGCCTCCCGCGCTCACGCCGGCCGCGCGGCCGGCACCGGCCCCCGGGCCCAGCGCGAGCCGTACGGCTTCGCCGAGGTCGGTGGCGAGCAGATCGGCGGCGGCGGTCTCCTCGGGCCGGGTCACGGGCGTCGGCACCAGCACCCCGAGCGCGCCCGCGGCACGGGCGGCGGCCAGGTCGGAGCCGATGTCACCGATGACGACCGTGCGCGAGGCCCGTACGCCGAGCCGGGCGCACGCGGCGAGGACCAGACCCGGCGCGGGCTTGCGGCATCCGCAGCCGTCGTCCGGGCCGTGCGGGCATACCGCCCAGACGTCGAACGGGCCGAAGAGGTCGTCGACACGCCGCCGTACCGCGTCCACCTGGCGGTAGGTCAGCAAGCCCCGGGCGACGCCCGACTGGTTGCTCACCACGCCGACGCGGACACCTCGCGCGCGTACGGCCGCGACGGCCTCCAGGGCCGTGGGCAGGGGCTCGACCCGCTCGGGGGCGCCGTTGTAGGGGACGTCGGCCACCAGCGTGCCGTCCCGGTCGAAGAGGACGGCCTCCGGGAAGGCCGCGCCGATCCCGCCCCTGGCCGGGGCGAGCGGGCCGAGGAGCCAGGGCCGCGCCGGGACGCCGGTCATGACGGCACCCCTTCCGGCAGGGTCCGGCGCACCGGGGGCGCCGTCGGCCGGAACCGCGCCGTACCCCGGTGCGCGACCTCACCGCGCAGCCGGTGCCAGACGGCGGCGGGCGGGATGACCACACTGGTGAGAGCCATGGCGGTGATCTCGTCGCGGGTGCGCGGCCCCGGCATGATCCGGGCCAGCGCGAACTCGGTGGTGCCGGCCAGCCAGCCCGCGGCGCACAGCGCGGCGGCGCGCGGCCTGCCGAACAGGGCGCAGGCCAGGCCCGTCGCGGCGAGCGCCGTCACCGCCAGGTGTCCCGGCAGACGCCCCCGTGGCGCCCCTGCCCTGTCCCACCAGTCACGTCCGTGCCTCCGGGTCATCAGCACGTCGTCGGCGTTGCCCGCCTGGAGCCGCAGGGAGACCCAGCGGTCCGCGGGCCGCACCGGGTGCCGGGTGGTCCGGTTCCCGTCGGTCAGCGTCCACCCGGTGCCGAGGACGCGCAGCGCGAGGTCCGCGTCCTCCCGGAACGCCCGCCTGAACCGCTCGTCGAATCCGTCGACGGCCTCCAGCGCCTCCCGCCGGTACGCCATGTCGGCGGTGATCCACCGGGCCGTCGCGAGTCCCGCAGTGTTGCGCTCCCAGTCCGTGGGCCGCCGCCCGGCCGCAAGGGGCACCTCGATACGGGCGGTGACCCCGGCGCTGTCCGGGGGCGCCGCGGCGAGGTCCAGGGCGAGGTCGTCCGCCCAGCGCGGGCCGGGCACCACGTCGTCGTCGAGGAACACGATCCAGGGCACCCGGCCGGCGGCCCGCCAGCCGGTGTTGCGGGCGGCGGCAGGGCCTGCCGCACGGCCCGTCACCACCGTCGTCGTCGCCCGCAACGACGGGGGCACCTCGCCGTCCAGGGGCGAGCCCGGCTCGGCACGGTCGTCGACGACCACCACCCGCACCGGCATCGGCCCCTCGGAACGGGCGAGCGCGTACAGACAGGTCCGCAGGCTCGGGCGCCCCAGCGTCGGGACCACCACGGCGTACGCGCCGCCGCCGTGGTCGCGGTCTCCGAGGCGCTGACGCCGCCGGCGGGTGAACTCGCTCACCGGGCCACCTCCTCGCCTCCGGCGCCGAAGAAGCCCGGTCGGCGTACCGCGTACGGTCCGATCGCGAGCAGGTCGACGGGGGAGGAGCCGAAGCACTCCAGGGCGTCACGCGGATCGTCCACCATCGGCCGTCCCGCCGTGTTGAGGCTGGTGTTGACGACGACCGGCAGACCGGTCAGCCGCTCGAACTCCGCCAGCATGCGGGCCACCAGCGGCTCCCGCCCCGCGTCCACGGTCTGGATGCGGGCCGTGCCGTCCACGTGCACGACCGCCGGTATGCGCTCGCGCCACCCGGGGGCGACGTCGTGGACGAACAGCATGTACGGGCTCGGCAGCGGACCGTCGAAGATGTCCTGGGCACGCTCGGCGAGGACCATCGGCGCCACCGGCCTGAACTGCTCGCGGCCCTTGACGTCGTTGAGGCGCTCCAGATTCCCGGCGTGGCCGGGGTGGGCCAGCAGGGAGCGGTGGCCGAGCGCCCTCGGCCCGTACTCGGAACGGCCCTGGAACCAGGCGACGATGCCGTTGTCCGCCAGCGTCCGCGCCACGGTGGCCGCGATGTCCGCCGGCCGCTCGAACGGCACGCCCGCCGTCTTCAGCCACGCCCCCAGCTCGGCGTCCGACCAGTCGCGGCCCAGATCGGCGCCCGGCATGGGTTCGGGGTTGTCGCCCTCGTCGGCGGCGAGCAGCAGCGCACCGCCGAGGGCCGTCCCGGCGTCACCGGCCGCGGGCTGCACCCACACCCGGGAGAAGGGGCCCTCTCGGGCGACACGCGAGTTGGCGACACAGTTCAGGGCGACACCGCCGGCCAGGGTGAGCGTGCTGTCGTGGGTCCGCCCGTGCAGCCAGCGCACCAGGTCCAGCAGGGTCTCCTCCAGCACCGCCTGGGCGCTGGCCGCCACATCGGCGTGCTCCCGCGTCCACGGCTCGTCCGGGCCGCGCGGCGGGCACAACGCGCGCCAGGGCACGCCCGTGGCACGGAACCCGCCGTCACCCGTGGGGTACACGTACCGGCGCAGCTCGGGCAGCATGCGCGGGGTGCCGTGCGAGGCGAGGGCCATCACCTTGAACTCGTCGGAGGAGCGCAGGAATCCCAGGTGCTCGGTCAGCTCCTCGTACACCAGCCCCAGGGAATGGGGCAGTTCCTGCGCGTACAGTGCCTCCAGCCGGTCGCCGGTGCGGTGCGCGGCCAGATGCGAGGCGCGTTCACCGCGGCCGTCCAGCACCAGCACCGAGGAGTCCCCGGCGTCGGGCGCGCCGAACGCGCTCGACGCCGCGTGCGCCATGTGGTGCGGGACGAAGCGGACGATGCCGGGATCCAGGCCGGGCAGCGCGGCCTCGAGGAAGCCGGGGGCCTCCCTCGCGTAGGTCTGCCGCAGATGGTCCCACGGGTCGTCGAGTCCCATCTCATGGGCGGGCCGGGCGAGACGGGGGTCGTAGGAGTAGGTGACCGCGTCGAGGTCCTGGGGGCGCAGACCCGCCCGGGTCAGGCACCAGGCGGCGGCCTTCTCCGGTACTTCCCACGCGGCGAACGGCACCGGCCGCTTGCCGTGTTTGCGGCGGGAGAACCGCTCCTCCTCGGCGGCGGCGACGGTACGGCCGTCGATCACGAGCGCCGCGGCGGGATCGTGGAACAGCGCGTTGATTCCGAGAATGCGCATGAAGGGGGACCCTTTCGGCGAGGGGATGACGCCGGTGTCGGGGCGCGGGGCCGATGGGCGCGATCCGAGGCGGCTGTCGGCTGCGGATCGGGGTCAGCGGGGTGGAGCCGACACCGTGGGGCGCGCCTCGGCCTCGGCGCGGAACCAGTCGATCGTGCGGCGCAGCCCGTCCACCGGCGCCACCCGTGGCTCCCAGCCGAGCTTGTCGTGCGCCAGGGTGATGTCCGGGCAGCGCAACGACGGGTCGTCGGTGGGGCGTTCGATGAAGCGGATCTCGGAGTCGGCGTCGGTGAGGATGATGACCAGCCGGGCCAGGTCGAGCATGCTGATCTCGCCCGGATTGCCGATGTTGACGGGGCCGCGCATCCCGTGGGCCGCCGCCGCGAGCACTCCCTGCACGGTGTCGTCGACGTAGCACAGCGAGCGGGTCTGCCGCCCGTCGCCGGTGACGGTGAGGGGCTCCCCGGCGAGGGCCTGGCGCACGAAGGTGGGCACCGCCCGGCCGTCGTGACCGCGCATGCGCGGACCGTAGGTGTTGAACAGGCGCACGATGCCGGTGTCGGTGCCCTTGGTGTCGGCGTGGGCAGTGGTCAGTGCCTCGCCGAACCGCTTGGCCTCGTCGTACACGCTCCGGGGTCCCACGGGGTTGACATGGCCCCAGTAGTCTTCGCCCTGCGGGTTCTGCCGCGGATCCCCGTACACCTCCGACGTCGAGGCGAGCACGAAGCGGGCGCCGTGGGCATGGGCGAGCTCCAGGGCGTTACGGGTACCGAGACTTCCCGTCTCCATCGTGTGCAGGGGCAACCGCAGGTAGTCGGCCGGTGACGCCGGGGAAGCGAAATGCAGAACCAGGTCGGTGGGCAGATCGACCGGTATTCCCTCCGCCACGTTCGCCTCGACAAAGGTGAACTTCGGGCGTTCGAGGAGCTCGGCGATGTTGTCGACACGTCCTGTACTGAGGTCGTCGACGCAGGTGACCTCGGTGCCCGCGTCCAGTAGGGCGGTACACAGGTGGGAACCGACGAATCCGGCACCGCCGGTGACGACGGCGTGCTGCCATGTCGGTGAGAAGGCGGTGGTCATGGCGATCTCCTCCGTACTGGACGACGGCGTATCGCCCCCCTGGCACGCGCCGGGCATGACGGCGCACCGCTCGCAGCGGCCTGAAGGGGTGTGAAGGGTCGAGGTGGGGCGCGGAGGCGTTGATGAGGGCCCCTGCCCGGTCCCCCGTCCCGGGACGGGAACGGTGGCTGGGTGCGCACCGTCGGCGGGAGACGCTCGAACAGCGAGTGTTACATGTGCTGATCCCGCTCGCGACCGGAGAGCCCGTGCGGGTCCCGGTCCCGTGGATGAGGCGGCGATGTGAGTGACATGCGCATCGGAGTTCCCAGTCGTTCGTCACTCATGCAGGCAAGTCGTAACAAATCGCACCAGTCGTCTTCAGGAGTCGGAGCCGACTGCGCCGGGCGGGCGTCCGGGGCCTGTGGGACGCTGTGGAAGGGGCCGCCGGAAGGAGACACCGGTGCCCGGGTTGGGTCAGAGCCTGGCGACGGCGCGCCCCGCTCTTCCGCGGTGAGATCTGCGCCCGAGCGCTCCCGCAGACAGGCGTTGAGGCCGTCCGCGTGCCACGCGCGGCCCTCCCGGTACGCGAGGAGCCGCGGCTCCCCGCCTTACGGCTCCTCAGTGGTCGTCGGGACGCGGTCACGCAGCAGGGGCAGGGAACGGGCCGCCTGGACGCGGGACGGAGCACCTCGATCAGCGCGCGGGCTCCGCCCCGTTCGCCGCGGGTCTCGCGGACAACGTCCCACCAGGCATCGCGGACGGGCGTGAAACGGCCTGCGGACCCTGCCCGGTCGAGCGGATGTCGTCTGCGGGCTTGTCGAGCACGTACGCCGTGTAGCGAGTGACGCGCCCCATGGCCCGGTGAGCGCGGATGACGGCGATGACGGAGTCCCAGTCCTGTGCGTCGAGGGTTCTGAGGCCGGGCCACCGCACGCACAGGGTCTGTCGGCCGGCCCGGGTCGACGCGGTGCCGGCGAACAGGGCGCAGAGTTGGGCTGCCCTGTGGAGTACGGGGATGGTCCAGTCGAGGATCAGACGTGTGGTGAAGCCGGCTGCGGAAGCCATCAGCGGGTACCGCTCGTACGGTTCGATGTCGTCGAAGCGCCAGGTCCCGCGTACGAGGCCGCTCGGGTCCACGGCATCGATCGGCTGATCCGTGCGGGAAGTGACATCCACGAGGACGAGCCTGCCTCCGGGACGCAGCAGCCGGAAGCTTTCGTCCAGGAAAGACCTACGGCCCTCATGGCCGAAGTGGAACGCGGCCTCCAGGCAGTGCACTCGATCGAAGGAACCGTCCGTCAGCTGCATCCCCACCGCCTGCCGCGGCAGAGCCGTGGCGTCGGCGGCGGTGAAGCACGCGCCGGGACAGCCACCGAAGCGGCGACGGGCCTGGTCGATCTGCTCCGGCTGGATGTCCACCCCCAGCGCTCGGCAGCCCGCGGCGCCCAAAAGCGCCGTGGTGTCACCGCGACCGCATCCCGCATCCAGCACGCGGTGCCCGGGGCGGGCGTCCAGCAACGCCAGCGACCGGCGAGCCAGTCGGCGCTGAAAGGGCGCCGGCCCGGCCAGAACCACGAGCGGCAGGGTCGGCACCGTGAAGTAGCCGATGTTGGCCAGGCTGTCCCAGCCGAGGTGCCGAAGCACCCGGAAAAGCACACTGTCGTCGCTGTACGCGCTCGCGAGGTCACCGCTGTCGAACATCTCGCACCCTCCGCCTTCCACGGGCACCCGCACGGGACCCACTCCCCGTGTCACCGCCCCGGCCTGTGCTTACACTGAGCCCATCAGGGATGTTCGTGATGTACCGGAACCGCCGTGCGTTATCAGCGGATACTCGTACCGGCCCTCGCCTTGGTCGTGGTGATGCCCGCGATCTCCATGCGGGCACAGGGTGAGGAAGTCCCGCGCGGCCCCTCGTTCGCCGCGCGCGCTCTGCAGGCGCTGATCGACGGCATCCAGTTCGGAGTGATCATCGCGATCACATCCGTCGGGCTCTCGCTGATCTTCGGCACCATCCACTTGATCAACTTCGCGCACGGTGAGTTCGTCACGATCGGCGCCACCTTCGCGTTCTTCCTCAACGCCTCCGCGGCCGGTCCGGGCTGGCACCTGATTCCCGCCGGCCTCGCGGCAGTGGTCCTCGGCGCCCTGCTGGGCGGGGTGGTCGAGCGCGGCATCTGGCGCCCGCTCCGGGCTCGGGGCACCGGGCTGATCAACATGTTCATCGTCACCATCGGGCTCTCGCTGCTGCTGCGCCACGTCGTGCTCGTGCTGTACGGAACCCGCCCCGCCTCCTACGCGCAGTACGACATCCAGAGCGTGATCAGCATCGGGCCGGCCGGCATCACCCCACGCGACCTCGCCGTCACTCTGCTCTCCGTACTGGTGCTGCTCGGCATCGCCGTACTGCTGCAGAAGACGCGGATCGGGACGGCCGTGCGGGCAGTCTCGGCCAACCGTGACCTCGCGGAGGCGTCGGGTATCGACGTGCAGAGGGTGGTGCTGTTCGTGTGGATGCTCAGCGGCGGACTGGCCGCGCTCGGCGGGGTCTTCTTCGGCCTGGTGGAGATCGTCACCTGGGACATGGGCTTCAAGCTCCTGCTGCTCATGTTCGCGGGGATCATCCTGGGTGGCCTCGGCTCCGCCTACGGCGCGATGGTCGGCAGCCTCGTCATCGGCGTAGTCGCCCAGATGTCCACCCTGTGGTTCCCGGTCGACCTGCAGTACGCCTGGGCTCTCCTCGTTCTCATCCTCGTCCTCCTCATCCGGCCGCAGGGCATTCTCGGCCGGGCCGAACGCGTCGGGTGAGGGGTGTGCCATGGACTTCTCGGCCATCGTCACCGACGCCCTGCGCTCGGGAATCGGCCCCATCGCCGCCGTCTACGCGCTCGCCGCGATGGGGCTGAACCTGCACTTCGGTTACACGGGACTGCTGAACTTCGGCCAGGTCGGTTTCATGCTGGTCGGCGGCTACGGGCTCGCCATCACAGTGTCGACGTACGACGGCCCGATGTGGCTCGGGGTCCTGGCCGGCATGGGCTGCGCGATCGTCCTGGCGCTGCTCCTGGGCCTGCCCACCCTGCGGCTGCGCGCCGACTACCTCGCGATCACCACCATCGCGGCGGGGGAGACGCTGCGGCTCTTCTACCGCTCCAGCTGGGCCGAGCCGGTCACCGGTGGGGTGTTCGGACTGCAGAGGTTCGCGAACGACTTCTACGGACTCAGCCCCGTCGAGCCCGGCACCTACGGCGTCTGGCTCGTGAGGTTCAGCGCCCGCGACCTCTGGGTGATGATCGTCGGGTGGGCGCTGGTCGTCGTCGTCGGAATCCTGCTCGCCCTGCTGATCCACAGCCCGTGGGGCCGTGTCATCCGGTCGATCCGTGAGGACGAGGTCGCCGCGCGCAGCCTCGGCAAGAACGTCTACGCGTACAAGATGCAGAGCCTTGTGCTCGGCGGCGTCATCGGGGCGGTCGCGGGCATGCTGCAGGCGATCCAGGTGCAGTCAGTGAATCCGGACAACTACGATCCGGGCGTCACATTCTTCCTGTACACGCTGCTCGTCCTCGGAGGCGCCGGGCGGATCCTCGGGCCGGTCGTCGGATCCATCCTCTTCTGGTTCGTCCTCAGCTTCCTCGACAGCGCGCTCCGCCAGGCCATCGACGCCGGTTACATCTCGCCGGACGTCATCAGCACATCGGAGGTCGGCGCGGTGCGCTTCGCCCTGGTCGGGGTCGCCCTGATCCTGCTGGTGGCGTTCCGGCCACAGGGCATCCTCGGCAGCCGGAAGGAGATGTTGCTCAGTGGCCGCTGACCCCGCACCCCAGCCGGGCCCGCTCTCCGCGATCGATCCCGAGCCGGGGGTGCGCAAGCCCGACCCCCTCCTGGTGCTGGACCAGGTGACCCGCACCTTCGGCGGCCTGGTCGCCGTGCGGGTCGAGCACCTGGAGGTGCAGCGCGGGGCCATCACGGCGCTCATCGGGCCCAACGGCGCCGGCAAGACCACATTGTTCAATGTGGTGAGCGGGTTCGACCGGTCCGACGGCGGACGGTGGTCGTTCGACGGACAGCCGCTCACCGGCGCCCCGGCGCACCGGGTGGCGCGGCGGGGGCTGGTCCGTACGTTCCAGCTCTCCCGGGCGCTCGCCCGGCTCACGGTGCTGGAGAACCTGCTGCTCGCCGCGCCGGGGCAACGCGGTGAGCGGGTGCTGCCCGCGCTGTTGCGACCGCTGTGGCGCGGGCAGGAGCGGGAGACGGAGCGCCGGGCCGACGAGCTGCTGGACCGGTTCCGGCTCGGTCCCCTGCGCGACGACCACGCCGGCACGCTCTCCGGCGGGCAGCGCAAACTGCTGGAACTGGCCCGTGCGCTGATGGCCCGGCCGGTCATGCTGCTGCTCGACGAGCCGATGGCCGGGGTGAACCCCGCTCTGACCCAGTCGCTGCTCGGACACATCACACGGCTGCGCGACGAGGGGCTGACGGTGTGCTTCGTCGAGCACGACATGGACGTGGTGATGGGCATCAGCGACTGGGTGGCCGTCATGGCCGACGGCCGGCTGGTGGCCGAGGGCCCACCGCACACGATCGGCCGGAACGCCGCCGTCGTGGACGCCTACCTGGGCAAGCGGCACGACGAGCCGGGGGGCGGCTGACGAGAAGGGCGAGGAGGACCAGCGATGTCCGCGGAGGAACAGGTACCGGTGCTGGCGGCGGACGACCTCGTCGCCGGCTACGTCCCCGGCGTCGATGTGCTGCGCGGCTGCAGCGTCGAGGTGCGGCCGGGCGAGGTGGTCGGCGTGATCGGTCCCAACGGCGCCGGCAAGTCGACGTTGGTCAAGGCTGTCTTCGGGCTGCTGCGGGTGCGCGGCGGGAGGGTGCGGCTGCGCGGCGAGGACGTCACCGGCCGGCCCGCGCACGAACTGGTCCGGCGGGGCGTGGGCTACGTACCGCAGCTGCAGAACGTGTTCCCCACGCTGACCGTCGAGGAGAACCTGCGGATGGGGGTGTACCTGCGGCCCAAGGACCAGGCGCGGCGGGTCGCGGCGGTCGAGGAGCTCTTCCCCGTGCTGGCCGACCGCCGCAGGCAGAAGGCGGGCGCGATGTCGGGCGGCGAGCGCCAGATGCTCGCGATGGCCCGTGCCCTGATGATGGAGCCGCAACTGCTGCTGCTCGACGAGCCGTCGGCCGGCCTGTCACCGCTGCACCAGGACCATGTCTTCGACCGCTGCCGCATGATCAACAGCGCGGGCGTCGCCGTGCTCATGGTCGAGCAGAACGCCCGCCGGTGCCTGCAGTTCTGCGACCGCGGCTACGTCCTCGACCAGGGCCGCAACGCGTACACCGGCACGGGCACAGCCCTGCTGCACGACGAGAAGGTGATCGAGCTCTACCTCGGCACGCTCGCCCGCGTCCGTTGACTCCCGTCCTGTCGGTACTCCTGCTCAGTCCTGGGCCTTGCTGGTCTCGGTGCGCAGGGTCTGCAACCGTCCCTGGTCGTTGTAGCCGTACACCTCGATCGTCGCCTGGCCGGGTTCGCCCTTGTCGGTGAAGTCGAGCGGACCGCTCACGCCGTCGTAGTCGATGTCCCTGCCGTCGGCGAGCAGCTCCTTGCAGGCGGCGAACGAGTTGCACTTCTTGCCGTCCTTGGTGATCCCGTTCATCTCCTTGACGTAATCACCGGGGTCATCGGACTTCGCCTTCTCGGCGGCGAGCGCGATCGTCGTCACGCAGTCGAACACCTGGGGTGCGAACTGCAGCTCCTTCAGATCCGGCGCGAATTTCTTGAGCTCCTTCACGTACTGCTCGTTCGACGCCGAGGCAGGGGCGGTCCCCTTCATCCCGGAGAGCCTCTCCGGCTGGCCCGGTGCGACCAGCGAGGGCAGTTCCTCGCTCCGGAGTCCGTCGGCGCCGTAGACGCCGATCTTGTCGGGCCCGAGCCCGGACTCGATCATGCCCTGAAGGATCTGGGCGCCCTCCTCGAAGGCGATCACCACGGCGGCGTCCGGCCTGGAGTTCTCGATCTGCTGGACGACCTGGTCGAAGTTGGTCGCCTTGGGGTCGTAGGTCTCGGCGAGCGTCACCTTCGCCCCGTGGTCCTCCAGTGCCTTCCGGGTCGCCTCCATCAGGCCGCGCCCGTAGTCGTCCGCCCGTGCGACCAGGGCGACCCGGTCGTGACCGTCCTCGCGCACGACATCCGCCAGGACGGGGCCCTGCAACGCGTCGCTCGGGACGGTACGGAAGTAGAAGCCGTCGTCCTCGTAGTCGGTGAATGTGGGAGCGGTGTTCGACCCCGAGCACTGCACGACGCCCGCTCCGGTCACCCGGTCGATGAACGCCAGCGACATGCCGGAAGCCGCGGCGCCGATGATCGCGTCCACGCCTGCCGCGAGGACCCGGTCCGCCGACTGCGCGGCAACGGCCTCCTGGCCCGCCTCGTCGCTGGAGACCACCGTCGGCACGGGCTTGCCCAGAACACCGCCTGCGTCATTGATCTTCTGTATCGCGAACTTCAACGATTCGATCTGCGGTGGGCCGAGGTAGGCCAGTTGTCCCGTCTCCGGCAGGACGTAGCCGAACTGGAGCTCACCATCGCCCGGCTCCGCCCGGGCCGTGCCGCCTGTCGTACCGCAGACGGCAATCACAAGAGCGGCCGCGCTTGCGAAAGTCACGGACCGCCGTATCGACGTTTTCATCTCCGCCTCCGCTGGTTACAGGCAGCGGGGGTCGGCTGGCCGGCCCTCCGCCCGCCACCTGTACATGAGCCTAGAACGCATTCGGAGTCTGGAGAAGCGCAAATATCCAGTTATGCGGCGAATGTGCGCCACGGCGCCGAACTGGCGGTGGCGTCGTCGGACAGGGCCGCGGCCATCCGCGGCGGTGGCCACGAGCCCGCAGCTCGTGGCGGGACCCATGCGTCCCGCCGCGCGGGCGGGACGGCCCGGCGGCCCAGCCGTTCCTTCTCGTCCGGGTCGGTGACCGGCACCCCCCCCAAGCGTCCCCGGCGCCCGAGGGCGCACCCGTCCTCGGGCGCCGACCCGTCTCGTCGCCCTTCCGGCGGACTGTCAGGGCAGGGGGGTGCCGCCGGTGGCGTTGAGGATCTCCGCCGTGATGTAGCTCGCCCGGTCGGAGGCGAGGAACACATAGGCGGGTGCCATCTCGGCGGGCTGGGCCGGCCGGCCCAGCGGTGCCTGCTTGCCGAATTCCTCGGTGTCGGGGAGCGTCGCCGGGATCAGCGGCGTCCACACCGGCCCCGGCGCCACCGCGTTCACGCGGATTCCGCGCGGGGCGAGCAACTGCGCCAGCCCCTGCGTGAACGTGACGATGGCGCCCTTGGTCATTGCGTAGTCGAGGAGATGCGGACTCGGCTTGTACGCCTGCACCGAGGTGCTGTTGATGATCGACCCGCCCGCCGGGATGTGCTGCAGCGCCAGCTTGCACAGCCAGAACATGCCGTACAGGTTCGTCCGCACGACCCGGTCGAACTGCTCCGTCGAGATGCCCTCGATGCCGTCGGACTGCGCCATCTGGTACGCGGCGTTGTTCACCAGCACATCGATCCGGCCGAACTCCGCGACCGCCCGCTCGATCAGCCCCCGGCACTGCTCCTCGTCACGGACGTCGCACGGCACGGCGATCGCCTTCCGCCCGGCGTCCTCGACGAGCCGGGCCGTCTCCCGCGCGTCGTCCGCCTCCTCCGGCAGATGCGTGAACAACACGTCCGCGCCCTCCCGGGCGTACGCGAGGGCGACCGCCCTGCCGATCCCGGAGTCCCCGCCGGTCAGCACCGCCTTGCGGTCCTTGAGCAGCCCGTTGCCCCGGTAGGACTCCTCCCCGTGGTCCGGCGGCGGGTCCATGGCGCCGGTCCGGCCCGGATGTTCCTGGTCCTGCTGCGGAAAGTCCGGCCGGGGATGCCGTTCGACCGGGTTCCGCCGCTCGTCGTCGCTCATGAGCACAGGCCCTTCGTCGTCGCGTCGGTACATGAGCGGCGTCCTCATGGACCCCGCGCGCCCCGAGTGCCCGGGCGCGCGGAGTCCATACGCGGGGACCGGTCAGTCGCACCGGCCGCTCGGCCTGGCCCGGGTCACCAGCTGACTGGTGCCGGTGGTCGCGTCCAGCCACACCACACGCGTGCCCGGTGCCGCCGCGGCCGAGAGCTGCTCGCCCCGGTTGCAGGAGACCCGGCCCCGGCGCAGAGCCTCGCCGTCCGTCGAGAACTGCCACAGTTTGGACAGCGACTCGTTGCGCAGCACGGTGTCCGGCGCCCGGGCGACCATCGTCACCGCCCCCTCGGAGGCCGTCACATCGGAGACGTCCAGCGCCTGCGGACCCGTCTCCGGGCTGAGGTCGGTGACGCCCGAGCCGTCGAGTCCGGCGCGGCGCAGCGCCGTCACCCCGTTGTCGTCGATCTCGTCGAGCAGCCAGTAGGCACGCCCGCCCGCGATGGCCGTCGGGCCCAGACCCGTGCCGGGCGCGGCGATCTGGACGACGCTCTCCTCGCCGGTCGCGATGTCGATCACCCGGGTGCTGGACTCGTACACATGGGCCACCCGCCGCCGGTCCTGGTAGACGAGCTTGCCGTCGCTCACCGACGGCCAGGTCGCCCGGCGGTACGTGCCCCCGCCGCGCGAGACCTTGTTCGCCGGGTCCTTCAGGCTCAGATAGGCGATGGCGGCGCGCCCGCCGTGGTTGTTGTAGGCGTAGGCGACCACGTCACCGTCGACGTCCAGGGCGCGCCCGACGCTGCGATGGTGGGCGAGCACCTTCACCGGCCCGCCCGCGAGGGGCCGCGCGAGGATGTCGATGCCGTTCGATCCGTGCGCCTGCCACACCACCGTCTTCCCGTCGGTGGCCGGATTGACGTGGTAGCGGCCGTCGTTGGGGCTCATCAGCTTCAGCCGACCGGTGCCGTCCGTGCGCCCCGCCCACACCGAGTACGGCTCCGTGCCGTCCTCGTTGGAGGAGGAGGCCGCCCACCAGTCGCCGCCGGCGCCCAGAGGGGTGTCCGCGGTGTTGACGCGTTCGAGCAGCACGTCGGAGTCGACACCGAGGGCCAGCTCCCAGTTCGGCACGATGCCATGGGCGTTGAAGGCCCGCTGCACGGCCGAGAGGCCCTGCCCGGTGACGCCGAGGTCCTTCGCGGCGGCGATCACCGCGTCCCGGCCCTGGGTGAACCCGTCGAGCGGAGTGAGGTACTCGGTGAGCGCCTTGTACACGATCCGGTCGGCGCGCTCGGCGCCGAGGTCCTCACGGACGTCCCACAACGCACCCGAGAAGATCGTCGAGTTGAGATGGACGCCCCCGCTGTCGGTGCCGAAACCGACACCGAGGAACGACCTGGCGGTGGTCCGCCCGTCGTTCAGGTCGCGGATCGCGCACTCGGCCGCCGATTTGGTGCGGCACAGCCGCTCGCCGAGCAGACTCGCGGTGGGGTCGTCCATGGAGAGGCCGTACACGTCCGTCTCGATGGCGTTGCCGAAGTAGTCCGCGATGGCCTCGTTCATGGCACCGGGCTGGCCCGCGTAGACGAGGCCGGCCGAGTGCTCGATGACCCCGTGGGTCATCTCGTGGCCGACGACGTCCATTCCGGCGGAGAGGGGCCGGTACTCCGCGTCGCCGTTGCCGTACACCATCTTCCGGCCGTCCCAGAAGGCGTTCACATAGGGCTGCCCGCCGTCGGTGACCCCGACCAGCGAATGGACGGACATGCCCCGCCCGTCGAGGCTGTCCCGGCCGTGCCGGTCCCTGAAGTAGTCGTACACCTGCCCGGCGGCCCAGTGCGCGTCCACCGCGCCCGCCTCGGTGGCCTCGGAGCCGAAGGCCGCGGTCGGCGACGAGAACAGCGGCAGTTCCGGCGGCCACACTCCGGCCACGTCCGTGACCCCGAGGCCCCTGGCGTCCCAGGTGCCGAGGAAGTCCCCGTAGTCGTTCCGGATCCGTGAGTGGTCGCGCAGGACGTACGTGCCCTGGATCTCGTCCTGTCCGACCTGCAGCTCCACGGAGTTCCCGTCCAGCTTGACGCCGGAGCCCGCGGGCTCGGCCGCCCGCGCGGCCCGGCCGGCCGCCTTCCCCGCCACGGTCGTGCGGGGCGTGCCGAACGTCTTGATACCGCTGTACTGGAGCACCGGGTATCCGGCGCGCGCGTCGATGTACACCTCGCGCAGCACCGGCTCGCCGCCCGCCGGGTTCTCGCCCCGCACGGTGATGTGCCGGGTGAGCACACCCGCGCCGGCCGGCAGCACGACCAGACCGTGGGAGGTGCCGGTCAGCGGTGTCCCGTCCTCGTCGACGTCCTCGAACGCGGTGAAGTCCCGGGCGTCCAGGTCGGCCCGTACGGTGTCCACCGCCCGTTCGACGGCGAGCGCGTCGTCGACCTCGGCCGTGGTGTCGGTCCGCAGCCCTGTGAAGTACTTGCCCGAGGTGCCGGTGACGATCCTCCGCCCGTCGTCCCCCTTCTCCATGCGGACCACGTACTGGCCGCCGAGCACCGGCACCCCGCGGTGCTCCTGCCGCAGCCGCACCGTCTCGCCGCCGCCGTCGGTCCTGCTGGTACCGGCCGGTTCCAGGTCGCGCACCGGGTTCCCGATGCGATACCGGTCCCGCTCGGCGGCCAGATACGCGCGTGCCGCGTCCGCCGCGCTCCGGGCCGCCGGGGCCCGCTCCCGGATGCCGTCCACCAGCGCGGGCGTCGCCGTCCGCTGCCCCGACACCACCTCGCCGGGGGCCGGCGGCTGTGCGCCGTCGCCGCTCGCCGCGCCGGCGGGGACCGCCGACACGACGAGTGCGGCGACGCCCAACAGCGCCGCCGCACCCGACATGCCCGTTCGTCGTGCTCTGGATAAGCCTGCTGATCTCCCGGAACGTCCTCTGCGCTGACGCACTGTCTCCCCCCACGGAGTCGGATGTCCGGCGGCGGTCGACCGCCGGCCACGGGTCATGGAACAGGCGATGCGGCGTCCCATCAACGGGGCGGGGGTTTCCACAGACGACTTCCGGCCCCTCGCCCGCGCACCGGCCCGACGACTCCGCGGGCCCGGGCCGGGCCGGGGCGGCCGGGACGGAACCGGCGGACGGCCGGGGGCCCGCACGCCGGTGACGGGCCATACGGTTCGTACACGCCAATGCCGCCACAGGTCCACCACGGCCCGCCCCTCCCTCTCCGACCGCTTCCGAGCCCTGCGTGACATGCTCATTACCCTGCGTCTATGAGCCCGCCCGGCGTGCCGCACACATTCCCCACACCGCCTTCACGTCGTGCTCACTTTCGGCCGCCCGGGCTCCGGCGTGCTCCCGGCGGGGCAGACGGCCCGCTCGTCGTGTGCCTAGCCTCCCGGGCCATGCGATCACCACTGATGAGACGTCTCGGTCTCGGCGCCGTCCTCGCCCTCGCCCTCGCCGTCTTCGGGATGGCCCCCAGCGCGAGCGCCGACCCCGCGCCGGCCGCGCTGACGTTCGCCACCGACAGCGCCACCACCACTCCCGGCGGCACGGTGAACCTGTCGATGACGATCACGAACAACAAGACCTACGACATCTGGTTCGTATACCAGACCATCGAACCCACCTGGCTCACCACCCAGCGCCCCGACCTCAAGTACGCCTTCACCGGGTGCAGCCTGGCCACGGCCGCCGGCGCAACCCCCTGCACGGGGACCGGCCCCGCCAACCTCGGCACCAACTACGGAGCCACCGTCCCGCCCGGTCAGAGCCGTACCGTCACCCTGACGCTGCAGATCGCCGCCGACTCCGGCTGCAACGGCAACATCGGCTTCTACTCGTACTACTACGCCGAGTTCAGTGACTCCACGAACACCAGCGGCGGTCCTGTCTACACGCCCCAGACGCGGGTCCTCTGCGCCTGACGGTTCGTCCAGGATGGGGGCATCCGCGGCGGACGTGACCTGAAATGATCTGCGATCACGTACATATCGCGGTATGGACCACTGGTAGTCCCGTCGGCGGGCCCGAACAGCCCGCCGACGCCCCGTACAGGGCCCGGACCAGCGTGCCGGGCCCTCATGGTCGTCCGGGCGACGCCCTCCGCCGCTTCGGTTGCGACGGGAAAACAGCTCATTCGGTTCCACCGGTTCCGGTTGGACACCTTCGCTTTTCCGTCATGTTTCGCCGCATGACCACAAAAGCTCCACACAGACACCACTATGTGACGCGACGGATGCGTCGACGACTGGCTTCTGAGGGGGACGCCGGCGTCACGCAAGGGGGTGCGTCCGCTCAGGAGAGGCGTGCTCACCCCTGCCCGGGGAGGGGACTTCACCGCATGAAGCGGACCTTACGCACCACCGTGCTCGCGGTGGGCGCGCTCATCGCCGCACTCGGCCTGCCCGCCGGTCCGGCACAGGCCGACGACATCGCACCCCGTATCGATCTACGGGTCCTGGTGGTGAGCGACGGCGGCCCGTCCACCGACGCCATCGCCGCCGAACTCACCGCGGCCGGCACGCCGTACACCGAGGTCGACCTGACCCGGTCGGACCGGCCCGTCATCGACGCCGGCTTCCTCGCGGACACCGTCGACGGACGGCCACGCGCCAGGTTCCAGGCCGTCGTCCTGCCCAACGACAACCCGTTCCCGGCCGGCTCCGCCGAGATGGCCGCACTCGTCGCCTACGAGCAGACGTACGAGATACCCCAGGTCGACGCCTACACCTACGCCCGCCCGGAAGCCGGACTCCAGTACCCGGTGCACGGCGGCTACTCCGGCAGCGTCGACGGCGCCGAGGCCCAGGTCACCGCCGCCGGCAAGGCGGGCCCGTTCGGCTACCTCGACGGGGCGGTCCCCTTCGAGGACAACGACCCCGCCATCGGCGAGAGCTACGCGTACCTGTCGAGGCCCGTGACGGGCGCCGACTTCACCCCGTACGTGGACGCGGCGATCCCAGGACAGTCCACGCGGGGCACCCTGGTGGGCGAGTACCGGCACGACGGACGGCGCGAACTCGTCGTCACCTTCGTCTACAACCAGTACCAGCAGCAGTTCCGGCTGCTGGCCCGCGGCATCGTGGAGTGGATGACCGGCGGCGTGCACCTCGGCGCGTCCCGGAACTACTTCGCCGTGCACGTCGACGACGTGTTCGCCGCCGACGACCGCTGGAACACCCAGCTCAACTGCACCCCCGGCGATGTCGACTGCACGGACCCCAACGCCCAGCCCGACCCCATCCGCATGACGCCGGGCGACGTCGACCATGCCGTCACCTGGCAGAACCAGAAGAACTTCACCCTCGACTTCGCGTACAACGGCGCCGGCAGCGTCGACCACCGTGAGGACCACAACGGCGCCGACGCCCTCGCCGACCGGCTGATCACACAACGGAACAAGTTCCGTTGGATCAACCACACCTACTCGCACCCCTTCCTCGGCTGTGTCCAGGACACCACCGTGGTGCCCTGGAGATGCGCCACCGACGCCGACGGCTCCACCCGCTGGGTCAGCCGCAACGAGATCTCCGACGAGATCGCCACCAACCGGGTCTGGGGCCAGATCCACGGACTCCCGCTGGAGAACGGCGAGTTGGTGACCGGCGAACACTCCGGCATGAAGGTCCTGCCGCAGCAGCCCCAGGACAATCCCAACCTGGCCCTCGCCGTCGACGACAACGACATCGCCTGGCTCGGCTCCGACAACTCCCGCGAACCCGTTCAACGCAAGGTCGGCCCCGCCACCACCGTGCCCCGCCATCCGATGAACGTCTTCTACAACGCGGGCCGCGCCGCCGAACAGGTCGACGAGTACAACTGGATCTACACCAGCCGCGCCCAGGGCGGCAGCGGCATCTGCGAGGACAACCCGGCCACCACCACCTGCCTCACGGCACCTCTGGACACGGCGACGGGTTACGAACAGGTCATCGTGCCCCTGGAGAAGCGGATCGCCCTCGGCCACGTCCTCGCCAACGACCCGAGGCCCCACTTCATCCACCAGTCCAACCTCGCCGAGGACCGCATCGCCTACCCCGTGCTCACCGGCGTCCTCGACGGCTACGCGGCCCTCTTCGCCGACAACACCCCCGTGGTGAACCTGCGGATGAAGGACATCGGCGCCGAACTCCAGCGCAGGGCCGCCTGGCAGGCCGCCCTCCAGTCGGGCGAGGTCACCGCCTACCGCATCGGCGCCACCGTCACCGTCGACGCACCCGACGGCACCGCCGTCACCGCCACCCTCCCCACCGGAACCACCCGCGGCGGAACGGCCTTCGGCGAGGCGTACGCGGGCGCCGCCTCCGGCTGGACCACCGCCACGGGCGCGCCCCTCACCCTCACCCTGCCGTCCTCCGCCGACGCGCCGACCGTCTCCCCGGCCAAACCCGGCAAGGCCACGAAACCGGCACCGGACACCCGGGTCCCCGCGGGTGTGCGCGAGAGAGTCCCCTACGGCGCGGACCCGTCCGCCAAGGACGACTGAGGCGCGACCGCCCGAAGGTCCCGGCCGCCCACCCGGCGGCCGGGAGCGGTACGAACCACCCCACACCTCGGCCGTGGAGCACAACGATGCCCGTTCCGCACGGAACGCGAAACCCTGGCGCAACGCGCGTCACCTTGCTTACCGAAGGCACCTATCCCCATAGTCACGGCGGCGTCAGCGTCTGGTGCGACCAGCTCGTCCAGGGCATGCCCGACCTCGACTTCGACGTCATCGCCGTCACCGGCACCGGGCGCGAACCCCTCGTCTGGAACCTCCCCGCGCAGGTCTACCGCGTGCTGTCCGTCCCGATGTGGGGCGACCCACCGCAGGGCGACCCGCCCCGGGGCCGCGCCCGCAACCGGCTCACCACCGCCTACGAACAGTTCCTCACCGCCCTGCTCGACCCCCGCGCCGAGCCCGGCTTCGCCCCCGCCCTCTACACCATGGCCCGGGCCGCCGCCGACGGCGCGCTCAGCCCGTTCCTGCGCTCGGACCGGGCGATCACCCTGCTGACGTCGGTCTGGAACCGGCCCGGCCTCCCCGTGCGCGAGTCCCGGCCCACCCTGCACGACGCGCTCACCGCGACCTCCCTGCTGGAGCACGCCCTGCGCCCGCTGGCCGCGCCCCCGCCCGAGACGGGGGTCGCCCACGCGGTCAGCGGCGGCGTCGCCGTCCTGCCCGGCCTCGCCGCCCTGGACCGGTACGGCGTCCCCCTGCTGCTTACCGAACACGGCGTCTACCTGCGTGAACGGTATCTCGGCTACCGCACCGCCCCCTACCGCTGGCCGGTGAAGGCGGTCGTCCTCGGCTTCTTCCGGCTCCTCGCCGAGGAGAGCTACCGCAGGGCCGCCCTGATCACCCCCGGCAACCGCTACAACCGGCTCTGGGAGGAACAGGGCGGCGCCGATCCGGAATCCATACGCACCGTCTACAACGGCGTCGACCCCGCCGCGTTCCCGCCCGCCGGGCCCGAGCCGCAGGCCCTCACCCTCAGCTGGGCGGGCCGCGTCGACCCGATCAAGGACCTGGAGACCCTCATCCGGGCCTTCGCCCTCGTCCGGGCCAGGCTCCCCGAGGCCCGGCTGCGGTTGTTCGGCGGAACCCCCAAGGGCGGGGAGGCCTACCGGGAACGCTGCGAGGCTCTCGCCGCCCAGCTCGGACACGCCGACGCCGTCACCTTCGAGGGCCGCGTCGACGACATCAGGGACGCCTACGCGGCCGGTAACGTCGTGATGCTCTCCAGCATCAGCGAGGGCTTCCCCTTCACCCTGATCGAGGCCATGTCGTGCGGCCGGGCCACCGTCTCCACCGATGTGGGCGGTGTCCGCGAGGCCGTCGGCGACACCGGGCTCGTGGTACCGCCCCGCGACCCGGCGGCGATGGCCGCGGCGGCGCTGGAACTGCTCGGCGACCCCGCGCGCCGCGCGACCATGGGTGAGGCGGCCCGGCTGCGGGTCATCGAACAGTTCACGCTCCGCCAGACCATCGACACCTTCCGGTCCATCTACCTCGAACTCCCCGCCCTGGTCCACGCTCCGGCGGGCGTACCGCTCCCACCGGGGGAGCTGACCGCGATCAGCACGGTGGCCGGATGAGCGGGCCGATGTCACTCGAACCCGGCGGCGTCGAACACGAGACGCTCGCCATCCGCCTCGACGACCGGCGCCGCCCGCGCCGCCGCCCCAGCTGGGCCCTCGCCGACGACACCACCCTCACCATCCGGCTGCCCCGCCAGGGGCCCGACGAGGCGGCGGTCAGCGAACTCGCCGCCGAACTCGCCGACCGCATAGGCCCCGCCGTCCACCCGTACGAGGTGGCCGCGTTCCTGGAGGCGGAGGGCCTGTCCGCCGGCGTCATCAAGGAACGGTACGGCCACCCCAACCTCTTCTCGCTGGCCGCCGCCCTCTACGAACGGGTACCGAGGACGTTCCCCGAGCCCCCGTCGCAGCCCGACGTGTGGCGACCCGACACCGTGCGCTGCCTGCTGCGCGGAGTGCTGTTCGCCCTGCCGGGGCTCGCCTATCTGCTCACCGCGCCCCTGTGGAACCCCGGCGGACATGCCCCCGCCCTGATCGTCGCCGGACTCGTCTCCTGGGCCTGGGGCCAGGCCCTCGGCCACCGCGCCCATCTGCGCATGGCGACCGGACGGCACGAAGCGGGCCGAACGCTCCTGATCGGCGCGCCGCTGGGCGCGGTCGTCGCCACGGTGGCCGCCGCGCTGCCCGCCGGAGGCGGACCGGCGACCCTGGTCGCCGCCGCGCAGTCCGCCTACCTCGCGGCGGCCGGCGTGCTGCTGGTGCTGGCCCGGGAGCGGCTGCTGCTCGCCGCGCTCAGCCCGCTGCTCGCCGGCGCCGCCGTCTTGCCGTGGTGGGAGCCCGGCCCCCTGCTCCGGGCCGGACTGCCGGCGCTCGCCCTGACCGCGACGCTCGCCGTCACCGGCCGGGTGCTGTGGACCGGGCTCGCCGCCGACGCCGTACCGGGCGCCACCCGGCCCCGCCTCCTGTCGTCCCTGCCCTACGGCCTGTTCGGTCTGGCCGCCGGTGTGCTCGTCCTGCTGGAAGGACGCGAGGAGCCGTACGCGGTGATCGTCCTCACCGTCAGCATGGGACCGGCGGAGTGGCTGCTGTACCGCTACCGGGGCCTGTCCGTCGCCGCTCTCCGGGCCGTCGCGACCCCCGCAGGGTTCCTGCTCCGCTCGGCCGGCGTCCTCGGCCTCTGCCTGCTCGCCTACCTCCTGCCGATGCTCCCCGCGGCCCTGCTCACCGGCGCCGACCCCGCGCCCCTGCTGCTCCTCGCCGCCGCGCTGTGGACCGCGCTGCTGCTCCAGGCGTTCGGCACGGCCTGGCCACCCGCCCTGATCTGCCTCGCCGCGGCGGGCGCCGCCGGAACGGTCACCCTGCTGCGCCTGCCACCCGGCGACCCGGCGCTCCCGCTGAGCTGCGCCGTCGCCGCGCTGTGTCTGTCGGCGTGCGCGCTGCGCGTGCTCGGCCGGCCCGCGCCGCACGCCTGAGCCCCGCGCTCACCCGAGACCCCGCCACAGCCCCCACATCCGACCTACCGGAAGGACACACCGTTGACCTCCGCACCGCTCGCCGCCGTCACCGGAGCCGAGGGCTTCATCGGCTCCCACCTCACCGAGGCGCTCGTCGCCTCCGGATACCGGGTGCGCGCCATGGCCCAGTACAACTCCTTCTCCTCCTACGGCTGGCTGGAGACCCTCCACCCCGACGTCCTCGACCGGGTGGAGATCGTCCTCGGCGACGTCCGCGACCCCGGCTCCGTCCGTGGCCTTCTCGACGGCGCCGACACCGCCTACCACCTGGCCGCGCTCATCGCGATCCCGTACTCGTACCAGGCCCCGCACAGTTACGTGGACACCAACGTCACCGGCACCCTCAACGTCCTGGAGGCCGTCCGCGCCCTCGGCACCCCCCGCCTGGTGCACACCTCCACCAGCGAGACGTACGGCACCGCGCAGACCGTGCCGATCACCGAGGACCACCCCATCCACACCCAGTCCCCGTACGCCGCCTCCAAGGCCGGCGGGGACCGGCTGGCCGACAGCTACCACGCGAGCTTCGACACCCCCGTGGTGACCCTGCGTCCGTTCAACACCTTCGGCCCGCGCCAGTCGATGCGCGCGGTGATCCCCACCGTCATCGGGCAGGTCGCCGCGGGGGAGCGCACCATCACCCTCGGGGACCTTCGCCCCACCCGCGACTTCACCTTCGTCAAGGACACCGCGCGGGCCTTCCTCGCCGTCGGTACCGCGCCCGCGGAGCGGGTCGTGGGCCGCACCTTCAACGCCGGCACCGGCGGGGAGATCTCCGTCGGCGACCTCGTCGCCCTCATCGGCAAGGTGATGGACACCGGCCTCGACGTCCGCGAGGACGCGGCCCGGATCCGGCCCGCCAACTCCGAGGTCATGCGGCTCGTCGCCGACGCGAGCAGACTCACCGCCGCCACCGGCTGGCAGCCCGCCCACTCCCTGGAGGAAGGCCTCGCCCAGACCGTGGAGTTCTTCCGCGACCCGGCCAACCTCGCCCGCTACAAGACCGGCATCTACAACATCTGACTCCCGTCCGGCACGCCCCCGCGCGGCCGACGAGGCGGCGCGGTCCACGAAGTCCATGAAGGAGGAGCACCATGCACGCAGTGATCCTGGCGGGAGGCAAGGGCGTCCGGCTGCGGCCCTACACGACGGCGCTGCCGAAGCCGCTCGTCCCCATCGGCGACCAGCACGCGATCCTGGAGATCGTGCTGCGCCAGCTCTCGGCCGCCGGATTCACCCACTGCACCCTCGCCATCGGCCACCTGGGCGAGATCATCCGCGCCTACGTCGGCGACGGCTCCCAGTGGGACCTGACCGTCGACTACGCCACCGAGGAGAGCCCCCTCGGCACCATGGGCCCGCTGCTCAACCTGCGCGACCGGCTCCCCGAGGAGTTCCTCGTGATGAACGGGGACGTCCTCACCGACCTCGACTACGCCGACGTCCTGCGCCGGCACCGCGAGTCCGGCGCGCCGCTCACCATCGCCACCTACGCCCGCAAGGTGCACATCGACTTCGGGGTGCTCACCACCGACGCCCGCAAGGTGGTGGCGTTCACCGAGAAGCCCAGCATGGACTACCGGGTCTCCATGGGCGTCTACGGGGTGTCCCGTTCGACGCTGGAGGGCTACACGCCCGGACTGCCGCTCGGCTTCGACGAACTGGTCCTCGACCTGATCAGGGCCCAGAACCAGCCGCACGCCTACGAGTTCGACGGGTACTGGCTGGACATCGGCCGCCCCGACGACTACGACCGGGCCAACGCCGAGTTCACCACCCGTAAATCGCTTCTGCTCAAGGGAGCCTGAGCACCGCATGCGCATTCTCGTCCTGGGTTCCACCGGCTATCTGGGCGGCCATGTCGCCGCTCGGCTGCGCACCCTGCCCGGCGCACGGGTCCTCGGCGGCGGGCGCTCGCCGGCCGCCGAGTTCCCCGTTGACCTCGCCACCGTCCGCCCCGAACAACTGGCGAAGGCCCTGGCGTCCGTCGCACCGGACACCGTGGTCAACTGCGCGGGCGCCACCGGCGGCGACGCCGTGATCCTCGCGGAGGTCAACGCCCGTGGCCCGGCGGTCCTGTGCGCCGCCCTGCGCGAGGCGGCGCCCGGCGCCCGCCTGGTGCACCTGGGCTCGGCCGCCGAGTACGGGCCCGGCGTGCCCGGCATCCGGGTGACCGAGTCGGCGCCGACCTGCCCGGCCGCCCCGTACGGAGCCACCAAGCTGGCCGGCACGGTGGCGGTCACCGGCTCCGGCCTGGACGCCGTCGTCCTGCGCGTGGGCAACCCCGTGGGGCCGGGGGCGCCGGCGAGCGGGCTGCCCGGACGTATCACCCGTCTGCTCCGCACGGCCGGCCCTGAGGGGGTGCTGCGGCTGGGCGACCTCTCCGCGTACCGCGACTTCGTCGACGTCCGCGACGTCGCCCGGGCCACCGTCCTCGCGGCCACGGCCCCCGGCCCCCTGCCGCCGATCCTCAACATCGGCGGCGGCCGGGCCGTCCTGGTGCGCGACCTGGTCCGCATCTTGGCCGTCAAGGCCGGATACCGAGGCCGGGTCGAGGAGAACACGGCGGGATGGGGCGGTCCGGCGAGTACGGCGTGGGTGGCCGGACCGGCCGGGGCCCTGGGCCCGGCGGACATGGACGGGGCGCCGGGGACGGAGGACGCGGCACTCGGGGCCGAGGCCGGGGCCGGGACGCGCGGCTCGGCGGCTCACATCGTTCGGGCGGGCTCGCCCGGCTCGGGGGATCAGGCGGGTCCGGTGGGTTCGGCCGGCCCGGCCGGCCCGGCCGACCCTGCGGGCACTCCGGACACTCCGGACACGTTCCGCTCGGCGGGCCTCGCCGGTCCGACGGGCTCGCCCGTCTCACCCGTCTCACCCGGCTCGGCCGGTCATGCAGGTCATGCCGACCGCGCCGGTCATGCCGACCGCGCCGGTCATGCCGACCGCGCCAGTCATGCCGACCGCGCCGGTCAGGCCGGCCCGGCGGGGTCGGTCCGCCCCGCCGCCGTGGCCGGGTCCGTCCGGTCCGCCGACGTGTCGTGGCAGTGCTCCGACATCACCGCTGCCGAGGAGGCGCTCGGCTGGCGGCCGGTGCACACCCTCGACGACGCCCTGACCGCACTGTGGGAAGGCGTCCGGTGAGCCTGCTCGTGCCCCTCTACGTCCACCCGGCCGAGGACCCGGGGGCCTGGCACCGGCTGATCAAGGCCGCGACCCGCACCTACGCGGTCGTCCTCAACCCGGCGAACGGGCCGGGCGACCACCCCGACCCCGCGTTCGGCGCGGCCGCCGCCGCGCTGCGCGCCGCCGGGGCCCGGCTCCTCGGCTACGTCGACACCGACTACGGGGTGCGCGACCGCGCCGAGATCGCCGACGACGTGCGCCGTCACCGGGAGTGGTACGCGGCCGACGGCTGCTTCCTCGACCAGGTGACGGCCACACCGGACAACCTGCCCGGCTGCCGCCGGCTGGTCCGCGCGCTCCGCCGGCTCGGCGCGGAGACGGTCGTCCTCAACCCCGGCGTCCACCCGGCGCCCGGCTACGCCCGCCTCGCCGACCTGACCGTCACCTTCGAGGGCCATTGGTCGACGTACGTGTCGTCGTTCAGCCGCCCGGCGTGGACCGCCCGCCATCCGCCCGAGCGGCTGTGCCACCTCGTCTACGGGGTGCCCGAAGCGCTGGTGCCGCTCGCCGTGCGCACCGCGCACGAGCGGGGCGCGGGCGTCTGCGGTCCCGTCACGGGCGAACCGCCCAATCCGTGGGCCCGGCTGACGCCCGCGCTGACCGGGACCACCGAGCGATGAGGCGGGCGGCACTGGCATGCGCCACCCTGCTGACCGCACTGATGGCGTCGGCGCTCGCGGGCTGCACCGATACCCGGCCGGCCGACGGGCATGGCGACGCGACCTCCGGCCCGGCCGGGGAACGGTGGCGGCCCCGGCCCGGTCTGGCCTGGCAGTGGCAGCTGGACGGGAGGGTCGATCCCTCGGCGGATGTGCCCGTCTACGACATCGACGGCTTCGAGAACTCCGCGGCGGACGTGGCCCGTCTGCACCGCGACGGCCGCAAGGTCATCTGCTACGTCAACGTCGGCGCCTGGGAGGACTTCCGGCCCGACAAGGACGACTTCCCCCGCTCGGTGCTCGGCGAGCCCAACGGCTGGGCCGGCGAACGCTGGCTGGACATCCGGCGGTTGGACGTCCTGCGGCCGCTCATGGAACGGCGCTTCGACATGTGCCGGGAGAAGGGGTTCGACGCGGTCGAACCCGACCTGGTCGAGGGCTACGGCAACGACACCGGCTTCCCGCTCACCGCCCGTGACCAGCTCGCCTACAACCGTATGATCGCCGACATCGCCCACGACCGCGGCCTGTCGGTGGGCCTGAAGAACGACCTCCCGCAGATCCCCCAGCTCCTGGCCCACTTCGACTTCGCGGTCAACGAGGAGTGCGCCCAGTACGACGAGTGCGCCGACCTCAGCCCGTTCATCGCCGCGGGCAAGGCCGTGTTCCACGTCGAGTACACCGAACCGAGGAGCAGCTTCTGTGCGGAGTCCCGGCGGCTGCGGCTGTCGTCGATGGTGAAACGACCGGAGCTGGACGAATGGCGCAGGCCGTGCTGAGCGCCCGCGGGCGTCCGCGCCGCCCGTGGCTCCGCGCTCCCCTCCGGGCACAGGGCGTGACCTGCTGTTTTTCTTTCGGCAAGAGGCGAGCCGTCCGGGCCGCGGGATCCTATGGTGGAGGTCGCAGGACAGTGACGAACGCTGAGGCGGCGCACCATGGCCGAGACGGAGACCGACTACGCGGCGGTGTTCCAGGCGCTGCCCGGCATGATGGCACTGCTGACGCCCGACCTGATCTACGCGGACGCGAACGAGGAGTTCCTGCGGCAGTCCGGCCGCACCCGGGAGCAGGTGGTCGGCCGGTACCTCTTCGATGTGTTCCCCGACAACCCCACCGACCCGAGCGCCACCGGGATGCGGAACCTTGCGGCCTCCCTGACCCGGGTGGTGGAGAGCGGCGAACGGGACGCGATGGCGCTGCAACGCTACGACGTGGAGTCGGCGGAGCAGCCCGGCGAGTGGGAGGAGCGCTACTGGAGCCCGGTGAACGCACCCCTCCTCGGCCCCGACGGCACCGTGGTGCTGCTGATCCACAAGGTGGAGGAGGTCACCGAGCTGATCCGGGCCCGCTCCCGACCGCCGGGCGACCGGGCCCAGGTCCTGGAGGCCGAACTGTACACCCGCGCCCGTGAGCTGCAGGAGGTCAACGAACGCCTCCGCCGGGCGCACGCCCGGGAACGCGAGGTCGCCCTCGCCCTGCAGAGGGCGATGCTGCCCGCGCCCAGCCCGGTCCGGCACCACCGCGCCGCCGTGCGCTACCGGCCGGCCACCGGCGCGCTGAACGTGTGCGGAGACTGGTACGACCTCGTGGACATGCCGGGCGAGGACCGGATCGGTGTCGCCGTGGGCGACGTCGTCGGGCACGGTCTCGCCGCCGCCTGCGTCATGGGTCAGCTGCGCAGCGCGCTCAGCGCCGCGTCCGTCGTCGCGGACGGCCCGGCCGAGGCGCTGGACGCTCTCGGTCTGTACGCCGACTCCGTCGACGGCGCCGAGAACACCACGGTCGTCCAGACCTGCATCGACTGGACGGAACACACCGTCAACTACAGCAGCGCGGGCCATCCGCCGCCCGCGCTGCTGTGCGCCGACGGCACCGTCACCTTCCTCGACCAAGCGACCGACCCGCCGCTCGGAGCCCGCCCGGAACATGTCGCGCGCCCGCAGGCCACCGTGGACTTCACCGAGGGCGACACCCTCGTCCTGTACACGGACGGGCTGGTCGAGCGGCGGGACGAGGACATCGACACCGGTCTCGCCCGCCTCTCCGACGCTCTCACCCGCCATCGCCGGGCCGACGCCGAGGCCCTCGCCGACTCCCTCCTGCTGGATCTGCTCCCGGTGAGCGGCGCCACCGACGACACCGCCCTCGTGATCATCAGCCTGTGACCGTTCGCCGTCCGGCTCACCCCTGCACGAGTTGATCGGCCAGGCGGCGGGCCTGCGCCAGCAGCGTGCCGTGGGTGCTGAGGGCATCCGGGTCGTCGCGCACGGCGTCGGGCAGCCGGCGGTGCAGGTCGTCGAGGGTGCGGCACAGCTCCGCCACGGCCTCCCGCAGCGCCAGGTCGGCGTCCCGGTCACCGCCGGTCGCGGCGAAGCGGGCCCGGCTGTACAGACCGACGGCGCGGGCGGTGTGCCGGAGGAACTCGGCGTACGGGCCGGTGACCGACGGCGCGGGCCGGGCCGGCCGGGTGCCGTGGCCGGCTGTCTCCAGCACCGTGCGCGTCACGCCCGCGGTGTGCACGGCGACATGGTCGAGCACCGTGAGGGCGTCGTCGTAGGCCTGGCCGGGCGGCGCGAGGGCGCCGGTGCGGCGGCCCCGCGGGTTGCCGCGCATGCTCTCCCGGCTCCAGCCGATCGCCGATCGGGCCTGGTCGACGAGACGGGACAGGCGCAGGGCGCGTTCGTGCCACTCCCCGGCCGTGTGGGGATCCCAACCGTCGTCGGCCAGCCCGTCGGCCACCGCTTCCAGGATGGCCTGCGCCTCCCGGGCGGCCTCGGAGAGAGCGGCGCGCGTGTCCCGCAGATACACCGGGGGACGGATCAGGGCGTTGACCGCGATACCGACCAGCGCGCCGAAGACCGCCTCCGCGATCCGCGCCCCGGCGGAGGCGAGGGTGACCTGACCGCCGGTCAGGACGAACAGGGCACCGGTCGCGGCGTAGATGCCCTGGGCACCCAGCCGCTGCCACTGCGCCAGCAGCAGCACCACCGGCAGGACCAGCACCATCGCCGCCATGGTGCCGTCCAGCAGCAGGGCACCGGCCGTCGCCGCCACCGTGCCGACCGCGAAGGCGGCCAGCTGTTGCAGACCGTGGGCGATCGACCGGTACACCGTCGACTCCACCAGCACGATCGCGACCCAGGGCGCGACGAACGCCATCGGCGCCTTCAGCCACCAGCCCGCCACGGCCCACGCCACGCACGCGGCCAGCGCGGCCTTCCCCGCCTGCGCCGTCAGGTCCCGCTCGCGGCCCGGCCCCGACCAGGCGCGCCGTACCGCCCGCGCAACGGCTTCCAGGTGCCGCCGGACCGCTTCTGTTCCTCGCCTCGTCCCATCCATGGCACTGCAAGTGCCACGCAGAGGACGACGGATGCACACTCGTTCCCCGCGATCGGCCGGGCGCGGACCCCGAGGTCAGGAGGCCCGGCGTCCTGGGGCACGTCCCGCCCGACGCGGCCCGCAACGACATCACGGTGCCGGGCGGACGGATCGTCCGCCCGGCACCGTGCGTGCGGGAGCCCTGCGCCGGCCGGTCAGACCGCCGGTGACGGGTACGTCGGGTACTCCACCCCGGAGACGTGCTGGACGACCCGGATGACCTGGCAGGAGTAGCCGAACTCGTTGTCGTACCAGAGGTACAGGATCGCGTTGTCGCCGTCGACCTTGGTGGCGCCCGCATCGACGATCGAGGCATGGCGGGAGCCGATGAAGTCGCTGGAGACCGAGTCCGGCGCGTTGGTGAAGTCGATCTGGCGCTTGAGCGGCGACGTCAGCGAGACGCCCCGGAGGTAGTCCAGGACCTCCTCACGGTCGGTCTCCCGGCCGAGACGCAGGCTGAGGATCGCGATCGAGACGTCCGGGACGGGGACGCGGATCGAGCTGCCGGTGATCGGCGCCTTCAGGTCGGGCAGCGCCTTGGCGACGGCCGAGGCGGCGCCCGTCTCGGTGATGACCATGTTGAGCGGCGCGGAGCGGCCCCGGCGGTCGGCCTTGTGGTAGTTGTCCAGCAGGTTCTGGTCGTTGGTGAACGAGTGGACGGTCTCCACGTGACCGCGCAGCACACCGAACTCGTCGTCCATGGCCTTCAGCGGCGGCACGATCGCGTTGGTGGTGCAGGACGCGCAGGACAGGATCTGCTCGTCCGGCTTGACCGTGTCGTGGTTGACGCCGTGCACGATGTTCGGGACGTCGCCCTTGCCCGGCGCGGTCAGGACGACCTTGTCGATGCCGGGGCGCAGGTGCTGCGACAGGCCCTCGCGGTCGCGCCACTTGCCCGTGTTGTCGA
Organism: Streptomyces sp. NPDC030814; assembly: GCF_055572155.1. Taxonomy (NCBI): domain Bacteria; kingdom Bacillati; phylum Actinomycetota; class Actinomycetes; order Kitasatosporales; family Streptomycetaceae; genus Streptomyces; species Streptomyces sp. NPDC030814. The sequence continues at coordinate 56,715 of NZ_JBVIDX010000034.1, forward strand.
TGAGGATGGCGTTCTTGATGCCGTACTCGGTGTAGTCCACCTCGGACGGATCGTTCGCGTAGATCACCTTGATGGTGTTGCCGTTGGCGACGATCGTGCTGTTCGCCTCGTCGACCGTGATCGTGCCCTGGAACTGGCCGTGGATGGAGTCACGGCGCAGCAGTGAGGCACGCTTGACGAGATCCTCGGGGGCCCGGCCGCCGCCGCCGCGCACGACGATGGCGCGCAGCCGCAGACCGTTGCCGGACCCGGCCTTCTCGATCAGCAGGCGGGCGACGAGGCGGCCGATGCGGCCGAAGCCGTAGAGGACGACATCGCGCCCCTCACCGCCCTCGATCTTGTTGGCGCCGGTGGCACCGGCGACGGCCTCGGCGGTGAACTCCGCGATCGACAGGCCTCGGTCGTCGGCCTGGTGGGCCTCGGCGAGCAGGCCGATGTCGATCTGGGAAGGCCCGAGGTCGAGGGTGGTGAGGGCCTGGAGGAACGGCAGCGTGTCGGTGACCGAGAGCTCCACGCCGGCGATCTGCCGGGCGAATCGGTGCGTCTTCAGGATGCTGACCACCGACTTGTTCACCAAGGAGCGGCTGTGCAGCAGGACCGTGACGTCCCGCTCGCGATGCAGCTTCCCGATGATCGGGATCATCGACTCCGCGATCTCCTCGCGGTGCTTCCAAAGGGTGAACGAGTCCTCGTTGACAGTCACAGATTTATCTTTCGAGCTAGGCGGCGCTCATATGCTAAACCGACGCCGAACCGCTCACGCCACCGGGGTGGTCACAAGCCCCGACACATCAGGGCCAGACACCCGAAAAGTCGATCTTCTCGGCCCACTCCGGGTGGTCTATCAGCGGATTCCGGTTGCCCTGGAGCTCCGCGACGGCGGCGTTGCGATGCAGCTCGTACTCGGTCACCGGCTCGTTCGTGTGCCATGACAGCAGCGTGGGCAGCCGGTCCTCGGGGAACTCGCGCGCGGTGTCGCCGACCTGCCTCGGGTAGCGCAGCAGGAAGTACAGCGTGGCCCGGGCGACCGTGCCCTTGCCTTCCTCCGGCTCGAACCCGATGTCCTCGCGCATCCCGCAGGCGTCCCGGACCGCCTCGTCGAAGTCGGGGAAGTCGGCGTACGGGAAGTTGCCGCGGAAGCTGTTGCAGCCCACCTCGCAGGCGAACAGATGATGGAGGTCGCCGCGCATCGGCTCCTTCTTCAGGAACCACGACTGCGGCACCACGTGTTCGCAGTTGAACGGCATCGACGCCTCCAGCGCGTCGAACTCCGCCTCGAACTCGGCCGGCCCCGCCGTGCCCTCGTGCAGGAACAACTCCTGGATCCGGGCCATCCGGGCCTCCTCGACGGCCGCGTCCGCCCGGATGAACTCCTCGGCGGAGAAGTCCTTCCCGGAGTAGATGCTGCGCAGCCGGCCGTCGCGGTGCAGATCAACCCACGGGTAGACGAGCCGGATCGGCTTGTACCGGGGCCGGGGGTTGTGGGTCCGGGTCAGCAACTCGGTGAGTGCGCGCCGCAGCGCGTCCCCGTCGTGGGTGGCGACGCCGTCGTAGTAGGCCTCGCGTGCGGCCGTGTCGGCGGACCTGTCGTAGTACGGCCGTTCACGGGCGATCCGGTGGTTCACGAGGGCCGCGTTCACGTCACGCTCCACCGCGGAGGCCGCGTCGGGCCGCCCGGCCCGGGCCGCGGGCGCGGCAGGCGGCGGGGTGGTGGCGACACCCGCGACCGGGAACGCCGACGGATCGAGACCGACGCTGATCCGCAGCGGGATCGTGAGGTGAGCGGTGCCGTCGGACACGAACGCCCGCGACCCGTCGGGTGCGGGCCGGGACACCGCACCGTTCCCTGACGCCGTGGGAGGGGTGCTCTCGACCGGTGCCGGGGCGGGCCCGGCCGCGCTGGTCCCGGCGACGAACACCTCGTCACGCAGCCGGGCGGCGTCCCCGGTCAGGGTGATCTCGCGCAGGGCGCGCAGCACGCGGCTGATCCGCACCCCCTCGTTGGCCTTCCACGCCAGCCGGTCGTCGCCCATGTCCGGTGTCCACGGCACGCCGTCGACGCTCAGCGGACGGCCCTCGGCATCGGTCTTCGGGACGGCCGAGTGGTGCAGTGCGACGACCTCCCACTGGTCGTTGAGGACCGGTGAACCCGACGACCCCTCACGGGTGTCGCACTCGTAGTGCGTGAACCGGTCGAGGATGTCCACGATCTGGTTCTCCCGCAGCGCCAACTGCTTCGGCTCGCCCCGCGGGTGCTGGATGATGTTGACGAACTCCCCGACGACGACCGTCCCCTGCGCCTCGCTGAGCGTCAGCCGGCCGAACGAGGAGAGGGCCTCGCCGCGTGCCCCGCGCTCGGCCACCGCGACCAGGCTGAAGTCCAGCTCCCGGTCGGTGACGAAGAACCTGTGCGGCTCCAGCTGGAACACCGCCGGTGTCAGCGGCCGGCCGTCGATCCCGGCCTGGAGCGAGAACGCGACCACGCTGCGCCGGGCCTCCTCCTGGCTGCGCAGCACATGGTTGTTGGTGAGCAGCAGGGACGGCGACACCATGAAGCCGGTGCCGTGGCCGCCGCCGGGTCCGCTGATGGTGACCCGGCCGACCGAGCGGGAGACGAGCGCCCCCTCCTCCAGGAACGCCACCGGGGTGAGGTTGTTGCGCCCGATCAGACGCTCCAGTCCCAGCACATCGCTGCCGAAGCTCTCCGGCGGCAGCCGCAGGGTGCTCCCGGCCGCCGCCACGGGGTCCGACGGCTCCCGCTCGATCGCAGTCGCCAGCGACCAGTCCGCGCCGAGCCGCGCCAGCCGCTTCTCCACCCGTTCCGGTTCGTCGGCGTGCAACACGCCCCGGGTCCGCAGCACTTCACGGTTCCTCTCCCGCTGCGCCGTCCGGTCCGCGTAGCGTGCCGCGGCTCTCGTCAGCTGGGACAGGTAGTCGGATTCGGTGGGGGAGAAGAGTTCCGCCGTCGTCATGATCCGCCTCCCGGGTCTGGCGGTGGGATGGATGGGGGTGGGGCGTGCTACGCGACGAGCCGTGTGCTGCGCGATGCCTGGTCGGGGTGGACGCCGAGGTAGCCCTGCGCGGAGAAGGCGCCGGGGGAGAAGGCGCCCGGTGTCACGTCGTCGCCCGCCGCGAGCTCCACGCAGGCGGTCTGCGGCCGGGCCGGGCTGAGGCCGAAGCGGCAGGCGGTGGCCGTGAGCTTCACGGTGACGAAGTCGGTGATCTGGGCGCCGAATTCGATGGGCCGTCCGCCGATGGTGATGTCGCCCACGGTGAAGCCCCGGTCGCCGGGCACCTCGTAGACGGCACGCACGGGGACGTCCGTGTCGCCGCGCTCCAAGCGCCAGAAGCTCCTCGGGTCGGAGCCGTCGGGGGTGCTCCAGCCGTCGGTGGCCAGATCGTCGAAGTAGATGCCGACGGGGTCACTGAGCGCGATGTCCGCATTCTGCCGGGCCACCGAGTTGACCACCTCACCGATGTGCGGATCGCTGTTGCGGTCCGGTACGCCGTACTTGGCGCAGGCGATGAGTTCCTGCGCGCCGGTGAGCTCCCGGCCGCCGATGACCCGCCGGATCGTCGCCGCGGCCGCCAACTCGATCTCGGCCCCGAGGGTGTTGGACTGCTGGATGAGGTGCATCGCGCCCTGGGTCGTGGAGTCGTTCCACTTGTTGCGCCGCACGTACCGGCCGTCCGGGCCGAAGAGATCGCTGTGCCGCACGGCCGGGCCGATGTGCGCGCGGTAGAGGTCGAGCACCTTGTCCGGGTCGGTCCGCGCGAGCACGTCCCAGTACTCGGGGCCCTCGCAGGTGAATGTGACGCGGGTGATCCTCCCCGAGGCGTCGCGGGTCACGCTCCACTCGCAGTACTCGTCCTGCACATCGCGGCTGGCGTCGGCGCGCTGCCAGCGCTGCCGGTCGGAGATCGCGGACCTCAGCCGGTTCGGGAACGCCGTCCAGGTGACGGCCGCCCGGACCGCGTCCTCGGCGGTGTCCGTCCTGGTGAGGTTGTAGAACTGCGGCCGGGGGCTGTTGTTGAGCACCTCGGCGGGGTCCGGGCCGGTGATCGCCTGGTCGACGCTGTCGCTGATGAAGACGTGCCACGCCTGCCTGCCCGCGTCGTCGAGGTCGGTGAGCCTGCCCGGGGGCCCGTACGTGGTGATCGTGGTCATGGAGAACCTCCGCTGATCGAGACACAGACGGTGCCGTCCTCGTGCATACGCAGCCGAGGGGCGTCGGCGGGGATGTCGGTCGTCGGCAGGGTGAGCGCGAACTCGTTGAGCCGCATCTGCTTGAACGTGCGGCGGCGTGACTCCGCGAGCCACACACAGTCGTCGAAGCCCGACGCCGTACGGACCCGCGCCGAGACCTTCTCGAGATACGCGTCCACCCGCCGGGCGAACACCTCGCGCCACTCCGCCTCGGGAACCGCCCAGTTGCGCGCGAACTCGGCCTCGGGACTGTCGGCGGGCAGGGTGCGGGCGGCGGTGACGACGGCCGAGGCGATGTCGTCGCACCACGACGCCACGGACACCGGCGCGGTCGGCACGTAGCGCATCAGGTGAGCCCGGACCGGGCTGAACACCGGCTCGGTGAAGTCGACCATCAGCGCGCAGGCCGCGAACCTGGCAGGCACGAGGCCCCGCTCCACCGACTGCCGCACCATGTCGTTGTCCTCGTACGCGGCCTCGGGGACCATGAAGGCGAAAAACGTGTCGCCGGGCCGCGTGAACCCGCTGACCCGCTCCTCCATCCGGAAGCCGAACGCGGCGACGCTGTCCGCGTACAGGGACGCCGGCGCGGACGGCGCGCTCCGCACGCCCACCGGCAGGCCGAGGTCGTTCAGCAGGGCGTCGGCGTTCAGCCAGAAGCCCAGCGGCAGGACCAGGTCATGGCCGGAGGCGGCGACGGTCGCGCTCTGCGTGGACGTACTGGCCAGATTGACCGTGGTGGTGGTGAACAACTGCCGCAGCAGACGGTCGGGATGCGCCACCACGCCGTCGGCGACGACCGTCGACAGGCGCGCGGCGGTCCACCGCGAGACAAGGCCCTTCACCGTGAGTTCCAGGCGCTCGGCGCCGATGACCTGGCGGTACAGGGGGTTGTCGCGCAACGGGTCGTCGGCGGCGAGCTGGATCGTCGCGGACATGGACTGCCAGTTGCTCCAGGGCTGCCTCAGCTCCTTCATGACGACGCTGCCGTTGACGTGACTGTCGAAGCAGCCTTTGCCCCGGGACTCCGGTGCCAGCGCCGACCAGGAGTCACCGGTCCACACCCAGGCGGGCGAGATCCGCATGTAGTAGTTGAACACCCGGGCCCGCGGGTCCCAGGCGGCGACCTGGAGGAAGACCGAGCCGGGATCACTGCTGACCAGCAGATCGACGTCCCTGCCCGGGGCCGCGCGGGTGACCGCGAAACGGAAGTCGCGGCGCAGCCCCGGCGCCTCGTGCGGCGGGATCTGACCGGCCTCACCGATCAGGTACACACACTGCGCCGGGAGTTCCCCCGCCTCGGTGAGCCCGTCGAGGATGTCCTCCAGGGTCATGGGCCAGCGGCCCTGCCGGAAGAAGACCGCGGCCATCGGGTCCCGGAGTCCGTCGAACTGCTCGGCCGACATGGGCACCGGACCCCGGTCCACACCGCTCACCCCGCGGTACAGCGTCGCCGGCCGCAGGCCGCCGCCCTCGTCCGCCGCCCCTGCGGCCGCCGTCCGTGCCACCGGCCAGGCGGTCGCCCGACGGCGCTCCGGTGTGCGCTCCCACAGCGACATGCTTCCTCCGCGCTTCCGTCTCGGGTCCGTCAGACATGCCGGTCGAGGACGAAGGACAGGGCCGCGTCGACGTTCACCAGACCCGCTCCGGTGGCCTCGTCGGGTCCGATCCGCGCCGGACGGTTGAATCTCGGATGGTTCGCGCCGATGGTGACGTCGACCGCTGTCCCGGCGAGCGCCTCGATGACCTGGGCCGGGGTCAGCTCCGGGCGGGCTCCGAGCAGTACCGCCGCCGCGCCCGCGACCTGCGGCGCCGCCGCCGACGTACCGGAGAACAGCGCCCACCCGTCGTTCGGCCCCGTCTCGTCACCTCGATCGGGCCTCCGCCCGTCGGCCTGGGCGCGGCTCTCCGACACATCGAGCGCAGAGCCGGGCGGCACCGGCAGCATCAGGTACTGGGCCCGGGGCCGCATGCCGACCAGACCGGACACGACGGGCACGACGACGCCCTCGAACCACGGGCTGGCATACCCGCTCGCGTAGTCCGAAGCCCGCAGTTCCAGTTCCGGCCCCACGAACACCCCGCCGACGGAGAGCACACCCGGTACCTGCGGTTCCATGGCGAACTGCCCGTTCATCGCGGAGAAGACGACGGTGACGTCCTGCTCGATCGCGTCCCGGATCTCCAGCGCGAACACGTTGTCGGCCTCCGTGGGCGGCCCCACGGGAGGGAAGGTCCGCGACCCGCCCCAGGAGTTGGTGAGCACCTGGGGAGCGCCGTCGGCCCTCGCGGCCACGCAGTCGGCCTTCGCGCGGATGAACGCCGTGAACGCGCCTGTCAGATTGCCGGAGTTGTCGCTCGCACGGTAGGGCCGCAGTTCCGCTCCGGGAGCCACGGCGAAGACGTTCGCCGACTCCCCGGTGCCGTGCCCGATGGGGTCCTGTGCGGGGTTGGTGCCCGGCAGGACCGCGACCGTGGGGGCGATCCGGTAGCCGTGCGCCGCGAAGTAGGTGTGCGGGAACTGCCCGGTGTCCACCATGGCGACCTGGGCCCCCACCCCCACGTGGCCCCGGGCGTGGGCACGGGTGGCGCCGAGCAGCATGGCGACGTCGCCCGGCAGCCGGAGATGGAACCGGTCGACGTTGGGCGGCTGCGCCGACGGCACCAGACGGGCCGGTGTCCGCGGTGACTCCAGCGCCACGGCCTCGATCGCGTCGGTGCCCGGCACATCGCCCACCCCGTGGGCCTCGGGCTGCCGCTCGCCCACGATGTCCAGCTGGGTCACGTACCGGATGTGGTCCATCTCGACCTGGTGCAGGTCCTCGTACGTCTCGACCCGGCCGCCGGTGAGTTCCTCGTACGCGGCGGGAGGCCCGCTCACGGCGAAGCCCAGCCGGCTCTCCGCCGTGATGGTCAGTCCGGCCGCGAGGAGGTACGCCTCGGCGCGCTCCTGGCTCTCCGGGTCCGTCCGGAAGGGCTCGGCCGCGTCCCACCGCGTGGCCCGGGTCATCGGCACCCCGCCCCGCGACCGGGCGGAAGCATAGCCGTACACGTGGTCCGGTGCGGGCTGCCCGTACTGGGGCGTCATGGGGAGCGTCATCTGTCCTCCAGCAGTCGCCGTGGGGGAGGGGCGACCAGGGACGGTCGTCGCTCAGTCCGGGAAGGGAGTGTCGGCTCCGAGGGCGGGCAGCGGCAGTACGGTGACGGACCGCGCCGTGTCCCCGAGCGCCGCCGGGACCGGGAGGGACCGGGGTTCCGCGCGGTCGCCCGGAGGTTCGCCGAAGGCCTCGGTGAACCGGTCGGCGGGGCCCGTGAGAAGGGCGCCCGCGACCATGGGGGTCACCTGGAGCCCGTGGACGGCGGCCCAGTCGGCCAGCTCGCCCACCGGTGCGCCGGCGCGCAGTTGCACGAGGGCCTCGACGAATTCCTCACCGGAGCCGTCGCCTTGCTCCGCTGCCACGGTGTCTCCGGTCTCTCCTTGTGTCGGCTGTCCCCCTTTCGATGCTGACAGCTGCGGTGAATATGCGCAAAAGGGGTTTTTCGCCAGCCGAGGTGAGGGCGACACGGCCCCGGCGGCCGGGAGCGCGGCCTCAGCGGTCGCCCGGCGGCCCCAGCAGCAGCCCGCCGTTGACCTCCAGGGTCTGCCCGGTGATCCAGCGCGCGTCGTCCGAGGCGAAGAACACCACCGCGTCGGCGACGTCGGCCGGCTCACCGTGGCGGCCGAGCGCCGTCATCGCGGCGACGGACCGCTGCGCGTCCGCACTGTCGCGCAGCCAGTTCATGTTCATGTCCGTGTCGGTGATGCCCGGCGAGACCGTGTTGACCGTGATGCCCCTGGAGCCCTGGGAATGGGCGAGCGACCGGGTGAGGACGTTGAGCGCGCCCTTGGACATGGCGTACACGATCTCGGGCGTGGCGAACCAGGTGACGCCGGAGGAGACATTGACGATCCGGCCCCCGTCGCGCATGAGCGGCAGCGCCCGCTGAGTGATGAACAGGGGCGCCCGCACATTGACCGCGAAGAGCCGCTCGTACGTCTCCGGGGTGGCCTTGTCGATGGTGGCGCCGTATTCGATGAAGGCCGCGTTGTTCACGAGGATGTCCAGCGGCCGGTCGCCCCACCCCGCCCGTAATCCCGCGAAGAGCGTGTCCACGTCCCCGTCCGCGCCCAGCAGCGCGCGGACGGCGAATGCCTGGCCGCCCGCCTCCTCGATCGTCGTCACGGTCGCGCGCGCCGCCGCCTCGTCGCTGCCGTAGTGCACCGCGACCAGCGCGCCTTCGGCGGCCAGGCGCTCCGCGATCGAGCGGCCGATGCCGCGCGAGGCGCCGGTCACCACCGCGGTCCTGCCCGCGAGACCCTTGGACCTCGTCATGTCCCCACCCTCTCTGCCGAGTTCACGGCGCGTCACTCGATGTTAGGGATCGTTCCCTATCAACTGGTGGCACCGTAGACTGCCCTTCGTGGCGAAAGCAAGGACGGCCCCGAGACGCACCGCGGCGCAGACACGCGAACACCTGCTGGACGTGGCGCACGAACTCTTCTACTGGAACGGCATCCGTGCCGTCGGCGTGGACAGGATCGCCGCCGAGGCCGGGGTGGCCCCCACCACGCTTTACCGGCTGTTCGCCTCCAAGGACGATCTGATCGCCGCGTACGTCGAGCGCGCGGCCGACGGCTACCGGGAGTGGTTCACGGCGGCCACCAGGGCCGACGGCCGCGGAGCGAGGGAGCGCGTCCTGGCCCTGTTCGACGCACTCCGCGTCCAGACGGCGCCCGAACGCTGCCGGGGCTGCCCCTTCCTGATGGCGCTGTCCGAACTGCCCGACACCGCTTCCGCCGGCCACCGCCGGGCGGTCGAGCTGAAGTCGTGGGTACGGGCCCGCATGGGCGACCTCACCGAGGAGTTGGCCCGCACCGCACCCGTCCCCGATCCCGCCCTGCTCGCCGACCAGCTCACCCTGATCCTGGAGGGCGCCTACGCCTCCGTGCAGGCCCTCGGCGCCGACGGCCCCGCCCGCGCGGCCCGGACTTTCGCCGAAGCGGTGCTGCCGGACGGCGCCGCGCGCTGACCCGTCCGCGCCACGGCCGGCACCCGAGGGGGCTCGCTGTCCCGTGCGGATGCCTCCTTGACGGGTCCGACCGGCCCACCTACGGTCCCCTGGACGTGATCAGCGCGATCAGACAGGCAGGTCGACGATGACGGACGCCCCGCCCCCCGACGGCACTGACGGCACTCCCTCGGTCCGCCCGCTCCAGGTGGAGACCCACGGCCTCGACGTGATCGGGGACGCCGAGCGCAAGGGCACCCCGCGCACCCTCTTCTGGCCCTGGTTCGGGGCCAACGTCTCCGTCCTCGGCATGAGTTACGGCGCCTTCGCGCTCGGCTTCGGCATCTCCTTCGGGCAGGCCCTGGCCGCCGGCGTCCTCGGCGTCGTCTTCTCGTTCCTGCTGTGCGGCTTCGTAGCGGTCGCCGGGAAACGCGGCTCGGCACCTACGATGGTGCTCAGCCGTGCCGCCTACGGGGTGCGCGGGAACCGGCTGCCCGCGGTGGTGTCCTGGCTGCTGACCGTCGGCTGGGAGACCGTCCTGTGCGCCCTCGCCACCATGGCCACCGCGACCGTCTTCCGCAGGTTCGGCACCGGAGGGGGCGACGAGACCAAGATGGTGGCGCTCGTCCTGGTCGCCGCGCTCGTCGTGGTCGTCGGCGTCATGGGCTTCGACCTCATCATGCGCTTCCAGACCGTCATCACCGTCGTCACCGGTGTCCTGACGATCGTCTACGTCGTTCTGGTGGCCGACCACGTCCACTGGTCCACCGTCAGCGCCGTACCCGCCGGCTCCGCACAGGAGTTCATCGGCGCCCTCGTCTTCATGATGACCGGTTTCGGCCTCGGCTGGGTCAACGCGGCGGCCGACTACTCCCGTTACCTGCCGCGCACCGTCTCCGGCCGGGGCGTCATCGGCTGGACCGCCTTCGGCGCCTCCCTCGCCCCGCTGCTCCTGCTGGTCTTCGGCCTGCTCCTCGCCGGCTCCTCCGCCGAACTCGGCGAGGCGATCGCCCTCGACCCCATCGGCGCGCTCACCACGCTCCTGCCCACCTGGTTCCTGATCCCTTTCGCCGCCGTCGCCGTGCTCGGCCTGGTCGGCGGCGCGGTCCTCGACATCTACTCCTCCGGCCTCGCCCTGCTCGCCGCGGGCCTGCGCGTGCCGCGCCCGCTGGCCGCGCTCGTCGACGGCGTCCTGATGATCGCGGGAGCCGTCCACATCGTCTTCTTCGCCGACGACTTCCTCGGCCCGTTCATCGGCTTCCTCACCACGCTCGGCGTGCCCATCGCCGCCTGGTGCGGGGTGATGCTGGCCGACCTGCTGCTGCGCCGCCGCGACTACGCCGAGGAGGACCTGTTCCGAACGGACGGCCGCTACGGCGACATTCCGCCGGGCCCCCTCCTCCTCACCCTCGCCGCGACGGCCCTCGGCTGGGGCATGGTCACCAACACGGCGGCGGGCTGGCTGGACTGGCAGGGCTATCTGCTCGGCCCTCTCGGCCTCGGCGGCAGGACCGGCGACTGGGCCTTCGCCAACCTGGGCGTCCTGGTCGCCCTGGCGGTCGGTTTCCTCGGCACGCTGCTGCCGGCGCGGGGCCGGGTGCGGGCGCAGGAGGGACGCGCATGACCACGGGCCCGTCCCACGGGGCCGCGGGCGTCCTGCCCGGTCTGCTCGCCGTCATCGACATGCAGCGGGTGTTCGCCGAGCCGGACAGCCCCTGGGCCGCGCCCCGCTTCGACGAGGCTGCGGCCGGGGTGCGGCGCCTGCTGCCGGCGTTCGGCGAACGGGTCGTGTTCACCCGCTTCGTCGCGCCGGAGCGGCCCGAGGGCGCCTGGCGGGCGTACTACGACCGCTGGTCCTTCGCCCTGCGCCCGCCGGGCGCCCGCCTCTGGCAACTGGTCGACGACTTCAGGGACCATCTCACGGGCGACCTCACCGTCGACGCATGGCACGTCCTGGACTCCCCCACCTTCGGCAAATGGGTCCCGGACCTCGCCGCCCGCCTCGGCCCGGACGGGCGGCTGGTCCTGGCCGGTGTCAGCACCGACTGCTGTGTGCTGTCCACCGCCCTCGCCGCCGCCGACGCCGGGGTCGAGGTGCTGGTGGTCGCCGACGCCTGCGCGGGCGCCGACGACGAGTCGCACACCAAGGCCCTGGACGTCCTCGGCCTGTACCGGCCCCTCATCCGGGTGGTGACCGTCGACGAGGTCCTCGCTCAGTCGCGCCCCGTACCCCGGTAGAGCTCCAGCTCCCCGTCCAGCTCGACGGCGAGCACGGTCGCGTACGGGTCGAGATCGGCCTCGGCGGGCGCGTCGATCCAGGTCACGCCGGGCACCGCGTCGAGGCCGCCGATCACCCGGTGGCCCAGTCCGGTGCCCGTGCCGAGGACGGTGACCCGGGTGACCCGGTTGCGCAGCCCGCGTACCGCCACGGACTCGCGCGGCACGTCGAAGCACATCAGATACAGGGTGCGCCGGTCGGCGGAGAGGGTGCTCGGGCCGTAGTGGTGTCCCGCGGGCAGCCCGGCGACCGTGTCGTACACGGCGTCGGAGTGCCGGCCGATCCACGCGCCGAGCCCCTCCAGCCGCTCGATCTGCTCGTCGGTGACGGTCCCGTCCTCGCGGGGGCCGACGTCCAGCAGCAGATTGCCGCCCATGCCGATCGTCTCGGTGAAGTAACGCACCAGCTGACGCACCGACTTGTGGTTGTCGTCGTGGTGCTGGAAGCCCCAGGAGTCGTTGATGGTGAGGCACAGCTCCCAGGGGCCGCCCGGCGCTTCGAGCGGCACACCCTGTTCCGGGGTGGCGTAGTCACCGTGGCTGAGCATGCGGGCGTTGAGGAGGGTGGCGGGGTTCTCCGAGAGGATCAGCCCGGCCAATTCCTCGATCTGCCACTGCTGTTCGCTGCGTTCCCACTCGCCGTCGAACCAGAGCAGGTCCGGGCGGAAGCGCTCGACCAGCTCGCGCACCTGGGCGTCGCGATAGGCGAGGAAGCGGTCCCAGGCAGCCGGGTCCTCCTCGCCGGGCGCGGCATGGGAGTACGGGTTGGGGGCGTTGCCACCGGGATGGCTCCGGGGCCACCGCTCGATGTCGGGGTGGCGGACGCTCGCGTAGTCCGGGTGGTTCCAGTCGGAGTGCGAGTAGTACAGGCCCACCTTCAGGCCCCGTTCGCGCAGCGCGTCGACGTATCCGGCCACCAGGTCCCGGCCCGCCGGGGACCGCCGGACCACGCTCAGGTCGCCCTGGGCGGTGTCCCACAGGGCGACTCCGTCGTGGTGCCGGGCGGTGAGCACCGCGTACCGCGCACCGGCGCGGGCGAACAGGTCGGCCCAGGCCCGGGGGTCGTAGCGGGACGCGGTGAAGCCGTCGAGCTGTTTCATGTACTGCTCGTGCGACACCTCACCCCAGTAGAAGGACCAGGACTCCGGCACCCCGTCCACGGCATAGATGCCGTAGTGGATGAAGATGCCCAGCTTGGCGGCGGGAAACCAGGGCTGCATGGTCATGCGCCCACGCTAGGCGGAGCGCGTCGGCGGGCGCGTGGGCGCCGGTCACCACCGCTGGTCGATTCTCACCTCGGATCCGCCCGCTTGCGTTCCCTCTTGAAGCGAGCTGTCACCTGTGCCCCGTCCACCACACCCGTACCGGCGGGGCACAGGAATGGCTGCCTGCGGATCGGGTACGCGAGGGGCGTCGTGCCCGGTACGGATCTTGTCCCGGGCGGCCCGTCCCCACCATCAGGGATCTTCCAATGGACATACCCGCCAACAACCACCCTGCCCGCCAGGCCGCCACCCCGGCTCAGCAGGCGCTGACCGCGCTCGCCCTCGACAACGGCGACACGGCCGCGCTGGACACCCTGGCCGGAAGCGACGTCCTGGTCCCCGTGCCGGACGACGCCGACGACGCGGCCCTGAACGACCCCACGGCCGTGGCGCTGCCCGTCCTGGAGCAGCCCGGCGGCGAACAGGTCGTGCCGGTGTTCACCTCGGAACCGGCGATGGCCGAGCTGCTGCCGTTCGTCTCCCGCTACCGTCTGGTACCCCTCGGGGCCCTGGCCTCCCAGTGGCCCGACAGCGACCTGTCCCTGACCATCGATGCCGGCTCACCGTACGGCCTGACCCTCGACGCCCATGACGTGGGCACCCTGCTGGGGCGGCACGACTTCTGACCCCCACCGACCTGGGAGGGGGCCCGAGGCGCGTACGGACCTCACAGCCCCTTCCCCGGCACAAGGACGCCGCACCGGCCGGCGTCAGTCGGCGGGCAGCATTCTGGCCAGGACGTCGCGCTGCAGCGGCAGCACCTCGGAGTGCAGCGCGCGGCCCTTGTCGGTGAGAGCGACCCGCACCCCACGCCGGTCCTCCGTACAGACCGAGCGCGTGACCAGGCCGTCCTTCTCCAGCCGTGCGATCAGCCGGGACAGTGCGCTCTGACTGAGGTGGACCTTCCCCGCGATGTTCTGCACCCGGCAGTGATCATCCGCGTCTGCGGCGGCGAGGCCGGACGCGAGGACGTCGAGCACCTCGAAGTCGCTCGCCCCGAGACCGTGGGGATGCAGCGCGCGGTCTATCTCGCACATCGTGCGGGCGTGCACCGCGAGGATGTCCCGCCACTGTTCCTCGAGCCGGGCATCGGCCGTGTTCGCTGCCATATGTGCACGGTAACAGAGGGTGCGGAGGTGGCTGTCGGCGCAGTTCACGCCGGGAACTACACGGGCTTGAGCCAGATCGTCGCCAGCGGGGGCAGGGTGAGCCGGAGGGCGGCCGGGCGGCCGTCGCAGGGGGTGGGCTCGGCCTTCACCGGGTCGGGATTGGTGACGTCGCCGCCCCCGTAGGCCGCGGCGTCGGTGTTGAGGACCTCCTGCCAGACGGGGATGCCGCCGGGCGCCCCCAGACGGTAGTCGTGGCGGACCACGGGGCTGAGGTTGGAGACGGACAGCAGCGGGGTGCCGTCCGCGGCGAGCCGCAGGAACGCGAAGACGTTGTCCTCGGCGGCGTCGCCCTTCACCCACTGGAATCCGGCCGGATCACTGTCGCGCTGCCAGAGGGCCGGGGAGCCCCGGTAGAGCGTGTTGAGATCCCGGACCAGGTCCCGCACACCCCGGTGATCGGCCTCCGCGCCGTACCCGGGGTCGAGGAGCCACCAGTCCGGACCGTGCGGCTCGTACCATTCGCCGCCCTGGGCGAACTCCTGACCCATGAAGAGGAGCTGCTTGCCCGGGTGGGCCCACATGAAGCCGAGGTAGGCGCGGTGGTCCGCCCGCTGCTGCCACCAGTCGCCCGGCATCTTCGACACCAGCGCCTGCTTGCCGTGCACCACCTCGTCGTGGGAGATCGGCAGGACGTAGTTCTCGCTGTACGCGTACACCATCGAGAACGTCATCTCGTTGTGGTGGTACTTGCGGTGCACCGGCTCCTTCGCCATGTAGCCGAGGGAGTCGTGCATCCAGCCCATGTTCCACTTCAGACCGAAGCCCAGCCCGCCGCTGTCGGTGGGGCGGGTGACGCCGTCCCACGCCGTGGACTCCTCCGCGATGGTCACCACCCCGGGCGCCCGCCGGTACACGGTGGCGTTCATCTCCTGGAGGAAGGCCACCGCGTCCAGGTCCTCACGCCCGCCGAACATGTTGGGGGCCCACTGCCCGGAGTCACGCGAGTAGTCGAGGTAGAGCATCGACGCGACCGCGTCCACCCGCAGACCGTCGACATGGAACTCCTCGCACCAGTACACGGCGTTCGCCACGAGGAAGTTGCGGACCTCCGTGCGCCCGAAGTCGAACTCGTAGGTCCCCCAGTCCGGATGCTCGGCCCGCCGCCAGTCCCCGGGCTCGTACAACGGCTCACCGTCGAAGCGGGCCAGTGCCCAGTCGTCCTTGGGGAAGTGGGCCGGGACCCAGTCCATGATCACGCCGATCCCCGCCCGGTGCAGGGAGTCGATCAGATACTTCAGGTCGTCGGGGCCGCCGAGCCGGGACATCGGTGCGTAGAACCCGGTGACCTGGTAGCCCCAGGACCCGCTGAACGGGTGCTGGGAGACCGGCATGAACTCCACATGCGTGAAACCCAGGTCCTTCACATACGCCGGAAGCTCCTCGGCCAGCTGACGATACGTCAATCCAGGCTTCCAGGACGGCAGATGGACCTCGTACACGGAGAACGGCGCCTCGTGCACCGGGGTGTCCCCCCGCCGCGCCATCCACTCCGCGTCGCCCCACTCGTGGTGCGAGACCGTCACCACGGATGCCGTCGCGGGCGGCACCTCCGCCTGGCGCGCCATCGGGTCGGCCTTGAGGAAACGGTGCCCGTGCCGGGAGGTGATCTCGAACTTGTACCGGGCACCCTCACCGACGCCCGGCAGGAACAGCTCCCACACCCCGGACGAACCCAGCGACCGCATCGGGAACGCCGTACCGTCCCAGCAGCCGAAGTCCCCTGCGACACGCACCCCTTGCGCGTTCGGCGCCCACACCGAGAAGCGGGTGCCGGCCACACCCTGGTGGACCATCGGCTCGGCACCCAGGGCCTTCCACAGCTGCTCGTGGCGGCCCTCACGGATCAGGTGCAGATCCAGGTCGCCCAGCGCCGGGAGGAAACGGTACGGGTCGTGCAGCTCCAGGTCGGCGTCCTCGTACGACACCAGCAGCGTGTAGTCGGGGATCGTGTCGAGCGGCAGCACCCCCGCGAAGAGACCGTCGCCCTCCGAGGAGAGATAGGTGCGCACGCCGTCGATGACCACCCGCACCGCGTGGGCATACGGCCGCAGCGCCCGGATGACGATCCCGCCGGGCACCGGGTGCGCGCCCAGCAGGGAGTGCGGGTCGTGGTGGGCGCCCGCGAGCAGCCGTCCGCGGTCCTCGGGGGACAGGGGAGGGGCACCCGCGAAGGTGCCCGGCGGGTGCGGCGGCGGACCGGCCGACTCGGGGGGTGTGATGTCGCGCAGGGCCACTGCTTCAGCCTCCTCTTACGGCGAGACGCTCGATCGCCGCCATCGGTACGGGGAGCCAGTCGGGTCGGTGCCGTGCCTCGTACAGGACCTCGTACACGGCCCGGTCGGTCTCATAGGCGCGCAGCAGACCGTGCTTCTTGCGCGGGTCCCAGCCGGCGCGGGCCGCATAACCCGCGCAGTACGCCTCGCGGCAGCGGCGCGCCCACTCCGGGCGCCAGGGGCGGCGCTGCCGGGCTGCGTAGTCGAAGGAGCGGAGCATTCCCGCGATGTCCCGCACCGGGGACTGGGTGCCGCACCGCTCGGCGAGCGGACGGGACGGTTCGCCCTCGAAGTCGATGACGAACCACTCCCGGCCGGCCCGCAGCACCTGCCCCAGGTGCAGATCACCGTGGATGCGCTGTGCTGGCGGCCCGACATCGCAGGTGAGCAGCGCGCGGAACGCGTTGCGCAAGCCGGGCACGTACGGCCGCAGCGCCGGCACACAGTGCGCCGCCGCGTCGAGCCGCTCGGTCATCGCGGCCGCCGTCCGCGCGTTCTCGTCGTGCTCCCCGGCGGGGAAGGCCGAGGCCAGCGCGAGGTGCACCTCCGCCGTGGCCGACCCCAGCTCACGCGCCTGAGCCGTGAAGTCCCGGCCGGAGGCCAGCGCCCCCAGCGCCAGCGTCCAGCCGTCGGACGCGTCGGGCAGGAACGGCTGGAGCACACCGAGGGTCGCCGCGAACGGATACGTCGTCCGGAACCATGCCACCGGAGCCGGCACCCGGCCACAGCCCTGTCCTGCCAGTGCGCCGGGCACCTCCAGATCGGGATTGACGCCGGGCTGGATGCGCCGGAACACCTTCAGGATGAACGCGTCGCCGTACACCAGCGAGGAATTGGACTGTTCGGCGTCCAGCAGCCGCGGCGCCAGCCCCGCCGGTACGTCCGCCGACGGGTCGGCCTCGAAGCGCAGCGGGCCCGCCGCGCCGGGGCTCCGCAGCCGTTCCAGCAGCAACCGCGCCGACCGGGGGTCGTACAGCGCGTCGTAGACCGTGAGCCCCGCCAGCGGACCCTGCCGCACCTGCCCGATGAGGGCCCGGCCCAGGCGCGGCGCCGGATGGTCACGCACGCCGAGCAGGAGCTGGTAGCAGTCGCCCGCCTGGGGAGTGCCCACGGGAGACGGCACACCGCTGTGACTGTGACTGATGTGACCGGTGTGCACCAAGAGATGCAGACACCCCGGATACAGCTCCGTCATGGACAGCAACGCGAGATCCGTGACCGGCCGGTCCTTGCCGGCGAACCAGCGTTGCCGCGGCAGCCAGTCGCGCAGCAGCCCCGCGAGCGAGGTCATCAGGTCGGCGGCGCCCCTGTCGCTGCTCGGCCGGAGCAATGCGGTCTTCGGCATGGTGACGCGTCCTTTCACCGGCCCGCGCTTCAACGCCCTCGGGCAGCGCGGGAGAGGACTCGGGAGAGCCGGAACCAGTAGAAGCCGTGGCCCGCGAGGGTGAGCAGATACGGAAGTTCACCGATGGCGGGGAAACGGACCTGGCCGATGAGTTCGACGGGGTGGCGTCCTTCGTAGGCGCTCAGGTCGAGTTCGGTGGGCTGCGCGAACCGGGAGAAGTTGTTCACGCACAGCACCAGGTCGTCCTTGTGTTCGCGCAAGTAGGCGAGGACCGCCGGATTCGAGGACTGGAGTTCCGTGTACGACCCGAGTCCGAAGGCGGGGTTCTGTTTGCGGATCTCGATCATGCGGCGGGTCCAGTGCAGCAGCGACGAGGGGGAGGACATGGAGGCCTCGACGTT
>NZ_JBVIDX010000035.1:0-73060 GCF_055572155.1 Streptomyces sp. NPDC030814
GACTTCCCACGGCTTCGGCCGCGCCACCTCGCACCCCCGGATCATCGGTCCCGGAGTGATCCAACCACCTCGGAGATCATTTCGTTAGGACTTCTAAGGGGCGACCGGCTGTTCCAGGTGGCCGTTCGGCGGGCGTTCCCGCCACAGGGTCAGGCCCACGTCCACCAGTCCGACCCTCTCCAGGCTCGGGACCTCCTCCAAGGGGTGCCACGCGGCCATGTCCGTCGAGCCGTTGGTCTCGTGGCGGAGGGTGCCGCCCGTCACCCGGCCCTCGTAGACGATACGGAGGCCGTGGAAGTCGGCGCGGCTGCCCAGACGGCGGGGATAGTCCCGTTTGATGGAGTCGACGCCGAGGAGCGCGGTCGGCTCGACGGTGTAGCCGGTCTCCTCGGCGGCCTCGCGGATGACGGTGTCGTAGGGGTCCTCGCCGTGGTCCATGCCCCCGCCTGGGAGGGTCCAGTGTTTGGTGCCGTCACGGGCGACCCAGCGGGCCAGCAGCAGCTGTCCGTCCCGTACGCAGACGGCGTAGGCCGCCACCCTCAACTCCTCGCGCATGAGGAGACGTTACTGAACGAACGGGGGAGAGGGCGGGTGC
Organism: Streptomyces sp. NPDC030814; assembly: GCF_055572155.1. Taxonomy (NCBI): domain Bacteria; kingdom Bacillati; phylum Actinomycetota; class Actinomycetes; order Kitasatosporales; family Streptomycetaceae; genus Streptomyces; species Streptomyces sp. NPDC030814. The sequence goes on from NZ_JBVIDX010000035.1 coordinate 596, forward strand.
TCCCCACGTGGCACCCGCCCCCACCCGCCGGGGCGTTCGGCGCGACGGCCCGTCCCCCCGTTGGACGGGCCGCCGCACATCGGTGCGTTGCGCCCCTCGATCTTCTGCCGGGCCCCGGCCGAACACCAGAGGCGAAGGGTGGCCGCAATGCGCCATGGCACCGTCGTGCCTGCCCTGTAGCCTTCGCCACAAGACTCCGGATCCACCGCGAAACGGTCACAGATCGAACTAGGATTCCGCTTCGGGGGATTGAGGGGGTGGGGAGGCGAAAGGGCCGACTGTGCTGGACGAATTCCTGGAAGCGGACACCGAGGCCGTCCGCGTCTACCGGAGTCTGCTGACCAACCCGGCCTGGACCCTCCATGACGTCCAACAGCACACCGGTCTCACCGAGGACGAGGTACGGGCGGCCGTGGACCGGCTCTCGGACCTGTCCCTGCTGAGCCCGGTCACGGACACGACGTTCCTGCCGATGAACCCCGAGACGATCCTCGGGCCGGCGCTGCGCCGCCGCGAGTTCGAACTCGACGCCCAGCGCGCCCATCTGTCCCGGCATCAGGCAGTGGTCGCCGAATTCGCCAAGGAATACGCGGCGTTGGGGCTGCGGCACACCGGGGGCGCCGAGCATCTGGTCGGTGTGGACGCGGTCCGTACCCGGCTGGAGCAGCTGTCGCGGGACGCGGTGCACGAGGTCTGCACCTTCACCCCCGGCGGCGCCGTGAGCGCGGCCGGGCTGGAGTCGGCCCGCCCCCTGGACCAGGAGTCCTTCGACCGGGGCGTTCGGATGCGGTCCGTCTACCTCGACAGCGTCCGCAACGACCAGCCCACCTCCGACTACGCGGCCTGGCTCACCTCCATGGGCGGACAGGTGCGGACCGTGCCCGCCCTTCCGATGCGGATGATCATCTGCGATCGCGAGGTCGCGGTCGTGCCGGTGAACTCCGAGGACAGCCGCCAGGGGGCGCTCGTCGTCCGCTACCACGGGGTCGTACGGGCCTTGGCGGAACTCTTCGAGCTGGTCTGGGCCCAGGGCGTGCCGCTGGGCGCGGAGGCCCCGACGGCGGTGGGGGACGGGGCGAGCGAACGCGACCGGGTCCTGCTGAAGCTGCTGTCCGAGGGGATGACCGACCAGGGGATCGCCCGCAAGCTGGGGCTCTCGGTGCGTACGATCAGACGGCTGATGTCCGACCTGATGAAGCGGTTGGACGCGCAGAGCCGGTTCGAGGCGGGCGCGGAGGCGGTACGGCGGGGCTGGCTCTAGTGCCGGCACGGGGGACGCATGCTCAGGGCGCTAATCGCGGGCGTGGTGGCCCTGTCCTGCCATGGCCGCAAGCGGCCATGGTGAGCACCTGCGTTTCGGACGGTGATCAACCATGATCGGTCGTGGCCCTTCACAGGGCCCTCACCTGTAACCCCTCACGAAAGAGGAACGGTTGTGCATTCCTCGACGCGCTCTGGGCGCATCGGCGTCCTCACCCTCCTCGGTCTGGCTTCCGCCGCGGCGGCCCTCGTCCTCGGCACCGCCGTCGGCACCCAGGCGGGCACGCGGCTGGCTGCGGACGACGCCGTGACGGAGGTCGTCGTGCCCGCCAAGTCGGCCAAGGGCGGCGGCGTGCAGCCCGGGGTCGTCGTCCCCGGCCACAAGGAGACCTGGACCTGGGACGACAAGGAGTAACCGGTACGCCGGTCCCCTCGTCGTACCCCAGGCCGGAAGGCACCCTGGGATCACCAGGATCCGATCCGGGGTGCCCGGCGGTGCCGCCGCCGCTCAGGCCCGCCGGAATACGGCCCGCCGGTCACCCGGCGGGCCGTATGCGTACGTGCGCTCCCGCCGAGGGTCGGGGGCTCGGGCCGGCCGGTCCCGGCCCCCCGGGGGCTGTGGCGCGATGACGCGCCCAGCCACCCGGGGCGCCCTCACTCACAGGTCATGCCCTCCGACCCCGACAGCGCGTCCTCGATCCGGGCCCGCTCCCGCGCGATGTCGGTCGGACCCTTGATCCACCGGTCCGGTTCGGCGCCGTCGCGCGGGATGCCGATGAGGACGTGATCGCCTGTCGCCAGCCTGGGGTCGGCGTCCTGGTACATGGGGAAGACGATCTCCTTCTCACCCTTGTCCGGCTTGTAGTAGCGGTCGACGCGGAGGGTGACGCGGTCCCGCTCGGTGCCGGGGACGGGCTCGGCGGAGACGACGGTGCCCTCGACGATGAGGCGGGCGCAGGCGACGTAGCCCTCCTGGCTGAGCTTGCCGTCGCTGTCCCCGTTGCCCCCGCTCCGACTCTCGTCCTGCAGGCTGCCGCTCTTCGGGCCGTCGGCGCTGCTGGAGGCGTCCGACGAGTTCCCGGCGGTCGACCGGACGACGACGGCGCCCAGGCCCACGACGGCGGTGACGACGGCCGCGGCGGCGAGGGCACCGAAGGCGACGGACAGGGCCCGGCGCTGCCGCCGGGGGCGCACCGACCGCGTCGGCAGGGGCCTCACCGGCGCGACGGAGGCCGTCTCGGGCACGGGCTGCCGCCCGGTGACCGTCTCGGCGCCGGCCTCGTCGCCCGGCCGCGCGGCCACGCGTCGCCCCGGCGGCGCGCCGGCTTCCGCCTCCCTGGCGCCCGCACCGGCGTCGGCCCCGGCCAGGGCGTCGCCGATCAGCCCCAGCTGCTCCCTCAGCAGCACCACATCGGCCGCCGCCGCCCGCCGGGCGGCCATGAACTCGCCGTCCGCGAGCGCATCCTTCGGCAGCGGCTCGTCGAGGAGCGCGGCCATCAAGGCGTCCATACCGCCGTACTCGGCGCCCTCGAACACGGCTCCCTCGGCATCGACGCCGTCGACCGAGACGCCCTCGACCGAGACGCCCTCGACCGATACGCCCTCGACCGATACGCCCTCGACCGCGAGATCCTCGACCGCGAGATCCTCGAACATGACGTCGTCGGGTTCGGTGTCGTGCCGGTTGTTGTCCCGGGCGGCCATGTCACACCACCTCGTCCTCGTGCAGGCGGGCGCGCAGGGCGCGGACCGCTGAGTGGAGCCTGCTCTTGACCGTGCCCTCGGGGATGCCGAGCTCGTCGGCGATGTCCCGTACCGGCAGGTCGGCGTAGAAACGGAGGACGAGGACCTGACGCTGGGCGTCGGGCAGCTCGTCCAGGCCGCGGGTGACGGCGAGCGAGAGCACGCTGGAGTCCTCGCCGGAGGGGTGCTCCAGCTGGCGCAGCGAGGCCAGGCGCTCGCCGAGGCGCTCCTGGCGACGCTTGGCACGGTGCCAGTCCATCGCCAGGTTGGAGGCGACCACCGCCGCCCAAGCGGACACGTCCCGCGGTGCCTCACGGCCGCTCGCGGCCCGCTCCAGCAGCCGCAGCCGGACCTGCTGCACCCCGTCCGGCAGGTCCGACTGCGGCACACCGCCGAGCGCGAGCACCGCCCGCACCCGCCGCTCCTGGGCCGCGTCCAGCGGATCGACCCCCGCGACCTCCGCCGCCGGGCCCGTCACGGCGGCCAGCGGATCACCCCCGCCGCCGGTGCCGCCCGTGGCCGGCCGGCCGCCGGCCACCCGCAGCGGATCGTCCACCTCCTGGACGCGGCGCGCCTTTCTGCGCAGCACAGCCACCCCTCCCCTCCCGCGTTTCCCCTACGACGCCGGGGCGGGCCGAAACGTTCGATCATGTCCACGGCTTTCCCGCAGCATCGCAGAGGCGTACGTCACACCTTCGCGTGCGCGCGGGGCCGGTGGGCAGGGGGAAGGCAGCACAGCTTGCGGCGCCGAGCCCCCACCGGGCGAATATCTCCAGCTCAGACGGGGTGGCGGCCAAAGAACCGGACGCGGTGTCGCCGTCCCCCGTGTCCCACTTTCCGAGCGGCGCGGTCAAAGGATTGGACAGGCGGACCGGGAGTCACCGCATGATGGAAACGCCTCGGCCATGCAGCAGACACAGACAAGCCACGTAAAAGGAGTCACCGTGAGGGTCGGAATCGTCGGAGCCACCGGTCAGGTCGGCACGGTCATGCGCAGGATCCTCAAGGAGCGGAACTTCCCGACGGACGAGCTGCGTCTGTTCGCCTCCGCCCGCTCGGCCGGTTCGGTCATCGACGGGGTGACCGTCGAGGACGCGGCGACCGCCGACTACTCCGGCCTCGACATCGTCCTCTTCTCCGCCGGTGGCGCGACCTCCCGCGCGCTGGCCGAGAAGGTGGCCTCCCAGGGCGCCGTCGTCATCGACAACTCCTCCGCCTGGCGCCGCGACCCCGAGGTGCCCCTGGTGGTCTCCGAGGTGAACCCGCACGCCATCGCCGACCGCCCCAAGGGCATCATCGCCAACCCGAACTGCACGACGATGGCCGCGATGCCGGTCCTGCGTCCGCTGCACGAGGAAGCGGGCCTGGAGGCGCTGGTCGTCGCCACCTACCAGGCGGTGTCCGGCTCGGGTCTCGCGGGCGTCGCCGAGCTGCACGGCCAGGTCCAGAAGGTCGTCGCCGACGCGGACAAGCTGACCCACGACGGCGCGGCGGTCGACTTCCCCGAGCCGCAGGTCTACCAGCGCCCCATCGCCTTCAACGTGGTCCCGCTCGCGGGCTCCGTCGTCGACGACGGCCTGAACGAGACCGACGAGGAGCAGAAGCTCCGCCACGAGTCGCGCAAGATCCTGGAGATCCCCGGCCTCAAGGTCTCCGGCACCTGCGTCCGCGTCCCGGTGTTCTCCGGGCACTCCCTCCAGGTCAACGCCCGCTTCGCGCGTCCGATCTCCGTGGAGCGCGCGACCGAGCTGCTGGCCGGCGCGCCGGGTGTCGCCCTCTCCGACATCCCGACCCCCCTCCAGGCCGCCGGCCAGGACCCCTCCTACGTGGGCCGCATCCGCGCCGACGAGACCGTCGACAACGGCCTCGCCCTGTTCGTCTCCAACGACAACCTGCGCAAGGGTGCCGCGCTGAACGCGGTCCAGATCGCCGAGCTGGTGGCGGCGGAGCTGAGCGCGTAACCGGCGACGGCACGAGGAAAGGCGCCCGCCGGATGCCGGTGGGCGCCTTTGCCTCGCTCAGAGCGCCAGATGCCGGCGCAGGGCCACGTCGATCTCGGCCATGCGCTGACGCGGGACCGAGCCGATCCGCTGCAACACACGCCGCGGTGCGACAGCGCGGACCTGCTCGCACTGCGCCTTGGAGTCCTTGGCGAGACGGCTCTCACCCGCGCTCAGGAGGACCTGGAAGCTCAGGACACGAGAGGTGTTCGAGGTCAGCGGCACCACGGTGACGACGCCCCGGTCGTTCCGCTCGACGGACTCGTTCGCGCCGTTGTTGGACACGATCACCGCCGGCCTGACCTGGTGGGGCTCGCTCCCGCGCGCCGGTTCCAGCTCCACCAGGTAGATGTCACCGCGTTTCATCGGTGGTCCCGTCCCCGCTCGTCCGATCCCACAGGGCAGGGTCCCCGCTCCCGTCCCACTCGGCGAAAGCCTCGGTGTACTCCTGCTCCAGCTGCGTCTGCCGCAGCAGGCCGATGGCCGCGTGTATCACGGCCGACCGGGAATCGGCCGCCGTTCGCCGGGCGTACTCGTCGACGAAGGCAACGTCCTCCTGGGGCAGGCTCACACTGATCTTCATGACCTCGATGCTACCCACCTTCCTACCCCTATACCACCTGGTGGCACACCCCTGCCCGTGGAAGGATGACCCAACCCACACATAACGAGGAGATGACCGCGTGCCTGGCACAAACCTGACCCGCGAAGAGGCTCAGCAGCGGGCGGAGCTGCTCAGCGTTGACTCGTACGAGATCGAACTCGACCTCACCGGCGCGCAGGAGGGCGGCACCTACCGGTCCGTGACCACGGTGCGCTTCGACGTCGCCCGGGGCGGCACGGAAACCTTCATCGACCTGGTGGCCCCGACGGTCCACGAGGTGAGCCTGAACGGCGACGCGCTCGACCCGGCCGAGGTCTTCGCGGACTCCCGGATCACGCTCCCCGGCCTGCTGGAGGGGCGCAACGTCCTGCGCGTCGTGGCGGACTGCGCCTACACCAACACCGGTGAGGGTCTGCACCGGTTCGTCGACCCGGTCGACGACCAGGCATACCTGTACACCCAGTTCGAGGTCCCGGACGCCCGCCGTGTGTTCGCGAGCTTCGAGCAGCCGGACCTGAAGGCCACCTTCCAGTTCACCGTGAAGGCGCCGACCGGCTGGACCGTCATCTCCAACTCGCCGACGCCGGAGCCCAAGGACGACGTCTGGGTCTTCGAGCCGACGCCCCGTATCTCCACGTACATCACGGCGCTGATCGTCGGCCCGTACCACTCGGTGCACAGCGTGTACGAGAAGGACGGGCAGAGCGTGCCGTTGGGCATCTACTGCCGGCCGTCGCTGGCCGAGTACCTCGACTCCGACCACATCTTCGACGTGACCCGGCAGGGCTTCGAGTGGTTCCAGGAGAGGTTCGACTACGCGTACCCGTTCAAGAAGTACGACCAGCTGTTCGTACCGGAGTTCAACGCGGGCGCGATGGAGAACGCGGGCGCGGTCACCATCCGCGACCAGTACGTGTTCCGGTCGAAGGTGACGGACGCGGCGTACGAGATGCGTGCCGAGACCATCCTGCACGAGCTGGCCCACATGTGGTTCGGCGACCTCGTGACGATGGAGTGGTGGAACGACCTGTGGCTGAACGAGTCGTTCGCCACGTACACGTCGATCGCCTGCCAGGCGGCCCACCCCGAGTCGCGCTGGCCGCAGGCCTGGACGTCCTTCGCCAACTCCATGAAGACCTGGGCGTACCGGCAGGACCAGCTGCCGTCCACGCACCCGATCATGGCGGAGATCCGCGACCTGGACGACGTCCTCGTCAACTTCGACGGCATCACGTACGCCAAGGGCGCGTCGGTGCTGAAGCAGCTCGTCGCGTATGTCGGCGAGGACGAGTTCTTCCGGGGCGTGCAGGCGTACTTCAAGCGCCACGCCTACGGCAACACGCGCCTGTCGGACCTCCTCGGCGCCCTGGAGGAGACCTCCGGCCGCGATCTGAAGACCTGGTCGAAGCAATGGCTTGAGACGGCCGGCATCAACATCCTCCGCCCGGAGGTCGAGACCGACGCGGACGGTGTCATCACCTCCTTCGCGATCCGCCAGGAGGCCCCCGCGCTGCCCGTCGGCGCGAAGGGCGAGCCGACGCTGCGGCCGCACCGCATCGCGGTCGGCCTGTACGAACTCGACGAGGCGAGCGGCAAGCTGGTCCGCGACGAGCGCGTCGAGCTGGACGTGGACGGCGAACTGACCGCCGTGCCACAGCTGGTGGGCAAACGCCGCCCGGCGGTCGTCCTCCTCAACGACGACGACCTGTCGTACGCCAAGGTGCGCCTGGACGAGCAGTCCCTCGCCTTCGTCACCGAGCACCTCGGCGACTTCGCGTCCTCCCTCCCCCGTGCCCTGTGCTGGGCCTCGGCCTGGGACATGACCCGCGACGCCGAACTCGCCGCCCGCGACTACCTCTCGCTGGTCCTGTCCGGCATCGGAAAGGAGTCCGACATCGGTGTCGTCCAGTCGCTGCACCGTCAGGTGAAGCTGGCGATCGACCTGTACGCGGACCCGGCCGGCCGTGAGGCGCTGCTGGCCCGCTGGACGGACGCGACCCTCGCCCATCTGCGGGCCGCGGAGCCTGCCTCCGACCACCAGCTCGCCTGGGCCCGCGCGTTCGCCGCCACCGCCCGCACCCCCGAGCAGCTGGACCTGCTGGAGGCGCTGCTGGAGGGGACGCAGACGATCGAGGGGCTGGCCGTCGACACGGAGCTGCGCTGGTCGTTCGTCCAGCGGCTCGCGGCGGTGGGCCGCTACGACGAGGCGGAGATCGCCGGCGAGTACGAGCGCGACAGGACCGCTGCCGGTGAACGCCACGCCGCCACCGCCCGTGCGTCCCGCCCGACCCCGGAGGCCAAGGCCGAGGCCTGGTCCCAGGTCATCGAGTCGGACAAGCTTCCGAACGCCGTCCAGGAGGCGGTCATCGGCGGCTTCGTCCAGACGGACCAGCGCGAGCTGCTCGCCCCGTACACGGACAAGTACTTCGAGGTCGTCAAGGACATCTGGGAGTCCCGCTCCCACGAGATCGCCCAGCAGGTCGCCATCGGCCTCTACCCGACGATCCAGGTCTCGGACGAGACACTCCGCAAGACGGACGCCTGGCTCTCCTCGGCCGAGCCCAACGCGGCCCTGCGCCGTCTGGTCTCCGAGTCCCGCTCGGGCGTCGAGCGCGCCCTGAAGGCCCAGGCCGCGGACGCGGCGGCGACCTCGGCGGAGTAACCCGGTCCGGCTCGGGCTCCCCGACCGCGCGACGAGCGGCCCGCCGTACGAGAAGCAGGGGCGCCCGGTGGTCTCCACCGGGCGCCCCTGTCGTGCGCCGGTCCCGCCTCAGGCCGTTCGGGTGGTGTCGCGTACCAGCGGGGCCGGACGGTCGCCGGGCTCCTCGGTCTTCCCCGGTCGCCGGGCCGTACGCGGCTGGAGCTGGCCGAACACGGTCGCGGCGAAGGCGATCGCCATGCCGAGGAGCTGGAGGGGGGTGAGGGCCTGGCCGAGTGCGGCCCAGCCGATGACGGCGGCGGTCAGCGGGGAGAGGGGGCCGAGGAAGGTGACCTGGGTGGCGGAGAGGCGGCCGATGCCGCGGAACCAGAGCCAGTAGGAGACGGCGGTGTTGGCGAGGGCGAGGTAGAGGTAGCCGCCGATCGCCCGGCCGTCCAGCGCGGGCGGCGCGCCCTCGACGAGGAGGGCGATCGGCGCGATGAGCAGGCCCCCGGCGGTCAGCTGCCAGCCGGTGAGGGCGAGTGGCCCCACCCCTTCGGGACGGCCCCACCGCTTGGTGAGGACCACCCCGGAGGACATGGAGGCGGTCGAGCCGAGCGCCGCGAGCAGACCGACCGGGTCGAGCGCGCCGGACGCCTTCAGCACGACCAGACTGACGCCGAGCGCCGCGGCGATTCCGGTGAGCAGGGTCCGTACGGTGGGCCGCTCGCCCAGCAGCAGGGCCGCGAGCCCCGCGACGAACAGCGGCCCCACCGACCCGACCACCGCCGCCATTCCGCCCGGCAGCCGGTACGCCGAGAGGAACAGCAGCGGGAAGAAGGCGCCGATGTTCAGCGCGCCGAGCACCGCCGCCTTCCCCCACCAGGCGCCGCGCGGCAGCGTCCGGGAGAGCGCCAGGAGCAGCAGCCCGGCGGGCAGTGCCCGCATCAGCCCGGTGAACAGGGGCCGGTCGGCCGGCAGGAACTCGGTGGTGACGGCGTAGGTCGTGCCCCAGGAGATGGGCGCGAGGGCGGTCAGGGCTATGAGGGGGAGACGGTTCGCGGTCATGGGACGCGCCCTTCGCGCTCGGCTGGGTGGGGAGGGTCGAGGTGACGCGGACGCCAGCGGCGGCGGTCGGCGTTATCTTGCTTGCTATTAGCTTAGCGCTAAGCAACTTTCCGTCAAGCTACTTTCTTGCGACCGACCGACGCGCGTCCGATACTCGACCCATGACAGTGCGCCCCGAGCCCGACACACCCCCGCGCGACCCGGTCGACGCGATCATCGAGCAGTGGGCGGCCGTCCGCCCCGACCTCGACACCACCGCGATGGAGGTCTTCGGGCGCGTCTACCGGCTGTCCCGCACCCTCGGCGACCGCATGGAGAAGGCGTACGCGCGGTTCGGGGTCTCGCGCGGTGAGTTCGATGTCCTCGCGACCCTGCGCCGGTCCGGCGAGCCCTACACCCTCTCGCCCCGTCAGCTCTCGGGGGCCCTCATGCTCACCACCGGCGGTATGACCGGCCGCCTCGACAAACTCGAACGGGCGGGCCTGCTGCGCCGTTCACCCGACCCGCACGACCGCCGCGCCCTCCAGGTCACCCTCACGGACGAGGGTCTGCGGCTGATCGACGAGGCGGTGGCCGCGGGGCTCGCCGTCCAGACGGAGGCGCTCTCCCACCTGGACGAGGAACAGGCCGGCCAACTGGCCGGCCTGCTGCGTACGCTCGTGCTGGGGACGGGCTCGTGACGCCCTACGACTTGACCCCCAGCCATGTCGTCAGCGCCGCCTCGACCGCGCCGCCGTCGGCGTCGTCCGCCGCCCAGGCCACATAACCGTCGGGCCGCACGAGGACGGTCGTCCGGCGGTCGCCCGCCCAGGCCGCCACGGCCAGGCGGCCCTCACGGGACCCGGAGCCGAGCGCGAGCGGGTCGCCCAGCGGGGCGGTCCGCGGGGTGACGAGGACGAAGCGGCCGCCGCGCAACGCCTCGTGGAGTCGGCCGACGGAGAGGGCGACGTCGGGGACACGGGTCCCCACGAGGCGGTGGGCGCCCCGCGGGGCGGGGTAGGCGTATCCGATGCCGGAGATCTGGCCGATCATGCGGGCGCGGGCGGGCCCCACGCGGTTGAGGACCGTGGTGAGGGCGGCCCGGAACGCCAGCGTCCAGGGACGCCGGGCCATGGCGAGCCGGACGATGCCGCCGCTGCTGCGCAGCACCGCCCTGCCGACGGGGTGGCGTTCGGCCTGGTAGGTGTCCAGGAGAGCGGGGTCCGCGTGGCCGGACAGGACGGCGACGAGCTTCCAGCCGAGATTCGCGGCGTCCTGGAGGCCGGTGTTCATGCCCTGCCCCCCGGCCGGCGTGTGGACGTGGGCGGCGTCGCCGGCGAGGAAGACCCGGCCGACGCGATAGGCCGGCGCCTGGCGCTCGTCGCTGTGGAAACGGGACATCCAGCGGGCGTCCCGCATGCCGTGGTCCCGCCCGAGGGCGAGCCGGGTGATCTCCCTGACCTCCTCGAGATCGAGCGGCTCGGTGTCGGGGACGTCGCGGCCCCGGTGCCAGCCGATGACCCGGTGGTAGCCGTCACCGAAGGGTGCGATGAAGGCGAAGGCGTCACCGGCGGCGTTGGCGGTCAGCACCTGCTCCGGGGGGTCGTCGAGCCGCACGTCCGCGAGGACCACGGAACGGATGACGGGCCTCCCGGGGAACGGGAGCCCGATCGCCTCCCGCACGGCACTGCGGTGACCGTCCGCGCCGACCACATAGGCGGCGGTCAGCCGCTCGACGTCGCCTCCGCCCGCCCCCGGGGCGCGCACCTGCACGGTGACCGCGTCGGCGCCCGCATCCTGCTCGATCGCGGTCACCTCCGTCTCGTACCGGAAGCGGACCCCGGCCTCCACCGCCCGCCGCAGCAGCACCGCCTCCACCTCGTACTGCGGGATCACCAGCAGGTGGTTGAAGCGGGAGGGGAGGGTGTCGAGCCGCACGGAGAGCCGCCCGAAGAGGAGCATCCGGTCGAGCACTTGGCCCTTGGCCTCCAGTTCGTGGGCGAGCCCTCGGGCGTCGAGCTGCTCCAGCGTGCGGGCGTGCACGGCGAAGGCACGGGAGAGATTGCTGATGCCGCGGGGGCGCTTCTCGACGAGCGTGACCGGGACACCGGCCGCGGCGAGATCACCGGCGAGGAGCAGCCCGGTGGGGCCGGCCCCCACGACGATGACCTCGGCCGCGCCCTCACCACTGTCGTCGATGTGCCGGATGTCGCTGGTGCTGCCGTTCATATCGGCCTCCTGCCCGCACTCATGGACCACCGTTTGTAGGCCAACGCCTGTAGGTCAGCGCTTGTAGGCCAACGCTTGTTTGCCAACATACGTTGACCCCATTGGACTGTCAACGCCTGTTGGCCTACGGTTGTTGGCATGACGGAAACGGAATCCGGGCACGCCGCCCGACCCCACCGCCGCTCCGACGCCACACGGAGCGCGATCCTCGTCGCCGCGCGGGAGAGGTTCGCGGCCGACGGGTACGACCGGGCCACCATCCGGGCGATCGCCAAGGCGGCGAACATCGACCCGTCGATGGTCATGCGGTACTACGGCTCGAAGGAGGGCCTGTACGCCGCGGCGCTCGACGTCGACCTGCGGCTGCCCGACCCGGCCGCGCTGGACCCGCGGGACGTGGGACGCGTGCTGGTCGGCCACTTCCTCGACCTCTGGGAGGAGAACGAGGTGCTCAGTGCGATGCTCCGGGTGGGCGCCACCCACCAGGCCGGCGCCGAGCGGATGCAGGGCGTCTTCCGGGACCAGTTGCTGCCGCTCGCCCGGCAGGTGTGCCCCGACCCCGAGCAGGCCCCGACCCGGGCGGCGCTCATCGCGTCACAGGTGCTGGGGCTCGCGCTGACCCGCTACATCCTGCGGTTCCCGCCGACCGTCGCCCTGAGCCGCGAGGAGATCGTCGAGTGGCTGGGACCGACGGTGCAGCGCTATCTCACGGCGCCCGACCCGGCGCCGCACCCCTGAGCGGCGCGGGGTCGGGCGGCAGACGCCCGGGCGGCAGACGGCCGGGAACACGACGAGGGCACCCTGGGCGCACGGGTGTGCGCAGGGTGCCCTCGACGGAACGCCGTCAGTGGGGGTCGGTCAGGCCTTCGCCTTGGCCTTGGGCTCGCGGTCCGTCGACCTGTCCAGGACCATCACCAGGCCGGCGATCACCGCGAACAGCGCGATCGGCGCCACGACGTAGAGGCCCAGCGTCTCGATCACACTGAGGCCCGGACCCGGGTCGTCTCCGTCGTCGGGCGTCAGCGCGAGCGCGGGGGACGACATGAGCAGCATCATCAGCGTCGTACCGGCGGCCAGGGCGCCGGCGCGCAGGGCGTTCTTCTTGTCCACGGGGCCAACGTATCTAACGCGGGTGGCGTGTGCGCGGGCGGGGGGTGTGGTCGGGTGTGGGGCCGCGTGTTCGGTGCGGGTGGTTCGTGGCTGGTCGCGCAGTTCCCCGCGCCCCCTGAACGGTCGGGCCTGCGGCCAGCCCTTCAGGGGAAACGCACGGGGCGCAGCCCTGCTGTTCAGGGACGCGGGGAACTGCGCGAGAAACCACAACGGACCCGCATCCGCCAAAGCATCCCCACCCCGGAGCTACTGGGCGCCCCGAAGCACTCCCCAACGCGCCCCGCAGCACTCCCCTACGCGCCCCGCAGCACCTCCACCAGCGCCCGCAGCCGAGGCGACGCCGCCAGGTCCTCCAGGGTCACCGGCCGGCCCCCCGCGTCAGCGATCGGCAGGCGCCAGTTCGGATACTGATCCCACGTACCGGGCAGGTTCTGCGGCCGCCGGTCCCCGATCGCGTCGGGGAGCCAGAGGCCGATCATCCGGGCCGGGGTCCGCAGCAGGAACCGGTGGAGGGCCTGGATCTCGGCCTCCTCGGAGACCGCGGACAGGCCGCCGCTCGCCCCGTTGAGCAGGCCCAGCCTCCTCAGGACCGCCAGCCACTCGCTCGCTTCGGCGGCGGCCTCGGCCCGCTCCTCGGCCAGGGGGCGGGTCAGCAGGCCGAGCCGGTGGCGGAGGTCGACGTGGTCGCCGGTGAGCCGGGACGCGGTCGGCGGCAGGTCGTGGGTGGTGGCGGTCGCCAGGCAGTTCGCCCGCCAGCGCTCGGGCGGGAGCGGGCGCCCGCTGCCTTCCCAGTCCCGCTCGAACCACAGCACCGACGTGCCCAGCACGCCCCGCTCGTCGAGCGTCTCCCGTACGCCCGGCTCGACGGTGCCGAGGTCCTCGCCGATCACCAGCGCACCCGCGCGCGCCGCCTCCAGCACCAGGATCGCGAGCATCGCGTCGGCGTCGTAGCGGACGTAGGTGCCTTCCGTCGGCGGCCGGCCCTGCGGGACCCACCACAGGCGGAACAGGCCCATGACGTGGTCGATGCGCAGGGCGCCCGCGTGGCGCAGGAGGGCGCGCAGGAGGCGGCGGTAGGGGGCGTAGCCGGACTCGGCGAGGCGGTCGGGGCGCCAGGGGGGCAGGCCCCAGTCCTGGCCGCGGGAGTTGAACGCGTCGGGGGGCGCGCCGATGGACATGCCGGCCGCGACGTACCGCTGCAGGGCCCAGGCGTCGGCCCCGCCGGGGTGGACGCCCACCGCGAGGTCGTGCACCAGGCCGATCGGCATGCCGGCGTCGCGTGCGGAGCGCTGCGCAGTGCCGAGCTGCGCATCGGTGAGCCAGGCGAGCCGGGTGTGGAAGTCGACGCGGTCCATCAGCTCGGCGCGGGCACGGGCGGTCTCGGCGGAGCGCGGGTCGCGCAGGCCCGGGGGCCACCGGTGCCAGTCGGGGCCGTACACCTCGGCGAGCGCGCACCAGGTGGCGTGGTCCTCCAGTGCGTCGCCCTCCTCGGCGAGGAAGTCCCAGTAGGCGGCCAGCCGCCCGGGGCCGAGCGGGACGGCTCGCACCCGCTCCAGCGCCTCCCGTTTGAGCTCCCACACGGCGTCGCGGTCGATCAGCTCGCCCTTGTCGAGCACGGACTCCCGCAGCCGTGCGGCCCGCTCCGGCAGCGTGCGGACGAGGTCGTCGTCGTCCGCGGCGAGCGCGTACGGGTACTCCGGGATGTCCTCGACGCGCAGATGGACCGGGTCGGGGTAGCGGCGGGAGGAGGGGCGGTACGGGGAGGGGTCGGTGGGGGCGCCGGGTACGGCCGCGTGCAGCGGGTTGACCTGGACGAATCCGGCGCCGAGGGCGCGGCCGGCCCAGGCGGTGAGCTCGGCGAGGTCGCCGAGGTCCCCCATGCCCCAGCTGCGCCGGGAGAGCAGGGAGTAGAGCTGGACGAGGAGTCCGTAGGTGCGGCCGGGCGGGGCGGGGAGCCGCGGCGGGGCCACGACGAGATGGGCGACGGCGGTGCGGCCGTCCGGGGTGGTGGCGCGCAGGGTGTGCACACCGGGTGGCAGGTCCTGGACGGCGGTCCGCACGCCACTCTGTTCGGCCTCGACGTTCCCGCCCTGTTCGGTCTCGATGCGCAGCCGGGTGCCCTCCGGGAGGGCGGCCAGGGCCGCGGGGGGCTCGCCGCCGCCCCAGTGCACCAACGTAGGCGGCAGCAGGCGTGCGGCCAGCCGCCGTTCGCGTTCCGCGAGGGCCGTGTCGACGGCCTGGGGTGTGCTCGCGTCCACGTCCAGCGCCGCGAGGGCGGCGACGACCGCGCCGTCCGAGGCGGCGACCGTACGGTCCGGGGACGGGCGGTAGGAGGTGGCGACCCCGTACGACGCGGCGAGCCGCGCCAGCGGGGTCGTCTCCGACGGCTCCGCGAGGGCGTCGGAGAGTGGTGGTTCTCCCGGGTCGGCCGGGCGTGGTGGCATCTAGACCCCCGATGCGGCGCCGCTGGACGTGGGTTCGCTGGTGAGGGGTGCCGCGTCCGCGAGGGGCGGCTCGCTCGTGAGGGGCTCGGCGTCCGGGAGCGGGGGCTCGCTGGTCAGCGGCGCCTCGGCGCAGGGTCCCTCCGCGCTGAACACGCAGACATGGGGTTCGACGAGCCGGTGGGGCTCGAAGACACGTTTGGAGCGGGCCTGGGTCGGAAGGTGTACCGGTGCGGCCACGGGGGCCTCCTTGTCGTCCTACGACGGTGGATGTGCGGGTCCGGGGTACTCCAGCCCTACCCAGTGGGCGCCGTCGCAGACGTGTGTGGGCGGACATCGTGGTCCGGGTCACGCCGAACGACCTGGTGCGAGGATTTCCGCCGCCCACTATTCACTCAGTACATGTACTCGATGCATACTGGTTCCCATGAGCACCCGTCACATCCTGTTGGGGCTGCTCGCCAGGGGGCCGAGTCATGGCTACGACCTCAAGCGACGGCACGACGAACGTTTCCCGCAGGCCCGCCCGCTGGCCTACGGCCAGGTCTACACGACCCTCCAGCGGCTGGTCCGCGACGGCCTCGCCGAGGTCGACGGCACCGAGGCGGACAGCGGCCCGGAGCGGACCATGTACCGCTCGACGGACGAGGGGGCGCGCGAGCTGGCCCGGTGGGCCGGTGAGATCGCGCCGCCCGCGCCGTTCGTGACGAACGAGATCTTCGCCAAGCTCGTCGTGTCGATCCTCGCCGACGGCGACCCGGCGGCCTACCTCCGGGCGCAGCGCACCGCCCACATGGACCGGATGCGGGAGCTGACCGCCGTGAAGACCGCGGCGGCGGCCGACCTCGCGACCGTGCTCTCGGCGGACTACGCCCTCAACCATCTCGACGCCGACCTCCGCTGGATGAACACCACCGCGGCCCGGCTGACCAACCTGACCTCGGAGGTCGACCCAGCATGAGCGAGAACAACCCGGGCCCCGTGCCGCTCCTCGCGGCCCGCGGCCTGGTCAAGGCGCACGGCAGGACGCAGGCGCTGCGGGGTGCCTCCCTGGAGCTGCGCGAGGGCGAGATTCTCGCCGTCACGGGGGCCAGCGGCAGCGGCAAGTCCACGTTGCTGCACTGCCTGGCGGGGATCGCTCGGCCGGACGAGGGATCGGTGGCGTACGCCGGGAAGCGGCTGGACCAGTTGCCCGAGAAGCAGCTCAGCGAGCTGCGCCGGACCGACTTCGGGATCGTCTTCCAGTTCGGGCAGCTGATCCCGGAGCTGACCGCCGTCGACAACGTGGCGCTGCCGCTGCTGCTGGCCGGCACCGCCCGCGGCGAGGCGCGGGCACGGGCCGGTGAGTGGCTGGAGCGGTTCGGCGTCCGCGGCCAGGAGGAGCTGCGGCCCGGCGAGCTGAGCGGCGGTCAGGCCCAGCGGGTGTCGCTGGCGCGGGCCCTGGTGACGGGGCCGAAGGTGGTGTTCGCGGACGAGCCGACCGGGGCGCTGGACTCGCTGGCGAGCGAGCAGGTGATGGCGGCGCTGGTGCACACGGCCCGTGAGGCCGGTACGTCGGTGCTGCTGATCACGCACGACGCGCAGACCGCGGCGTACGCGGACCGCGAGGTCACGCTGCAGGACGGCGTCGTGGTCTCGGAAGCCGAGGCACCGCTGGGGGTGTCCCGTTGAGCGCCCTCGCGAACGACCTGCGCCTCGCCTTCCTGCTGACGCAGGGCTCGGACCGCCGGGAGTGGTGGCGGGTGATCCTGACGGCGCTGGGGGCCGCGCTGGCGACGGGTTTCGGGCTGGCGGCGGCCGTACTGGCCTCCCTCCAGGGGCGCTACCGGGTTCCGGTGGCCGAGGGGCTGCTGGACAATCCCGGCCAGCGTTCCGGGGTGATCCTGACCCTGCTGCTCCTGCTGGTCCCGGTGCTCGGGTTCCTCGGCCAGTGTGCCCGGGTGGGCGCCGTGCACCGGGACCGACGGCTGGCCGGGCTGCGGCTGGCCGGGGCCTCGGTGGGGCAGGTGCGCCGGATCGCGGCGCTGGAGGCCGGGATCGCCTGTCTGATCGGCTCGCTGGTCGTCACCGTCTTCTTCGTGCTGTCGCTGCTGCGCGAGTGGCGAAGCCCTTCCGCCCTGGCCTGGGCGGGGATCGCCCTGGTGTCACTGGGGGTGCCCGCCCTGGGCGCGCTGGTGAGCGTGCTGGCGCTGCGCCGTGTGGTGGCCTCCCCGCTGGGCTGGGTCCGGCGGGTGGGGCCGAGGACGGGCCGGGGTCCGCAGTGGGTGTTCCTGGGGGCGATGGCACTTCTGGTGCTCGTGGCGCTGGTCGCCGTCGCCTCCACCTACATGGACATGCCGGAGAACACCTTCAAGTCGGGACCGCTGACGTTGTTCGGCGCGCTGCTCACGGTGGGCGCGGGCGCGGTCCTGCTCTCGGGCGCAGTCGCGAAACTCACCGGCAAGGTGCTCTCCGGCCGCGCGGGGAATCCGGCGGTCCTGATCGCCGCCGAGCGGCTCCGCCAGGACCCCTGGGCGGCGGCCCGCACCCACGCGGCCGTCCTCATGGGGACCGTCGTCGGCAGCGGGTTCATCGGGGTCAGGGCCACGCTGCTCGCGGACATCGCGAAGTACGACTACCTGGCCGAGCGCGCCGACTTCTACACCGCAGGCCTGAACCTGACCGCCACCGCGATCGTCGTCGGCTTCGCCATCACCTTCTCCGCGCTGGCCGTCGGCACCGCCGAGTCGCTCGCCACCCGCCGCCGGGGCCTCGCCGCCCAGGTCGCCGCCGGGGTGCCGTACGAGGTGCTGGGGCGCGCGCTGCTCCTGGAGACGGCGCTGCCCCTGGTGCCGTCGATGCTGCTGGCCGGGGCCGGCGGCACGGGCATCGCCTTCGCCTACGCCATGGCCATGGCCGGGTCCTCGGTCCTGCCGTTCGGCGCCCTGCTGGTCCCCGTCGTGGCGTTCGGCGCCTGCCTTCTGGCGGCGGCCACGTCCCTGCCCCTGCTGCGCCGGACGGTGCGGCCGGGCGAGCTGCGGTACGCGTAGCGGAGGCGAGGCCGCGGCGGACATGGCCCGGCCGATCGCCCGCGCTCTGGGGCGTACGGGGGTCCTCCCGGAGCGCGGAAAAGCACTGGGGGCGCCCGGATCACTCCGG
Organism: Streptomyces sp. NPDC030814; assembly: GCF_055572155.1. Taxonomy (NCBI): domain Bacteria; kingdom Bacillati; phylum Actinomycetota; class Actinomycetes; order Kitasatosporales; family Streptomycetaceae; genus Streptomyces; species Streptomyces sp. NPDC030814. Next base: position 18,806 of record NZ_JBVIDX010000035.1, read on the forward strand.
GCGCCCCCAGTGACGACACGTGCGGGCGCGCCGCGGGCGACCGCGACGCGTCGTGCGCCCTACTTCGTCGGCACTCCCGACGGGGTGATCGGCGTGGCCCGCTCCGACTGCGGGGAGGTCGTGTTGGCGTACACCGATGGGGGCGAGACCGCGGCGGCGGCATCGTCGGCGGGGCCGTCGGGCTGGGCGGGTATGCCCCCGACGATGCGGATGTCGGCGGCGTCGAAGGCCTTCTTGATGCGCCAGCGCAGCTCGCGCTCGATGGTGAGGGACTTGCCGGGCATGGTCTTGGCGGAGACGCGGACGACCATCGACTCCAGCAGCACGTCGTCCAGGCCGAGGACCTCGATCGGGCCCCACAGCAGCTCGTTCCAGGGCTCTTCCTTGCTCATCGTCTCGCCGACCTCCATGAGCGTGCGGCGGACCCTGTCGAGGTCCTCGTCGGCACGGACGGTGACGTCGACGCCGGCCGTGGCCCAGCCCTGGGAGAGGTTGCCGATGCGCTTGACCTCGCCGTTGCGGACGTACCAGATCTCGCCGTTGTCGCCGCGGAGCTTGGTGACGCGCAGGCCGACCTCGATGACCTCGCCGGAGGCGACGCCCGCGTCGACGGTGTCGCCGACGCCGTACTGGTCCTCCAGGATCATGAAGACGCCGGAGAGGAAGTCCGTGACCAGGTTCCGGGCGCCGAAACCGATCGCGACACCCGCGACACCGGCGGAGGCGAGCAGCGGGGCCAGGTTGATCTCGAAGGTGGCGAGCACCATCAGGGCGGCCGTGCCCAGGATCAGGAAGGACGCCACCGAGCGCAGCACCGAGCCGATCGCCTGGGAGCGCTGACGGCGGCGCTCGACGTTGACCAGCAGCCCGCCGAGCGTGGAGCCCTCGGTGGCCGGCACGGAGCGGTTCATCCGGTCGATGAGCTTGGTGATCGCCCGCCGGACCACCACTCTCAGCACCGCCGCGATGACCACGATCAGGAGCACGCGCAGACCGATGGCCAGCCATGTGGACCAGTTCTCCTCCACCCAACTGGCGGCGTTGGTCGCGCTCTCCTGAGCGTCCTCCAGGGTGGGCACCGCGGGCGTCGTCGGCGTCTGCGAAGGGGACGGCGACGGCGACGCGGCGGCCAGTAGGAGGGGCAGGGACGAAACGGGCGACACGGCGGATACCTCCAGGTGCGTTATCCGCCCCCCGGTACGGCGGTCAAGATCAATCAGGTCACGGAAGGGTCACCGGAGGGGCAGACCCACCACACTAACGGGGCATTGTGTGGAGGTCGTAGCGACGTTCGAGGGAGACAGGGCGCTCACCAGGGAGTGAAGGGCGCACACAGCGGGGGATGAATCAAGGTGTGGTCGAAAACACTCCCAGCCCGTTACCGGGACATGGTGGCGCTTCCACCAGGCCTGAGGGGAGACTGACTACGGATCGTCCACGGCGCGAGCCACGCGCCGCCGGCGTACAAGGAGGCATCCGTGCCGCATGTCCTGGTCCTCAACGCGTCGTACGAGCCGCTCGGCGTCGTACCGCTCCGCCGCGCGCTCGTCCTCGTCCTGGAGAACAAGGCCGTCTCCTTGGAGGAATCCGGCGCCTTCATGCACAGCGCGACCGTCACAGTCCCCGCACCCAGCGTGGTCCGGCTCAAGCGATTCGTCCGGGTTCCCTATCGGGGGCCCGTTCCTCTGACCCGTCGGGCGCTGTTCGCGCGTGACGGGGGCCGGTGCATGTACTGCGGTGGCGTCGCAACCAGCGTCGACCACGTCATCCCGCGCAGCCGCGGGGGCAAGCACGTGTGGGACAACGTCGTCGCGTCGTGCCGTCGCTGCAATCACGTCAAGGCCGACCGTCACCTCGTCGAGATCGGCTGGCGGCTCCGCCACAAACCCGCTCCGCCCACCGGCCTGGCCTGGCGCATCATCGGGACCGGCCACAGGGACCCGCGCTGGCTGCCCTACCTCCAGCCGTACGGCGCGGACGACACCCTGGCCCGGATCGACGGCATCTCCGCCTGACGGTCCGGGCCTTCGCATCACCGGGCGCCCCCGCCGGACAGCGGCCGAGGGGCGCCCGGCGTCTTGATGCCGCGCCCCCATCCGGAACGCCAACCTCCGCCTGACCAGGCATTTCGCCACCGCCTTCACAGGTGCTCCGCATTCCCCACGCACCAGTGATCGTTTAGTGTCACCCCAACGGCGGACCCTTGTTCTGGAGCGCAATGCCCGGGGGCCCGCTCCGAATGTGGGGAATTCATGCGAAAGCTCGCCATAGGTGCCGTCGTTTCCGGCGCCCTGGCTCTCACCGGCCTCACCGCACCCGCCGCACTGGCCGACACGCCGGACCTCAGCTTCGGCGTCGTCACGGTGAACAACGGCAAGCCGATCGTGGTCGGCACCTACGAGAAGGTGACCTTCCCGGTCACGTACAGCGTCACCCGCCCGTCGGACCTCGTCATCGACTACGAGAAGAACTTCCTGGGCATCGCCCTGTACCGGGGCCGGCTCGCGAGCCCCGCGAACGGCCTGGACGGCTCCGCGAAGGAGCCCGTCTGTACCACCACGGCGACGACGGAGACCACGGTGACGCAGTCCTGCGCGACCAAGGTGACCATCGACCCGCGGGAGAACCTGCTGAGCGCCGCGGACGCCACCACCTGGAAGGTCGCCGCCGTCTACGGCCACACGACCGTCGACGAGGACGACTCCGACGACCACATCAGCTTCGAGAACGGCTTCGACGTCTGGGGCAACCTCGGCACCACCAAGCTCCAGCGCGCAGCGAAGCTCACCGTGAACGCCACCCCGGAACCGGTCGTCAGGGGCCGGACCCTGACCGTCAAGGGCGCGCTCACCCGCGCGAACTGGGAGACCCGCAGTTACACGGGCTACCGGGACCAGAAGGTGACGCTCCAGTTCAAGGCTAAGGGTGCGACCGCCTACACCGACGTGAAGACGGTGACCTCCGGAACCGGCGGCACCCTGTCCACCACGGTGAAGGCCTCGCAGGACGGCTCGTACCGCTTCACGTTCGGGGGCACCTCCACGACCGCGGCCAAGACGTCCGCCGGTGACTACGTCGACGTGAAGTAACACCACTCCCGCATCGCGGGCACCCCCGGGTAACGACTCCGTCGCCCGGGGCTTTTTTCGTCTGGCTCGTATTGACTCCCCTCTGGTCTAGTCCTATCTTCCTGGCATCCGATAGGAAACCTTCCTAATAGTTCGGCGGTGACGTTCCCCATGGCTGGAACCCCTCGCGTACTGCGCGCCATGAACGACCGCGCCGCGCTCGACCTGCTGCTGGAGCACGGGCCGCTGTCGCGGACCCGGCTCGGCAAGCTCACCGGACTGTCGAAGCCGACCGCCTCACAGCTCCTCGCCCGGCTGGAGGCCGCCGGGCTCGTCATCGCCGGCGGCACCGGCGCCGACGGGCCCGGCGACGACAGCTCCGGCGCGGGCCGGCCCGGACCCAACGCCCAGCTGTACGCGGTCAACCCGACCGCCGCGTACGTCGCCGGGCTCGACGTCACCCCCGAGCGCGTCCTCGCCGCCGTCGCCGACATCACCGGCCGCACGGTCGGCGAGCACTCCGTCCCCACTCCCGGACGGCGCCCCTCCGAGCCCGTCGCACGCCAGGTCACCGCCGCGTTCGACGGGGCGGTCAAGGCCGCCGGACTCGTACGGTCCGACGTCCGCCGGCTGGTCATCGGGACACCCGGCGCGTTCGACCCCACCACCGGTCGGCTGCGCTACGCCTCGCACCTGCCCGGCTGGCACTCCCCCGCGCTGCTCGACGACATCGCCGCCGCGCTGCCGATGCCGGTCGAGTACGAGAACGACGTGAACCTCGTCGCCCTCGCCGAACAGCGGCTGGGCGCCGCCCAGGGCCACGACGACTTCGTCCTGCTGTGGAACGAGGGCGGCATCGGCGCGGCGGTCGTCCTCGGCGGACGGCTGCACCGGGGCTTCACCGGTGGCGCCGGGGAGGTCGGCTTCCTGCCCGTCCCCGGAGTGCCACTGGTCCGCCATGTCACCAAGGCGAACAGCGGGGGCTTCCAGGAGCTCGCCGGTTCGCAGGTCATCCCCCGGCTCGCCCGGGAGCTGGGCATCACCCCGGTGCCGGACGGGCCGTACGCCGAGGTCGCGGCGGAACTGCTGGGCCGGGCCGCCGATGCGAACTCCGGTCCGCACCGGCGACTTCTGGCCACGTACGCCACAAGTGTCGCGACCGGACTGGCCTCGCTGGTGTCCGTTCTCGATCCCGAGCTGATCGTTCTGAGCGGCTCGGCGCTCACCTCCGGCGGGGAGCCGTTGCGGTCCCTCGTCCAGGCCGAGCTGGGAGAGCTCGCCGCATCCCGGCCGCGGCTCGTCGTCGGTGACGTGCTCGAACGTCCCGTACTGCGGGGGGCGTTGGAGAGCGCGCTCGCCACCACCCGTGACGAGGTCTTCGACACGCTGACGCTCCGCTGAATCGGCCGGCTTCGAGACCGTCCGAGAACTGCGGGCCCGTCGCGGCAGCACGCCCACGCGGCTGAGCCGCAGCACATCCATACCCCTGCCCGCCACAACCGCCCCGCGCCTACAGGGTTTCCCGGCGCGCCCGCTCCCTCCCCTCCCCTCACCCTCCCCTCCCCTCACCCTCCCCTCCCCTCACCCTCCCCTCCCCTCCCCTCCCCCTCCCCTCCCCTCCCCTCCCCCTCTCCTTTCCCTCGCCCACTCCGCCCTCAGGAGGCCCCTCAATGTCCGGAATATCCAAGAAAGCGGCGATCGCTCTCGCCGCCTCCGCCTCTCTCGCCCTGCTCGCCACCGCCTGCACCGGGCAGTCCTCGGCCGGTGCGAACGACGACCCCGACGCCACGACGACGATCACCTTCTGGCACGGCTGGAGCGCGCCCGCCGAGGTCGAGGCGATCCAGGAGAACGTGGACCGGTTCGAGGAGGCGCACCCGAACATCACCGTGAAGGTCGTCGGGAACATCAACGACGACAAGCTCAACCAGGCGCTGCGGGCGGGCGGTTCGAACGGGCCGGACGTGGTGTCGTCGTTCACCACGTCCAACGTCGGCAAGTTCTGCTCGTCCGGCGCGTTCCTCGACCTGAAGCCGTTCATCGAGAAGTCGAAGCTCGACCTCGACAAGATCATCCCGAAGCCGATGCTTGACTACACGCAGTTCGAGGGCACCCGGTGCGCCCTGCCGCTGCTGGGTGACGCGTACGGGCTCTACTACAACAAGGACGCGTTCGAGAAGGCGGGCATCAAGTCACCGCCGAAGACCTGGTCGGAGTTCGCGAAGGTCGCCAAGAAGCTGACCAAGCCCAAGGGCGACGGCTACGCGCAGCTCGGGTTCATGCCGAACTACCACGGCTACGAGACGGTCGTGGACCACTACATGTCCCAGTGGGACCACGCCTACTTCGACGCGGACGGCAAGTCGAACATCGCCAAGGACCCCGCGTTCGCGGAGATGTTCACGTTCCAGAAGAGCCTGGTGGACTCGCTGGGCGGCTTCGCGAAGCTGGAGAAGTACCGGAACACCTTCGGCGACGAGTGGGGGGCCAAGCACCCCTTCCAGACCGGTCAGGTGGCCATGCAGCTGGACGGCGAGTGGCGGCTCGGGATGGCCGAGGCCGCCGGCGTGGACTTCGAGATCGGCACCGCGCCCCTGCCCGTCGCGGACGACGAGGTCGACGAGTACGGCAAGGGCTTCCTCTCCGGCACGATCATCGGCATCGCCCCGCAGAGCCGGAAGCAGAACGCGGCCTGGGAGCTGGTGAGGTATCTGACGACGGACACCGAGGCGGTGGTCTCCTTCGCCAACGCCATCCACAACGTGCCGTCGACCTTCGCGGCGCTGAAGTCGCCCGAGCTGAAGGCGGACCCCGGCTTCAAGACGTTCCTGGACATCGCCCGGCACCCGGAGTCGAACACGCCGCCGGCCTCCGTCAACGGCTCGACGTACCAGACGACGCTCCAGGACTTCGGCTACCGGTACGAGTCCGGCAAGGTGAAGAACCTCCAGGAAGGGCTGGAGAAGACCGCGAAGCAGATCGACACCGACATCGAACAGGCGAAGTAGCCTCCGATGGCCGCGCACACACCTACGCGCACCCCCGCGCACACACCTACGCGCACCCCCGCGCACACCCTGCGCGCGTCCACGCGCGCGCTCCGCGCGAAGCGCCGCAGATCGGCTCTTCGAACGGTGGCCTTCCTGTCACCGTGGCTGATCGGGTTCGGCGTCTTCTTCGCCTATCCGCTGGTGTCCACCGTGTACTTCTCGCTGATGAAGTACGACGGTTTCGGGATCCCCGCCTTCCGCGGCCCGGGCAACTGGGTCTACGTCTTCGAGGACTACCCCCTCTTCTGGCCGGCCCTGCGCAACACGCTCTGGCTGGTGCTGGTGATGGTGACCTGCCGCGTGGTGTTCGGCCTCGGCGTCGGCCTCCTCATCACGAGGATCAAGACCGCCACGGGCGTCTTCCGGACCCTCTTCTATCTGCCCTACCTCGCTCCGCCGGTCGCGGCGACGCTGGCCTTCGTCTTCCTGCTCAACCCGGGCACCGGGCCGGTGAACTCCCTCCTCGACGGCCTCGGGCTGCCGGCGCCGGGCTGGTTCACCGACCCGGCATGGTCCAAGCCCGCGCTCACCGCGCTCGCGCTGTGGGGGGTCGGCGACCTCATGGTCATCTTCATGGCCGCACTGCTCGACGTGCCCAAGGAGCAGTACGAGGCCGCCGAGCTGGACGGGACCTCGGCGTGGCAGCGGTTCCGGTACGTGACGCTGCCGAACATCTCGCCGATCGTGATGTTCGCCGTGGTCACGGGCGTCATCCAGACCATGCAGTACTACACGCAGCCGCTGGTGGCCGGGAAGGTGGCCTCAGGGATCATCGGCGGCTCCGGGCAGCAGTTCGAGCCGGGGTACCCGGACAAGTCGACGCTGACCCTGCCCCAGCTCGTCTACAACCTCGGCTTCCAGCGCTTCGACTACGGCGCCGCCTGTGTGGTCGCGCTCGTGCTGTTCGCGCTCTCCATGGCGTTCACCGCGCTGCTGATGCGGCGCCGGGGCGGACTGATCGGAGCGGCCGACTGATGTCCCGGGTACTCGACAAGCCCGTACGCGTGGACGCGGCCACGACACGGTCCGGCGGCTCCGGGAGCGAGCGCGCGGCCCGCCGCCGGGCGGTCCTGGAGTGGATCGCCGTGCACTCGCTCGGCGTCGCCGCCGCGCTCTTCTTCACCCTGCCCTTCGTGTTCGTCGTCCTGACGTCGCTGATGAGCGACCAGCAGGCGCTCACCCGGGATCTCGTCCCGGAGACCTGGGAGTGGGGCAACTACCGGCAGGTCCTCGGCACCCCCGGCTTTCTGACCTGGTGGCGTAACACCCTGGTCTACGCGGGCCTCGGCACCGTCCTCACCGTCGTGTCGTCCGTCCCCGTGGCGTACGCGCTCGCCAAGTTCCGCTTCCGGGGCCGCAATCTGGCGCTGATGCTGGTCATCTCGATGATGATGCTGCCGCCGCAGGTCGTCGTCATCCCGATGTACCTGTTCTGGGCCAAGCAGCTGGACCTGTCGGGCTCGCTCTGGCCGCTGATCGTCCCCATGGCGTTCGGGGACGCGTTCTCGATCTTCCTGCTGCGGCAGTTCCTGACGACGATCCCGAACGAGTACCTGGACGCGGCCCGGGTGGACGGCTGCGGCGAGCTGCGCACCCTGCTGCGGGTCGTCCTGCCGATGGCCAGGCCGGGCATCGCGGCCGTGGCGCTCTTCCAGTTCTTCTACGCCTGGAACGACTACTTCGGCCCGCAGATCTACGCCTCCGAGAACCCCGCCGCCTGGACCCTGTCCTACGGCCTGGAGTCCTTCAAGGGCGCGCACCACACCGACTGGAACCTGACCATGGCCGCGACCGTCCTGGTCATGGCCCCCGTGATCCTCGTGTTCTTCTTCGCCCAGAAGGCGTTCGTCGAGGGCGTCACCCTGACCGGAGTAAAGGGTTGATACGCATATGAAGCTCACCGTGGTCGGCGGAGGATCGACCTACACACCCGAACTCGTGGACGGGTTCGCCCGGCTCAGGGACACCCTGCCGGTCGAGGAACTGGTGCTCGTCGACCCGGCCGAGGAGCGCCTGGAGCTGGTCGGCGGCCTGGCCCGCCGGATCTTCGCCCGCCAGGGGCACGGCGGCCGGATCGTGACGACCGCCGACCTGGACCGGGGCGTCGAGGGCGCCGACGCCGTCCTGCTCCAGCTGCGGGTCGGCGGGCAGGCCGCCCGTGAACAGGACGAGACCTGGCCGCTGGAGTGCGGCTGCGTCGGCCAGGAGACCACCGGCGCCGGCGGCCTCGCCAAGGCGCTGCGCACGGTCCCGGTCGTCCTGGACATCGCCGAACGTGTCCGCCGCACCAACCCGGCCGCCTGGATCATCGACTTCACCAACCCCGTGGGCATCGTGACCCGCGCGCTGCTCCGCGCCGGGCACCGGGCGGTCGGACTGTGCAACGTGGCGATCGGGCTCCAGCGGAAGTTCGCCGCTCACCTGGGCGTCGCCCCGGCCGCCGTCCACCTGGACCACGTGGGTCTGAACCACCTCACCTGGGAGACAGGTGTGCGGCTCGGCGGGCCCTCGGGCGAGGACGTCCTGCCGAAGCTGCTGACCGGCCACGGGGACACCATCGCCGCCGACCTCCGCCTCCCCCGACCCCTCCTCGACCGCCTCGGCGTCGTCCCCTCCTACTACCTGCGCTACTACTACGCCCACGACGAGGTCGTACGGGAACTGCGCACGAAGCCGTCGCGTGCCGCCGAAGTGGCGGACATGGAGCGCCGGTTGCTCGACATGTACGCCGATCCGGCCCTCGACGAGAAGCCGGCGCTGCTCGCGAAGCGCGGCGGCGCGTACTACTCGGAGGCCGCGGTGGACCTGGCGGCGGGCCTGCTGGGCGGGACCGGAAGCCCGTACCAGGTGGTGAACACGTACAACTCCGGGGCGCTGCCCTTCCTCCCCGCCGACGCGGTGATCGAGGTCCAGGCGGCTGTGGGACCGAGGGGCGTCACCCCGCTGCCCGTCCCGCCCGTGGACCCGCTGTTCGCCGGCCTGATGGCGAACGTGACCGCGTACGAGGACCTGGCCCTCGACGCGGCCCTGCGCGGCGGCCGCGACCGTGTCTTCCGCGCCCTGCTGGCCCACCCCCTGATCGGCCAGTACGCCTACGCCGACACCCTCACCGACCAGCTGATCGCACACAACCGGGAGCACCTCGCGTGGGCGTGAGCGACTCAGGAACGGGGGGCGGCGCGGTCGCGGGCCCCGTCGGCGGCGTGGGATCCGTCGGCGGTGGACGTCGGCGGGCCGGTGTGCTCGCGGTCGACGCAGGAAACAGCAAGACCGATGTCGCGGTGATCGGGTCCGGCGGGGAGGTGCTGGGGACGGCTCGCGGGGGCGGGTTCCAGCCGCCGGCCGTGGGGGTGACCGCGGCCGTGGACGCCCTCGCGGAGGTGGTGCGGGAGGCGTTCGCCGCGGCCGGGGTCACGGCCGTCGAGCATGTGTCGGCCTGTCTCGCCAACGCGGACTTCCCCGTCGAGGAGGAGCGGCTGGCGGCCGCGCTGCACGCCCGCGCGTGGGGCACGTCGGTGGAGGTCCGCAACGACACGTTCGCGATCCTGCGGGCCGGTGTGGCCGAACCCCGGGGCGTGGCCGTGGTGTGCGGCGCGGGCATCAACTGCGTCGGCATGCGCCCCGACGGCCGCACCGCCCGCTTCCCTGCCCTCGGCCGTATCTCCGGTGACTGGGGCGGCGGTTGGGGCCTGGCCGAGGAGGCGATGTGGCACGCGGCCCGCGCGGAGGACGGCCGGGGCGGCCCGACCGCGCTGGCGCGGACCCTGCCCGCGCACTTCGGCCTGGGCTCCGTGTACTCCCTGATCGAGGCCTTCCACCTGGGGCACATCCCGAACCTCCGCCGCCACGAACTGACCCCGGTCCTCTTCGCCACGGCGACGGCCGGTGACCCGGTCGCCGGTTCCCTGGTAGACCGGTTGGCCGAGGAGGTGGTGTCCATGGCAACGGTGGCGCTGACCCGCCTGGACCTGCTGACCGAGGAGACCCCCGTCCTCCTCGGCGGCGGCGTCCTCGCCGCCCGCCATCCCCGCCTCGACGCCCGGGTACGCGAGCTGCTCGTCGACGCCGCACCCAAGGCGACCCCCCGGGTCGTCACGGCCGCCCCGGTCCTGGGGGCCGCGCTGCTGGGCCTGGACCGGCTGGGCGCGGAGGAGGAGGTGCACGCGCGCCTACGGGCCCACTTCGAAGCTCCTTGAACCGCCCCTCCCCCCGACACCCCCTCCGCGTACACGTTCGAACCGTGCGGGAACCGAACCCACCCGGCAGGCGTATTCATGGGCAGGGGGTGGTGCGGGAAGCCTTCCGTCACGCGGGAAGTCGCCCGGTGTGGCATCCAAGACACGATCGGGGAACAAGATCGAGTCAAGGCCTGTGCGGATGTCAGTCCCGGCGGCGATACTTGCGGCCGTGCACCTCTGCCCGGGTCCCGGGCGGAAGTGATGGACGGATGACCAGGGGGAGGTCAGGTGACATACACGCCGAAGGGCAGCGCGCCGCCGCCGGCACCGCCCGCGGGACCGGGCACAGGCCCCTCCGTGCCGCCCCAGGCCACACCCGCGGCGCCCAGGTCCCCCCTGCCGTCCCCCGCGCCGGACGGCGGTCCGCCCCGCCGCACGGCGTTCGCCGAGGGCCTCGACCAGTTGCGCGCCGCCGCGACGACCGAGCCCGGCCGGCTGCGCATCATCGGCGCCGTTCTCGCCCTGCTGGTCGTCGCGTTCGGCTCCGTCACCGCCTGGCAGATGAACGACCGTGCGACGGCCGCCGATGACGTCCTGACGAGCAGCCAGCCCCTCAGCTCCGCCGCTGCCGGTGTCTACAGCTCCCTCGCCGACGCCAACACGGCGGCCTCCAGCGGCTTCCTGGCGGGCGGTCAGGAGACACCGGAGTCACGCGCGAGATACGAGCGCGAGATCGGGGAGGCCGCCAACGGCCTCGCCACCGCCGCCGCGGCCTCGGAGCCCGGCTCCGAGTCCGAGAAGCGCGTCGCCGAACTGAACGCCCTGCTGCCGAAGTACAAGGGCCTGATCGAGCGGGCCCGCGCCAACAACCGGCTGGGCTACCCGCTGGGCGGCGCGTATCTGCGGTACGCGAACAGCATCATGCAGGACCAGATGCTGCCCAAGGCACAGAAGATCTACAACAACGAGAACCGGCGGCTGAGCGACGACTACTCCGACGCGACGTCCTACCCGTGGGCCGCGATCGCCCTCGGTGTCGCCGCCCTCGGCGCCCTCGTCCGGGCCCAGCGCCGCAACTACCGGCACACCAACCGCGTGCTGAACCACGGCCTGGTCGCGGCGACGGCCGCCTCCACGGTCGTCCTGCTGTGGCTGGTCGCCGGCCACACCCTCGCCCGCTCCGGTCTCAACGACTCCTACGACCACGGCGTACGCTCCCTGACCGTGCTGAACGACGCCCGCATCGCCTCCCTCAAGGCCCGTGGCAACGAGAACCTGACACTGATCAGCCGGGGCGCGGAGACCGAGGAGAACGAGAAGGGCGTCGTCGTCGACAAGTTCGACCACAGGTTCACGACGGAGATGAAGACGCTCGCGTCGCAGCTGGCCACCGCCGGGCGGCTCGCCGACGACGACAAGGGCGCACAGCCCGTGAAGGCCGCCGTCGCCAACATGGACGTGTGGCAGGACCGGCACCGCAGCGCCCGTACGGCCGACGAGGAGGGCAAGTACCAGTGCGCCCTCGACCAGGTGATCGGCGGCACGGCGACACCGGACTGCGAGGCGGGCGACAAGCCGACGGGTGAGTGCTTCGACAAGGTCGACGACAACCTGAACACGGCGCTCAGGCATGAGAAGAGGGAGTTCGAGCAGGCGGCCAGGGGAGGTCTGGACGCGATGACCGGGCTCCCCGTCGGCGCCGCCGTCCTGGCCGTGCTCGGTGCGGCGGGCGCGGTGCTGGGCATCGGGCGCAGGCTCTCGGAGTACCGATGAGGCCGGCGGGAGGGAACACGGTGGAAGGAGGAGCGATGGAAGCGGTACGACGCCTGCGGGCAGGCCTCAGGGGCTGGGGCGGCGTGGGCGCGATGGCGGTCCTCTGCGCCCTGACCGTGGTCTTCGCACTGGTTCTGCCGCTGAGCGGGACCCGCGGCCACGGCCCGGCCGGCACCGGCGGCCAGGGCGTCGCTCACGGCGAACAGGTCCGGGCGGACGACTGCAAGACCAAACGCGACCCGCAGAACCGCAGCCTCAAGCCCTCGTCGGACGAGTCCGGCCCCACGATCACCAGGATCAAGAAGAACGGCTTCATCACGATCGGTGTCGACCAGAACAGCTACCGCTGGGGCTACCGCGACCCGAACAACACCGAGGGCAAGGCCGAGTTGGAGGGCTTCGACATCGACATCGCGCACCGCATCGCCAAGGAGATCCTCGGTGACGCGACGAAGGTGCGCTTCCGTGCGATCCCCACCAACCAACGCATCAAGGCGATCCAGGAGGGGCAGGTCGACATGGTGGTCCGCACCATGACGATCAGCTGCGACCGGATGAAGGACGTCGCCTTCTCCCAGCCGTACTTCAGAACCGGCCAGCAGGTCCTGGTCCCCAAGTCCTCGTCCATCAAGGGCTACGACAAGACGCTGGCGGGCAAGAAGATCTGCTCGGCCAGCGGTTCCACCGCGTGGGAGACCCTGGACGCCGACCAGGACTCGGGCAAGCTCGTGGCCTCCGCCGACATCACCTCCGTCAACCCGCCGAACCAACTCGACTGCCTGGTGCGGCTCCAGCTCGGCGAGGTCGACGCGGTGGTCACCGACGGGGCGCTCGCCGCGAGCCAGGCGGCGCAGGACCCGACGGTCAAGCTGATGGGCGCGCCGTTCACCACCGAGTACTACGGCGTGGCGATGAATCTCAAGGCGGACGATCTGGTACGCCGGGTCAACCAGGTCCTGGAGGACTACCTCAAGGACGGCTGGCAGTCCTCCTACAAGGAGTGGTTGTCCGCGACCCTCGGCGAGGACTCCACGAAGTCCCTTCCGCCACCCGACCAGAAGTACCGGGACTGACAAGGCAAGTTGACCGACACCGACAGCAGCGAGAGGTGATCGATGGGCGTCGCGGGATCCACCGGGCCGGTGATGGACCGGGACGAGGTGGACCGTGCGCTGGCGCGGCTCGGCGCGGAACACGAGGCCATCGAGACCTCGCTCCTCGCCCTCCAGGACCACGCGGGCCGCAGACTGCTCGAAGGTGCCGAGCTGACCGGCGTCACCAAGGAGCGCTGGGAGGCCACGGAGGCGTCGATCACCCTGCTGTGGGCGTACTTCGACGCGTACTCGGACGCGCTGCGCAGCGCCCGCGAGATCCGTTCGCGCCGCCGCTGGTCCAGCCGTGAGGACCTGGTGGAGCTGACCGAGCTGCTGCGCGGCGAGGCCGTCACCGTCGCGGGTTCCGCCACCGCCATGGCGAACGCGCCGACGCTCCAGGGCGCCGGCCGGCTCAGCGAGCAGTTCTCCCTGTCCACGCTGGTGGACCGGATGAACGAGCTGTACGCGTCGTCGCTGGACATGGTCGTCGCCGCGGACGCGGTGTGGTCCGCGCTGCCCGCCCGGATCGATTTACTGGCCGCCGAGCTCCAGCGCACCCGTCAGCTCGCGCACTCCGTGGGCGTACGCCCCGGCGAGCACCCGGCCGGCGACGACCTGGAGCGGATCACCCGCACCCTGACCAGGCTCCGCGAGGAGGTCATCTCCGACCCGCTCGCCTACTGGCTGCCCGCACCGGGCAGTTCGGCCCCCGGCGGGGGCCGCCCGGACACCTCGACGTACGACCGTGAGGCGCGCGCCCTGGACGACGTACGGCGGGAGATCGAGGCGGTACTGACGGTCCGCCAGGACGCCGAGGCGCGGCTGGTGAAGCTGCGGGACGTGCTGAGCCGCGCGGACCGTACGCTCGCCGAGGCGCGCAGCGCCCGCGGAGAGGTGCTGGCGAAGATCGCCGCGACCGAGGTACCCGTGGTGAGCGGCCCGCCGACGGTGCTCCAGGAGCAGTTGGCGCTGGCGGCCGAGTACCGCCGACACGGGCAGTGGCACCGGCTGTCCCCGCTCCTGGAGTCCCTGGAGCAGAAGGCGGACGACGAACTGCTCCGGGCCCGCGAGTCGTTGACCGCGGTCACCGCGCCGCTGGCGGTCCGCGCCGAGCTGCGCGGCCGGCTCGACGCGTACAAGGCGAAGGTCGCCCGGCACGGTCTCGCGGAGGACTCGCTGCTGGTGGAGCGGTACGACGTGGCCCGCCGCATGCTGTGGAGCGCCCCCTGCGATCTGCGCGTCGCCGAGCAGGCGGTGCTGCGCTACCAGCACGCGGTGGCGGAGCTGCTGGGCACGCCCGTGCCCGGCCGGCGGGAGCCGCAGGACCGGGGAGGGGAGAAATCGTGAGTCAGCCGGCAGGAGAGGTTCCGCAGCAGTCGTGCCAGCGGCCCGGTTGCTCGGGGTCGTACGAGGACATGGGCGGCGGCGAGCTGTACTGCGACACCTGCGGTCTGGCGCCGGTCGTCTCGGCCGGCGGCATGGTCTCCTCCCCGGCCACGGGCATCACCGGAGGACGGGGCTCGCGCGGCTCGGGTTCCAGTTCGCGTTCCTCGCGGTCGTCCGCGCGCTCCTCCCAGTCGCGGCGCTCGGTGTCGGGCCGGCTCTCGCGCGCCCTGTCGGGCACGTCGACGGGCCGCTCGGTTTCGGTGCGCAGTTCCGGGAAGACCGCGAGTTCCTCGGGGCGGGCCCGGCTCGGTGTCGGTCTCGTCCAGGTGCCGGATGTTCCGCGCCCGGACCCGCGCTCGATGGTGCTGGAGACCGCCGAGGTCCCGGAGCGCAAGCGGTTCTGCTCGCGCTCGGACTGCGGGGCGCCGGTGGGGCGGGCGCGCGGTGACCGGCCGGGGCGCACGGAGGGCTTCTGCACCAAGTGCGGCCACCCGTACTCGTTCGTGCCGAAGCTGCATGCCGGTGACATCGTGCGCGGCCAGTACGAGGTCGTGGGGTGTCTCGCGCACGGGGGTCTGGGCTGGATCTATCTGGCGATAGACCGGGCGGTGTCGGACCGCTGGGTCGTGCTGAAGGGCCTCCTCGACACCGGGGACCAGGACGCGATGGCCGCCGCGATCTCCGAGCGCCGCTTCCTCGCCGAGATCGAGCACTCCAACATCGTCCGCATCTACAACTTCGTCGAGCACCTCGACCAGCGCACCGGTTCGCTGGACGGGTACATCGTCATGGAGTACGTCGGCGGCAAGTCCCTGAAGGAGATCGCCAACGGCCGCCGCACCCCGGACGGCCGCCGCGATCCGCTGCCGGTCGAGCAGGCCTGCGCGTACGGCATCGAGGCGCTGGAGGCCCTCGGCCACCTGCACAGCCGCAACCTGCTGTACTGCGACTTCAAGGTCGACAACGCGATCCAGACCGAGGACCAGCTGAAGCTGATCGACATGGGCGCGGTGCGCAGGATGGACGACGACGAGTCGGCCATCTACGGCACGGTCGGCTACCAGGCGCCTGAGGTCGCCGACGTCGGCCCGTCCGTGGCGTCCGACCTCTACACGGTCGCCCGTACGCTCGCGGTGCTCACCTTCGACTTCCAGGGCTACACGAACGTCTTCGTGGACTCCCTGCCCGACCCGGACAACATCGAGGTCTTCCGCCGGTACGAGTCGTTCTACCGGCTGCTGGTCCGGGCCACCGACCCCGACCCGGCCCGCCGGTTCGCCTCCGCGCAGGAGATGTCGGAGCAGCTCACAGGTGTGCTCCGGGAGGTCGTGTCCCTCCAGACGGGCCGCGCCCGTCCGGCGCTGTCCACGCTCTTCGGCCCGGAAGTGAAGGTCACGGACACGGAGTTGTTCGCGGAGCTCGACGGGGAGGTGTCGCGACTGGGGACACGGCCGCTGCCGTCCGGGAAGGCCCTACGACCGGGCAGGGCGGCCACCGGGAACGGAGGTTCGGCCACCGGTACGCCGGCCCTGCTCACCGGCGGCCCGGACCTGTCCGCCGCCACGCGGCTCACCAAGCCCGTGGACACCGCCGCGGCGGCCCTCGCGCTGCCCGTCCCACGGGTGGACCCTGGGGACCCGAACGCCGGGTTCCTGGCCGGTCTCATGACCTCCGCGCCCGCCGAGCTGATCACGGCGCTGCACGCGGCGCCCACCGGCTCACTGGAGCTGCGGCTGCGGGAGCTGCGGGCCCGCCTGGAGATGGGCGAGTTCACCATCGCGCTGGCCACGCTGGACGCCCTGGAGCGGGACCACCCCGACGACTGGCGGGTGGTCTGGTACCGGGGCGTGGCCGCGCTCGCCACCGGTGACCACGAGAACGCAGCGCTGTCCTTCGACGCGATCTACGACGCCTTCCCGGGCGAACCGGCCCCCAAGCTGGCCCTGGGGCTGTGCGCCGAGGTGCTCGGGCAGCTCGACAACGCCGCCGAGTACTACCGTCTGGTGTGGACGACCGACCCTGGCTTCGTCAGCGCCGCGTTCGGGCTCGCCCGGGTGCGGCTGACGGCGGGGGACCGGCAGAACGCGGTGAGCGTCCTGGAGTCCGTGCCGGAGGCGTCCATCCACTACACCGCCGCCCGGGTCGCCGCCGTCCGGGCGCGGCTGAGACACCGTACGGAGACGACGCTCGCGTCCGGGGCCGCCCCGGGCGCGCCGTTCCTGGACGACCTGACCGCCGCCGCGGGCCAGGTCGAGGCGCTCGGCGGGTACGGTCTGGACGCGGTGCGCCGCGAGCAGTTGTCCACAGAGGTCCTCGGCTGCGCCCTGGACTGGGTACTCTCCGGTAGCCAGGGTGCCGTGCCCCCGGCGGGCGGCGAGCGGATGCTGCTCGGCAGCGCACTGGACGAGCGTGGCCTCCGCTTCGGACTGGAGCGGGCGTACCGCACGCTGGCCCGGCTCGCGCAAGGCGGCGAGGAGAGGATCGACCTGGTGGAACGTGCCAACCGTTACCGCCCCCGGACGTGGGTGTAGTTCATGTCGCAGATGCCCCAGCCGACCGCGCTGACGAAGTGCCCGATCTGCGAGTGGCCCCTCGCCTCGGACGACCGCTTCTGCGGTGCGTGCGGCCATGACCTCTCGGCGGTGCCCGCACCGCCGGAGGACCACCCGACGTTGACGATGAACGGGGCGGCGGGTGACGTGCCGGACGAGGCCGCGCCCGTGGCCTGGCCCGTCGCGTCCGAGCCCAGCTCCGACACGCCCCCGCCGGTGGTCCGCCCCACCGACATCCCGGGCACCGACTCCGGCGGCGGCGAGCTCTCCGGCCACGGCCGCGGTGTTCGCTTCGACCGGCCCAGTGAGCCCGACGAGTACCCGCTCGCCGCGCCGCAGCCACCGGACCCGCGCACCACCGACCTCGCGACCCCGCCGGCCGGTATGAAGCTGTGCGTGGCCTGCCGCGCGGGCCATGTCGACCGGGACGGCTACTGCGAGAACTGTGGCCACGCCCAGCCGCGTGAACGCGACCACATGGAGCAGGAGTTGGGCGCGGTCGCCGCGGTCAGTGACCGTGGCCTGCGCCACCACCGCAACGAGGACGCGTTCGCCGTCTCCTCGACCGCGCTGCCCGACGGTTCCCCCGCGGTCGTCGCGATCGTCTGCGACGGTGTGTCCTCCGCGACCCGCCCCGACGACGCCTCGCTCGCCGCGGCCCGCGCCGCGAACGAGACACTGCTGGAGTCCCTGCCGCGCGGCACCCACCCGCAGCAGGCGATGCACGACGCGATCGTCGCCGCGTCCAACGCGGTGAACGCCCTCGCCGGGGAACCGGAGACGGCCCAGGAGCACGCCCCGCACCAGAACGCGCCGGCGTGCACCATCGTCGGCTCCGTCGTCACCCCGAACCTGCTCGTCGTCGGCTGGGTCGGCGACAGCCGCGCCTACTGGGTGCCGGTGGACCGTGGCGCCCCCTCGGCCCGGCTCACCGAGGACGACTCGTGGGCCGCCCAGATGGTGGCAGCGGGACTGATGAACGAGGCCGAGGCGTACGCCGACGAGCGCGCCCACGCGATCACCGGCTGGCTCGGCGCGGATGCGTACGAACTGGAGCCGCACACCGCTTCCTTCAAGCCGGACCGCCCGGGTGTAGTGGTGGTGTGCACCGACGGACTGTGGAACTACGCGGAGGCCGCCGAGGAGATGGCCGAGGCCGTGCCCCTCGACGCGGCCCAGCGCCCTCTGCACTGCGCACAGGTTCTGGTCGGCCGGGCCCTGGACGGCGGTGGCCACGACAACGTAACAGTGGCCGTCCTGCCGTTCCCGGCCCCGCCCCAGGGGGCAGGATCGGCCTGAGGACGTTCGCGGGGCGGGGACTCGCGGGCGCCTCGGCGGCCGGACGGGAACGGCCGACGGACCGGAGGGGACCGGTCCGGGCACAGGCACGCACAGTCATCACCCCACGTGCTGTGGGGCCGCTAGGGGGAGCAGAGTAGGCATGGCCAATTTCTCGAAGTCGAACGTGCCGCAGTTCTCGGTGGACGTGTACCAGAACGAGTACCTGCCGGAGGGCGGCCGCGAGGTCAACGCGATCGTGACCGTGAGCGCGACCGGCGGCGGCACCGTGGGCAGCGCTGTCACGGCACCGCACCTCTACTCGCCCGGACAGGGTCCGTCAGCCGCCGTGGCGATCATGGTCGACTGCTCGGGGTCGATGGACTACCCGCCGACCAAGATGCGCAACGCCCGCGACGCCACGGCCGCCGCGATCGACACCCTGCGCGACGGAGTTCACTTCGCGGTGATCGACGGCACCCATGTGGCTCGCGAGGTCTACCCCGGCGGCGGCCGGCTCGCCGTCGCCGACCCCGCCACGCGGGACCAGGCCAAGCAGGCGCTGCGCAGGCTCAGCGCGGGCGGCGGTACCGCGATCGGCACCTGGCTGAGGCTCGCCGACCGCCTGCTCGCCTCCGCCGACGTCGAGATACGCCACGGCATCCTGCTCACCGACGGCCGCAACGAGCACGAGTCGCCCGAGGATCTGCGGGCCGCGCTGGACGCCTGTGCCGGACGGTTCACCTGTGACGCGCGGGGAGTGGGCACCGACTGGGAGGTCAAGGAGGTGACGGCGATCGCCTCCGCCCTCCTCGGCACCGCCGACATCGTCGCCGACCCGGCCGCGCTGTCCGCCGACTTCACCCACATCATGGAGGCGACCATGGGCAAGGAGGTAGCGGACGTCGCCCTCAGGCTGTGGACACCGGTCGGCACGCAGATCAAGTTCGTGAAGCAAGTCGCCCCCACCGTCGTGGACCTGACGGACCGTCGTACCGAGGCCGGCCCGCGCGCCGGGGACTATCCGACCGGCTCCTGGGGAGACGAGTCCCGGGACTACCACGTGTGCGTCGAGGTCCCGCCCGCCTCCCTCGGCCAGGAGATGCTCGCGGCCCGTGTGTCGCTGGTCATCCCACAGTCCGACGGCGGCGCGCAGAACCTCGGCGCCCAGGGTCTGGTGAAGGCCGTGTGGACCGACGACATGGCCGCGTCCACCTCGATCAACCCTCAGGTGGCCCACTACACGGGCCAGGCCGAACTGGCAGAAGTCATCCAACAAGGCCTGGATGCCCGCAAAGCGGGTGATATCGACGGCGCGACAGCCAAGCTCGGGCGGGCCGTCCAGCTCGCGAGTGTGTCGGGCAACGCGGATACTGCGAAACTGCTTGCGAAGGTGGTGGACGTGGTCGACGCGGCGACAGGTACTGTGCGACTGAAGGCGAAGGTCACGGAGGCCGACGAGATGACTCTCGAGACCCGGTCCACAAAGACTGTTCGTGTAAAGAAGTAGCAGTAGCAGTAGCCGAGAAGTACCGGAATACCGAGTAGTACCGCTGCGAGAGAGCCTGGCTCCCCCATCGGGGATCCGGACACGATCGGCCATACCGGCCCGTCGCGGCCACAGGACCCGGCCCGAGGGCCGGAAAGGAGAGGGGGAAGCGCCGACATGCCGACCTGCCCGAACGGACACCAGTCGGGTTCCGACGACTGGTGCGAGGTCTGCGGTCACCGTATGGCCGGTGCCGTGCCCCCGCCACCACCGCCGCCCCCGGGCGCCGGTTACGGATACCCGCCGCCCGGCTCGCCTCCCCCGCCTCCGGGTGCGGGCGGCGCCGGCGGACGCCCGCACCTCGCCGCCGAGCCGGAGCTCTGCCCGCAGTGCCGCACGCCCCGTGAGGGCGGCGCCCCCTTCTGCGAGGAGTGCCGGTGGAACTTCCTGACCAACACGGCGACCACGTACACCCCGGCCGCGCCGCGCCCGTCGGCCCCCGGGCCCGGTTCGGGCCCCGGCGGGTCGGGCCCCGGCGGCTCCGGTCCCGGTGGTCCCGGCCCCGGCCCGGGTGGGAACCCGGCGCTCCGCTTCCAGCAGCCGCCCCCGCCGTCCTACGGCGGCGGTGACGCGTACGACTACCAGAGCTCGCGCCCCTCGCAGATGAATCGTCCCGCCGAGCCCATCCCCCCGGGCCCGCCCTACGGCTCCGAGCCGGGTCCGGGTGGACCCGGTGGACCTGGTGGACCCGGTGGACCCGGTGGTGTCCCTGGCGGCCCGGGTGGCCCCGGCGGCCCCTCGGGACCCGGTGGTGCTGCTCGGCCGGGCGGCCCGTCCGGGTTCGGTGGCGGCCCCTCGGGTCAGCCCGGGCAGCCCGGTCCCTCCGCATTCGGCGGCGACCCCTCGCGTCCCGGCCCGTCGGGCTTCGGCGGCGACCCCTCGCGGCCGGTTCCCCCTCCGCCCGGGCCGACCCCAGGCGGACCCGGTGGACCGGGTGGACCCGGCCTGAGCAGCCCCGGCGGTCCCGGTCTGACGGGCCCCGGAGGCTTCGGCGGCCCGGGCGGCGGCCCGGGCGGCCGTGGTCCCGGCGGTCCGGGCCCTGGTGGTCCGGGTCCCGGTGGCGCACCCCAGGCGTTCCAGCAGCCGGGCCCGCCGGCTCCCCCCGCCTTCCCGCAGGAGACCGGACGCCCGCAGCCGGGCGGCCCCGGTGGGCCGGGGGGTCCTGGCGGGCATGGCGGCCCGGGTGGTCCGGGTCGTCCCGGTGGGCACCCGCAGTCGGGTGGCCCCTCCTTCGGGGGCGACGACGACTGGGTGATCTCCCCGCCCTCCTCGGCCGGCCCCGGTGGCTCCCGCGGCCCGGGCGGTCCTTCGGGTCCCGGCGGTCCCGGTGGCGCGGGAGCGCGCCCCGGCGGCTACGGCTACCCGCAGCCCGGGGTCACCCAGGCCCCGCCCGGTCCCGCGTACCCGCAGGCACCGGCGACCTGGAGCGCGACCATCGGCCCGGACCGCGAGTACTTCATGGCGATGATGCAGCGCTCGGGCCCCGAGGCCGCCGGCCTGAACCTGCCCGCGTACTCCCCCGAGCAGCAGCGCACCCTCACCGGCAACCAGATCACCATCGGACGTCGTCGGCACTCCACCGGCGACACCCCCGACATCGATCTGTCGGTGCCGCCGGAGGACCCGGGAGTCTCGCACCAGCACGCGGTGCTGGTGCAGCAGCCGGACGGCACCTGGGCGGTCGTCGACCAGAACTCCACCAACGGAACCACGGTCAACGGCTCCGAGGAGCCCATCCAGCCCTTCGTGCCGGTCCCGCTCCAGGACGGGGACCGGGTCCACGTGGGCGCGTGGACGACGATCACGATCCGCCGGGGCTGACCCGCGAGGACAGGATGACCGGGGTCGGCCGACCGGTTCGGCCGACCCCGTTCGACTGCCCGGACCCCGGCGTCCGGGCCCGCCTGCTCACGGCAGGGGCCAGGCGTACGGCCCCTCCGGGTCGTCCAGCCAGGCCCAGGCCCGGTCTCCGCTGACGGTGATCCCGTAGCGCTCGCGCGACGGCATGCCCTCGCGCTGCCACAGCGCGAGCGCCTCGTGCGGGTCGAGGCTGCCCGCCGTCAGGGCCAGCAGGAACCGGAAGAGTTCGTGGTCCCGGGCCTGCTGCGGCAGCCCGCCCAGATGCGGGTGCGTTTCCTCCGGCCCCCCGCCCCCGCGCAACGGCACGAAGTACGCCGCCGTGTGCAGGAACCGCCCCTCCGCGTGCTCGGCGTCCGTGACCCGCAGCACTACCAGCCCCGTGGCCATCGGCGTCATGATGCGTCCACCGGGGGCGCACTGGGCGAGCCAGGCGGGCGGGATCGAGTGGAGCGTGCAGGTCGCGATGATCCGGTCGTACGGGGCCCGTTCGGGCACCCCGCGCGCCCCGTCCCCGGTGACGACGGCCGGGTGGTACCCGGCGGCGTGCAGATGGGTACGCGCGGCCTCGGTGATGTCGGCGTCCAGGTCGACGGTGGTGACCAGGTCGTCGCCCAGCCGGTGCGCGAGCAGAGCGGCGTTGTAGCCGGTTCCCGCGCCGATCTCCAGGACCCGGTGGCCCTCCTCCACCTCCAGCTCGGCCAGCATCGACGCCATCAACGAGGGCTGACTGCTGGAGGAGATCAACTCACCGTCCTTCACGCGCGTGGCCAGCGGCGCGTCCGCGTAGGCGCCCCGCACCCATCGCTCCCGCCGCTTCGGGTCACGCTCCTCGCCCCACAGCCGCTCGAAGCCGCCCACGACCCCGACGTAGTAGTACGGGACGAAGAGATGCCGCGGGACCGCCTCGAACGCCTCCCGCCAGACCGGGTCGGCGTCCCAGGCCCCGCTCCGCTCGATCTCGCGCACCAGCGCCGACCGTGCCTGTGCGGCGAGGCGTTCCAAGTCCTGGTCCACAGCGTGCGTGCCCATGTGTCCACTGTGCTGCCGGACGCACCCCGGAGGCGAGTGTCACAGCGCACAGGCCTGGAATCCACCGCCGACCGCCTCCGGAAGTCACCCGGAAGGCGCCGCCGGGCCGGACACGGTGCCGTCGGGTGTGGGTTTTCTCCATGGTCCTAAGCCTTGAGTCCTCCGTCCCCCCGTCTGAGACCATGGGACACGTGAAAGAGATTCGGCGCGGCACGCTGCAGGAGCAGACCTTCTACGAACAGGTCGGTGGCGAGGAGACCTTCCGGCGCCTCGTGCGCCGCTTCTACGAGGGGGTCGCCGAGGACCCGATCCTGCGGCCCATGTATCCGGAGGAGGATCTGGGCCCGGCGGAGGAGCGCCTCGTGCTGTTCCTGATCCAGTACTGGGGCGGCCCCACCACCTACAGCGAGAACCGTGGCCACCCCCGCCTGCGGATGCGCCACGCCCCGTTCACCGTCGACCGGGCCGCGCACGACGCGTGGCTGAAGCACATGCGCGTCGCCGTCGACGAACTGAACCTCTCCGAGGAACACGCGCACACCCTGTGGAACTACCTGACGTACGCCGCGGCCTCGATGGTGAACACTCCCGACTGAGCCGGGTGGTCAGCGGACGCTGACGTCCAGCGCGCCGAGCCCCGCGCGCCGTACGGCGATCGACCCGTACGGCGTGCGCAGGCGCAGCCACGCGCCCGACGAGAACAGCGCCGGCTCCTGCTCCTCGGCCGGGCGGCCCCCGGTCTGCCTCAGGAAGCCGAGCGACTGGGCCGCGTGCGCGGCCCGTACGGGCAGGGCGGTGTCCCCGATCGGCCGGGACCAGATCTCCCGCCCGATGCGATCCAGCTCGGCGCGGGTGCGCCGCTCCGGCGCCAGCTCTCCCGTTCGGGAGCGGAACTCGGTGACGGCCTCGGCGACCATCGCCCGCACCGTGTCCTGGGCCGGCAGCCCCGGCTCGCGGCGCCAGCCGCCGCGCGGAGGCAGCACCCCCGCCCATGGCGGCCCGGTGACGGCGGCGGGCACGACCGCGGTGGCCGCCGACTCGTCGATCGACTCCAGCAGTTCACCGGCCGACACGGTCACGTCGAGCGTGACGTCCAACCCGTTCTCGTACGGCTTCGCCAGCCGTACCGCCCGGATCGCCAGCACCTCGAAGGACGGCGGCCTGCCGAAGACGGCGAGTGCGGTACCCGCGGCCTGGAGGCGTACCGAAGCTCCACGGTCGTAGTGGAGCAGCCGGGAGAGGAAGGCCGCGAGATCCGCCGCCTCCCCCTCGTCGGCGAGGTGGAGCACCGTCATGCCGCGACGGCCCCCTCCTCCTCGTCGTCCCGGTACTCCTGAAGAAACTCGCGTTCCTCCGCGGTGAGCCGGCGGGGCCGCTGCGCCTCGAAGTCGAACGGCACTATCACCGTGGAGGCCGTGACATAGACCTGCTCGGGGTCCTTGACCTCGTAGGTGATCGTGAAGGACGCCGCTCTTATCTCCGTGACCCACAGCTCGATGTCCACCGGCTTGTGCCGGTGGACGAGCTGCCGCCGGTAGTCGATCTCATGGCGTGCCACCACGGACCCCTGCTTGAAGTCCTTCTCCGGGCGGAACAGGAAGTCGATACGGGCCTCCTCCAGGTAGCGGAGGAAGACCACGTTGTTGACGTGGCCGTACGCGTCCATGTCCGCCCAGCGCAGTGGGCAGCGGTAGATGTGCCGCAAGATCAGCCCCGAGTCAGCTTCTTGTAGGTGGCGCGGTGCGGACGGGCGGCGTCCGGGCCGAGCCGCTCGATCTTGTTCTTCTCGTACGACTCGAAGTTGCCCTCGAACCAGAACCACTTGGAGTCGCCCTCGTAGGCGAGGATGTGCGTCGCCACACGGTCGAGGAACCAGCGGTCGTGGGAGACGACCACGGCGCAGCCGGGGAACTCGAGGAGCGCGTTCTCCAGGGACGACAGGGTCTCGACGTCGAGGTCGTTGGTCGGCTCGTCGAGGAGCAGCAGGTTGCCGCCCTGCTTCAGGGTGAGCGCCAGGTTCAGGCGGTTGCGCTCACCACCGGAGAGGACACCGGCCGGCTTCTGCTGGTCGGGGCCCTTGAAGCCGAACGCCGAGACGTAGGCGCGGGAGGGCATCTCGACCTGGCCGACGTTGATGTAGTCCAGCTCGTCGGAGACGACGGCCCACAGCGTCTTCTTGGGGTCGATGTTCTCGCGGCTCTGGTCGACGTAGGAGATCTTGACGGTCTCGCCGACCTTGATGGTGCCGGCGTCCGGCTGCTCCAGGCCCTGGATCATCTTGAACAGGGTGGTCTTGCCCGCGCCGTTCGGGCCGATGACGCCCACGATGCCGTTGCGCGGCAGCGTGAAGGACAGGTCGTCGATCAGGACCTTCTCACCGAAGGCCTTGCTGAGGTTGTTGACCTCGACGACCACGTTGCCCAGACGGGGGCCCGGCGGGATCTGGATCTCCTCGAAGTCCAGCTTCCGCATCTTCTCGGCCTCGGCGGCCATCTCCTCGTAGCGGGCCAGACGCGCCTTGGACTTGGCCTGCCGCCCCTTGGCGTTGGAGCGGACCCACTCCAGCTCCTCCTTGAGGCGCTTGGCGCGCTTGGCGTCCTTCTGGCCCTCGACCTTGAGACGGGACTGCTTGGTCTCCAGGTACGTCGAGTAGTTGCCCTCGTAGCCGATGGCCCGGCCGCGGTCGAGCTCCAGGATCCAGCCGGCCACGTTGTCCAGGAAGTACCGGTCGTGGGTGATGGCCACGACGGTGCCCTTGTACTGGGCGAGGTGCTGCTCCAGCCAGTTCACCGACTCGGCGTCCAGGTGGTTGGTGGGCTCGTCGAGGAGCAGCAGGTCGGGGGCCTCCAGCAGCAGCTTGCAGAGGGCGACGCGGCGCTTCTCACCACCGGAGAGCTTGGTCACGGCCCAGTCGCCGGGAGGGCAGCCGAGTGCGTCCATCGCCTGCTCCAGCTGGGCGTCCAGGTCCCAGGCCTCGGCGTGGTCCAGCTCCTCCTGGAGCTTGCCCATCTCCTCGAGGAGCGCGTCCGAGTAGTCGGTGGCCATCTGCTCGGCGATCTCGTTGAACCGGTCGAGCTTGCCCTTGATCTCGGCAACGCCCTCCTGGACGTTCTCCAGGACCGTCTTCGACTCGTTCAGCGGCGGCTCCTGGAGGAGGATGCCGACGGTGTACCCGGGAGAGAGGAACGCGTCGCCGTTCGACGGCTGCTCCAGACCGGCCATGATCTTGAGGACGGTGGACTTACCCGCACCGTTCGGACCGACCACACCGATCTTCGCGCCGGGCAGGAAGCTCAGCGATACGTCGTCAAGGATCACCTTGTCGCCGTGCGCCTTGCGCGTCTTGCGCATGGTGTAAATGAACTCAGCCAAGAGAAACCGTCCGGCAACTTGAAATCTGGCAGTGGGCAGTACCACCCATCTTGCCGCACGGCCAGCCCTCGACGGAAACCGGATGGTGAGCCCCCGGAAAGAGTGACGCGGCCCCGGCGCCAGGGGGCGTACCGGGGCCGCGTCGCTCGCGGATGTCACCGAGCGGTCACTCACTGTTGAATTGCCAAGGAACTCTTTCCTGGGACTACTGCTTCTGCTGCTCCCGCTTGCGCAGGACGATCATCACGGCGCCGCCGATCACGACGAGGGCGATGGCGATGCCCCCGATCACCGGGGTGGCCCCGGAGCTGCCGGTCTCGGCGAGGTCTCCGGCGGAGTCGGTGGCGGTGTTGCCGCCCACCGTCGCCGGGCTGGGCTCGCTCAGCGTCTGCACGGACTCGCCGGCCGCGCCGGCCTCGGTCTCCGTCCGGCAGTCGAGGACGCCCCGGAAGTGCTTCGTGAGGCCGTTCGCTCCCTTGATCGTGAAGTCGTACGCCTGGTCCTCCTGGAGCGGGATGGTCACCGTCCGGGTCTCGCCCGCCTCGATGCCGTACTCGATCCCCATCAGCTCGAAGGTGAAGGGCTCGTCCCCGGGGTTGGCCACGGTGAGGTCGAGGCCGCCCTCGGCGCAGTTCTTCTCGGCGGACAGTGCGGGTATCGCGCCGGCCGAGGCCCAGGTCGCGGTGGCCGTGGCGGAGACCGTGGACGCGCTGGAACCCGCGAGGATCTGGGTCTGGCTGCGGGTCTCGGAGGCGAAGGCACGGCCCACCGGCACGGTGGTGGAGGCCTCGACGGCCAGCTCGGCCGAACCGTCCTCGGTGTCCTCGGGCACCTCGAAGTACAGCTCGCTGCCGTCGCGCGCGGAGGTCACGGCCTTGCCGCCCGCGTCGACGATCTTCACCCCGGCGGCTGTGGCGTCCGACGGCGGGGTCACCGTCACCGCGTCGGCGTTGGTGCGCACCTTGACCGGCCCGAGGCGTTCACCGGCCCGCCCGGAGACCGCCGGTGGGTCGAGGGTCAGCGAGGCCGTCGGCTCCGAGAGGTTCCGGGCGTTCTTCTCCAGGTAGTCCGCGAGCTTCTCGGCCTCCGGGTCGAGGGCCGTCACGTCGGCCCCGTCCGAGTACCGCCAGATCGCCACCTGGGTGCCGGCCGCCGCGTCCTGTTCGGTGAGCCCCTTGGCGCCCGCTTTGCCGGCCAGGGCCGCGAGGTCGTTCACCTGCGGGTAGGAGTTCTGCAGGATCCAGTTGATCCGGCCGGCGTTCTCGTTGTGCCCCAGGGATGTGCCGCTCCAGGCCGTCTCCTGGTACTTGGCGTCCTTCTGCGTGGGGTTCTGGACGTCGACGCAGTAGGTCTGCAGGGTGCCGCCGCCATCGACGAACATCTCGAACAGCCCTGCGGGCAGCTGCTGTTCCCCGCCGTCGGTGCGGATCACGGCCGTCCCGTACGTCTTCAGGCCGCCGATGGTGGCCGTCGCTCCGCCCGGGCTCTGCACCGCCTCCTCCTCGGCGACGGCCGCGCCCGCCGTGACGATCACGCCCGCGGCGAGGAGGCCGGACGCGAGCGACACGGCGGCGAGACGGGCCGCTCCTCGTCTGCACGCGGACCGCCCGGACGACACGGAGAACGACGCCGAGAACGAAGAAACCACAGAAATTCCCTTCGAGCAGGACCCGTTGACGTGGGGGGTGTGGTCCCACCAGCAGAATCAGAAGCCCCGTGAGCTATGCCCGGCATCCTAGGGATGCGGCGCACCACTCTTCCCAGTCGTATGGACGGACAACCGATCCGACTCGGAATCGTTATCCCCCGCACAGCTCACAGACAGGGCAAATCGACAAATCGATGAGTTTCACGTCCGGAGTGTTCACAACAGACCCCCCGATAGGCCGCAGTTCGACCGGGGCGACGCTCATCGAAAGCGGCACACGCACCCTGACGCCACGTCACTTGCACTCCGATGTCGTGTCACCACCTCGCCTTGATGTCGCGCCTCGCCCGGTCCCTGATGTCACGTCACCCCGACTGACTCCGGAAATGGTTCGGCCTCCGCGTCGAGCCGCTGCCCTGGGGGTGGTGTCTCCCAGTTCGGCTCCGGCCGGGCCGGCGCCTGCGCCGCCGTCTCCCCCCTGAGCGTCCGCCGGAACGCCGAGGTGCCCCGCGACAGATCGTGGCCGATCGCCACCGCGTCGACGTCCGCCGAGACCCAGCTCTGCCCGTCCCGCTGTTCGGTGCGCACCTTCAACCGCCCCTGGACCACGACCGGATCGCCCAGCGACACCGACGAGGCCACGTTCGCCGCGAGGGTACGCCGCGCCCACACCGTGAAGAAGTTGGTATGGCCGTCGGTCCACTCGCTCTTCTCCCGGTCCCAGTACCGCGCGGTCACCGCCAGCCGGAACCGGGCCGAGGAGCCCGTCGACAACTCGCGGCAGACCGGCTGGGTCGCCACATTCCCCACCACACACACCATCGTCTCGTTCATCTCACGAACCGTCCCTCACGCCGGCACCGACGCCGGCCGGATACACGTACGGGCTCGTCCCGTACGACCGCGTCTGTCGCAGGTGACCGCGCCGCCCCGCCCCCTCCTCTCCATGGGAGGGATCCGGTGCGCCGTGATCGCCGCGAATCCAGACTGCCGCCGTCGGGCCGAGCCCGCTGAGCCCTGTGCACTACCCGTGAGTTGTGGAGAACTTCGCCACCCGACCGGGTGAACGATGTGTACGAGGATGGGCGCTCACCCCACCGGCGTAGTTCCCAGCACCCGTCCGTACTGCTCCCGCACCTCCCGGTAGCGGAGCAGCTCGGCCGCCACCGGGTCCAGCACCCGCGCCCGGCCGCACCCCGCGGCCGCCTCCCACAGCCGCCGTTCCGCCTCTTGGCCGTAGCGCCGGGCAGGCCCCCGTGCCGCCAGTCTGCAACCCCACTCCACGACCGGGCCGCCGACGATGCCGATCACCATCAGCAGCGCAGGCACCCCCAGGTTCGGGGACATGACACCGACGATCTGCCCCACCAGCCACAGGCCGCCGAGGACCTGAAGCAGGGTCATGGACGCCTGGACCAGCACCGCGGCGGGCCACCAGCCAGGGCGCGGCGGCCGTCCGGTGGGCGCTCCCACCCGTGCCGCCAGCTCGTCCAGCGCCTCGGGCAGCCCCTGCGCCCCGCGCGCCGCCGCCTCGCGCACCGCCTGGGCCCACGGCGCGGGCAGACCCGCGACGGCGCGGTCGGACAGCATCCGTACGGCCTGTTCGACGCGCTGCCGCGCGGTGGCCTCCTCGTCCACGGGCATCCTCGGGGAGTGACGCCTGGTCGGAAGGCCGCTCCGGCCCTGGTACCAGCGCCACAGCCGTAGCCAGGGGGTGCCGCACGCACGGTTGGCGTTGCGCAGCCAGGCCCGTTCGGCGGCCTCGCCCGCAGCCGTGGCGCCCACCGCGTCCGCGAGCCGGGCGGCGAACTCGTCCCGCGCCCGCTCGCTGAGCCCCGTGCGCCGCCCGGTCGCGTACACCGGCCACAGCCGCGCGGCGGCCGCGTCCAGATCGGCCTGGACCCGGCGGGCCGGCGCCTGACGCTCGGCCACGAACTGCCCGAGCGCCTCCCGCAGTTCGCCGACCCCGTCCCCGGTCAGTGCGGACAGCGCAAGCACCGTGGCCCCAGGTTCGCCGTACTCGCCCAGCGCGATCCCGTCCTCGTCGAGCAGCCGCCGCAGATCGTCGAGCACCTGGTGCGCGGCCTCCCCGGGCAGCCGGTCCAACTGGTTGAGCACCACGAACATGACCTCGGCGTGACCTGCCAGGGGCCGCAGATACCGCTCGTGGAGAATCGCGTCGGCGTACTTCTCCGGGTCGACGACCCAGATGACCGCGTCCACCAGCCTCAGGATCCGATCGACGTGCTGCCGGTGCTGCACCGCCGCCGAGTCGTGGTCCGGCAGGTCCACCAGGACGAGCCCGCGCAACTGCTCTTCCGCCTCCGGGCTCTGCACCGGACGCCGCCTCAGGCGCCCCGGGATGCCGAGCCGGTCGATGAGGGTCGCCGCGCCGTCGCTCCAACTGCACGCGATGGGTGCCGCCGTGGTGGGCCTGCGTACGCCCGTCTCCGAGATCGCCACGCCCGCGAGCGCGTTGAAGAGTGTCGACTTGCCACTGCCGGTGGCGCCCGCGATGGCGACGACCGTGTGCTGCCCCGACAGCTTGCGCCGCGCCGCTGCCTCGTCCAGCACCCGCCCCGCCTCGGCGAGCGTGCCGCTGTCCAGCCGTGTGCGGGACAGCCCGACCAGCTCCCGCAGCGCGTCCAACCGCGACCGCAGGGCCGCGTCGTACGACAGGGGGCTGACCGACTGCGCGGCGGCGGGCCCCGTGTCCCCCGTCGTCACCGGGGTGACCCGCTCCGAGTCGCTCGGCTCGGACACCCGCCGAGCGATGAGCCCGTCGTCCCAGGAGCCCTCCGGCTCCGTACGGCCGGCGGTCCCGGCTGACACCGCGGACACGGCACGGCCCGAAGGGGTCTCGTCGGGGGCGTCATCGCCCTCCACGCGCGCGTGGGCACTCTTTCCGTGCCCTTCCCCGCTGTCCCTCTCCTCTCGAATCGCCCAGCTCCACCAGCTCCCGCGCTTCTCCCGCTTCGCCGGCTTCTCCGGAGCTTCGCCCTGCTCGATCTCCGAGCGCTCCAAGCCGCCGGCGCTCTGCGGCTCATCGGAATCCCTGGTGGCGCGGCCGACGCTCTCGCGCGTTCCCTCCCCGCTGATGTCACTGACCTCAGAAGTGCTCTTTGCCCCATAGCCCCCTTCGGCCTCTACTGCACCTCCAGCCTCTGTGGCACCTCCAGCCTCTCCGGCTCTTCCGGCCGCTGGGGACGCCTGCATGTCCGGGCCTCCTGAGTCCTCGTTCCCCGCCCCCGGGCGCCCTTCGTCATCCCTGGGGCGCTGCTTGCCGAACATGTCGTCCATGTCGTCCATGTCGCCCCCAGGGAGGCCGTTTCCCTGGCCGTCGCCCTCTTCGGGGACACCGTCCCCGGCCTGATCCGCGTGGTCAGTGACGGCAGTCACGGCGGTCACCTCTCCTTCTGCAGTACGGACAGCGCGGCGATGAGCTCTGCCTGCGGCTCGACGTGTACGTCCAGCGCGTCGAGGGGCGCGAGACGGCGGTCCCGCTCGGCGTCGAGCACACCGTCGAGGCACTCGGTGAGCAGCCGCCCGGCGCGATCACGCAGCCGCAGCGCGCCGTGTGCCCCGATCCGCTCGGCGAGCCCCTCCCCCGCCGATCGGGCGCGACGTCCGCCCAGCAGGGCCGTCGCGACCAGGGCGGCCATGACCTCGGGGTCCGGCGCCACACCCCGGTCGAGGAGGCGCACCTCTTCCTCGGCGTACTCCTCGAGGACCCGCCGCCAGCGCCGTACGGTCATCCCGATGCGGTGCTCGGCGTTCCCCGGCTCCGACAGACGGTCCATCAGCCCGGCGTCCACGGCCGCCGGTTCGCGCCGCCAGGCCTCGCGGATGCGCTCGTCGGCGGCGGTGACAGCGCACATCAGCAACGCTGCGAGGCTCTCCACGAGCGCGTCGAGCAGCTCACCGGCGGTACAGTCGAGCGGATAGCTGCGCCATCGCTTCAGGGCATCACCCGCGAGCACGGCCCCGGTCTGCAACCGCTTCTTCACGCGCGCGTGCTCGCCGTCGTACGCCATGTCGACCGCCGCGGTGATCCGGAGGGCGGCGGAGTACTGCTGGGCGGCCGCGCTGGCCAGTTCGGGCATCCGGGTCCGCAGCGAGTCGAGTACGCCGTGGGCGGTGCGGGCCATGGCCTGTTGCCGTGCCGCCGGGTCGGTCGCCTGCTCCGTGAGCCAGGCCAGCAGCGGCGCGACGGCGCTGGCAGGCAACAGCCCGCCGCCCCAGGCCGACTCGGGCAGCTCCGGCACGGTGAACCGGGGTACGTCGCCCAGCCCCGCTTTGGTCAGCAACGCCGCGTACTGCCGGGAGACCTCGGCCATCACCTGGTGGGGCACCCGGTCCAGGACGGTGACAAAGGTGGCCCGGTGCTCCTTGGCGGTGCGCAGCAGGTGCCAGGGGACGGCGTCGGCGTACCGGGCGGCCGTGGTCACCATCACCCAGATGTCCGCGGCGCAGAGGAGTTCGGCGGCGAGGACACGGTTCTCGGCGACGAGGGAGTCGATGTCGGGCGCGTCGAGAAGCGCGAGCCCGACCGGGAGGCTCTCTGCGGTCTCGATGCGCAGGAAGCGCTCACCTTCCCTGCGTGCGGGAAGGGAATCGTCATCGAGACCTTGGCCCGGCTCCTGCTGGGGCAGCCATGTGCGCGTCAGACTGGGGAGAACCCGCATGCCGCTGAACCAGTGGTGGTCCTCCGGGTGGCACACGAGTACGGGCGTACGGGTCGTCGGCCGCAGCACCCCTGCCTCGCTGACCATCCGCCCGACCAGGGAGTTGACGAGGGTGGACTTGCCGGCTCCGGTCGAGCCGCCCACAACGGCGAGCAACGGCGCCTCGGGCTCCCGCAGGCGGGGCACCAGGTAGTCGTCGAGTTGTGCGAGCAGTTCGTCGCGGTTGGCACGCGCCCGCGGGGCCCCCGCCAAGGGGAGCGGGAAGCGCGCGGCGGCGACACGGTCGCGCAGGGTGGAGAGCGCGTCGAGCAGCTGAGGCCGTACGTCCAAGGTCACCACATGCGAAGAATGCCCAATTTTGTGGACTTTCTGAAGCATATAAGCACGTCTGCGCGCCGACAGGGCCCATGGGACGGAGGGGGCGAGAGGGGCTCAGGCATAACGAGTGCACAACACCCGAGGCGCGAGGCGCCAAAAAAGGTGCACGATTCGTACCTGCCTGCGATTATCAGGACCGCTTCACCGAACCTCCACATTGAGCCATGGAGGCGAAGGAGCAGGGACAAGGACCTGGGAGCCCTATCCTTGTCCCCGGCACCGTCACGGATCAGCCCACACTCGGGCCCCAGGACAGAGGCCATCAGACCAGGCCCCCGTAGCTCAGTGGATAGAGCAGGCGCCTTCTAAGCGCTTGGCCGCAGGTTCGAGTCCTGCCGGGGGCGCCCACACCCCGCCCTCCTCCGGGAGGGCGTTTTTGCTGGTCGGACGCCGTATCGGGACCTGGCAGAAAGCCCCGGAGCCCCCTCCATGGCCGAGGGTGGGACTCCGGGGCTGTACGGCTGTCAACGGGATTCTGTGGGTCGCCGTGTCGCATACGTGTCGAAGTTCTGGGCGCTGATCAGGACGACTTCCGGCGAGCCCCTGGGAAATCGGCACACTGATCTTCGACAGGCTCCGGCAGGTCTCCAGCGGCTTCGAGCCGCCGTTTCAGGTCAGGCGGCTGCCCGTCGACGCACCGGGCGTAGGTGGCCAGCAGCACGGGCACGCTGTTGCCGGCCCACTCGGCGACCTGAGCGGGCGGTATGCCGTCGTTGAGCCACTTGGTGAGGCGTGTGTGGCGATTGTCGTAGACCCGCCTGCCCGTAGGCGAGTCGAATACGTGCGGTGGCAGCACCGCTTGCCGAGCACCGCGCCAGGCGCGACGGATGACGGATCCCGCGAGGATGCCGCCGTTCTCGCCCTGGAAGAGGAGATCACCGGGCTTCAGCTGCTCATCCTCGATGTGCTGCCGCAGGATGCGGGTCAGGGCGGGATGCCCTGGCACCGTGCGTGCGTCACCTTCGGCCCGGCCCTTGAGGTCGCGCCGTTCGTGGATCTCCCCCGTGTCCGTCCACTGCTTGCCGACTTCCGGAGTCGCGGTGTGGATCACCAGTTCGCACCATTGGTCGGCGGCATCGCTACCGGGCAGCTTCACATCTGCCACGCGCATGGCCACGGCCTCTTCCGGACGCGGCCCGCAGTAGTACAGCGTCGCGAAGAACGCGTGCAGCCGCTTGCCTCCCCGGGACCGCTGCCGGATGTGGCCGAGGAGTGCCGCCGCTTGATCGGCGTTGAGGAGGCAGCGCTTGTCCACGGCATTGCTCGTCCTGGTGACGGCCGTCGCCTCCTTGCCCTTGGGAAGGGGGTTGTCCCGGAGGAGACCGCGCCTGTTTGCGTGCTTCATGACGACCTTGAGGATCCTGCGGTGCCGCTTGCGCCCTTGAGTTCCCGCCTCTAGCGGTACCGTTCCTGATCGGCTCGGAGGGGCCCCGTGTGGTTGATGCCTTCTCCGCGACAGCGGTCTTAGAAGCCGTTGCTCTATCGATCTTGGTGAGCGTGAGTTCGAAATCGTCGACTCGGTCGGGTGGTCTTCTGGCTGGCCGGGCATGAGAGCGGGGCCTCCCGCACAGCTCGTGGGTGTCGAATCCAACCGGGCAACAGGAGGCCCCTGGTGCTGCAGTCTTCCGTGCTGGCGCTGATGTCGTCCAACTCGGAGTCCCTGTCGTGTGATTGTCTCGCTCACCGGTTCGGGAACGCCGGGGATCGGCCGTACAGGCGACCGAAGTATCCGTCCGACATGAGCGACGCGGAGTGGGCGGTCGTACGTGACGCGATGCCGGTCCCCGGCTGGTTGGAGGGCCGCGGCGGGCAGCCGGAGAGCTATTGCCACCGGCAGATGGTCGACGCGGTGCGCTACCTGGTCGCGGGTGGCATCACCTGGCGGGCGATGCCCGCGGACTTCCCCGCGTGGGACCGCGTCCACGCCTTCTTCCGGCGCTGGCGGGACAAGGGCCTGGCCGCCGAGTTCCACGACCGGCTGCGTGACCGGGTCCGCATGGCTGCAGGCCGGGATCCGGAGCCGACGGCGGCCGTCATCGACGCGCAGTCGGTGAGGGGAGCCGCGTCGGTGCCGGCCGCGACCAGGGGCTTCGACGGCGGAAAGAAGGTCAACGACCGCAAGCGGCACATCGTGTCGACACCCTCGGACTGCTGCTGGCCGTGATGGTGACCGCGGCCTCGGTCACCGAGCGGGATGCCGGGCAGACCCTGCTGGCCCGGCTGCACGCACGGCACTGGCGCGTCACGCGGGTGTGGGCCGACGGAGGCTGCACCGGGCGCCTGGCCGACTTCACCCGCGAGGTCCTGCACGTCGCGCTGACGGTGGTCAGACGCAGCGACAACACCAGCGGCTTCACCGTGCTGCCGAAGAGATGGCTGGTGGAGCGCACGTTCGCGTGGCTGATGCACTCACGCCCACTGGCCCGCGACGACGAGAAGCGCACCGACACCTCGCAGGCGTTGATCCGGTGGTCGATGAGCATGGT
This sequence comes from Streptomyces sp. NPDC030814, assembly GCF_055572155.1. Lineage (NCBI taxonomy): Bacteria > Bacillati > Actinomycetota > Actinomycetes > Kitasatosporales > Streptomycetaceae > Streptomyces > Streptomyces sp. NPDC030814. The sequence goes on from NZ_JBVIDX010000035.1 coordinate 54,192, forward strand.
CATGAGCCGCCGACTCGTGCGACGGGCACGCTGAACAGCCCCGGGCGTTTTTCCGTCAGCCAGCCCCGTGCGGCCAGACGCTTCGCTTTCGACCGCAGCCCTTCCACCTTCGCCGGGACCGGCTCCAGCCCGACAGCCGCCGCGAGTTGCCGGCAGTCCATCGCCTCCCCGTGCGTCCCACCGGCCAGGACGTCCATGATCCGCTGGTAGTCCGGCGCGAGAACCGTCGGGGCGAGTCCTTCCTGCCAGTGCGGCACCACCGAACCGGGCACCGCCGCCGTGACCTGCACCGGCCGTTCGCCGGCCACCACGACTGGCGGGACGGACTCGCCACCGCGAGGCTCCGCCAGAACCTCGCCCACCGTCTCACGGGCGATCACGAACCGCTCCCACACGGCCTCGGCCTCCCGCAGCTCGGCCTGAAGAGCCTCCACCCGCTGCCGAGCGGCGCGTTCACGCTCCTCCAGCAACCCCATCACCGACGGCATCCCGGCACCTCCACCGCAAAGACGACACGACACCTCGTCCCTGCCGCCGAAACACCGCACCTACACCTGACCAGCGGAAACGCACCCGTCACTCTCGGAAAGGCAACAGCTTCTGATCGGGCTGGAATCCCACACAACTTGATCACGCCCCATGGATGCCCTGCTCGCCATCTCCTGACTCGTTGCTGACGTGACGGTCACTTCGCTTCATAGCCACATGCAGGCGCTGGTACAAGTGCTGGTTCACCCGCGAAGGCGCCCAACTCCCCATCGCTCTCAGCTTGTCGGCCATAGTCCTCTTCGGTCTGTTCGTCCAAAGCTCTTTGGCTGCGTGTCCAGTAGTTGCCGTCTCGATCCGTGAAAAGCACTGAGTATGCGTGAAGGGAGGCATCCTCAGGCAGCGGCTCCCAGTTCTTCCCCTTCCTTCGTTCCAGCATGCCCAAGTCGAAGACGAGATCTGAGCAAGGGGGAAGACTCGCTAGATACTTCCGATACTCAATCGGCTCCCCGCCTGATCCCGGACCCAAGAAGGCGCTGAACTGGAGAGTCACTGAATACAACGGGTCCGGTGACCTGTTCATCAAGTGGTAACGGTCTTTACCAAGTGACCCCTTATCGACCCAGAATGATACTCGCGAGGCCTGCGCCCGGTTCTCCTTTTCCGCTTGCTCCTTCGACTGGTCAAGCTGGTCTTGTGCCACTAGGACACCCCACACCGTCCCTGCGCCAGTTGCCACCAGACCGAGCGCGGTCAGCAGAAGTCCACCAATACCAAGCACGAGCGTCGTATCCCACGCTCGCGAGTGAGACTCGGTTGGCCGGGAGGGGTGACCGCCTGACTCCTCGTCTGTTTGGCTCCCGTCCGGCTCCCCTTGCCGCTCTCTGGCACGCATCCGATTAAGAGACCGCAGCCTCATCAGCCGAAGCCTTGCTGACCGCTGATTGCTCTGCCCCACTATCCCTCCCTCGCCGCACAGCGGCTCGCAAGCTGGCCCCTCATTGACGACATGGCGGCGCGGCTGAGGCCGGTGGGGTGCGGCGAGCCACACGCGTGCGTGATCGGTCGACGCACCCGCCGTCGTGGCTGACTGTCGTCGGCTGAAGCAGGAGCCCCACCCGAGGGCGAGGCTCCCTCCTGTGTTGCTTGTACTGCGTAGCCTTACCCCAGAGGCCGGGCGATGATCAAGCGGTCAGTCGTCTTCAGAGCAATCCGGTACTGCCAGGCGCTCTCCGCGGCTCGTCGCAACGCGGATCACGTCTCGCAAGGCGCCTGCCAGCTCGGCCGCGAGGAGGCTCAGCTTGTGCACGTTCATGGCAGTGCCATCGGGGACCTGCCGCGCTTCCTCCAGGAACTCCCTTGCCTGCCCAGCTGAACTGACTCGATGTGGTCCGCCAGGCAGGACATGTAGCCCTCGGGGTCGTCGGTACTCAGGTAGCACGGCTTGCCGTCCGGTCCCGCCCAGGGCAGAAGCCTGAGTCCATTCTGTGGCGTCATGCCCACGCGCCTCTCGGTCACCTTGGTGGGGAGTGTCGGTTTGCCGCCTGCCGCTGCATGGCACGGGCAGTCGCAGGTCTCGTAGACCAGCGGGATGCCCGTCGGCGCCGCAGCCGGAGAGGATTCGGTGCAGTCGCGGTGCGTCCCGATCCGGCATGCCGCCGACCTGTAGGCGACGGCGTGGTCCGGGCGGCGACACGCGTGGCCGTCCCCCACTCGGCCGTCCGGGGCTGACAGCACGCCACCCCCTCACCCCCTCGGATTCCGCCACCGACAAGGCCGGCGGAGGCAACGCGGCGAGGGCCGCCCCGTCGAACCGCGGTCATGCGAGCGGTCCGACGGGGCGGCCCCTCACCCATGCGGGACGGCACCGATTCACCCGTCCGCGCTATGCGTACCGGTAGATCCGGCTCTGGTCCCACATCTTCTGAGGAGTCACGTCCCACGGCGGCAGCTTCTCGTGCCGGGCGACGACCCGGCCGCGCTGTGCGTTGCCCGGGGCCGGCGGTTTCGCCGGGAGGTACCGGCCGCCTCCGTGCCGCCGCTGCCAGCGGGTCCAGAGAAGATCGACGAAGGCGTGGTGCATCCAGAAGACGGGGTCGTTGACGGACGCGCCACCCACCATGTGTCCGCCGACCCAGCGGTGGACCCGGTTGTGAGTGCGCCACGAGGCGGATCCCCGCCCCGGCCCCCATCCCTCCAGCTTGTTGCGGAACCCCTTGGCGGAGGTGGAGTCCCAGGGAGCCGTGTCGTAGACGGGGTCACTGAGGGCCCACTCCAGGTCCTTCTTCGTGGGCAGGGCGATGGGATCGCGCGGGCGGCCGAGGTCGCGCATGAGGTACTCGGCGTCGGTGACCCCCACGTTGATGGGCCACCGCCCGTTCCGGAAGGCGAAGGGGCCGGTCATGACCTGTCGGTCGGAACGCCGGCCGGTGCCGCCGAGCAGGTCGTCGGTCCAGGGCACCGCCGTCGCCTTGCGGTCGCGCGTCCAGTCCCAGTACGGCAGGGTCACCGACTCGTCCACCCGGCGCAGCGCACGCTCCAGCTCCAGCAGGAACATGCGGTGCCAGGGCAGGAACGAGGGCGACATATGGGCGGCGCGCAGTCCGCGTTCGCCGTCGGGGACGTAGTAGTCGATGTGCATGCGCACGAACTCGTCGTACTCGCCCCTGCGTTTGACCTCCAGCAGCGCGGCGACGAACCGACGCCGCTCTGCCTTGGTCAACGTGCTGACGTCCTTACGCGTGTACACCACTGCCGTGGCCCCCTTCAGTCCCCTCGTGCCCGCTCGGCGAAGCGTTGTCACCGGGCGCGCCCAGCCGCGTGGCGAGGCGCAGTTCGTCGACGGCCGCGCGCGCCGCGGCGAGCGGTGTCGGGTAGGACCCGTAGTGGTCGACCATGCTCAGCCAGCTGCCGTCCGCCCGACGCATCAGATGCAGAGGCCGCCCGTCCACGGTGACGTGCCACCCTTCGGAGGGGTGGCCCTGGGCCAGGCCATCCCGGACGACGCCGACGATGCGACGTCCGCCGTAGGTCACGTCGAAGCCCTGCTGCGCACGATCGGCCGTCCCTGAGGCCCTCAGCGTCGGTGACAGCGCCGCCAGGGATCCGAACGCGAACAGCCCGTAGAGAACGCGACGCCGTCCGGTGGTTTTCCGGTGGCCGGTGGCTGTGCGGTCATCATGAGGTGCCGGTGGCAGTGGGGGTTGCTGGCTTGTGGGCAATGGTCTGTCTCCTTACCCGTCCACGACGGGACGGACAGCCTGGGCAAAAGGCCGGGACCACATCCGAGAGAGCCCGGGATGAATGGGCGTCCGGACCGCTCGGTCCCGCAAGTGGAATCCACCGTCGCACCGCTTTCCGGGCGGCCGAGGAATTCGTTCACGCCCTCGGGCCGACGGAGCGCGCACATCCCGGTCTTCCCGGGGAGCGCCGTGTCTCGGCGTTTCAGCCGCCGAGCGGCGGCACCGCTCTCGGCCCGGCTCCCTGCCGCCACCACGGGGTCCATCGGCGCGGCACACTCGTGTGCGTGGTCCATGGCCGGCACGGCGGCAGCAGGGGCGGGCACGGGGCCGAGGCTCATGGAGGCGGCCTGCGAAGACTTCATCGGGTCCCCTTCTCGGGCAACGCGGAAGTCACCAGCGGAATCACTTCTCCACCTTCAACGAGGTCAGGGCATCACGGAAACCCCCGGTCAGGGGAAATTCCTCGCTTCCGCCGGGAACTCACCCGATCGAAGGCCCGCACTTCATCGCCCGCACTTCATCGCTCCGGGCGTTTTGAATTTCATATGAACGAGAGGCGGAGGGAATCCGCCCGGCACAAAAAAATCGCACCGACCCATTGCGGGTCGGTACGACACCGAAGACCGTGCGCCTGCTTCGCCTCAGGCGCACGGCCCGACGTTCAGGACTGCGTGGCCGACAGGCTGGGCAGCGCTCCACCGACGTTGGAGGCGACGGAGGCCACGTAGGTCACGAGACCGTTCACCAGCTTCGTGGCCTCGGTGACCACATTGCCCCCGGCGCCCGTGGCGGCCTGGACGACGCCGGTCACGCCGCCCAGCAGCGCCTCGAGCAGGGGGCCCAGGTCGACCGGCGCCTGCGCCTCACGCGCCGCGCCCTGCGCCGATGTCGGCGACACGGATGCCGAGTTCGTCCGCGCCGAGGCGGCGGCCTTCTCGATGGCGGACCTGGCCGCTCTGCCGAGCCTGTCCGCCTCCGCTGCCGGGAGCCGGCCGTTTTCGGCCTTCATCGCGGCGTCCACCAGCTTGACTACTTCGGTCATCACAGCGCCGGCCTCGCCGAGCGACTGGATCTGCCCGGTGACCGCGTCGGAGCCGACGGGAGGCGCCGTCACTGTGGAGCGGTCCCGCTCGGTGTCGGCCGCCAGGGCAGCGGGGGCCGTGACGCCGAGCAGAAGCGTGGCACAGAGCGCGGAGGACGCGATCTGCCGGGCCGAGAGTGCACGCATGGAAGTTCCTTTCGCAGGTAGTGCTTGGGTCTTGCGTCCACCATGAAATCCGCGACTCCACTCTGCAACCGCTTGACCACTGAAAGTGACCATCACCCACTGCGGCGCGGGGCATCGCCGCTAGTGAGAGGGCGTGCGAGAGGTCCGGACCACTCGGGGCACGTTCGGCGCAAAGCATGCGAGAGGACGCCCCTCTCTCCCCGAGGGAGGACGCTCCCCTCTCCCCGAGGGGGGCGCCCGGGCGGAGCCGGGCGAAAAGCTGAAGCTCTGTCAACACGCTTGTCACTCTTGACCGATAAATATGAGATAGCGGGATAAAGTGACGCATCTTCAGTTAACCGGCAAGTCGACATTCACCTGAAAGGGTCACGCCGGTCATGCGTCACCCCCGGGATCACTCCAGTGCGACGCCCGAGGAGATCGGCACGTTCGGTGGCTCGTCGTATGAGGTCCACTCCTTGCCGGATGCCCCCGCACCGTGGTGACCGGCTCACCCGTACGTAAGGAATCCGCGCATGCGCCCACCGCCTCTTCCTCCGTCGCCGCGTGTCCTTCACGTCGCCCAGCCGGTGGACGGCGGCGTCGCCCGAGTGGTCTGCGACCTGGTGCGCGCGCAGTGCGCGGCCGGTTTCGACGTGGCCGTCGCGTGCCCGATCGGCGGTCCGCACCGGGAACTGCGCGGCTACGGCGCACAGGTGCGGGACTGGCCGGCGAAGCGAGCGCCGGGCGCCTCGCTCCCTGGTGAGGTGCGCCGGCTCGCACGCCTGGTGGAAGAGATCCGGCCGGACGTACTGCATGCCCACAGCGCGAAGGCCGGGCTCGCCGCCCGACTCGCGGTACGGGGGCGGATCCCGACGGTGTTCCAGCCACACGCCTGGTCGTTCGACGCGGCGGGCGGTGTGACGGCCGTAGCCGCCGTGGTGTGGGAGCGGTGGGCGGCTCGGTGGGCCAATGTCGTGCTCTGTGTCAGCGAGGCGGAGCGCGCGCGTGGCCTGCGGGCCGGGGTGCGCGCCCAGTGGCGGGTGATCCCCAACGGCGTCGACCCGCAACGCTTCCGCCTCGCCGACAGGACCGCCGCCCGTGCCCGTCTGGCCCCGCTCGCCGGCCTCGACCCGACGGCTGCGCTGGTCGTCTGCGTGGGGCGGCTGTGCCGGCAGAAGGGGCAGGACGTGCTGCTGGAGGCGTGGCCCGCGGTCCTGCGGCGGGCACCCGGCGCGCGGCTGGTGCTCGTCGGGGACGGGCCGGAGGAACGGCGTCTGCGGGAGCGCGCTCCCGAGGGCGTGCTGTTCGCCGGGGCCGTCACCGACTGCGTGCCCTGGTACCAGGCCGCCGATCTCGTGGTCCTGCCGTCACGGTGGGAAGGCATGGCCCTGGCACCGCTGGAGGCGATGGCGTGCGGACGGCCCGTGGTGGTCACCGACGTGACCGGAGCACGCGAGAGTCTGCCGCCCGGTCATCGGGCGCACTGCCTGGTGCCCGCCGGCCGGCCGGGTCCGCTGGCCGACGCGCTCACCGGGGCGCTGCTCGACCCGCTGCTGCGCGAGTCGCTCGGTCACGAGGGACGCCGGCACATCCTGACCGCGCACGACGTGGGGCACTCGGCCGAGGCGGTCGCGGACCTCTACCGCCGGTTCATCGGCCGCCGGACGGCCCACCGCGAGGCCCCCACCGAGTGCAGGGAGTTCACGCGCTCGTGACCGCCGAACCCACCCTTTCCCCGGCCGGAGCCCAGCCGCCGGAGCGCGGGTTCCCCTCCGTCTCGGTCCTCGCCCCGCGCGCAGCCGCCGACGGTCTCCGGCTCCCCACCGGTCAGCGCGGCGAGGGAGGCTCCCTCCCCGCACTGCCGCTGCTCGCGGCGGACACGGCCGCCGCGGCCTTCGTCGCCGTCGAACTGCCGCACCCCCTGCTGGCCGCGCCGCTGATGCTCGCCGTGGTCTGTCTGAACGTGCGGGCGGGGCTGTACCGCCCCGCCGTCGTGCCGGCCGCCCTGGAGGAACTGCCCGCACTCTGCGCCCGGATCACCGTGAGCTGGTGTGCGCTGGCGGCCCTGGTGGCGGCGTTCTCCCCCGCGTACTCCCTGTCCGCCCGCACCCTGCTGACCGGCTGTGCTCTGCAGTCGGCGGCCGGCTGCGCCGCCCGCGGCGCCGTGCACTGGCACCGCCGCCGGGAACTGGTCCGCCACCCCGCCGCGGCCCTCGTCGTCGGCCCGGCCGCCACCGCCCAGCGTGTGGCCGCCGCCTTCCTGCGCCATCCCCGGTGCGGTCTCAGGCCGGTGGGCGTCGTCTCCGACGACACGGGCGGCGGCGGGACGCTGCCTGTGCTCACCACGGCCGAGGAGGTGCAGCGGGCTGTCATCCAGAACGGAGTGCGGGCCCTGCTCGTCGCCGGACCGGCGGGCCGGCACAACCTGCTGCTGAGGACGCCGGCCGAGCCGGGGCTCGCCCTGTGGGAGGTGTGCTCGGCCGTGGAGACGTACGGCGGGACCGCCCCCGCCTTGTACGACGACGGCGGTCGTCGCGTCCACGACCTCACCGGAGGCGTCCTCGAAGGGACCGGCCACGGGGTCGGCCCCTGGACGCCGCACGAGCGGATGGCCGGCTTCCGCTGCCGCCGCCTGGAGGTGCGGCGGCGCGACGGCGGCAACCCCGGCAAGCGGGCCCTCGACGTGCTGGTCTCGGGGCTGCTGCTCCTCCTCCTCGCCCCGGCACTGGTGGGCTGCGCCCTCGTGCTGCGCGTCGCTGAAGGGCCCGGGGTCCTCTTCCGCCAGGAGCGCACGGGCAAGGGGGGCCGTCCCTTCACCCTGCTGAAGTTCCGCACTCACCGTCCGGCCGACCAGCACGAGGCAGCCACCCGCTGGACCGTGGCAGGGGCGCGGGACATGAGCCGGTTCTGCCGTTTCCTGCGCCGTACGTCGCTCGACGAGCTGCCCCAGCTGTGGAACGTCTTCCGGGGGGACATGAGCCTGGTCGGACCGCGCCCCGAACGCCCCTACTTCGTCGCCAAGTTCAGCCAGACCCACCCGGGTTACGCCGGCCGCCACCGCATGCCGACGGGGCTCACCGGACTCTCGCAGATCCACGGGCTGCGCGGCGACACCTCCATCGAGGACCGCGCCCGGTTCGACAACGCGTACATCGACGACTGGTCGCTCTGGCAGGACGTGTGCATTCTGCTGCGCACCGCCGCCGCACTGGTCCGGGCGCCGGGGAGCTGACACAGGTGAGCCACGCACCCTTCCTGCCCGCCGCGCGCCCGCTGACGTCCTTCCTTCCCGCCGTGCGCCGGCTGACGCCCGTCCTGCCGGTCGTGGCGGTGATCGCTCTGCTCATGCTGCCGGTGGCCCCCGACCACCAGGGCGGCCCGACCCCCGCCGACGCCGCCTCGGGGATCCTCGTGCTGTACTGCGCGGCACGTCTGCTGCGGCACCGGCGGCGACCCCTGTCGCGCACCGCCGCGGTGGTCCTGGCCCTGCCCGTGATCGGGCTCGCGGTCGCGACGGCGGGGGCCGGGGTACCGGACGCGGCGCTCGCGGGCTACGCGCGTTACCTGCAGTTGTTCGTGCTCGTCCCGGCCGCCGTCGTGCTGCTCGTCCGCGACCGGCGTGATCTCCGCCTGCTGGCCTGGGCGGTCGTGGCGCTGGCGCTGTGCCAGGGCGCCGTCGGCGTGCACCAGTACGCGACCGGAACCGGTGCCACGTACATGGGCCGGGACATCCGGGCCGTCGGCACCTTCGGGCCGGGTGACGTCATCGGAATGGCCTTTGTGGTCGCCGTCGGGCTGGTCTGCGCGACGGGCCTGGCGCTGGGGACCTCGTCGGTGAGGCAGCGCGCGTCGGCCCTGGTGTGCGCGCTGGTGCTGGTGGTGCCGCTGGCCGTGTCGCTCAGCCGGGGCGCGTGGATCGCGACGGTCCTCGCCTGCGGGGCGCAGTGTGTGTGCGCGGGCCTGCGTCGGGCCGTCAGGGTGGGCGCGGTCACGGCCGCCGTCACCGTGATCCTCGTGGGCGGCTTCGGAGTGGGTTCCACGCTGCTGGCGGAGCGGTTCCACAGCATCGGGCAGGTCGCCGAGAGCCCCGACCAGTCGGTCACCGACCGGTACACGATGTGGGCGGCGGCGGCCGACATGTGGCGCGAGCGGCCGCTGACGGGCGTCGGCGTCAAGGGCTTCCCCGAACACCGCGACGGCCACGCCTCACTGGCCTTGTCGTCGGGCAGCGACACCGGTGGCGCGGGCGCGGTGTTCCGGAGGCAGCCGCTGCTGTCGCCGCACAACATGTACCTGCTGGTGCTCGGCGAGCAGGGGCTCCTCGGACTGGTCACTCTCGCGGGGAGCTGGCTGGCCCTGCTGGTGCTGGGCCTGCGGAGGATGCTCCGCGCGCGCCGCGCGCAGGCCCCCGGCCTCGACTGCGGCCTCGTCGCCTGCGGTCTGCTGGTCTGGCAACTGGTCTTCTTCGCGTACGCGGACATCGGCGGGCCCTCGACCGTCCTCACCGCCGTCTGTCTCGGGCTGACGGCGTGGTGGGCGTTGGCGCGTTACGACCCCGCCGGCTCCGAGGAGTCCGCGGCATGATGACCGTCCCTCCCGCGCGGACCGAGGACCCCCGCGTCCCCCCGGCGCGCGTCGGCTCGGGCCGCCCGGAGAGCGACGGCACCACGTACGCCTCCCGGGGCTTCCTGGCCAGGGCCGCCCTCGTGACCGTCGCGCTCTCCGCAGCCGGTGCGCTGCTGGGCCTCGGCCGAGACCAGGCGATGGCACACCTGTTCGGCGCCGGGAGGGAGACGGACGCCTTCCTGATCGCCTGGACGCTGCCGGAGTACGCGGCGACACTGCTGATCGAGGACGGGCTGGCCTTCGTCCTCGTTCCGGCGTTCAGCATGGCCATCGCCCGGCGCACTCGGCGCGCGCCCGACGACCCGGTGCGCGCTCTGGTCCGCGGCACCCTGCCCAGGCTCGCTCCGGCGTTCACCGTCGCGGCGGCGGTCCTCGTCTGCGGGGCCCCGTATGTGGTCGAGGTGCTGGCGCCCGGGCTTCCGGATCCGGATCTCGCGGTGGACTGCACCCGCCTGACCGGCACCTGTGTCCTCACCTTCGGCCTCGCCGGCTACTGCAGCGCCGTCCTGCGCGCGCACCGCCGGTTCGTGGCGCCCGCGACGATCTACGTGGCCCACAACCTCGCCATCATCACGGCGATGCTGATGCTCGGCGCGCGCTGGGGCGTACGGGCGGCGGCGATCGGTGTGGCGGTGGGCGGGGCCACGATGTTCCTCGTCCAGCTCCCCTCCCTGCTGAGGCAGTTGTTCCGTGATCAGACGTCCGCCACCGCTGACACGACGCTCCCGGCGGGCACCGCGAGCCCGCCCCACCCGGCTGGGACGGCGGTCCCGGCGGACCCAGCGGCCCCGGAGGACACGGTGGCCCCGGCCGGCGCGGCGGACGCGGCGGCCCCGGCCGACGCCGCTCACCCGGCCGGCCCGAGCGACGACGCGACCGACCGGCGGGCCGTGAACCTCGCCCTCATCGTTCCCGTCCTGCTCTTCGCCCTGTGCCGTCAGTCCCAGGTCCTCATCGAGCGCTTCCTCGCCTCGACGCTCCCCGCCGGCGCCATCTCCCATCTGAACTACGCCCAGAAGGTGGCGCAGATGCCGATGGTGCTGGCCCTGATGCTGTGCACGGTCACCTTCCCCGTCGTGGCGCACGCGCTCGCCCGCGGGGACACCGAGCGGGCCCGTGACCGCGTCGAGCGCGACCTCGGGGTGGTGTCGTACGTCGTGCTGCTCGGCACCGCGGCCGTCGTGGCGTGCGCGCCGCAACTCGTCGATCTGCTGTTCCAGCGGGGCGCGTTCACCGCGCGGGACAGCGCGGCCACCGCCGCCGTCATGCGTGTGTACGCACTCGGGCTGCTCGGCCAGGCGCTGGTGGGCGCGCTCGTCCGGTCGTACTTCTCGGCGGGGCGGCCCACCTGGTACCCGCTGGCCGCCATGACCGCCGGGATCGTCGCCACGACCTGGACGGGCGCGGCCACCGTCGGCTCGTGGGGCGTGTCGGGGATCGCCGCGGCCAACGCGGCCGGGATCACGCTCACCGCCCTGATCCTGCTGCGCGGCATGGGAACCCAAGGCGTGCCGATCCGCACCCGGCGGGTGCTGGCGGCCATGGGTACTCCGTTGCGCGCGGCGGTGGCCGCCTGTGCCGTGGGCTGGTACTGCGCGCACCACGTCGGCTCCGCGGTCCTCGGGCTCACGGTCGGCGGCACGGCCGTGACCGTCGTCTTCCTGCTGCTGGCCCGGACGCCGGGCGGGCAGGGGCTCGCATCCTCGCTCCGTACCCTCTCCCGAAAGCACGCACATGCCCGTCTCCGCTGATCCAGGCCTGTCCCCCCTTACGTCGGCGCACACCTGCGGCCCGCCCCCCTGGGTGGCGATGTACCACTCCGTGGACGACTGCCCTGACGACCCGTACCAGGTCACCGTCTCCCCCCAGCGCCTGGACCGGCAGCTCGGCTGGCTGCGCCGTCGCGGTCTGCGCGGCGTCGGCATGCGCGAGTTGCTCACGGCGCGCGCCCGGAGCGCGGGGCAGAACCTCGTGGGGCTCACCTTCGACGACGGTTACGCCGACTTCGTCACCCACGCCCTGCCCCTGCTGCGCCGCCACGGGTGCGGCGCCACCCTGTTCGTGCTCCCGGGCCGGCTGGGCGGCGACAACGCCTGGGATCCGCTCGGTCCTCGCAAGCCGCTGCTGTCGGCGGAGGGGATCCGGTTCGCCGCCGCCGAGGGAGTCGAGATCGGCTCGCACGGTCTCAGCCATGTGGACCTGCCCCGGGCCGACGACGCGCTGCTCAGCGCCGAGGTGAACGACAGCAGAGCGCTGCTCCGCGACCTGACCGGCGACCGCGTCGACGGCTTCTGCTACCCGTACGGGAGGGTGGACCGCCGGACGATCGACGCCGTGCGGAAAGCGGGCTACGCCTACGCCTGCGCCATCGACCCGGGCGAGCTGAGCGGCCCGTACGCCCTCCCCCGCATCCACGTCGGCGAGCGCGACACGGCCTGGCGACTGCGCCTCAAGCACCGACTGCACCCCCACCGACTGCACCTCCACCGGCTGCGCCTGCCCTCCTGGCCGCACCACCGGCGTGCCGAGGAGACATGAGCCCCGTGACGTCCGAGTTGAAGGCCCTGCACATCATCACCGGTCTCGGCGTAGGCGGCGCGGAACAACAACTCCGGCTGCTGTTGCGCCATCTGCCCGTCAGATCCGAGGTGGTGACGCTCACCAACCCCGGCGCGGTCGCCAAGGGGCTGACGGCGGACGGCATCCGCGTCGTCCACCTCGGTATGACCGGCAATCGCGACCTGTCCGCCCTGCCCCGGCTGGTCCGCCTGATCCGGTCCGGCGGCTACGACCTCGTCCACACCCATCTCTACCGGGCCTGTGTGTACGGCAGGGTCGCAGCACGCCTGGCCGGCGTCCGGGCCGTGGTGTCCACGGAACACTCCCTCGGCGAGACCCAGGTGGAGGGCCGCGCCCTCAACGCCGGCGTCCGCGCGCTGTACCTCGCAGGCGAACGGCTGGGCCGGGCCACGGTCGCGGTCTCACCCACGGTGGCCGACCGGCTCAGGCGCTGGGGCGTGCCCGAGCCGCGTATCGCGGTCGTGCCGAACGGCGTCGACGTGAGCCGCTTCCGTTTCGACCCGGTCGCCCGCGCCCGCACCCGCCGTCGGCTCGGCCTGCCGCAGGACGCGTACGTCGTCGGCGGCATCGGCCGGCTGACCACGGGCAAGCGGTTCGGCGTCCTGATCGACGCGCTCGCCCGGCTCCCCCACGACTGCTGGTTGCTGCTGGTCGGCAGTGGCCCGGAGGAGAACGTGCTGCGCCGCGCCGCCCAGCGGGCCGGGGTGACCGACCGGGTGCTCTTCGCGGGCGAGCGTCCGTATCTGCCCGACGGCGGTTCCGGCCCCGATCTGCCGGCGCTGACCTCGGCCATGGACGTGCTGGCCTCACCGAGCCGGGAGGAGTCCTTCGGGCTCGCTCTCGTGGAAGGCCTGGCCGCCGGACTGCCGGTGCTGTACGCCTCCTGTCCGGCGATCGACGACCTGCCGCCCGGTCTCACCACCTTCGCCCACCGGGTGACGGGCGGGCCGGACGAGTTCGCACGCGCCCTGGCCGAGACCCGCGCTGCCACCGGGGCGGGGCCATCACATCCGCCGTCCCGTCCGGTGTCCGCCGCCGCCCGCCATTACTGCATCACGCGCAGCGCCGCACAGCTCATGCACGTGTACGACGCCGCGGTGTCCCGCTCACCCCTTCCCCACCACCCTTGGGAGTGACCGAACCATGACCTCGATGACCTCCACGGCCGAATGCCGGACCACCTCGGCCCCCACCCCTCGGGGGCGACCCCTGCTGAGCCGGCTCAGGGCGCTCCCTGCATGGTCCGTGCTCACGGTCGGCACTCTCACCGGAGGCCTCGCCGGAGGCGCCTACGGCGTGCTCACACCGCCCGTCTACTCAGCCACCGCGTACGTGGTCGCCGTACCGGGCGCCGAGTCGGACCCGCAGTCCGCGCTCGGTTTCGCCCAGGCCTACGGCCGGGTCGCCACACAGTTGGCGATCCTCGCGGACGCCCAGGTGGAGGCGGGCGTACCGGCGAGGACACTGCGCGACAGCGTGCGGTCGGCGACCTCACCGGACGCCCCGATGGTCTCCCTGACCGCCTCCTCGGTACGCGCCGATCTCGCCACCGACATGGCCGACGCCGTCGCGCGCTCGCTGATCAAGTACGCCGGGGAGGCCGAGGACGCCACCCATGTCGAACTCCAGCAGTTCTCCCGGGCCGTCAAGCCGACCGAGCCGTCCTCGGCGTCCCCGGCACTGACGGGCCTGGTGGGCGCCAGTGCGGGCGGCCTGCTGGGAGGCCTAGCGCTGCTGACCCGCCCCCGGCGCACCACCGCCGACGCCGCCCGCCCGGTCGCCGTACCCGGTCCGGCCGCGGCCGGCGACGCCCAGGGACAGTTGTGAGCGGGGCGGCGGTACGGGACCGCGCCCCGGCGCGACCGGCCGGCCTCGGCGCCATGCGCGTCGACATGTGCACCGAGGAGCGCGCCTTCGCCGCTCTCGGTCCCGCCTGGGAGCGCCTGTACCGCAACTGCGGGGCGGCCACCCCGTTCCAGAGCCACGCCTGGCTCCACTCCTGGTGGACGTCGTACGGCAAGCGGGGCCGGCTGCGGCTGGTGCTGGTGCGCGACAGCGTGGACGGTGAACTCCGCGCTGTCGCACCGCTGATGCTGACCGGGCACCCGTTGCCCCGGCTCGTCCCGCTCGGCGGGGCGATCACCGACTACGCGGACGTACTGCTCGACGACGAGGACGCGGACCGAGCGGCGACCGCGCTCACCGGAGCCCTCTGGTCCGCCGCCCGCACCGCGCTGATCGACTTCCGGGAGGTCCGACCGGGAGGCGCCGTCGAGCAGGTATACGAACGCTGGTGCGGCCCTCGCCGTCGGCTGACCGGCTCGATCTGTCTGGAGCTGCCCGCCCGCCCGATGGACGAGTTGATCGGCCGACTGCAGGGCGGGCGGGCCCAGCGGGTCCGCACCAAGATCCGCAAGCTCGAGCAGCTCGGAGTCGAGCACCGCTTTCTCCGGTACGACGAGGTGGACTCGGCCGTGGGCACCATGCTGGAACTGCACCGCCTGCAGTGGCTGGAACGCAAGGTCACCGCCGAGCACCTCACGCCCCGTTTCCGCGAGCATCTGACCCGCTCGCTCGTTGCGCTGGTCCGGTCGGAGGACGCCCTGGTGACCGAGTTCCGGGTCGACGGTGAGGTGGTCGCCGTCGATGTGACGGTGCTGGCACGAGAGCTGGCCGGCACCTATCTGTACGGCGCTCATCCACGGCTGCGGGAACACAAGGTGGACATCGCCACCATGTTGCTGCGTGCCTCCGCCGATCAGGTGGCCGACGGCGAACGCCGGGTGCTGAGTCTGCTGCGCGGGACCGAACCGCACAAGTTCCGCTGGCGCCCGGAGACCGTGGTCAGCCGGCGGCTGCTGCTGGCCCGGCGGCGCACCGCGCCGCTGCTGGCGGCGGCCGCCCGTGAGGCCGCCGCCCGCGATCGGGCCAGGGACTGGGTGCGCGGTCGGCGGGGGCACAGCGGCGGGACCTGAGCTCAGACGCCGTGAGGCTGATCAGTCATCAGCCCCAGTGGGACCACCAGATCGACGGCCACCAGTCCCGGCGGGGACACTCCAGCCGACCGAGCCAGTGTTCGACCCAGTCGCCCAGGCCCACCGGCGAGCACTCCTGGGTGGGCAGTGGCGCCGGTGCGGTCTCGGGCGAAGACGTCGGCGCAGGCGCGGCAGTCGGTGTCGGCGCGGGCACCGACGCGGGTGTCGTGGTGCGCCCGTAGAGCGCGGCTCGGTAGGCGGCGGACGACCTCGGGTTCTGCGCGCACTGCCAGACACCGTGCGGGCAGTAGTCGGTGAGGGTGTTGTACAGCGGCTGGTGCTCGTCGATCCAGGCGAGCATGCGCTTCATGTACTCCGGGTTGTCGCCGTTGCGGAAGAGGCCCCACTCCGGGTACGAGATCGGCTTGCCGTGCGCCCTCGCGAAGTTCACGTGCGCCCGCAGTCCGTACGGCTCCGCCACCTGCTCGTCGAACGGCATGCCCTGCGGCTGGTCGTAGGTGTCCATGCCGATGATGTCGACCGTGTGGTCCCCCGGGTAGCACTCCGTCCAGGGAACCGCGTCGCGTCCGCGGCTCGGCGTGAAGTCGAACCGGAAGCTCTGCCCCGGCACCGAGCGCATCACGCCGACGATCCGGTTCCAGTACGCCTTCCACGCCTCGGGGTCCGGCCCGCAACGATGCGTGTAAGTGGTGCCGTTCATCTCCCAGCCGAGCACCAGGACCGTGTCCGGCACCTTCAGCCCGATCAGCCGCTGGGCCAGGCGGCGGTAGTGGACGTCGAACGCCCCGGCGGCGCCCCGGCGCAGCAGTGCCCGTACCTGTCCGTCGGAGAGGCGCTCCTCATTGCGCTCCAGCATGGGCACGTTGAGGACGAGGATCCGGTCGTTGCGCGCACGACGCCAGTCCGCCCAGGCCTCGAGGAATCGCGGAGCGCCCTCGATGTTGCTCCAGAGGTCTCCGGGGAGGTAGGTACGCCCGACCCGCAGATCGGTGCCGCCCAGCCACCGGCTGAGCCAGGCCATCCGCGTCACGCCTTCGGGGCCGTAGTGGAGGTAGGCGCCGGTGGCCGGGAGCGGGGCGGGTGCGTCGCGACGAGCAGGCGCCACCGGCGGAGTGAACGACGCGCCGCCGGTCGCCGCGGTCGCCGTCGCCGTGGGCAGGGATCTCTCGGCAGCCGCCTCCGCCCCGGTACCCGCCACGTCCCCCGGCCCCCACAGCAGGGCGGCCGCCCCGGCGACACCGGCTACGGCGTACACGGGCAGGCGGCTGCGGCGCCGTCGCTGTACGGCCATGGCTGCTCCTTCGTCTGCACGGCAGCAGCCGCGGTGCGCGCCGCCCTGTTCGGTCGTGTTCGCTCCACTGATCACACTCATCCATGTCCGTTGCGCCGGGCACGGTGGGTACCTGCGCCCAGCCCGGCCAGTGCGACCACCCGCACGAGTGAGTGCGTCCGTGTGGCGACCCACGCGCTGAACGAACTCGGGTGCCGGACGTGTGTGTCCGGCACCCGGGGAAAGAGAAGGCACTACCGGCGGGCGACCCCGCGGCCCCTTCGGTACATGACGACTCCGCTCGTCAGAAGGACCGCGGCGAGGCCGGACGCCACGATCACCTGCTCCTCGCTGCCGGTGTCGGCGAGGGAGGGCGGCTTCGTCGGGGAGGGGGACGTGGGCGGTGACGCGGGCGGCGTCTTGACCGGGGGTGTCTTGACCGGGGGTGTCTTGACCGGCGGCTGCGTGGGCGCGGGGTCGCCGTAGCCGGGCTCGTCCCCGTAGCCGTCCTCGTCGTCGCCGTAGCCGGCCTCTTCGCCGTAGCCGTCGTCGCCGTAGCCGGCCTCTTCGCCGTAGCCGTCGTCGCCGTAGTCGGCGTCGTCGCCGTAGCCCTTGTCGCCGTAGCCCTTGTCGCCGTACTCGGCCTTGTCGCCGTAGCCGTCGTCCCCGTCGTCGCCGTAGCCGGCCTCTTCGCCGTAGCCGTCGTCACCGTAACCGGCCTTTTCGCCGTAGCCCTCGGCGTCGGTGTGGTTCTCGAGGTGACTCCGGCCGAAGTGCATGTAGCCCTCGCTGGGGCCGAATTCATGGGCAGCGCGCGGGTTCGGGCCGGCGTCGCAGTGCTTCTCGAAGGACGGGTCCAGTGAGGCGACCCGGTCGCTGGAACTGCCGCAGGCGTTCGCGGAAACGCCGGACGGTGAGTCCGCGAACGCGGGCACACCGTACAGGGGCAGGATGCTCGTCGCGGCGGCGGCCACGAACAATCCCCTGCTCAGGTTCTGTCGCAATCTCGTCGTCTTCCTGCTCGAAAGGACTGGTGAAGCCAGCCGTGGAGCCACGTACAGGGTCCGGACCGACCGGCCTTCCACAGTCAGCCGGCCAGTGTGCCGGTGACGGTCAGTCATCCGGACGGCAGGTACTGTGGAAGCTCATGTGTGTCGCACACCGGAATAACCGGGGGTGCCTGCGGCGGCGGCCGGGAGGGCGAGAGCCGCGTCGCGGTTCGACCGGCCATGCGCCCGTCAGGCCTTCCCTCTCCTCCCACGATGGCGCCGGGAGGCGGCCTCACGTCTGCCGTAGTTTCGCCGCCACTTGATTTTCTGGCTCGTCAGATGGTGCGATCCGGTGAAATGCCAATACCGGCAGCACGGGCACTGATAAATCCGGTCCGGAATTCGCTCCAGCAGCGGCTGTCTGACCAACCACGTACGAGCCTCGCCTTCGGTACGGAACGAAGCCTTACCCGTTTCCGGACAACGCGGCAGGATGATCGTGTCACTCATTTCCCCTCCGGTGTGCTCCTCGCATCATCGCCTGAGGTCCGGCGATTACGGTGACGACACCCCGTGAAAGAGAAAGCGCCCCTCCTGCGGCGGATGAGGGTGCTGCCCCATCCGCCGGTCAGGGAGAGACGCTTTCGGCTTTAGTCACGAATCCTCGGAAATCGAGAATGGCTGCCCGTGACCGCCGAACGGTACTCGGGAAGTCACCGTCCGGGCTCGGGGAGCTGCGTCAGTTCCGCAGAGGTCACGCGGTGGTAGTCGGCGGAACCACCGGAGCGAAGACGTCGCTCGTGTCGATCGCCAGGTCGAGAGCGGTGGACGCCTCAGCGGCGGCCCCGTTCTCGTTGTCGTTGACGTTGATGTTCTCGTTCTCGGCGTCGAGGTCGTTCTCGTTGGTGTTGAAGATGTTGATGTCACCGAACTGGCAGTTCGGGACCGAGCCCTCACCCGCGACGTCGCCGTCCGCCTCGGCCTCGGTGTTGCCGCAGACGTACGGGTCGTCCGCCCCGTGGCCGGCGCTGGCGCTGGCAGCCGTGGCGGAGCCGGCGACCAGGGCCACCGCAGCGAGGGTCGAGGCGGCACCCAACTTCATGCTCTTACGCATTGAATCTCTCCGTTTCGGTCCTTCTCCGTTGGAAGAACGGGATTGATATTGCCCCAACTCCGAAGCGCACACCACTTGAGAGGGCCCTGGCCCCCCAACTTCATCCGGATGGCCCCGCATTGCGGGTGATATGAATTACATAAGGCGCAGGTCCCGGCGTATTCGAAATACCTCTGGGGGTCTGTGTCACACCTCTTCTGCAACGGAGTTGCATAGGCGTCTAATCTTCTTTGTGGACGGACCGGGCCCCCGGCACGGTAGTGACGCTGTTGGTTTATTCGGGGGCTCGCGTGACGTCGGCCTTCAAGACCCGGTTGTGGTCTTGAAGGCCGACGTTGTTGTGTGGGGTGGATGTC
>NZ_JBVIDX010000036.1:0-54773 GCF_055572155.1 Streptomyces sp. NPDC030814
GCGTCCTTGGCGGCGACCTGCAACGCCCCGGCCCGTACGGCGATCAGGCTGACCTGGTGGGAGACCACGTCGTGCATCTCACGGGCCAGCTGGGCGCGTTCGCGAGCGAGCACGGCCTGCGCGTGCAGGGTCCGCTCGTGTTCCCGGGCCTCCTCGATCTCGGCCAACCGCCGCGCCAGGTCCCGCTGTGCCTGGAGAAGCTGGCCGAAGAGGACCGGGGCCGCGGCCGTAGCCAGGCCGTACACGAGGAACACCAATGTCATGGTCCGGTCGACCTCGGCCAGGGGCCACGGAGTGCTGCTCGCGACGGCGGCCAGGGCTACGCACACGGTGAGGAGACGGCGGTTGCGGGAGCGTTCGGCCAGGGTGAACAGCGCCGCGAGCACAGCGACGGCGACATCCTGCATCAGCGCGACGGGCAGTGTGAGCAGGAACACGACGAGCGGGAACCGGCGCCGGAAGGCCAACGCGGTGCATCCGACAGCCGCTAGCGCGACCTCGAGGCGCGTGGGCTCCCAGTTGTTCAGCCGTACGTCCATGGCCGCCGCGGCCACCAGGGCGAGGTCGACGACCGGCCCGGGAACCCGCTGCCACAGGGCGCGTGCACGGCTCATCCGCCGACCTCCGACCGCAGGCGCTCGTCGAGGAGCCCGGCCCGCTGCGCCAGCAGGGCGGCCTGCACGCGGCTCGCCACGCGGAGCTTCGTCAGGATGGCGCTGACGTGGTCCTTGACGGTGCCGGCGCCCAGGTGGATGCGCGCCCCGATGTCGGCGTTCGACAATCCCTCCGCCACCAGGACGAGGACGTCGCGCTCCCGCGCGGTGAGCAGCCGGACCCGGGCCGCCTCCTCGTCGACGGCCGTCCCGGTGCCGGGGTGGCTGTGCAGCAGCGTCCGCGACGCCTTGGGCGAGAGCACCACACCGCCCGCGGCCAGGGTCCGCACCAGCTGGGCGAGCTGCTCGGGCTCGGTGTCCTTGAGGAGGAAACCGGCCGCGCCGGAGTGCAGCGCGGTCAGGATGTACTCGTCGGCGTCGAACGTGGTCAGCATGGCCACGACCGGCGGGTCCGGCATCGTGCGCAGCTCCCGGAGCACGGTGAGCCCGTCGACGTCCGGCATCCGGATGTCCAGCAGCACCACGTCGGGCCGTTCCCGGCGGCACGTCTCGACGGCTTCGCCGCCGCTCGCGGTCGCGACGACCTCGATGTCCTCGGACGCGCCCAGAATCAGCTGGAAGCCCGAGCGGACCAGAGCCTCGTCGTCCACCACCACTACCCGGATCACGCGCTCCCCCTACTCTTCGTTCATACCGTCCGGCCCATGCCGACTCGACCCTAAAGCCCCGATCGGTCCCGGCGGCCCGCTGAGCTGCAGCTCCAGCCACACGGCGGGGTAGCACCCACCACTCGGCAGGGCCACGGCAGCCTTCTGCCGGATGGGCCGTGATCGGCCGGGCCTCCAGTCTGAGGGCCATGACCCATCATCCGGACTCCGAGCTGCTCCCAGCCGCTACCCCGTCTTCTGGAGGTGAGCGTGGTGAGCCCTCGACCGGTGCGCCCCGAGTTGGCCGGCTGATCGGGCTGGACCTGGCCCGCGGCCTGGCCGTCTTCGGCATGTACGCGGTCCACGTGGGCCCCGCCCCGGCTCAGGGCGGTGTCATCGGCTTCCTGATGGAGCTGGCGCAAGGCCGCTCTTCCGCCCTGTTCGCCGTCCTGGCCGGCTTCGCGGTCGCTCTCATCACCGGGCGCCGTACACCGAGGACCGGCCTGGCCGGCCGCCAGGCCGTCGCCAAGGTCGTCATACGAGCCGTGGTCCTGCTGGCCCTGGGCACCGCCCTGACCATGACCGGCACCCCGGTCGTGCCGATCCTCGCCTTCTACGGACTGTTCTTCCTGCTCGTGCTGCCGCTGTACCGGCTGGGCGCCAAGCCACTGGCGCTCGTCGCCGCGGGATGGGCCCTGGTGGGCCCGCAACTGCTGTACGCGCTGAAGCCGGTGGTCGGCGGCCGCGTGTTCCTCTCCTACGGCCAGGCCGACGGCCTCGTCTCGTTGTTCTTCACGGGCGGTTATCCGGCCCTGACCTGGGTCCCGTTCGTGATCGCCGGTATGGCTGTCGCCCGCTGCGACCTGGCTGCCACGGCCGTCCGGATACGCCTCGCCCTCACCGGCGTCGCCCTCGCCGTCGCCGGCTACGGCGGCTCCTGGCTGGCGGTGCGTCTTGTACCCGGTGCCGCCGAAGCCGTCCGGAAAGCCGAAGAGGGGGCGAGCATGTCGTCCGTGTCGTCCGTATCGCCCGACAGCATCGGCATCTTCGGCGACACCCCAGCCGGGATGCTGGCCTCAGCCCCGCACAGCGAGGCGACTCTGTCCATCATGGCCGCCACGGGTGTGGCGATCCTGGTGATCACCGCATGCCTGGCCGCCATGGACGCCTTCCCCAGGATGCGCCGTTTGGCCAAGCCCGTCATCGCGGTCGGCTCGATGTCACTGACCGCGTACGTCTACCACATTGTGGCCATCTGGCTCCTGGACACCGAGCAATCGGCCGTCCCGCCGCTGTACGTCCTGCTCGGCTTCATCGCGTCCATCACCCTCCTCGCCACCCTCTGGTCCCGCTTCTTCCAGCGCGGGCCACTCGAATGGCTGATGGGCAAGGCGACCGGGATCGCCCGGCGCATTCGATAAAACGCAGCCGGAGAAGCGTGCCCGGAGCCCCTCGCCCGGGTGGGGCGGTTGCGCTGCGAGCCTCACGAACAGTCTGTGGTTCTTCGGCGGCCCTCAAGGCGCTTTAACGGGCGACGCTTCGGCGCCCTGTCTTCAGGGGCTCCTGTTCTCTCTGGTCCGGGTCGGCGGCAATGCCCTTGGGAGTCCCTGGACGGCAGACCTGGCTGACCCTCTGCATCCCAACGACTCGGGCTATCAGAAAATGGCCGACGCCTTCCACCGCGGCGTCCAAGCCGCGGGCAGCGCCGGTTGGCTGAGGAACCCGGCCCCCGCATTCGCACTCGTGCGGTCCGGCACGGCCGGCAAGTGAATGGATCTCAAAGGTGCCGGCACCGCCGACGGGGACCACCGTCCGGGTCTGGACGCAATACCGGTGATTAGGTTGCTTTCCGGCGGTCGGCCTGGCCTTGGTCGGCCCGACCAGGGTCACGCGGGGAGCATCCGGCCGGGGTGGGTTGTGATGCTGGGCGTGTTTGAGCTTCCAGTTGGACATCCTGCGTTTGATGACGCGCGGGCTGGAGCGCAACCGCCGGGGTGACAAGAACCGTTCGCGGATCTCATCCAGGGCCGTGACCAGTGCCCGGGCCAGCCGAGAGGGGGGAAATGCCGCCTGGTCAGTGACGTG
The DNA here is from genome assembly GCF_055572155.1 of Streptomyces sp. NPDC030814. Lineage (NCBI taxonomy): Bacteria > Bacillati > Actinomycetota > Actinomycetes > Kitasatosporales > Streptomycetaceae > Streptomyces > Streptomyces sp. NPDC030814. The sequence goes on from NZ_JBVIDX010000036.1 coordinate 3,347, forward strand.
GCGGCGGACGACTCGCAGGATGCGGGTGAACGAGACCCGGCCGGGATCATGGTCCGCTTGCTGTGCGGCATGGTGCACAAGGTCCCGCAGGGCGTGGTGCACCAACAGGTAGGCGAAGATCTCCTGTTCGGCCCAGCCGGGGTGCTGGGAGCGCAGGAAGAGACGAGGACCTCCAAGATGGGTCTTGATCTCATCGAGCGTGCTCTCGACTCCCGTCGCTGGGCGTACAGCGCGGCCAGCGACGCGGCCGACGCGGCCTTCGGATCTCGGCTTCCGGCCCGCGTGGTGCTGGCCGTCCTCAAGGGCGACAGCACACTCGCCGCCCCTCTACGGTGATGCCGGACAGCTGCCACCTGTGTGGATTTCCCGGGGCCCCCGCCTGGGGTCAGCGGACGCGGTTCGCCAGTTTGGTGGCGCTGTTGAGGAGGTACTCCAACGGGCCGCGGCGGAAGAAGCGGGACCAGATCCCAGCGAACAGGGTGGCCCCGACCACGAAGCAGAGCAGCAGCTCGAAGGAGGCGGACTGCGGTGGGGTGACCCCTTCACCGGGCAGGGCGAGGATCACCAGGATGTGGCTCACGTAGAGCGTCAGGGACATGGTGCCGACGGCGATGACCGGCGCTGCCAGCCGGCGCAGCACCGGCAGCCGGTCCACGGCCACCGTCAGGCACAGGATCACGGTGATCGCGACTCCCAGGCAGCCGATGAGGTCGAACGTGGAACCGCTGTGCGGCTCCGCCGCCAGCAGCCCCCAGGCGTCGGGTCCCCACAGCCCATTGCCGACCGGCAGGTCGAAGGACCCCTCTGCCATGCCGGGATCCTTCATGGCGGTGCGGTCCTTCAGGACGTCGAAGTCCTTCATGTCAGGCATTCCGGCCATGATCTCCCTGGCACCGCCGGTCAACCGGAGCGCCAGCCACGAGACGCCGTATCCGAACGCGATCAGCGCGGGACCGACCACGGCCAGCCGCCGCCGCACCGCACCGGAGGACAGATCCAGCCGGCCCAGCGCCATACCGGTGACCACGAAAGTCATCCAGGTGATCGCCGGGTAGAAGCCGGTGAGCAGGAAGTCGAACACACCCACGCCGGAGAGGCGCGCGATCGGGTCGTAGGAGTCGATCGTGCTCACGGTCGACTCGCTGAGCAGCGCCCGCAGGGCGTACGCCACCTGCGGCATGACGAGCGCGAGCGCGACCGCGATGAGCGCGAGCGCCCTGGCGCGCAACCGCAGCAGGGGCAGGGCCAACAGGAAGTACACCGCGTAGAAGTTGATGATGACGCCGCCGCCGAAGTCGGTCATCGCCAGCCCGGTCCCCACCACCAGCAGGATCACGGCCCGGATCACGATCCTGACCTTCGCCTGCCGGCCGGCCAGCCCGGTCTTCGGCTCCAGACGGCCGGCGATCAGCACCAGCGAGAACCCGGCGAGGGTGGCGAACAGCGCCGAGGCCCGGCCGCTCGCCAGCCAGACGGCCCAGGTGCCCACGCTGTCGCCGGAGATGGGGAAGGGATTGAAGGGGCCGACGTGCACGGCGAACATTCCGAACACGGCCACCGCACGGGCGAGGTCCACCCCGACCAGCCGCGCCGTCGACGAAGGGCGTTCCGTCGCCGTGACAGGCTCGGGTACGTCCAAGGGCTGGGCAGGCGCCTTGTTGGCGCTTTCGATCTCGGTCACCGGGACAACCTTGCCGAGACGTGGGCGGTCGACCATCCGCCAGGCTTCAGGAGGTGTCCCGCCAGTCGGCCCACCGACCCCCTCCGGTCGGCGGGGGGCAGTCTCGGCCTACATGAACGACTGTGGTCGACGGGCTAGCCACCGGGATGCCGCGGGCCAGCAGGCTCACGACCACAAGATCATGTATCGCCCGGGGTATCGAGCGCCGCCACCACCCGGTGGACCGCCGACAGGGCATGCGCTCGACTGCTGGACCACCGCCGGCGACACCCTGGGCAGCACAAGGAGCGCGGACTGCCGCTGTCCGGCATCATCTGAGACTTCTTCCGCAGGCCGGAGCCGGGCGGCTGGCGTTTCGAGGAGAGCGAGTGGCCCGGCCCCGCGGCGGCGACACCTATCACGAGCTTCGCGCGTCCGGACACGTCGTTCGGGACGCGGAGGGCGGTCTGCTCACCTTCCCGTGGCCACCCGGGAGGCCGAAGAGGCGCCAACGCTCCCGATGGCGTACTGCAACGCCCCCCGGGCACGCGCCGCGCTGTGGCGGCGGCTGAACGCCAACTACGTTCGCTGAGCGTGGAGTGCTTCTGACTTGACTACCCTGTGCTGCACACCCACACGTGGCCGGCCGCTGCGCGTGGCTGGCGAGGACCGGCTACTGTCGCTGGTCCGCTCCGCGTGGGCGGGGCAGCCAGAGGTATGGGGCCCTGCTGCGGTCCGGTGACCCTGCTGCGGTCCGGTGACGTCCCCCACCACCTTCGGCTCCCTCACACGCCCACGCAGTCGCCGCTGATATGGATTCCTGTGTTCATCCGGGAAGGGGGACGACGTCGCAGCCTGGCTCAGCCGACCTCCGTCGAGTACGGGCGCTCTGCGTTTCACCGCGAGTTACGACCTCGGCGGAGATCACCAGCCTCGCCACGTGTGGGCAACCGCCGCTGCTCCTTCGACCAGATGAGGCGGCGAGAGGCATTTGGCCGCCAACTCCGTGGTTCACCAACCTGGGTGTATCCGTCGTGGCCTCAGCCGCATCGGCGGCAGTCGCGCCTTGGCCAGCGCCCAACCCCGCCCCGGGGGCCATGTCCCGGCCCCTGGCCCAGGCATGGCCGGCCACTGCCCGGGCCGCGCCGCGGACGGCAGGTCGGCGACAGACGGAGCTGAGATCAGCCGGCCAGGTCCACTACCGAGGCCCGCAAGGGCTACCCCGAGCGGGCCGAGCGGGCCGTGCAGCCCGGGGTGGGGCAGGAAGCCGAGCCACCCCGACCGAACATCAGCGGATGTACTTGGCGGGTTTGGTGGCGGCGTTGAGCAGATACTCCAGAGGGCCGCGGCGGAAGAAGCGAGACCAGATCGTGGCGAACACGATCGCTGTCAGGATGTACGTGAGCACGGGTACCCAGGACGTCGTGGTGCCAGCGCCGGAAGCGGGCCACGCGGACTGTGCGAGGAAGTGGCCCACGTAGGCGGTCAGGGACATGGTGCCCACGGCGATGACCGGCTTCGCCAGGCGGCGCAGTCGCGGCAGGCGGTCCATCGCCGCCGTCGCGGCCACGATCACGAGGATCGCGATGCCCGCGCAGCCGATGGTGTCGAAGGTGGTGCCGGTGTGGGACACGGCGCCCAGCAGGTCCGAGGCCGACAGCTCGGGCCCGCCGGGTGCACTGCCCATGGAGCCGGAGACCGCGGAGCCGCTGCCCATGGAGCCCGCACCGGAGCCGCTGGAGGGTCCCCCACCTCCGCCGACGTTCCATACCGCGCTCGCGCCGGTCAGCAGCGTGGCCAGGCCGTAGGCGGCTGCGGCGAGACCGGCACCGAGGACGGCCAGGCGCCGCCGGACGACGGGGGCGGACAGGTCGAGGCGGGCCAGAGCCATGCCGGTGGTCACGAACGCCATCCACGTGATGGTCGGGTAGAGGCCCGTCAGCAGCAGATCGAGTACTCCCACGGTGCTGAGCCGTTCCAGCGGGTCGTAGGCGTTGATGCTCTGCTGGACGGAGTCACTCAGCCACATCTTCAAAACGAACGCCAACTGTGGCATGACGAGCGCGATCCCGGCCGCGATGAGCGCCAGTGTCCTGGCGCTCAGTCGTACCAGGAGCAGTGCGAGGAGGAAGTAGACGCCGTAGTAGGCGAGGATGATGATGTCCCCGTACTCCATCGCCAGCACGGTGCCCAGGGCCAGCAGGATCACGGCGCGGATCGCGATGCGGGCTTTCGCCTGTCGGCCCGCCAGGCCGGTCTTCGGCTCACGGCGGCCGGCGATCAGCATCAGCGAGAACCCGGCGAGGGTGGCGAACAGGGCCGAGGAGCGTCCCTCGGCCAGGAAGTACACCCAACTGCCGACGCTGCCCTGGGGGGAGTCCATCGGGGCGATGTGCACGATGTACATGCCGAACACCGCCAGCGCACGGGCCAGATCCACCCCGACCAGGCGCCCCATCGAAGGGCCGCCCGAGACCTGCCCGCCGGATTCGGACGAGGCCTGCGGCGGTGGAGGGGAGTGCTCCTGCGTAGCCGATTCCTCCTGCGGCGGCTTTATCTGTGTCATGCGCAGGATCCTTCGATGCCGTCAGGAAGAGGACCATCCGACAGGCTTCGGTGACACCCCCGCCGACCGGCCGGGACTGTACCGCCGACCGGCGGAACCGCGCCGCGCCGCGCCGACAGGCTGGCGGGCCCGGCCGGCACACTTCCTCTATTTGATGACGGCGTTCGCCACGACGACCGCCAGCCGAGCAACGCGTCCACCATGCCGATCTTCAGGCGGAGTCCCACGTGCGACCGGCGGCGCGGGCCGCGAACAGGCCCCAGGCGAACAGCAGCACGACGTTCACGGCGAAGGCCACGTACTCGATGCTCACCGAGGGCCACCACCCCCAGGCCGGGCCGGGCAGCAGGACCAGGGCCGGTGCCGTCGCCACCACCGACGGCCATACGCTGCCCGTGGTGGACAAGACCGCCAGCCGACTCGTCTTCGACTGGAACACCCTCCGCAACGACAGCACCGATGCCGACGAAGGGCCGGCCGCGAGGGTGCCGGCCGACGGCGAGGCGCGCGGATGACGCCGGACGACGACCAACACTCCACTCACCTGTTCGGCGCCTTCGCGCCTGGAGCGTCCACGGCGCCGGCCCACCGCGGACGCTCGGCTACGGTGACGCCTGTAACGACTTGTCGGCGCCCGGACGCCCCGGTTCGGCGACATGTCCCTCGATGAGGCGATCGCCCGACTGGTCGCACAGATGGGGGAGTTCGGTCCCGGCGTCGTGGTGCATGACTGAGCCCCGGACGGTCACTCCGGTTTGATCCAGGGCAGGTCTGCCGGTGGACAGGCAGATGGCCGTGTTCCGGCTGATCTGCATGTTGGGCGAGCTCTGCCGCGATGCGTTGGCTGCTTGGCTGTTCTTCACAATGGACGTTTCCGCGGAGGCTGAGGGCCAGACGCTCAACAAGCAGGGCTCGATCCGTGCAGGAGCCGGTGCCGTCGGGGGCGGCGGCCTGGGGTGAGGGCGTGAAGGAGCCTGGGTGGAATTGCTCGTCCGGCCCCATGCGCTCGGCGTCACGATCTTGGGCTCGAAGCCGGCGGTGCGGTCGTGCGGCACGTCGATCCCGGCCAGGCCGGTGATCGAGAGTTACACGCCTCGTTTTACAGTCCTAATCCTTGTCCGACATTTTCCCCAGTGATATCTTCGGCGCGGGGCAACTGGGGTGGCGTACGTTAGGCACGGGGGGTGCTTTGTTTCGCATTCTGGCAAACATTGCGCGAGACGCGCGAAGGTGGAAATCACTCGCAGCCGGGGTCAGGACACGCTCTCTGAGTGGGCCACTGCAAGGGCACATCCAACCCGACACCCACTTCTAATCCCAGTCCATCTTGCCGCAGGGGCTTGATTGTCTCCATCCGTCAAAGGATGTCCAAATTGAAGAAGTTACGCAGTGGGCTGCTTGCCCTCGTTCTCGCCCTCGGTTTTGGACTGACAATAGCGACACCTGCGCATGCAGAAAAGCTGGGACCTAGACCCAACTGGGGTGCGTGCGGAGTGTCGACCAGTGAACAAAAGCTGGTCTACCAATTCGGTAGCTTCCCGTTGAACTGTGGCAACGCCAGCTGGGGTTATCGTCACATCAAGAACAGGCACTACGACCAGTTCCAAGGCTTGGCCAGGGCGGGCGGGCTCAACTGGAGCGATCTGGTGCACTGGGCCATCCACTACAACGCCACAGACCCCGACCACGTCATCGTTGAGGGGACTGATGGCTGCCGAGATCGGATGCTGTATCTTCACGACCGTAATGGCCGCTTGGTATGGCAGCAGCGCTTCAAGATGATCTACAGCGCCTACGACGGCCGCGTCATCACCACATATCCCAGCAGCGCGATCTGTAGGCGGTAAATCGCTCTGATAGGACTCCGTTAGGTCTTCCCGTCGGCTCTGTCCGGGAGCATGTTGCGTTGGGTGGACGCACATGAAGTGAACCGAGTTCGGGCGAAGTTGGCGTTGTTCGTGGTGGATGTGTTCGCCTCGGTGCCGCGGAAGGACCAGCGGGCCAAGGGAGCGAGCGTAGCCGACGGTGGCATTGCCCGCGTACGAGGTGGGCGCCGGCGTTCGCTCCCTGATCGCCACGGCCTTTGGGCAGCTGGAGGTGGTGACGGCAGTATCGGTGGACATCAGCCTGTGGATCCACCAGCGCTCTCGAGACGAATAGGTACCGATCAGTCACCAGGCCGGTCGGCCGACCAATAGCGGGCCTCCGTATTGGCCGGAGGGAATGATCTCCGCGCGGGGCCGTTTCGATCGACAAGTGAAATCCGGCCATCAGTCGACCGGTCGAGTCGGATCTCGAGAAGCGACAATGAGATGTCTGATTCGAAGATTTCCTCGATCCACATGGCGATGCGCTTCGCCCGCACTCGATCCTGCGTGTTCTGCGGCGAGCGGGAAAGGCCAGGGATGTCATGCTCATCGAGCTGATTGAAGAATTCCGCGAGAAGATCCAACTCTAATGTGACACGAACTGTTCGATCCTCATCGTACAGTTCGAATGTGCCGGACTTCGAATCCAGGCCAGAAATTCGGTGCCGATGTCCAAGGATTTCGCCAATGTCACTGAAAAATGTTTCTCCGTCAGTCATGTCAACCTCGGCGTTTGATGATGATCCTCAGGATGTGCCGGTTGTCGGAGTAGGTGAGCGAAGGGTCCTGCAAGGGAACGGCCGGTGTCATCGATCAGGATCTGTTATGGAAGAGTACTTTGCACATTTTACGGCGCGATCGGAAGATCTGCGGACGGCAGCGCCGGAGGTTCCGGGGGGAGGGGGGAAGGCCGATGATGGGTGCCCTAGGAGCTGGTGACGCGATCACGGACGGACCTTCTTGAAGCGTCTCCAACACGAGGCCGCGGGCGAGTGAGCGAGGGTGTCGTGCAGGTCGGGACGGCGTTCCCAGCGGACGGCCAGGCGCTTGAAGTGGCGCAGGAGCGAGAAGGTCTGCTCGACGACGTAGCGAAGCTTGCCCACGTCCTTGATAGTGGGGGGCGCTCTTGCGGGAGATCACCCGCAGGATGTGGCGCCTGTGCAACCCGCGCCGGTTGGGGTTGCTGTTGTAGCCCTTGTTGCCCAGAAGAGCGTCGGGCCGCCTGCGCGGAGGGCCCGGCTTCCCAGTGACGGGCGGAATGCCGTCGACAAGCGCCAGCGTCTGGGTGACGTCGTTGATATCGGTCGCGGTGGTGATGACCTTGAACAACTCCAGCACGTCGGCCGCGTGCAACTCGACGAGCAGAACGCGATACAGCTCCTCGAAGACGCCGGCAGCGTGACACCGGCCCAGTCGGCGCCAGCAGGTCTCTCCGGACCTGAACCCCAGCTCCAGCGGCAGCAGTTGCAGGCTGACGTCGTTGTAGAGCTCGTGCACGATGCCCAGAAGGCACAACCGGTCATCCACCGGCTTCGGCCCGGGTGCCTTCTGCGGCCAGGGCGGCAGTAACGGCTCCATCAACGCCCAAAGGTCATCGTCCACAATGGTCGTACTCGTTGAAGTGCTCAGCCAGGTACGGATGCACGTGCTCAGCTTGGTGATCATCAGGATGCCGGTCGTGTGGTGGGAAGGGTTGGACGGTGGGTCATGCAGCCGCCACCTGGCGGCCGTCCTGCGGCTCTGCATCGAGAAGAACGCACCGCTGTGCTTCCTCTGAAGCGAGCCGACCGCTGCACCTCACTTACCGGACATCTCTTAGGGTTGTTCGAAAAGCTGGAGGAGACCGCCGGCTGAGAAGCAGAGGGCGCCGGTGAGGGTGCCCCAGTTGGCGATGTCCGCGTTCATCAACTCGCCGGTGGCTGGGCGACTGTAGGCGGCGAGTGCCGAGACCATGAAGAGGACTGAGCCGAGTTGGTTCACGGCGACGATCCACCAGCCGAGGTCGTGCGGCAGCAGGCGCGGCCGACCGTGGCAGATCTCGACGACGGCAAGGTGCCCGGAGATAAGGAAGAGTACGCAGCCGATCACGTCGGGCGCCCAGATCAGACGGTTGATCTGTTGCACGGTCAGACCTTGCAGGAAGGAGTCGAGAAGGTTGACGGCGAACACCAGGGTGCCGGCGAACAGAATGAACGTGCTCAGCCAGTCGGCCCGCCCTGGCTCGTAGCTCCACCATTGCCAGCGCTGGGTGACCAGGGCGCCTTTGCCCCCTGGCACGTGGCGAGGCGCGTTGATCACCTGGAGCAGGGACACGCAGCCGCCGGTGTTGAAGCACAGGCCGCCGACGAAGTAGATCGACGCGCAGGTGGTGGCGTCGGCGGAGCTGAACTGGGCGACGGCGGCACCCGCAGCGAAGAGCGCTCCGCCGAGGACAAAGGCGGTGGCGGCGATCGCGTTGAGCCTGCGCAGCCGGGCGAGGGCGGTGTCGTCGGCGCTGGCGTGATGGGCGGCAGCCGCTCCGGGAGGGTGGACAGTAATGAGTCCGCGGCGCCGGGCGAGCCGGGATTCCCAGACCGCGGTACCGCCGCCGGGCGGCTGCCAGGTGAGCCGCGTGACGAAGGGGCCGGCGCCCTCGGCGTGCTGCTCGGGCTGTCTCATGTGGGCGGGACGGCGGCAATGCCGCCCTCCTTCTCTGACGTGACCATGATCGTAGCCATTGCGAGGACGCTCAGCAGGCCCGTGATCAGCGCGCACCAGGACGGCGGCCTGGGCCGCCGCGGACCGGTGACCTGTGTTGCGGTAGGTCCTGCCGGTCCCGCAGGCGTATGGGGCGCAGTCTGGTTGTCGGCGGTCCCATCCACGTTCGGGCATGGGCCGTCTCCCGCGTCACTCATGTCATCTCCCCAGTTCACTGAGGTTTGGGCACCGTCGACCACGGATTCCTGATCCTTCATCGACTCTGCCAGAGCTGATGGGAGGCGGCCCGGCGTCGGAGTGCGCCGTTGGTCCGATCAGCGGATGGCCGGGCTTCAGCGCCGACCGGCCGGCTCCTCGTCGCGCCGCCCCGGGATGGGGTACGTCCGCATGCCGAGCCCTCAAACCTTGTCCGTCATGTGCCGCTTTCGTAGTGCGTCGACTCAAGGCGGATGGCGCCCGTCCACCGAGCGAAGATCTCGTCGTTGCCGGGGAGACGGTCGAGGGTAGGGCCGGGTGACGTACAGCATGATGATCTTCTGGTCCGATTCGGAGGGGGGCGGAGCGGATCTCGCGGGCCGCTTCATAGACGCCGTAGCCGCAGATGTCGCAGGCGGACATCCGCCGCCCGGCCGAAGGTGATCGCGGGCTCCAAGTCGATCGCGGGCTCCAGGTGCTGGAAGAGGACTCAGGTCTTCGGGGCCCCCAGCCCACTTCCACGCGTGGAAAGCGGCGGCAGCGGTAGTGGGAGTGAGCGCCCACAGTGGTCGTTCCTTGCGGTGCCCGGTCTCGCTCACTCGCTTGAAGGTGGTTGCTTCGCCGTACCGGCGGGAGTACTCAAGGACGGTGATCGAAGGAGGAGGGATCACCGAGGGCGGTGGGTGGTCAGTCCGGCAGTGGCCAAGAAATTGGCGAGGGGGGCGAGGTTCAGGTTCTTGGTGTCGAGGAGGAGCGAGCCCTTGCCTGTGGGACCCGAGGAGGTACCGGGGGAAGATGTGCAGACGGCCCGCTTCGGGGGCAGCGGCGACGAACTCAGCCCGGCCGTCGCGGGTCAAGTCCCGCGGGAGGAGCGACTCCCCGAGCCAGGCGTCGTTCCGCTCGTCCGGCTCGCCCTCGACACCGGCCGTGGCGTAGTTGTACACGCGGGCGTTCTGGCCGGTGAGGCCCGACTTGCCGCCGCGCAGACCATGACACCGCCCATACGGAAGAGGCTGTTGCCGATCGCCTCGCCCGGGACGCCGATCGCGAGATCGGGGAGCCGTCGCCTTTGGTGTCGCCGGCCGGCACGTCGCTGGGCCGAAGGTGTCGGAGGAGTCCGGCGAGCCGGGCATCCCGGACGTCGCCTGGGTGATCCGTTGAGGCGAGCGGCCGGGGCCGGTGGATGTGCCGGGGAAGACGTACATCGTGCCGCCCTTGCCAGAGCGGCGGCTGACGAGCGTGAGGTCGCCGTAGCCGTTCCGGTCGAAGTCGGTGATGGTGGCGCTCGCCTCCGTCAGTAGGTTGGCTTGGCACCGCAGAGCAGGGGCATCTTCTTGGTTCGTTTCGGGGATGCCGGAGGCGCCCTGGTGGAACCAGACGCCGTCGCCCTGCTTGCCGGAGCCGTGGGCGTCCCGGTCCCGGCCGAGCCCAGCGAATCGGCCGTGCCGTCCCTGTTGACCTCCCCGGACACCACGGCGTACGACTCGATGTGTTCGCCGTCGGCGGGGTCGAGGTTGGTCGCCTTGCCTCGCTTGCCGGACTGGGTGAACGGGCCCCGCAGATACCAGATGTTCCGGCCGTCGACCGCGACGACATCCTGCTTGCCGTCCTTGTCGAAGTCGCCGACGGCGATGTCGTACACGAAGCCGCGGTCGCGGTACTGCGGGTGGTGGAAGCAACTACCCGTTGCCAGGCCGGACTTCGAGGCCCACAGGACGGTGAACGTGCCGTTGTACCGGCCGTCGTTCTCGCCCGGAGCCGGGTTGTCGTCGACGGCCGGGACAGCGCGGCGCTGTCCCGGGCGGTGCGGTGGCGGCAACGGCTTTCAGCCGACGTCGAAGATGTTCGGCAGTCGGAGGAGGTAGCGGGTACGGTCGTGCCGCTTGAGCGCCTCCAACTCGGGGGCCCGGTACAAGGAAGTCACGGTGCACCGCTCTGCGGTCGAGCCGGTCCGTTCCAGCAGGGCGTTGACGGCCTGCCGGGCCGAGGAGTTGGCGCCCTCCATGGTGGCGAGGTCGATGGGAACGGCCACGTAGTCGCCGGCCAGGAAGAAGTTGGGGATCTTCGTGGCCGACCGGGGGCGGTGGTGGAGGGTCCCCACCGGATGGATGAGCAGCTGTTCCTCGTTGGCAGGGTGTGGCGTGCCGAGACCGTCCACAGCCGGGTCCAGGAACCAGGAGTGCAGCACGGAGTCCTTGAGAACCGTGCGTCCACTGTCGTTGAGAGCCGCCTTCAACTGTGCCCACACCTCGCGGGCGACTTCGGTACGGGTGCATTGCTTGGCCGTCTTGCCGTACAGGATGCCCGGGCGGTCCCACTCGGAGACGTCCACGGAGAGGCAGTCCGCGACCGTGCCGTCGCCGAAGTCGGCGGGGAAGTCGTGGCTCGGCCAGTGCTGGGCTTGGGCGATCGCGGTCAGCGACCACGGGGAGTCGATGAGGTCGAGGTGGCCGTGCAGGATCGGCGTACGCTCGGTCAAATAGAACTGGATGCCGGTCATCCAGTCCGTCTCCAGCCGGTCGCACTCAGCCAGTTGAGGGTCGGCGGCCCGTAAGGCGGAGTTCCACGTGCGGCGGGCGTGCTCGACCGGCATCGCCGATATGTAGTGATCGGCGGTGACGGTCCGGCGAGTGCCAGTCGAGTCCTCCACGACAGCTCCGGCGATCGCCCCCTCGCTCAGCACCAGGTCCCGTACGGTCCAGCCGACGCGGAACTCGACCCCGAGTGACCTCAGGTACGTCACCCAGGGGTCGATCCAGGCCTCATTCGTGGGCGCGTTGAGGATCCGGTCCAGTGGTCCGTCCGCCCCGCGCCCGAGGAGGTTGAAGGCGAAGGCCTCCAGCAAGGTGGCGACCGTACGGGTGCTGGCCTCCTCCGCCTTGGTGGCCACGATGTTGCGGGTGATGCCGACGGCGAGGATCCGCTGGTAGTCGTAGGACATCCGTCCGGCCCGTACGAACTCCCACCACGGCGTTCGCTCCCATACGTCGTCGCGGCGCTCGTCGCAGCTGGTGAGGAAAACCAGAAGGCGGTTGGCGAAGTAGAGGGCCTCGTGGAGGGGGAGATTGAAGGCCGTGTCCAGGACTGCGGTGAAGGCGCGGCGGAGCTCGTCGGGGGTGAGTTCGGCCGGGGTGTTGCCGGGCCAGGGCAAGGGGATCCGGATGTCCTCGCGGCCGCCCGACCGCGCGAACAGCATCTCCTTGGGGGCGACGAGGTTGTCGTGGACGCCACCTGGGTTGCCGGGGAACGGAATGCGCCGCATGGTGTCAGGCAGGTTGTGGTAAATGCCGGGGATGAAGCGGAAGCCGTGCTCCCCAGGCAGGGGACGGCGGCCACCCGTGCCGCTGCCCGGTACGTCGATGCTGCGGGCCTTGCCGCCCAGCGCCTTGCGTTCGTAGACCGTGACCCGGAAGCCGCGCTCGGCGAGTTCATGCGCGGCGGTGAGCCCGGCGACGCCCCCGCCCAATACGGCCACGGTCTGCGCTCCCGCGCCATTTTCGGCCGAAGCCGACTGGGGGGTGCCGAGGGCGACCCCGCCGCCGGCGGCCGCGGCCGCACCCAGGAACCCTCTGCGCGTCGTGCCGCTCATCGCCACCCCTTTACCCTCGGTAACATCGGCCGCACGAGGATATGGGCGAGGCCGCAGTCCCGGAAGACGGCCGATGCGACTTCCGTGACTTTGACTTGATGCCGCATCACTTGGCGGCGGTATTCAGGCCAGTGCGGCTGCCTGCTTCGACCGCGAGGCGCACCTGGTGGGAGGACGCCTCCTGCCGGTTGTTCGTGCGGAACCAGCTCTTGGCGGGATCGCCGTTGGCGGGGGTCATGGACCAGAACAGACCCATCCCGTCGGCTCCTCGACAGGTTGCTGCCTTGGGCTCGGCATGACCCAGATCTACGATGCCCTTGTCGTCGGCGTTAAGGACGGCGCGCTCCGTCCAGGTCATGCTGTCGGCGTCGGCGTCGGCGTCGGCGTCGGTGGCGCGTGCTGTGACGGTGATTTCCTCCCCAGAGGCGAGCCCGCCGATCCTCCAACTCAGGTCACCAGGGCCTGTCCGCCGGATCATGCCGGCGGCCCACCGGCGCTGAATCGCTGTAGCGACCCGCCAGACAAGGAACTGGGCGGAGCAGGTTGAGTCCGTCGATAAATACCTCGACATCGGGCGCGGTGATCGGGGACGCTTCGCGCGATGACCAGAATCGATGACACGCCGCTTGCGTGGGACGAGCGCACTCAGCTCACCACGTTTCTCGACTACGCACGTGACACCGCCCGCGCCAAGTGCAGTGGTGTCACTGCGGAGAACGCACGCAAGTCGCTCCTGCCGAGCTCACCACTGATGACCATGAGTGGAGTGATCAACCACCTCCGCTGGGTCGAGTACTACTGGTTCCAAGTCGTCTTCCTCGGCGAGGAAGACCGGGGCCCCTGGACCGAGGAGGACCTCGACCGCGAGATGCGTATCGCCGTCGACTTCCCGCTCACGCAGTTGCTCGACGAATACGCCGAACAGAGCTCCCGCTACCGCGAACTGGTCGCCGGGAACGTCCTGGACAAACAGGCCCAGCGAGCCGTCCGCAACGGCCTCCACGTCGACCTGCGCTGGATCCTCCTCCACCTCACCGAGGAGACGGCCCGCCACAACGGCCACTTGGACATCCTGCGCGAGATGCTCGACGGCACGACCGGCGATTAGATCCGGCGGAGATCACGGGCGGAGGCAGAGTCGGATCGAGGCGACGGTGACGGCGCCGTGGAAGATGTAGCCGCGCTTGTCAAACCCCGTGGCCACGGCCCGGGAGTACTTCAACGTGTTCATCGCCCGCTCGACTTCGTACCTTTGCTTGCAGATCGTCTTGTCGAAGCCTGCGGGTGCGGCCGCCCTTGCTGCCCCTTCGTTGGCGGTTGGCCCGCTGGTTCTTCGTTTCGGGGATGGTGTGCTTGATCTGGCGTCGTCGCAGGTAGCGGCGGTTGCGGCGGGAGGAACACGCTTTGTCGCCGCCGGGGTGGTCGGGCCCCGTGCGCGGGTCTCTGCCACCGAGGCGGCCAACACGGATGCGTTCCATGACGGGAATGAGCTGCGGAGCGTCGCCCCACTCGCCCGGAGTGATCAGCAGGGCCAGGCGGCGGCGTCCGCCCTCAGGTCGAATCGAGGCTCACCATCGACCCGTCGATCCGGCCGTCCGCGTCGCGTCGGCCAGGACGGCAGCGAAGATCCCGTCCCATGTGCCGTCCGCCGACCAACGTCTGTGCCGTTCGTACACCGTCTTCCACGGACCGAAACGCTCAGGTAGATCCCGCCATGGCACCCTAACTTGACTCTGTCGGGGATCTTGTAGCCGCCGAGGTCAACTACCCAGGGTTCGCCAGGACTTCGGGCGAGGGATCGCGCGCTGGTCGAGGTAGTTCTGGAAAGCAGTCGGTCGGCGGGGCGTGGGGGCTTCCTCGGCCGGTGACAGTCCGCTGAGGCGCTCGATGTTGACGGCGATGGCCGTCAGGACGTGCTGGACGTGGGGCCTTGCCCTGTCCTCGGTAGTGGCAGCGCCGCATGCCGTGTCCGTGGGTGAACTCGTTGACCGTGCCCTCCACTCCGGAGCGGACCGCGTATCGGGCTTTCCACTCGGGCGTCTGCTGCTCGGCGCGGACACGGAGTTGCAGGTCACGGAGTTCGCGCGTGGGAAATCCCACGGTGCGGGCGCTGTCGGCGGTGCTGGTGCACTGGGCGCGAGCTGGGCAGGGACGGCACTGGCTTTTGGTGAACCGTGCCACGATCAGCGGGGCCGCGGTGGGCGAGGACGTCGGGTAGGGGCCGTGCCAGCCCGCGCTGACCTGCCCCTGGGGGCAAGTGACCTGCTGACGATCGAAGTCGATATGGAAGTCGTCCCGGGCGAAGCCCTCGCTCCGGCGGTGCTGGCGGGTGGGGTTGCTCTTCAGCGGCCCGGAGACGGTGACCTGGTGTTCACGGGCAGCTTGTTCCAGGTGAGGCAGGGAGGTGTAGCCGGCATCGACCAGGTGCTCGGCCGGCAGTAGCCCGCGACGAGCCAGGCGGGTGTGGATGCCGGGCAGGACCTGACTGTCGTGGGTGGTGGCCGCGGTGGTGGCGACATCCGTGATCACCTTGGGCCCGTCGGCAGCGCAGGTCTCGGTCAGATGAGCGACGAATCCCTTCCAGCTGATGATGTGCCCATGCCGTGCGTAGCGGGCGGAGGTGTCATAGGGCGAGACGATTGCCCGCGACGAGGGCGGCAACCCGGGTCCGCCTTCCTTCTCGGCGGTGCGCCAGCGCAGGTGTCCTGTGGCGTCACGGTGGTAGTTCTGCACCATGATCTGCCGCAGGGCCTGGATGCGAGGACCGGACATGCGGTGAGCTCCGTGCCGGTAGAGGTGTTCCAGGAGCCGGACGGCGTCGTTTCCGGTGGCGAGGATCCTGGTCTTGGGCTTGGTGGGGTTTTTGCCCAGGCGGACCGGCCGGCCGTAGCGCAGCCCCCAGTCCTCATCGACCAGCCCGTCGAGCAGGTGCGCGGACGTGCCGGCGACTTCTTCGAGTGCGGCGCGGACCGCTTCGGTGATCAGCTCCAGGCGGGTCAGGTCACGCACCGCGGCCAGGACGTGGGTGGAGTCGGTGCGCTGTGTGGTGCGCTCGCGCACCAGCCCGGCCTCCTTGAGACGGGCCAGAGCGAGGTCGAGGAGGTGGTCGGCACGGCCGTCCTCGGCGAGACGGTCGCGGAAGTCGGCCAGCACGCTGTGGTGGAAGCCGGGATCGTCCAGCTCCATGGCCATCGCGTACTTGAAGTCGATGCGGCAGCGGACCGACTCGGCGGCCTGCCGGTCCGACAGACCGAGCAGGAACTGCAGCACACAGACGGTGGCCAGTTGAGCGGGTGAGAGCCCGGGACGTCCGTCCCTGGGGTACCAGTCGGTGAAGTCCTCGTCGCACCACAGCCCGTCGAGGTGGTCCCGCACCCATATCGCCGTCGTACCGCCCGGGTTGCTCGCCCGCGCAACCTGCGCAGTCAGAGACGGGACCTGCTCACCGGAACGGGGACGAAGGGACAACGAGCACCTCGACAGCTGTATCGGTCGGCGGAACTACCCGAGCATGCCCGTCGATCTTGCTGTCGCACCGGGAAACTCTAAGATCCCCGACAGAGTCAAGCTAAGGGCTGTCCCGTAATTGCCGTTCGCCGTCTGTGCCGGCGGACTCTTGGATGCGTCGCCTGGCGGTTTCAGCGGCGGCACGGGGCAGGGCTCAGCCTTGCGGCTCCTGCGGCTTGACGTCGAGCTCGCGCAGACTTTGGTCCTTGAGTTCGGTGCGGGCCTCCGTACGGTGGCCACGGGCGATGTAGTCCCGCACGATCGCCTCGATCGCGTCCTGAGGCGATCCGATCCCCGCCAGGACCATCACTTCCACTACAAGTTCGGCGTCGAGACTGATATTGACCTTGGCCACCGTGCCCCCTCATCGCGTCGCATCCGCACTCTAGCTGCTCAGGGTTCCGTAGCTTGCGCTCAAGATTCGATCTCAGTGAAGGCCCCGGTGGGATGATCTTGCTGTGGCTGGTGTGATCACGGCTTCGGAGCCGTCCTAATTCCTTGGTAACGGGAAGCGGGGGAGCCACCAGTCCGTTCGAGCGGCGGGGACTGAAGCCCTTCACTCATCCCTGCCTTCCACAGTGCAGGCGGTGGCAGCCTCGCGGGCACCGAACGTACGCCTGGAGCCGTGTGGGCACTCGATCCCTTTATCCAGAGCGGCGGCGCTCGGTGTCTTCGAGGCCGCCACCGTCAATACTGGCCGCTTGATCACTCGTTGGTGTTGGTGGTGCGAGCCCGCTGCACGGTGACCTCCTGATACTCCAGAGCCGTCAGAGCTCCCGAGGAGACCGGGGCCCGTGGGGTGCGCTGGTGCCACGAACGGCTAGTGAGGTGGCGGCGGACCGGATGGTCGAGTCCTGGAATTAGGTCGCTGTGTGGCCCGCGTGCGCTCGCAAACAGCGCAAACACCGCACCTCTGGGGAGGAAAGATTTGATCTACTGCGGCATCGACTGGGCCGAGAGGACACACGACGTTGCCTTGGTCGACGACACCGGCCAGCTACTTGCGAAGCGACACATCACCGACGACGCGGCCGGATACAGGAGCCTGATGGATCTGCTCGCCGAGTACGGCGACACGGAGGAGACCTCGATTCCGGTTGCGATCGAGACCTCTCGCGGTCTGCTGGTCGCGGTGCTGCGGGCAGGCAGGCGGAAGGTGTTCGCGATCAACCCGATGGCTGCCGCCCGCTACCGCGACCGGCACGCGGTCTCCCGCAAGAAGTCCGACCTCGGCGACGCCCTGGTCCTGGCGAACATCCTGCGCACGGATATGCATGCCCACCGGCCGCTGCCGAACGACAGCGACCTGGCCCGCGCCATCGCCGTACTGGCCCGCGCTCAGCAGGACGCGGTCTGGAACCGGCAGCAGGTCGCCAACCAGCTCCGCTCGCTGCTGCGCAAGTACTACCCCGCCGCTCTGGAGGCCTTCGCCAAGTGGGACAACGGTTTGTGCCGACCGGAGGCCCGCGAGCTGATGAATCTCGCGCCGACACCGGCCAAGGCGGCGAGCCTGACTCGCACCCAGATCACGGCGGCTCTCAAGCGTGCGGGCCGCAAGCGCGGCATCGAGTCGGACGTCGCGCGGCTGCGTGAGGCATTCCGCACCGACTGGGCCCGTCAGCCCGAGCTTGTCGAGGACGCGCTCGGCAAGCAGGCGCTCGCGCTACTCGGACAGCTCACGGCCGCCTGCATCGCCGCCGCGGACCTCGCCCAGGCCGTCGACGAGGCGTTCCCGCAGCACCCGGACTCCGAAATCATCCTCAGTTTCCCCGGCCTCGGTATCCAGCTTGCCGCCCGGGTGCTGGCCGAAATCGGAGACGACCGCGCCCGTTTCGCGGACGCCCGCGGCCTGAAGGCCTACGCGGGCGCCTCGCCCGTCACCTGGGCCTCCGGCAAGAAGTCCAGCATCACCAGACGATGGGTGAAGAACGACCGGCTCAACCACGCGGGCTACCTCTGGGCGTTCTCGGCGATCACTGCGTCGCCCGGTGCCAAAGCCCACTACCGGCGGCGACGTGACGACCACGGAGACTGGCACGCCGCTGGCCAGCGCAGTCTGTTCAACAGGATGCTGGGCCAGCTCCACCACTGCCTCAAGAACCGCCGCCTGTTCGATGAGCACACCGCGTTCCCGGCCCCGCAGGCCCCAGCACTGGCGGTCGCGTAGGTGATCCCGCTCACGACTCCGCCCCGCGGAGGTCGCTCCGCAGCGTGTTTGAATCACCGGATGATCGACTGGTCCACACTCCACGACGCCTACGGCCCGGTACACGAGATCCCCGGGCTGCTGGACCGAGCCATCGGTCGTGACCAGGAGGCCATCGACCGGCTTTGGGGGCGCTTGTGCCACCAGGGGACGATCACCCCGGCGAGCATCGCCGCACTGCCGCAGCTGGCGGACATCGCGAAGACCGAGGACGCCGGGGACTGGGCGCTCGATCTGGCCGGAGCCATAGCGGGTGGCCTCCTTCAACATCACGGCGCCGACGAAGAAGTCGCTCGCTGTGCGGCGACCTTGGCCGAGCTTCACGTCATGGCCGCCGCCCGGCTGCGGTCTGGTCTGGACGGAAAGATCTACCTGAGCCGGCTGCGGGCCATGCTCGCGTTCGACGGCCAGATCTTGTGGTTCGAGGCCCTGGACGACTTCACCGATTCCTTCGTCTCTGTCGCTTGTCCGCACTGCGACGCACCGGTGACGATCGCGGTCGGCGACTACGGTTGTTACTCCTCGATCCGGGACTGGAATCTGGGGGATGTCGACCAGGTCCCGCTCCGGCCGGCCGTCCCGCACGAGCTGACAGGCATCGGGAGGATGTTGCACGAGTCGGCCGTACGGGATGGCCAGCAACGGCTCGCCTGGGGCCTGACGCACCTGTTCGGTCAGGCGGAATGCCCAGGATGCGGGAGCGTCTTCGGCATCGCAGACGAGTACGCGGCCGCCAATGCACCCGCCCCATGGGACTTCGCCCGCGGCCACACCAAGGACGCTTTCTGATGACCACCGGCAGGGCCCTCAAAATCGAACAGTGAGCTCGTGCCCGCTGTCCCGACTTGACGGCTTGGCACCGTGAGGTGTCTGGATAGCCCCGTTCACCGGGCTGAGCCCGCATCAGTTCGGCAAGCTGATCACCGCGCTGCGGCGTGAAGGCGCGGACTCCGTCCGCAAGGGCAGGCCATGGAGCCTGCCGATAGAGGACAGGATTCTACTGGTCGCCGCGTACTGGCGCACGAACCTCACCCTGCGGCAGCTCGCCCCGCTGTTCGGCATCTCGAAGTCGGCCGCCGACCGCGTCGTCGACCACCTTGGGCCGTTGCTGGCACTACAGCCCCGCAAGCGGTTCCGCAGGGACACCGTGCTGATCGTAGACGGCACACTGGTGCCCACGCGTGACCACACCGTCGCCGAGCAGTCGAAGAACTACCGGTACTCGACCAATCACCAGGTCGTCATCGATGCCGACACCCGGTTCGTCGTCGCTGTCGGCCGGCCGGTGCCCGGCAACCGCAACGACTGCAAGGCGTGGGAACTGTCCGGTGCGAAAGACGCCGTCGGCAGGACCACAGTGATCGCGGACGGTGGCTACCGGGGCACCGTGCCTGGTCATCCCGCACCGCCGCGAGCCCGGCCAGGGCGAACTCCCGGCCTGGAAGGAGGAGCACAACGCTTCCCACCGCAAGGTCCGCGCCCGTGTCGAGCACACCTTCGCCCGTATGAAGACCTGGAAGATCCTGCGTGACTGCCGCCTCAAAGGCGACGGCGTCCACCACGCGATGCTCGGCATCGCCCGCCTGCACAACCTCACCGTGACCGGATGACCGAGAAACAACGCTGGTCAATCGGCATGCCACAGATCATTTACGGGACAGCCCTTTAGATCGGCGCCATCGGGTCTTGCCCTCTACGGAGGGCTCTACGGGCGTCTCCTGATTTCGCGACTTGCCTCATCTATCTCAGCGGCGTGCCTGCGGGCCTGGTTTGCTATGGAATTCGGGTCGCTGGGCGGCGGACGGTAACCGTAGCGCATGCCCCGAAGCCTCTGTTCGTAATTCTCAAGGCGGCTTTCCTTCTCGGCTATTTCACGATCGATGAACCCGGTCACTTCATCTCGACGCCATTTTTCCTGCCTTTTGTCCCTGAGGCGCGCCAGATCACGTCGGGTCCAGCTGATGAGTTCTTCCAATTCACTTTCCGAACCCGTTTCCCGTCTCCTCTTATATTGCGCCTATGCGGCCTGGAAGGTCCCAGTCCAATGCTGGATCAGTCCCTGAAGTCTTATCGCCGTCATCATCGCGGTAGAGCCGAGCCTGACGACGATTCCGCTCGTTCTCAAGATTCTGCTGGGTGAACCGCCGAGCATCGTCGACGACCGGGTTACTGGCTCTATAGGCGGAAGTCGACAACGTTTATCGACGGTTTCGGGCAACACTTAGCGATCGCGAAGCTCGGAAGTATCGACGAGAACTGGCAACGCGCGTTGCTGGCCTACTTCGTTGAAACGCTACCAACAGTTGTAGTTCACGGTCCGAGGAGCCGGAGCACGTGTGGCCAACTGTCCGCCTTCGCACGGGCGTTCGCTGTGCGGGTTCCGCCCAGGTGGCTGCCTCCGCCGCCGGGGAGGTAGGGGAAGTCCGCGACGTCGTGTCCGGCCTTTGGGTAGAGCAGGGCCTTGTGCTTGTGTCCGGTCGCGTTGCGTTCTTGTGCGATCGCTTCGGCGGACGGGAGCGAGCCCCACACCGGGTCGTCGCCGCCGGCGATGGCCAGCACGGTGCCTCGTACGTGGTCAAGCGGGATGGGGATGAGCTGCAGGTCCTTGCCGTTCTTGGTCCATGCGGCCTGTCCTCGCCCGCAGCTGGAGCAGTCGCGGTAAAAGGCTCGGTTGGTGTTGCGGTTAGGCATGTAGACCACGGCATCGCGGACGAGGTCCGGATAGTACTGGGCCATCAGCTGGGCTGCTTCGGAGCCGCGGGAGCCACCGATCACCACGAGACGCTGAGCATCGGCCTGCGGCAGGTTGCGCAGAAGCCGGGCGGCGGTGGCGAAGTACTCCAGGGAGATGTCGGCGAGGTTCTTGGGCCGTCCCTGGCAGTCGAAGTAGCACAGGGCCAGGGTGGGGTGGCCGCGGGAGGCCAGCAGGGTCCCTGCGAGCGGGGAGCCGAGGCCGCCCTCCGAGCCCCCGAGGAGCAGGACCGGCGCACGCCGAGGCCCGCGCGAGGGAGGTAGGAAGAGTTCCCCGCGCAGCTTGTCGCGGGCCACGGTGAGCTCCTTGCGGTGCACCCCGCTCATGGCCCATGTGCGGGTCAGCTGTCGCTCCGCGATGGTGCGGCTGCCTGCTTGGACCGCGAGGCGTACCTGGTAGGAGGAGACCTCTTGCGGGTCGTCGGTGCGGAACCAGCTCTTGTCGGGATTGCTCTTGGCCGGGGTCATGGACCAGAACAGACCCATGCCGTCTGCTCCCCGATAGGTCCCTGTCCTGGGCTCGGCACGATCCAGATCTACGATGCCCTCATCGTCGGCATTAAAGACGGCGCGCCCCGTCCAGGTCATGCCGTCGGCGTCGGTGGCGCGTGCCGTGACCGTGATTTCCTCGCCGGGGGTGAGCCCGCTGATCCGAGTGTGCACCGGCTCGTCCGCCAGGCCGACCGGCTTGTCCAGGTGGAGGGTGGCCGTCCGGCTGTGTGTGACATTCGGTTCTCGGCCTCCGGAGCAGCCTGTGGTGGCCAGCAGGATCAGTGCTAATGCTGCCGCGTAGGCCGCGGTTCTTCTCGCCCTCTGCATGGGTGCAGTGTGATCGTCCGATGTCTTCGCAGGGAAGGGGGAGAGATAAGCACAGTGACCTTCCGAGGTCAGGTCACGACGGCATCCTGGGCTCGGGCGGCCCGGGCGCTGGCGAGTTGGTAGGAGTCGGTGCCGGTCTCAATGATGTTCCCGCCGAAGGTGAGGCGGTCGACGAGGGCCGCGCAGAGTCGCGGATCGGTGAACGTCCTGGTCCACCCGCCGAACGACTCGTTGGAGGCTATGGCGACGCTGTTCTTCTCCTCGCGTTCGGTGAGCACCTGGAACAACAGCTCAGCGCCCCTGCGGTCCAGCTCCATGTAGCCGAGTTCATCTATGCAGAGGAGATCAACGCGTCCGTAGCAGGCGATGGTCTTGGTCAGAACCTTCTCGTCCGCAGCCTCGACCAGCTCGTTGACCAGCTTGGTGGTGAGGGTGTAGCGGACGCGGAAGCCCGCCATGGCGGCCTCGGTGCCGAGCGCGATCAGCAGATGGGACTTGCCCGTGCCGGAGCCGCCGATCAGGCAGAGCCTTTCGACCTCGGGCCAGGCGCTGACCTCGGTCTGTGGTCCGGCCAGTTCGAGGATCTGTCACCGGACGTCCCGCGCACCAGCGAGGTTTGCCTGGCCATCGACGGTGGACCCGACGAGCTCAACGCGATCTTTGAGCAGTGGAAGTCCAACGGGGTCACGATCCTGCGCGAGCCTCATGATGCGGGGTTCGGGCTGACCTTCCTCGCAGCCGATCCTGACGGGAACCGTATCCGCGTCGCACCGCGGGACTGAAAGGCCGCAATGCGGCAGACGCGCACGATAGGTGTCGCGCCTGCCGTCGTCTGACTTCGAGAGGACGACGAGTGCCCCACGCGTGCGCCCCTGAGGGTCGAGGTGATGCGGGACTGCAAGACCGGCCGAAGGAGTGGAGCCAGGATCCTCCTGGCTCCACTCTGCGGTGGGGTCGTGTCACTGGAACTGTGCGAAGAACCTCCAGATCTCTGCTTTGGTCCAGGTGGCGACGCCGCTGTCGCCGCCGGAGCCGTCGACCGGACCGGGTGCGTGGCCTCCGTCGAACGCGGCCCACTGGACCGGGAATCCGGCACGGCAGCCCGAGTAGGTGGTGGTGATGTGCGTTCGGCTGCCCGGCGCGGGCTCGCGCGGGCTCTGGGCGGCGCAGCCGTTGTTGCGGACGAATCTGTCGCGCAGGGACCGTCCTTGCCCGATGTTGAGGACGGAGTCGCTGATGCCGTGGATTCCGAAGTAGGCGATGGGCTGGCTGCCGCCAGTGCACCCGCTGATCTCAGCACCGGATATGACCGCGACGGCCCTGAAGACGTTCGCCCGGCTGCATGCGAGGGCGTAGCTCATACCGCCGCCCCAGCTGAATCCCGTGGCGAAGCGCTGTGCCGGGTTGACACAGAGGCCGCCCTCGATGCGCCGGATCATGTCGTCGACGAAGGTGACGTCCTCACCGCCCGAATTGGCCCAGCCGTTACCGAGGCCCTGGGGGGCGACGAGGATCGCGCTGTTGTTGGACTGTTCCTGTTGGCCGTAGTAGGACCAGGCGTTCCCGCTGGTGCCGCCCGATGCGACGTCGCCGGCGGTCCCGCCTCGCCAGTGGAACGCGAAGATCAGCCGGTAGCGGTGGTTGTTGTCGTAGTTGGCGGGCACCCTCAGGATGAAGCTGCGGCTCTTGCCGCCGCTCTGAATCGTGTGCGTACCGCTCGCCAGAGTCGGTGCGCTGCCGCATCCGCCGCCACCGCCACCGGACGACAGCTTGATCATCTGCCATTGCTGGTTGGCGCCGCCCCCGTCGGTGTACTGGACGACGTTGCCGCCGTCGGCGGTGGAGGCGCCCTGCACCTCCACCGCCTTGCCGCTGTTGCGGTTGATCAGCCGGACGTGGCCCGCGTCGGAGTCGGCCAGGCGGAACTGCTGGTTGGCCCCGTTACCGTCGGCCCACTGCTGGATCGCGGCACCGTCGGCGGTCGAGGCGCCGGCCACGTCCAGAACCTTGTCCGAATGCCGGGCCTTGAGGCGGTAGTAGCCGCCGCCGGAGTCCACGAACTGCCACTGCTGGTTGGCGCCGTCGTTGCGCGTCCACTGGCTGACCCGCGCGCCGTCGGCGGTGGACACTCCGGAGACGTCCAGCGCCTTGCCGCTGTTGCGATTGACCAGGACGTACCAGGCATTGGTGTCCACCGTCGCCGCCTCGGCGGGCGCCGGATTCACCACGGCGAGCATGCCGATCGCGAGGGTCGCGGCCACCAGGGCTGCGATCCGGGACCACCAGCGATGTCTTGCTGGAGTGGCGAGGAAAGCCGCATCGTAGGCCGTCATCGATTCACCCTTCGTTTGGGGCGGGCTCATCAGGTGCGGGTCCAGCGTTGGTTGCTGCCGTTCGAGCAGGAGGAGAGCTGAATCAGGGTGCCGTTGGCGGTGCCGCCTGCGGCGGCGTCGAGGCAGAGGCCGGACTGGACGCCGACGATGGATCCGTCGGAGTTGAGGCGCCATTTCTGGTTGTCGCCGCCCCAGCAGCTGTAGATCTGGACTTTGGTGCCGTTGCCGGTGCCGGCGGCGTCCATGCACTTGTTGCCGTAGACCCTGAGCTCACCGGCGGCGGTGTATGTCCACTGCTGATTGGTGCCGTTGTGGCAATCCCAAAGGTGGAGCTGAGTGCCGTCGGTGGTACTGGTGCCGGGGACGTCCAGGCAGCGGCCCGAACCGACACCCTTGATCTGGCCGGAACCCGAAGGGGGCGTAGGGGTGCCGCCGTTGAGTGCGTTGAGGACGGCTGTGTAGGCGGGCTTCTTGCTGCCGTCGCGGTTGAACAGCAGCGGCGTGTGCTCCGGTCGCCAGGAGTCGGAGTCGCGCACACCCCAGACGGTGATGCCGAGGCAGCGCGGTACGGCCAGACAGTCGTTGGTCACGTTGGCGTAGGTCGTGGCCGAGGCGCCCTGGATGTCGAGTTCCGTGATGGCCACATCGACGCCGAGGGCGGCGAAGTTCTGCAGGGTGGTGCGGAAGTTGCTGTTGTAAGGGCTGTCGTTGTTGAAGTGCGACTGGAAGCCGACGCAGTCAATCGGTACGCCGCGCTGCTTGAAGTCCCGGACCATGGCGTACATGGCCTGGGTCTTGGCCCAAGTCCAGTTCTCGACGTTGTAGTCGTTGTAGCAGAGCTTGGCGGCCGGGTCGGCTGCCCGCGCGGTGCGGAAGGCGACCTCGATCCAGTCGTTGCCGGTGCGCTGCAGGTTGGAGTCGCGCCGGGCTCCCGAACTGCCGTCGGCGAAAGCCTCGTTCACGACGTCCCACTGGACGATCTTGCCCTTGTAGTGGGTCATCACGCCGTTGATGTGGTTGATCATCGCCTGGCGCAGCGTGCTGCCGCTGAGGCTCTGCATCCAGCCCGGCTGCTGGGAGTGCCAGGCAAGGGTGTGACCACGCACCTGCTTGCCGTTCTGTACCGCCCAGTTGTAGACGCGGTCACCGGCGGTGAAGTTGAACTGGCCCCGCTGCGGTTCGGTGGCGTCTATCTTCATCTCGTTCTCGGCCGTCACCGAGTTGAACTCACGGCTCGCGATCGCCGTGTACGCCGAGTCGCCAAGCCTGCCCGAGGCGATGGCGGTGCCGAAGTAGCGGCCGCTCTGCGCAGCCGCGGCTCCGAGCGTGCTCTCGGCGGCGTGTGCGGTCGGCGGCGCGACCAGTGTGGCGACCGCGCCGAGGACGCCGACGACCAGCGCCGGCAGGAGGCCCCGGATCTTCCGGCGGACAACGGGTCTGGGAAGAGCATGCAAGCCCATGACGGTGCCTCCAATGTAGACATCACGGAATGACTGGAGCGCAGGGGAAAGCGTCGTCCGCTCCCACTCGGCAGACGGACGGTGAGAAGGGGCATCCGGGCAGCACGGATCACGGGACACCGCGTCATGGGACGGAGACGATCTCCAGCGGCACGGACGGCGCCCGGTCGGCCGCGACGGCGGGCGGCAGCGGTGTTTCGACACAGACACGGGGGCACTCCATCGCGGCTCAGCCGGGGGACCGTCACGCGGCGTCGCGTACCTCTCCGACTGCACGAAGAGCCAGGCTGCGCTGGTGCGAACCTCACCGGAACAAGAACAAAACCGGGTGGCGCAGGTGCTGCGGTGCACGGATCTGCGGTGCAGTAGTGCCTGGATCTGCCGTGCAGCGCAGTTTGCTCAGGGCCGACGCCGTTGGAAGTCTCGACATACGGCCGGTCACCCAGAGACGGAGGTTGATGGATTGACGATGAATCGTCAATACTCATCACAGGGAATGTTTCCGTCGTCCATTCGAAACATTCGGAACCTGTCCAGCCGGACTGCGCCCCTTCGGGCGCCGACTGCGTGGGTACTTGGCCTGGCGAGCCCCCAGCGCGGACTCCCCGGAGAACTTCCGGCCGAGGAGCAGTTTGTGGACAGATCGGCGACAGGGCTTGACCGGAGCGCCTCACATTCCTAGCTTGTGACAACAAAGATTCGGGAAGTGCATCGAAAGTTTCGAGGCCCCACTCAACCAGCCGAAGCCAGAAACGATCAGAGCCAGTAGAACGACTGGGGCAGCAGCAACCAGGAGTGGCAGCTCGTCAAGGTCGGCGCCGGCAACCCCGGCTTCCGGCAACCCCGGCTCGTCGGCCTTCCGGCGACATACCACCGGTCGTCAACGGGCGCGCCGGCGCAGCCCAAGCCGGGATGCGTTTCGCTCAAGGACTACACCGTCGCCCCGTGCAAACGGCAGGCAGCTCGTGTGTGCGACGACGCACGACACGGGACGAGTTGGGCTCGATGCACTTCGGCCTGTTCACCAAAACTGGTCGCAGATGAGTTCACGAATGCACCTCTGCACCTGCCTGTCAGTCCACTCCCTTAGGGCTGTCCCGTAATCCCCGGCGGGCGCACGACGCCGGCTACGGCACCTCGCCGCGTTGTCGGAACGCCCGCATACATCCAGTATGCGGACGCCCCTCCGCCTTGCGATGCACCGCATCCGACGCCGTGCGCTGATCCACCGCGGATTACGGGACAGCCCTTTGCCAGACCTGACAACCCCGCCCCAAAGGTTGGGCCCGGACCCTCCTCGATCGCCCCGCCGGTCCGCGACGAGCCGCGCCCCCGTTGTGTCCACCAGCCTGCCGACTTGCCAGGTGTGTGCTCCACCCGGAACCGACCGTCGACCCAGCAGATGTTCGCGCTGATCCCCGGTAGTCGTCGGACGCCTGCACGAGTGCCGTTGGTCGGTCCGTGTCCCTCGCTCCCACCGTCTACCCGCGCAGGGTGCTGACCAGGAAGGTATTGGGGCGCCGCAGCCACGGCCGCGTGGAAGTCGTCGTCTGCCTGGCTGAACACATCCACCTGACCATGGACGAACCTGTGCCGCACTCCTGCGCGGCTCGTTCGATCGGGTGCGGTTCAGCAGGCGTGACACAGGTGGCAGCGAGACTGCTGGCGGGCCATCTCCTGGATCCTGCGGAACTCGAACAAGCATGATCCGAATCAGGCCTGGCGGGCCGGACCTCACGCACTCCCGTGGCGCAGCCAGCGCCAACTCGAGCCCCCTCACCGTCACCCTGACCACCGACTGGTCGGGCACAGTGAGAACACTTCAGGAATCCTGCGATTGCTCAGGCGAGGAGAAGCACCGAAGAGAGGGAGAACGCTCGGGCCACGCGGTTGGGGAATCATGAGACTCGGGTCAAACGAGCGGCGTAACCGGGGAGGACGGTTACGGACGGGCTACGGAGAGGCGGCCTTCGAAGGTGAGCCGGAGGCGTTCAGCGCGGTCTTCCAGCGCATGGGCCAAGCGCGCATGGGCCAGCGGGCCTGTCGGCCCGCTGCCCGCGCTGCAGCTACTGGGGCGGCTTCCACTCCTACCAGGGCCACTGTACGAGTTGGCGCGTAAGTCATGCAGCGGCCGATCGGCATTCTTCGCCCCAGCGCACCAAGCCCTGCTCGGCCTTCTGATGCAGTAGCAGACGGATGCGGGGGGACTCAGAGTCCCTCCTCGCATCACCGTTCACACCAGTTCTCAGTTGGTCAGGAAGCAGTTGACCGCGTTCCCGCCCGCCCGCGTCAGCTCCTCGAAGGTAACCAGAACGGGCGGTCTTTCACCGTGCTGGTGGGTGGCTCTCGACAATTCACCAGGCGTGGGCGCACGGAACACGGGGTCATGGAAAGTCACCGGACAGACGACGAAGGCCAGGTGCCGAAGACCAGTTCCAGGCCATGGTGATACGTGAGCGTGTGCCCGGCGAGCCGCCAGGTCAGTCACCGGCCTTCTTGTTGAACCATCCGAGCGACTGGCCGACGGCCGCGCCGGTAACGAGGATGCCGGGAGGAACGATCGTGAACCAGGTGGCATCGGCTTTCATGGCCGCGAGCAGGGCGATGGCGCCGATGGCCAGTGCCAGGAGCACGAGCATGCCCAGAAGGACACGAATCTTGGAAACCAACGCAGGACTCTCCAACGTTCAGCTGGGCTCTATCGACTGGACGGCATGCGCTACCCGTTGGGCCGACGGTGACGGTTGCCCGGTAGGGACGCAGCAAGTTCCCCGGCGTGACACCACGGCTCGTCCGGAAGCACATGGGGCGAGTCTCCGAACGCAGCCTTCCGGGGGCGACAGTAGAACTACGTAATAGACGTACGTAGGTTCATCCCCCGGGGCGGGGCAAAGCAGCGGCCAGGCGTGCGGTGAGCCGTTTACCACCTCATCTGTCGGATAGGCGGTTGGCCGGCCTCGGCTTTCGGGGCGTGGTCCTGGTCATCCCGCACCGGAGAGAAACCCTCCCCGTCAACGCGGTCGGCCCCGCCGCCGTCCGCACCCCGATCCACGAGGAATTCATCCCGAAGCCCGACGTCGACTCCGTGCTCGAAGGCTTCAACGACTTCCACGACTTCCACCCGATCGGCCGGACCGGCACCCCCCGACGACGTGGCGGCCACCGTCGCCTTTCTGCTGTCGGACCGGGCCGACCGGGTCACCGGCGCCGTCCGGGACGTCGACGGAGCCGTCATCGCCGGACGCACCTGACGCTCACTCAACCCGCGGGGCAGGCCAACCCGGGCGGTGACGCCCGGGGGGCTTCCCTGCTCCACGCACCCCGACGGCCTCGTTACGCAGACGTCTTCCGGACCGGGATTGTCAGGCCGCGCGCATGCGGCACCCGGCAACTCGACGTCAGCCGTTCTACGGGCTCGTCACCTCCGGACGGACCCCAGTTGCCACGCCCGCAGCTGGTCGAGGGTGGCGGTGCCGCGCTCGGCGAAGACCTCGACGCCGGTGCTGGACGGGTCGGGGAAGATCTGGTCGGTGATCACGGCCTCGCCGTTGCCGCCGAAGACCTCGACGGAGGACCAGTCGACGAGGACGCGCAGCTTTACTTTGCCGTTCCTGGGCTTCAGGGGTGCGGTCTGGACGCCGGTCGAGAAGGTGTTGTGGAAGTCGACGGCGCCGGAGCGGGAGCGGTCGACGTACAGCTCCTGGGCCGTGGCGTCGTAGCCGATCACGGTCTCCTCTCCGCCCGCGCCGGTGCGGACCTTGAGGCCGAACCGTTCGGCGTCCTTGAGCAAGAACGTGGCCTCGATGTCGAGTGCCCTGCCCTTGCCTGTACGGTTGAGTAGGGCCTTGGAGGTGTTCTTGACGGTGACGCCGGATGCCGTCACAGGGCGCTGGTTCCTCAGGGACTCCAGGCTGCCCACCGGCCTGCTGGTCAGCCGGATCCGGCCGTTGACCGTGCGCAGGGCCATCTCCCGGGGGATGCTCTGGGCGCCGCGCCAGGGGGTCGTGGGTACGGAGCCGGCGTAGTCCCAGTTGTCCATCCAGCCGATCATGTAGCGCTTGCCGCCGGGTGCGTCCTCCCATGACACGGCCGCGTAGTAGTCCTTGCCGTAGTCGGTCCAGTCGGCTCGCTGCAGCGCGGACCTGGCGGGCTTGTCGGCGGCGGTGAACTGGTCGGCCAGGACATGACCCCAGCCGCCGGTGTTCATGTCGACGACCTGGATCCGTGCCCGCTTGCCGCGGTAGGGGCGCAGGTCGAAGGAGGCCCAGTCGAGGGTCTCGCTGTCGGCGCCGGTGGCGCTGCGTACGACCTCGCCGTCGACGATCAGGTTGACGGACGTCTCCGCGGAGACCTGCGGCGCCTTGGTGTCGGAGAGCATGATGTGGTCGACGTTGAGGTGGCCCCAGCCGCCGGTGTTGTCGTCGACGATCCTGATCCGCGCCTTCTTTCCGGCGAAGTCGCCGACGTCCCAGGTCGCCCAGTTGAGCGCTTCCACGTCCCTTCCGGTGGCGCTGCGGACGACCTGGCCGTCCACGAGGAGCTCGATCGCGGTGGGGTTGGCGGAGCCAGCCGGGTGGTTGCCGCCGCCGATGAGGAAGTTGACGTACTTCTTGTGGAGGGTGAACTCGGGCGAGGTGAGGGTGCCGGTGGTGGAGTCGCCGTTCAGGAAGGTGTTGGCCAGCCCGTCTCCCAGGAAGCCGGAGACCTGTTGCTGGCCGGGGAGGGTGCCGGTGGCCGGTGCGGTGCCGAAGGCGTCCCCGGCCGCCGTCCAGTCGCCGTACGTTCCGCCCTCGAAGTCGGCCAGGATCGTGCCCTCGGGCGGAGTCCGATCCAGGGCCGTACCGTCCTCGTGCGGATGCCGCCCTCCACCGATCTTGAAGTTCAGGTAAGGGCTGTCGACGGTGAAGAAGGGGGAGGTGAGGGTGCCGGTGGTGCCGTCTCCGTTGTGGAAGCTGTTGGCCAGGCCCTTGCCCTCGAAGCCGGTGACCGCCCCCTGCCCGTCCACCGCCCCAGCCGCCGGCGCCTGGCCGAACGCGTTGCCGGTGGTGGTCCACGCACCGAAGTCGGTGCTCTCGAAGTCCTGCACCACCGTGCCGGTGGGCGGGGTGTAGGTGCCCTTGTCCTGGGCGGTGAACTTCTTGCCGTCGAAGTCGCCGATGAAGTACTGCGAGCCCGACCCGCCCGCGATACCTCCGGGGTTGATGTTCACGACCAGGACCCACTTGATGTTCTTCTTGTCCCCGTCGACCGCCAGGGGGAACAGGTCGGGGCACTCCCACACGCCGCCCGTCGCGCCGGCCGGCCCGAACTCACTGAGCAGGCTCCAGTCCTTGAGGTTCTTGGACGAGTAGAACTGCACCTTGTGCTCTTCGGACAGCGAGACCGTCATGAGCCAGCTCTTGGTCGGCGCGTACCACTGGACCTTGGGGTCTCTGAAGTTCTTGGAGCCGATGTCGATGACGGGATTGCCCCGGTACTTGGTCCAGGTGCGGCCGCGATCGGTGCTGTAGGCGAGGGACTGGGCTTGCTTGCCGCCGTTCTTGTAGGCACTGGTGTAGATCGCCACCATCGGCGGGTTCTCCTTCGTGCCGAAGCCGGTGGTGTTGTTCCAGTCGACGACCGCGCTGCCGGAGAACACCATCTCCTCGTCGTCGTGCGACAGGGCGAGCGGCAGCTCCTCCCAGCGCACGAGGTCCTTGCTCACCGCGTGCCCCCAGGACATGTCGCCCCAGGAGTTGCCGTTCGGGTTGTACTGGTAGAAGAGGTGGTACTCGCCCTTGTAGTACACGAGCCCGTTGGGGTCGTTCATCCAGTTCTTCTCCGGGGTGAAGTGGAACTGGGGTCTGTAGGTCTCGGCGTACGGCGGGGTGTCGGCGGCGACCGCTCCGGGCGCGAACGGGGCTGTCGACAGGGTGCAGACGGTCGCCACCGCCGCCATCAAGCGCAGGGAGGCATGCCGGGATACGCGTGCAGAGCTCATGATGACTCCTTGTCCTGCGGACCGTCCGCGCAGCGGTGAATGCGGCCCTGGCGCGGGCGGACCGAAAGTGCCGACTCGGTGACCGCGACGTCCACGCAGCCGCCTGGATGTCATCGTTGACTTATGTCATCGATGACATCGAGTGCCCGATTATGAAGCGCGATACGGTCGGCGCGTCAACGGTTCGGACGCGAATTGCTCCGACACCGAACTCCGCCCCCCCGAGTGCGATGTCGGTCGGCGGTAGCCGCGCCGACGGGTTCGGCATGGCGCGGCTGGGATGGCATCTGGGCAGGTCGGGGCGGTGACGCAGGTGACGGCCGAGGGGGTATCCGCAACACCGGTGCGACTGCGATCGACCGGTTGCCGAGTTGCTTCCGGCCGGTTGACCCTGCGTGCCCGCAGATCCTGCCGTCAAGCCCTCCAGGGCGCGTTCGACGGACGGGGTGGCTGTCAGGTTTCCGCTGAGCCAGGATCCGTCGCCAAGGGGGCACCGGCTTCGCCGTTGAGAAGGCGCCGGGAGTGAACTGCCCGCCGTCGGCATCCGCGTCGTCGGCGCAACGCACGATGCGCGGGTCGCGCTGCGCGCGCCCAGGGGCGCGGGATCGGTCCTCAGCGAGTGTCAGATCCATCATGCCTGTTCGGAGTTGGTTTCGGTAGGACGGAGCGCACGTCCGTTCGGGCTTGTCGCTGGTGGTGGTCCGCCCGCAGACTCGTCGTCATCCACTCTCCGACGTCCGTGTCGGCACCCGTTCTGGGCTGCCGACGCGTTCGCTGTGCTGTCTCGCCGCGTGACGGATGGGCCGGGGGGTGAGGGAGCGAAGGGGGATCGATGGATCAGGAAATGGTTCTGCGGGCGAAGGTCAAGCTGCTCGGCACCAACCGGCGGGTGGTGCGGGGCGTCGAGGGGCTGTGGATCTACCGCCTGCTGACGCAGGTCGAGCCGGAGGTGTACGGGTCGAAGCTGGCGTACGTCCTGGTGGAGGCCAGCGCCTCGCCGCTGGTGCGGGAGCTGCCCGGGCAACGGCTGGCTCTCTTGGACGAGGCGGTGACAGTGGCGACGGCCCTCGACCCCGCGAATCCCTACCGGGACAAGGTGCTGGCGAGGGCTCTGGCCGCCCGGCGGGAACTTGACGGCGGGCAGGCTGCGTAGCAGGAAACGCCGGACCCGGTGCGCATCAGATGCGGTGCGCACCATCTTCCCCTGGCAGGCCCGCGGTGCTGGGATCCGCACCGCGGGCCTGGTCCAAGGCGGCGGCCCTCAGCTGCTCCGAGGTGTCCGCGACCGCCCAGGGGACCTCGGCAGGGCGCAACGCAATGGCCAGCCACGAGACAACGGCAGTCCGCGGCCTGCGGCCCGCGAGAGCGCCCTGGCCAACTACAGCTCGGTGCCACACCCTCCGCGATGATCGCGGTCCGGCATCGGCACCCGGTGGAAGGCCACATCGTGGTGACGCGGAGGCATTGGATCTGGAGATCGCGCTCAGCAACATCAACAACACCCGACAGAAGCTCAAGCGGCAGAGCGAGCGCAGAGTCCCGGTCGGGACCGAGCAGGGCTTGTGCACCCAGCCGCGGCCGTTGCCACCCGGCGACACCGCGGTCAGCCCGCTTGCCCCTCCGGAAAGCGCGAAACAAACATCGATCTACCCGCCACCTCTCAGCTCCTCAACTGCATCGATCACGCTGTCCACCACCTCGGTCACCGGCTTGGATGCATCGATGATCGTCGCGCCACGGCTTTCGTAGATCGCTCGCATCCGAGGATTCCACTTCAGCGCTGCCGCGAGTTCCTCGGGATGTTGACCGAAGGGGTTCGTGGTGCGGTTCGCGAGCCGGTGGCGGAGGGTGGCCTCGTCGATCACCAGGCACACGATGACGTCGAAGAGATCGAGGACGTCTGCCTCGTTCTCCGCCGACCCGCACAAGAACGCGATGCGGGAACCGGACTCATCGACGAGGGTCTCAACGTGCTCGCGGACAATCTCCCACCCGTATGCATCGAGCCACCTCTCGGGAACCGGGTACGGGGGATCCCTTACGACCTCGCCGTTGGCTCGGCCGATCCAGCGACAGAAGCCGTCCTCATCGGCGTCGAAAGCGACGTGGCCCCGCGCTCGTAACCCCCCGCAGACGGTTGACTTACCAGTCCCTGCATTGCCCGTTACCCACACCAATGTCACGCCGCCAACGTAGACGTGACCACCCCCGGACTGCTCCGACAAAGCCGCGGATCGCGCTGCACGGCACGGAGCAACCGCGCGTGCCGTGGGCGACGGCGTCGGCCGGGGGCGAGGAGGCTGGGGGCCACATGGCGTGGACGACCTTGCGCCGCTCGGCGACCTGCTACGGCAGGGCAGGACGTACGGCCGGTCAGGCGGAGTGCTGCCGGGCGGGCTTGATCGGATCAGGGCCCGTCGGGCCGTGTTTCCTCTAGAGTCGGCCTCATGACGGAGGCACCGGCCCAGGACCGCGGCACGCGGTCCCGTGACGCGATACTCGACACGGCCGCCGAACTGATGTCGCGCCACGGCTACGCCGCCACGTCCATCTCGATGATCTCCGCCGCGTGCGGTCTGCCCGTCAGCTCGATCTACTGGCACTTCGGCAGCAAGGACGGCGTCTACGTCGCGGTGCTGGAACGGGCCAGGACCACGCTGCTGGCGGCTCTGCCCCCTTCCGAAGTGCCGGGCGGTGATGCCGAGCAGCGTCTGGACACCTTTCTCCGGGAGGTCGAGGACGCGTTCCGGCGACATCCGTACGGTGTGAAGCTGCTGTTGGGGCTGGGCATGATGCAGCAGGACGCCAGCGCTGCGGCCGTGGCCGAGGTGCGTCACTACCGGGACGCACTGGTGGCGTGGGCCCGGGATTCGGTGAGCTCCGTCTTCGCGCTGGGCGACCGCCCCGAGGTGGCGGACGAGTTGGCGCGCTTCACGCTGAGGATGGCGAGCGGAACCGCCGTCGCCCGCTGGTTCGAGCCGCGTACGGTCCTGGACACCGTGACGCTGCGTGTGGCGTTGCTGGCGTTGGCGGTCCACCACGGCGTCCCGGTGCGGGGCGTCCCGGGCGAGGACGCCCCGCGGGGCGACGTCACGACCAGGGAATGACGACCCGGTACTTGCCGCCCGGAGACTGCTCGGGTGGTTCGTTGGCACGCTCGACGCTCACCCGGCCGGCACCGTGGGCGGCGAGCAGGGCGACCAACTCTCCGCGCACCCCCATCCACAGCCGGTCCCGATCGGCTCCGGCGGCGGACCGGATCCGCACGCGCACACTGGTGGGTGCCGTCTGGACGATCTGGAACTGTTCGATGTCCGGGACGCTCTCCAGAAGGGTCTCGAAGGCCATGGGCACGATACGGACGGTGCCGCCGTCCCCGCGTGGGAAGGACAGCAGGTCGGCCGCACGGCCGCGGACCCTGATCGCGGGGAGCGGATCCCCGCAGGCGCACGGCTCCGGGCTCAGCAGGACGCTGTCGCCGAGGTCGTAGCGCAGGATCGGCTGCGCCCACCGGCACAGGCTGGTCAGGAGCACGGTGAAGGACTCCTGCCCGGGCGGCGTGGGCCGGTGATCGGCGTCGACGGGCTCCAGGATCAGCCAGTCACTGTGGACGTGGAGCCATCCGAACGGGCAGCCGTAGGCCAGGGCGAGGCTTTCGTTGCAGCCGTAGGTGTCGAACACGTGCGTACCGAAGGCGGAGCGGATCCTGCGGTGGTCGCGGTCGCTGAGGCCCTCGGCCAGGAGTGACACCGCGGCCGGGGCGATACGCAGCCGGCCGGCCAGTT
This sequence comes from Streptomyces sp. NPDC030814, assembly GCF_055572155.1. Taxonomy (NCBI): domain Bacteria; kingdom Bacillati; phylum Actinomycetota; class Actinomycetes; order Kitasatosporales; family Streptomycetaceae; genus Streptomyces; species Streptomyces sp. NPDC030814. The sequence continues at coordinate 38,763 of NZ_JBVIDX010000036.1, forward strand.
GCTCGCCGGCGAGCAGCGCGATCACGGTGGCGTAGCCGGCCAGCAACGCCGGTCGGTAATGATTGAGTTGATCGACCAGGTCGGGCAGCGGACTGTGCGCCGACAGCAGCAGACTGCCCCTCGTGTGCCGGCGGCCGGCCGCTCGGGAGCGGGCGATGACGGCGTGCGCGGCCAGATGACCGCTGGTGGCCACGATGTGCGCGGCCCGCAGGCGGCGGGCGAGCAGCCGTGCCGTCACCGAAGGGGTGAGGGCACGCCGGGCGGCCCGCAGCGACAGGGCCCTGGCCACCGCCGCCGCGCGGTCGTCGAGGAGGAACAGGCCGCGGTGCCCGGTGGTTCCGGATGTGGTGGTGACCAGGTATCTGCCCAGGAAGCGTTCGCCGACCCGTCGGGGATCGGCGACGAAGGCCCGTACGCGGTCGATGGTCACCTCGGGATCGGTCACCCAGTCGTCGAAGCGGGCCATCAAGCTCTGCTTGTCTGTCACCGGCAGCAGCGCTGGATCCTCGACGCGCTCGGGCAGGGCCCGGTACAGCTCGCGGTAGTACGGGGAGCCGGCGCGGGCGAAGTCGACCATCGCGGCCAGGCGCTCACGCTGCTTGCCGGCCAGGGCGTCCGGGCCCTGGCGCAGCGTCCGCCGCCCGTCCCGGACCAGGGCCGGTGTCGATGTCGATGTCATCGCACGGCTCCTCGGGGAGCGGGGGAGGCCTGCCAGAACGCGCAGTGGTGGTCGACCGCGAACCCGGTGGTGGAACCGACCCGGTCCGGCGCCAGCACCTGGATGCGGTCTCCGTCGACGGTGTGGCGCGGCCAGGGGGGAGTTCCGGGCGCGTTGGGATTGCCGGTGGCGACGAAGCGGGCCCAATAGGAAGTCATCGTGGCGGACAGCCGCCGCTGGGCGGGTGTCAGGGCCGGTACCGCGTCCGTGGGGAAGAGGTAGGCCAGTTCGGAGGCGTGGAAGGCGCCCTGCGGCGTGTGCGGTGCCGGGATGAACGGTGGTGCCTGCTGGTCGGCGAACTCGTAGGCGTAGACGGGCGCGCGGCTGCTGTACAGCCGGCCGTCGGCCCGTGCCGTGCAGGCGAACCGCTGGTCGGTGCCCACGGCGGAGTAGGCCAGGTTCGGGGACGGATACGCCGAGGCGGGGTAGGCGTCGAGCACCGCGGACGCGCGGCTGCCGTGCTGGAGCCTGATGAGCGCGGCGTACATGTCCGGTGTCAGCGGGCCGCCACCGAGCAGGTCGACGTACAGCGCGGTGAAATACCGGTATTCGTCGTGGGTACTGCCGTTCAGCGTCGGGACCGCGTGGACGCGTCCCTCGGCCCATGCCGTGTCGGGCGAGCGGGGGAGAACGCGGGGCCCGGTGTTAGGGGCCCACAACGACGCGGCCCTCGTGCCTGTGGCGCGGATGAGTTCGGTGGTGGGCACCGCGCGCAGGCAGTCCGCCGCGGCGGACGGGTCGCCGCAGCCCACAGAGGCCGCGAAGTCGCTTCCCTTACGCTCGGCCGCGCCGAGCGCCAGCGGTGTCAGACCGCCGGATGAGGCGCAGCTTCCGCTCTGCTGGATCGCCCGGTGGAACAGGCCTTCCGCGGTCGGGGAGGCGATGTGGAGGCAGGTGTCCGCCGACCCGGCCGACTGGCCGCCCAGCGTCACACGGTTCAGGTCGCCGCCGAAGGCTCCGATGTTGCGCCGCACCCAGCGCAGGGCGGCCTGCTGGTCCATCAGGCCGTAGTCGCCGGAGGCGTGGTCCGCGCTCTCGGCGGACAGGGTGGGGTGGGCGAGGAAACCCAGTGCTCCGAGGCGGTAGTTGACGGTCACCACGACCATGCCGCGCGCGGCCATCGCCGAGGCGTCGTAGTCGCTGCCGGCTCCGTAGACGTTGCCTCCGCCGTGCAGCCACACCAGCACCGGAAGGGGGCGGTGGCCGGTGCGGGCGGGTGTCCACACATTGAGGTACAGACAGTCCTCAGTGGTGCTGCCGGTGAGGTTCGACTCCCCCGGCAGCACGGGTCCGCCGTCGGGCAGCAGGGTCAGCGGCAGTTGGGGACACGGACGGGCCGGCACGGTGGCGTCCCGCACGCCGGACCAGCGCATCGCGGGTCGCGGAGGACGCCAGCGCAGTTCACCGGTCGGGGGTGCGGCGAACGGGATCCCGTGGAAGACTCGTCCGCCGTCGCGGACGTACGCGCCTCGCAGCCGGCCCCCGTCGGTGTGCACGATCAGGGGGGTGGCGCCGGCTTCGGCGCGGGCGGCGGCTGGGGCGAGGGACAGTGACAGAAGCAGGGCCGCCGTGGCGGCTGTGGCGCGGGTCAGGGCGTGGCGCAGGCTCTCGGCTCTCATCCATCGCTCCAGTGCCGGTGGAGGGTTCACGGGGTGTGCTCGTAGGCGCCGATGTCGCAGGCGGCGCCCTGGGGGCGGGCGACGCCGCGCTGATCGGTGGCCGGGCAGTTGTCGGCCGCGTCCACGGCGGGACTGCCCGGGAGCAGGGCCGCGGTGTCCGTGGGGCCGCCGTTGTCGGCCAGTGGTCCGAGCCCTGGGGTGCGGCTGGGCAGATCACCCGGAGCCGTCAGTCGGCAGCTGCCGTCGCCGTCGATGTTGTGGCCCAGTGATGTGATGGTGGCGAAGGCCTTCTCGCAGTCGGCGGCCGATCCGCCGACGGTGTTGCCCGCGACGACGGAGTTGTGCAGGGTCATACGTCCCAGCGGCAGATCGACGATGTCGGGGATGGGTGCGGGCAGGCTGTCCAGATAGGCCGGAGCGATGTTGATTCCGCCCCCGCCGTCGCTTGAACGGTTGCGTGTGATGGTCGAGTTGAGGATCTGCACGGTTCCCAGGCCGCGGATGTCGATGCCCCCGCCGTAGCCGCCGAGGCTGCCGGGGCGGTCGCCGGGGTCGGTCACCTGGTTGTCGGCGATCGTCGAGTTCGTCACGGTGCCGCTGTCGTCGAACCTGATGCCGCCGGCCTCTCCGGCGGCGTTCCGGCTGACCGTGCTGTCGACGAGATCCAGGTGGGAGTCCGGCACGTTGAAGACGCCGCCGCCGTAGCCGGCGGAATTCCCGGTCACGGCTACCCGTCGGAGCGTCAGGTGTGCTGCGTTGGCGATGCCGCCCCCACCGGTGTCGGTGAACGGAAGTTCGCGCTGCTTGGCCGTTCCGCCGGTGATCGTCACATCGGATATGCGGGTGTCCGCCCGCAGGCGGAACACCCGGTCCAGGTGGTCGGCGTCGATGACGGTGGACCGCGCGCCGGCGCCCCGGATCGTGGTGGCCGCGTCGACGTTGAGGTCGCCCGTGGTCGGGTCGGGATTGTCGCCGATGATCAGCCGTGGATCGGGCGGGATCGTCAGCCGGTAATGGCCGGGAGGCAGGATGATCGTGCTGCCTGGCCGGGCGTTGACGGCCATGACGGCGGCACGCAGGCTGCACGCGCCGGACACGGTGAGGCACCGGCCGTCCGACGCGTCGGCGTCCACCGCGTCGGTCGTGGTGTTCACCGTGAACTCCGTCGGACCCGATTCCGGGGGAGCGGCGGCACCTGCGGCGGGATGCGCCACTGAGGCGAGGAGGACGGAGGCGAGTGCCGCTGTGACGGCTTGGATCTTCATACGGTGGAACTCCTCTCGGCGAGGTGTCTGGACGTGCCGGGCTCGGCTGTTCGTGAGGACTTCGGGTGGTGCGCGACGAGCGCGGCGTGATGCGCAGTCCGTGACGCGCGATGCGCGGAGGTGCGGGGGAGTGCGGCCGGTGCGGACCGGCAGGCTTGCGTCCCGGGGACCGTTGTGCGGTCTGTAGCGAGCGTTCCATTCAGAGTGATCCGTGTCCACAGACGGAAAGAGAAATGACCGAATGGGAGCGGCGCGGGGGGACATCGAGGCAGAGGGGACGACGGTCGTCTTCCCAGCGGAGGACGTACGGGCCGCGCTCTCCATGGACCTCGTGGCGCTCGTCGCCGTGACCGAACAATCGTGTCCCGGACGCTGATGGTGTCCTGGACAGCCACGGCTACGAACATGGACGGAACCGCTCAAGGAACCGTGTCCTTGCCGATCGCCCCGGAGCGGTTGCTGCTCGCTCTCAACGCGGGCGTGGACGACACGAGGAAGGACGAGTACCAGACGAAGACTGAGGTCTGCGTCGAACCTGATGGACGGGCGCCGGCCGCCTGCCGGGGTCCCCCGGCACGTCCGGCAGGCGGCCCAGCATTGAATCGGGGGGAGTCCTGGCCGAGGTCCAGATGACCTTCGCCCGCGATGTGTTGGGGACCGGGTACGAGGCGCGGGGCACGCCGCAGGAGCCTGTCCTGTGGATGTACCTCGGGGACCCCGACAGCGGGGATCTGTGCGTACTCGAGAAAGTACCCTGACACTCCTCCCCGTCCCGGTACACTCGCGCCGCGTCGACGTCGCGAGGGGGAGTGGCCGATGGCGACTTCGGGGACCGAGGACCCGTCCGGCACCACCACGTTCATCGACTGGGCCGATCCCGCCGACGGGGTCATCTACCTCAGGACCGTCGAGGCATGCCTCAGCGACTTCCGTGTGAAACGACGGCTGGACACGCGGGACGGTGTGACCGCCAACGCGGTACGCGAGGCGATGAAGTCGCCGGCCAACGTCGCCCGGTGTATCGAGCCCTGCAGGACCGCCTACGCCGAGTACCGGCAGGTGGTCGATCGTGCGCACACGGTCAGGGCTCAGCTCTCCCAGGCGACGTCCGACGTGGGTATAGACGTCCGCACGGCCCTCGGCTGGCTCGCCGTCGTCACCGGCGTCGCGTATGTGGTCGCACGGTTCGAGCTCGACAGATCCTTCCTCTACGTCGGTCTCACCTATGCGCCACTCGTGCTGGTGTGGCCGACCCTCCTGTGGTGGATCGACCGCCGGGACCTGTCCCGGCGGAACCTGGAAAACCAGGTGCTCATCATTCGAGAACTGTGCTCGCTCCCGTTCCTGGCCACGAAAGTCCGGATCGCAACAAGGAAATGGGAGCACGACCTTCAGCGCGACGGCACCACCCCCGTGATCCACTGGGTGATCGACGCGCTGCTCGGAGACGACCCACATGCCGTTTTCCTGACGGACAGTTATGAGGGACTGCGGGCATCACGAGATCGCGGGTACGTGGTGCTCAGCCGTGCGGCGGTCCAGCTGAACCGGAAGCTGGCGATCCTCGACGGCGGCACCGTAGCGGTGTGCGGTCCACGTGGCGTGGGCAAGAGCACGCTGCTCGACAGCGCCCTGAAGGGCGGCGACTTCGCGATCCAGGCCCACGTGCCGGCCACGTACACACCGCACGACTTCCTGCTGTCGTTGTGCATCGACGTCTGTGAGCGGTACATCCGGCACGAGAAGTACACCGTGCCGCCTCTGACCAGGCTCTCCGGCTTCGTGCGGACCCTGCGTCGGCTGCGCCTCTCACTCAGAGCACTACGCCGCAGGACCTTCTTCGGCATTCCCGCCGCCGCACTCGTCGTTCTGGGCTCCTACGCCGTGGTCCGCTCCCTGTGGAAGGAGCACAGCCCCACTCTGCGGTCGTGGACCACCACCGCCGGTCAGTGGTGCGACGAACTGGTACGCGAGGTCTGGCGAGGGGACAACCTCGGGCTGGGTCTGCTCCTCACGCTGACCGGGATGTTGATCTGGGTGCTCCGCAGATCCGCCCGCTGGCGCCGTCGGCTGCGCACCATGCCTAGGGCCCTCTGCCTCGCAATGGCCATGACTTTGCTCGCCGTCATACCGCTGACCCTCTTCGCGGACCGTGAGGTCCGGGAACACGCGGCGGCCCTGACCGACGGCTTCCTCGGTCTGGCTCTCCTTCTTCTCCTGTTCGCCATGGCCCTGTGGATCACCGGCCATCTGCAGGAGACGATCCGTGTCAGACGACGGAGCTTCCCCGCCCCGCGCGTGTTCACCCCCGCGGCCCTGGGCTGCCTGGCACTTCTCGTGTGGCTCGTTCGGAGTGACGAACACGCGGTCGCCGTCGTCCTGGACACCCAGAACCAGGCTCGCCTGGTGGGCCTGATCGCCGCGTGGATGCTCCTGCGCGTGGGGCTGTGGCGACCTCGGGCGCCGGAATCACCGCTGGTGACCGAATGCGCCGACCAGCTCTACCGCCTCAGGACCGTGCAGAGCACCTCGGCGGGAGTCACCTCTGGGGTATCCCAACTGGTCAGCCTGGGCACCACACACACGTCGGCGCTCTCCTCGGTGCCCGTGAACTTCCCCGAGCTCGTGGCGACCTTCCGTACACTGCTGGCCAGGATCGCTCAGCAGTTGTCCACGCGGGGCCATCGCACGATCATCACCGTCGACGAACTCGACCGGCTCGGCTCGGCCGAACAGGCACTGGCCTTCCTGAGCGAGATCAAGGCGATCTTCGGTGTACCCCACGTCTTCTACGTCATCTCGGTCGCCGAGGACGTCGGTGCCGCCTTCGTCCGGCGCGGCCTGCCCCACCGAGACTCCACCGACAGTTCCCTGGACGACGTCGTCCACGTGCCACCTTGCACCCTCGAAGAGTCCAAGGAGATCATCGCCAAGCGTGCCCCGGGGCTGGCGCCCGCCGACACCCCGGGTCCGACGCCATACGTCGTGCTCGCCCACGGCCTGTCGGGCGGCCTGCCACGCGATCTGATCCGGTACGGACGCCGCATCGTGGAGATGCACAAGGAAACCAAGTCCGTAGAATTCGCCGACATCTCACGCCGGCTCATCCTGGAGGAGGTGTCCGAGACACTCGCCGGCTTCCGCACACTGCTCGGCGGACATCAGTGGACGTCCGCCAACGCCACGGTCCTCAGCCAGTACCGCGACCTCATGGACCAGTTGCGCTCGGACTGCGAGTGCCGCGCCGACACGGTCCGACAGGCATTGGAGGCGTTCGCCGCCGCGTCGGCAACGGCTGGGTCCGCTCCCGCGGATCTGCCGGAGCAGGCTGCCCCGCTCATCGATGAGGCGTCCGCGTACGCGTACTTCGGGCTGACGTTCCTCCAGATCTTCACTGCCCCGTCCTTCGATCAGCGCCGCAAGGACGCCGCCGCGCGGGCGCCGGAAGGCCATGCCCGTTTCCTCGCCGAGAGCCGCCTGGAACTCGGTGTCTCGCCGCACAGTGCCCGCTCACTCATCGACGACGTGCGCCGCGCATGGGGCCTCACCCCGGCCACGCCCTCGACGCTCTCTCCCGCGCCGTCCCGCCCACTGCCTCCGCCACGATTCCAGCCGTGCCCCCTGCACCCTTGAACTGACGGGGACAGCAGCGGTCCGAAGGCCGGCCCACGCGATGCCGGACACTGTCCAAGGCGTGTCCCGTAGTTGCCCGGAGGTGCGGCGTACGAGGATTTCATGTGGCGAGTCTGCGGTGGCATATGAGGGTCGCAGCGATGGCGGTGAAGACGAGGAAGACGACGAAGACGAGGAACTGTTCCGGCTTGGCTCGTAGCGACGGTGAAGGCATAGGAACCCGGACAGCCAGGACACCGTCCGCTCAACGGCCCAGGGAGGTCAGACAAAGCGTCAGGATGACTCGATGCCCTTTCGGGCGAGGCGGTACCGAATGCCACGGGAAGCGAGCCATCGCCGCAGGTGGCGATAGCCATAACCCGTTCATGCCAGCCGCCTTCGGTTCCGCGCGTCCTCGCGTCCTCGCGTCCTCGCGTCCGCGCGTCCTCGCGTCCTCGCGTCCGCGCGTCCGCGCGTCCTCGCTGTCGAGGTGCGCCAGAAGTCAATGATCAAGCACCGCCCAGGTGGCAAGCTCACTCCATGATCTCAATCCCTCAGCCCGAGCCGGCACGCGCAGCCATAACCGTGAATGGGCGCCGCCTGTCCTACCTCGACTTCGGCGGCCCGGGGCGTCCTCTCCTTGCATTGCACGGCCACTTCAACGAGGGCCGCACCTTCACCAAGTTGGCACAGGCATTGGTTCACGACTGGCGAGTCGTGGCCCCGGACCAGCGCGGACACGGTTTCTCCGATCGGGCATCCGACTTCTCCAGGGAAGGCTACGTAAACGATGCTGCCGCGCTCGTCACTCACCTCGGTTTGACTCAAGTGGTCGTGCTCGGCCACTCCCTCGGCGGAGTCAACGCCTACCAGCTCGCCGCCCGCTACCCCCACCTGGTCAGCGCGCTAATCATCGAAGACATCGGCGCCGAAATCGATGACGACCTTTCCTTCTGTCTGGCCTGGCCACACCGGGCTCCCAGCCGCACGGCGCTGGTCGAACAACTCGGTCATTCGGCCCGCTACTTGACCGACGCCATCCGTGAGTACCCCGATGGCTGGGGACTGGCGTTCCGCCCGCAGGACATGGTCGCCTCGGTCGGCCAAGTAAACGGCAACCACTGGGAGGACTGGCTCTCCACCGACTGCCACGCCCTGCTTATTCACGGAACCCAAAGCGACACGCTCACCGCAGAGCACGCCAAGGCGATGGCAGCCCGGCGCCCCAACACCCGGCTCGCCGAACTCGCGACTGGGCACACAGTCCACGAGACCGATCCGACGGGGTTCGCGACAACGGTGCGGGCCTTCCTCGATTCGTTGAGTTGAGACGCGAAGCCGAATGACCGGTGGTCATGCCTGTCTTGGTGGCCAGTTTCTCCAGGACACCCTGGCCAGGCACCAGGCACCAGGCACCAGGCACCAGGCACCCGGCACCGGGCGTTCGGCGGTGCAGTGCGTGCCGAGGGAACAGGGCGAGCGCGGCTGCGGCCGCACGCGACCATCCGCTCGGTTGCCTGACTGCCATCGGCAGAACGATCGATTTGAGGGCTCATGATGCCCCAGTCCAGCCACACTTCGGGCAGGAGAGCCGGATCCCGGGGGAAGCTGATGCGCCCCGATCGAGGGGCCAACCTCAGCCCAAAGTCAGTCAGTCGGCGTTGCCACACCTATCCGGCAGCCTTCATTGCCGGGGCCGCCGACACCCTGCTGGAGCCGGTGAGGAGGACACCGTTCTTTCCCCCACTCCGTTGTCACCGGGTACCGACGGTGCCGGCCACCCCCCTCGACCGCCTGAGAAACACACACCGGGGCCCGCTCGTCCGAGCGGGCCCCGGCTGTGGTCAGCGAGGCATGGAAGCGCGCCGTTCCTTCAACTGCGGTGGCCGTCACGCCGTTCGACACCGACACCGACATCGGGATCAGGATCGGTGTCAGGTTCGGCTTCGACGGGGCGGAAGCACGCCGTCACCGTCTTGCCCTGCCGCTGGCACCTGATTCCCCACTCATCGGCAAGCTTCCGCACGATGGCCACTCCGCGGCCGGAAACTTCCCCCGGCTCTGGTTCGCGCTGGCGCGGCAGTGCCGGGTCCTCGTCGTGGACACTCACATGGAGGCAGTCGCCGTCCCATGTGAGGACCAAATGCGCGTCGCTGTGGGCGTGGATGTGCGCATTGGTGATCAGCTCGGACACCGCCAACACGATCGCATCCACCGTGTGCGGCTCGGAGGCGGCCCAGGGCAGGGTCCCCAGACGTCTGCGTGTCCACTCCCGCCCCGCGCGTACTCCTTTGGACATAGGGAACGAGTGCGCCCACCCCATCGCCTTCACTGCCACTGCCCCGAGTTCCTCTCCTTTGTCCATCCTGCGTGCAGGCACCGGGTACCCGGCATCGGACTGGACAGGCACGAGGGCGTCCTGGTGGCATGACGGCACGCGCATACGGTTCGCTTCCGAGCCGCGAGTGCTTCAGGGGCGGCGGCCAGAGCCTTGCCTCGGCTCTGCCAGTCGTTGCGGACCACGCACTGGATCTTGAGACCACGAGCAGCCCATGGCAGGCTCATGCCGCGTGATCGATGAATTCGCGAAGGCCAACCTGCACGGCAGACTGCGGCGGGACCGAGAGGCGCTGCTCTGGAAACTCGACGGCCTGTCCGAATACGACGCCCGCCGACCTCTGACAGCGACCGGGACCAACCTCCTCGGCCTGGTCAAACACGTGGCCACCGTCGAGGCCAGGTACTTCGGCGAGGTCTTCGACCGCCCTTCCCCGGAACCGCTGCCCCGGTGGCAGGACCACGACGGCAGCGATCTGTGGGCGACCGAGGACGAGACCCGCGATCAGATCATCGGGTTCTACCGGCGCACGTGGGGACACTCGGACGCGACGATCAACGAACTTCCCCTCGACGCCCCCGGCCACGTGCCGTGGTGGCCGGAGCCCTGTCCCAACACGAACCTGTTCGCCGTCATGGTCCATGTCCTCGGCGAGTCCATCCGGCATGCCGGGCATGCCGATATCCTGCGCGAGGGCCTCGACGGCCGGACCGGGGTGCGCGTCGAACACGAGAAGCAGATCGACGAGGAAGCCCGTGCAGCCTACTGCGCGAAGATCGAGCAGGCCGCCAGGTCGGCGGCGCCAACCAAGGCGTAGATGCGGCGCCAACCAAGGCATAGATGTTGTCTCACGTGAGTGATGTTCGTGCGGCACGATGCCGGTCGTGGGTGCTGATCTGTCCAAGCGTCTGGTTTCAGATCAACCCTGGGAGTCGGCCGCCCCGTTGCTGCCGTCGTTCGCTGTCCGCAAGGTTGTGAGGCTGCTGCGTGGCGAGGGGGCCGTCGAAGTCGTAGTTGGCCGGCGAAGCCGGCCGCCTCCGGATGCAGCGGCACCGCCTCCCGAGGAGCGACATGTCGGCGCACGACGGCCTCGGTCCGGTCGTAGACGATCGACATCGGCACCCCGCCGAAATGGGCGTACGCACGGCGGTGGCAGTCGAAGGAGGTCATGCAGGTCCTACCTGCCCGCTGAACATGACCGGATAGACGCAGGCGGCCCCCAGTACACCGGCGATGAGGGCGTCACGTAGAGGGCAGGCAGGGTGGACGGCTCCACCGACGTGGTCGGCCCGGAACGGGGTGGGCCGGGGCGCGAGTGCGGCGTACGGAACATGGGCAGCCGGAGCCGTGACAACGCGGTGGCAGGGGGCAACGGACTTTGCCGGCCGGCGACACGGCGGTCGGCCGGATCCGACTCAAGGGAAAGGCGCCCGAGAGCGTCCGGCCTGCGCCGACGCGCGGCTCGTGAACGAGTTTCTTCGCCGTGTGACTCCCTGGCATCGGTGGAAACAAGCAATCACTCACGGTGCCATGGCCGTCGTCTCGCTGTCTTTGACGACTCCTTCGCGGGCGTGCTCGGCGGCCTGAGCGCCGTCGTGTCTCCGCTCGACTCCGGTGGCGTGCCGGTGATGCTGCGGCTGCGTCCGCGGAACTCCGCGATCACTTCGTCGCCGCGCCGGACGCTCACGTCGTAGATGCCGCTGCGGCCGAACAAGGTGCGCTCCTCGGCGGTCGCCACGAGCACGTCGCCCTCGTACGCAGGGGCGACGAAAGTGATGTCGGCGCCCGCCGCGACGGTCACGGGACCGTGGCTGTTGCAGGCGCAGGCGAAGGCGGTGTCGGCGAGCAGGAACACATGGCCGCCGTGGGCGATGCCGTGTCCGTTCACCATCGTCGGGGTCACCGCCATGCGGAGCACGGCGGTCCCCGGGCCGTGGTCGAGCAGCTCGATGCCCAGCCCTCGGGACGCCTCGTCCGCGGCGAACATCGCCTCGGTAGGGCTGAGCTGGGCGTTCTTTATCGCGATTTCTGCCACCTTGTCTCCCGACCGAACATTCGGTTAGCGTGCGACTCGGCTTAGTAACCCAGTCAGACCAATGCCTGTCAAGAGGTGGACCACATGCCGCACAAGTGGCCGAACGGCCCTGATTTCTTCGCATGCCGTCGCATGCTGCTGGAACAGGCGGTCGCAGCCACCACGAGCCGGGACGACTGGACGCCGCATCCGCCGACCGACGACTGGACGCCGCCTCCATCGACCGACGACTACCGCGGACCGCTGGGCGACCTGGCCTTCTGGCGGTTCCTCTACAGCCCTGGCAGTGAGTGGTTCGGGCCCGGCTCCTTCGCCATCGGGACCGGTTCCACCGAGCACAGCCTCTCGGTTTCCGGGTCGGCGCCCCCCCTGTGCCGGCGTCACCCCGTCCGATCCCGCCTTCGTCACCGGCCGCTTCGCGACGCTGCAGTCGTGCCGGCCCGTCCCCTTCGAGGAGTCCGCCCATGCCTGACGACGTCTTCCTGATCGACGGCGCGCGCACCCCGCAGGGCCGATACGGCGGCGTGCTGGCCTCCGTGCGTCCCGACGACCTGGCCGCCCTTGTGGTGGGTGAGGCCGTCCGCCGCGCGGGGATCCCGTCCGAGGCCGTGGACGAGGTGGTCCTGGGGGCCGCCAACCAGGCGGGTGAGGACAACCGGGACGTGGCGCGCATGGCCGTTCTGCTGGCGGGGCTGCCGCACACCGTCCCCGGCTACACGGTCAACCGGCTCTGCGCCTCCGGGCTGACCGCGGTCGCGAGCGCTGCCCAGGCGATCCGTTCCGGGGAGGCGGACCTGGTGGTCGCGGGCGGGGTGGAGTCCATGACCCGCGCCCCCTGGGTGATGGCCAAGCCCGGCACCCCATGGGCCAAGCCGGGGGAGCTGCACGACACCTCACTGGGCTGGCGCTTCACCAACCCGCGCTTCGCCGCCGCCGACCGGGTCGTGCCCGCGGGGGCCGGTCCCGAGACGGTCAAGGTGACCCTCGCGATGGGGGAGACGGCCGAGGAGGTCGCGGCCCTGGACGGCATCACCCGCGCCGAGTCCGACGCGTTCGCGTTGCGCAGTCATCAGCGGGCCGTGGCGGCACAGGAGGCGGGGCGCTTCGACCGCGAGATCGTGCCGGTCCCGGTGAAGGACGGCGAGGTCACCCGCGACGAGGGGCCGCGCCCCGGTACGACGCTGGAGAAGCTCGGCGCTCTGCGAACCATCTTCCGCGAGGACGGCATCGTCACCGCCGGTTCCTCCTCGCCGCTGTCCGACGGCGCCGCCGCGCTGGTCGTCGCGAGCGCCGAGGCGGTGGAGCGGTACGGGCTCACCCCGCGGGCGCGGATCGTCACCTCCGCCTCGGCCGGCGTCCAGCCCAACATCATGGGCCTCGGCCCGGTGCCCGCCACACAGAAGGCCCTGGCCCGCGCCGGATGGCAGGCCGGCGACCTGGACGCGGTCGAGCTGAACGAGGCGTTCGCCGCCCAGGCGCTGGCCGTCATGCGCCGTCTCGAGCTCGACGAGGAGCGGGTCAACGCCGACGGCGGCGCCATCGCGCTCGGCCATCCCCTCGGCTGCTCCGGTGCGCGCATCCTGCTGACGCTGCTCGGCCGGCTGGAGCGCGAGGACGCCCGCCGGGGCCTGGCGACGCTGTGCGTGGGAGTCGGCCAGGGCGTCGCCATGCTCGTGGAGCGGGTGTGAGCACCGCCTACGAGACGCTGCTCGTCGAGGAGCGACAAGACCGGGTCGTCGTCACCCTGCACCGGCCCGAAGCCCGCAACGCCATAAGCGGCCGCATGATCGCCGAACTGCACGAGGTGTGCGGGCTGCTGGAAGCCGATCCGAAGCTGCTGCTGCTCACCGGCCACGGCCGGGTCTTCGCGGGCGGTGCCGACATCGCCGAACTGCTGCGGCGTGGCCGCGACGAAGCCCTCCAGGGCATCAACAGCCGTCTGTTCGAGCGGGTGCGCAGGCTCCCCATGCCCACGCTCGCCGCCGTCGACGGCTGGGCGCTGGGCGGCGGCGCCGAACTGTCGTACGCCTGCGATCTCCGTATCGCCGGACCGGACGCGGTGTTCGGCAACCCCGAGCCGGGGCTCGGCATTCTCGCCGCGGCCGGGGCCTGTTGGCGGCTGCCCGAGCTGGTCGGCGAGTCGATCGCCAAGCAGGTGCTGCTCGCCGGGCGGAACCTCGACGCGGCCGCGGCACTGGCGGCCGGGCTGGTCATCGACGTCGTACCGGCCGAGAAGCTGCTGGACGAGGCGCACGCCCTGCTCGACCGCATGGCCCGATCCTCCGCCACCGCCCTGCGGTTGACGAAGCTCGTCGTCGACGCACCCGGCGCCCACCCGGTCGCGGACGACCTGGCCCAGGCCGTGCTGTTCGAGGGGCAGGACAAGAAGGACCGCATGACACGCTTTCTGGAGAAGAGGAGCCGGGCATGACCCCAGCACCCGCAGTCGTCGGGGTGATCGGCGGCGGCCGTATGGGCGCCGGTATCGCACAGTCCTTCGCGGCGGTCGGCTCGGCCGTGACCGTCGTGGAGAGCGACGAGCAGGCCGCGGCCGCGGCCCTGGACCGCGTCGCCGCCGGGCTGAAGAGAGCAGCCGAACGCGGCGCACTCGCCGAGCCCGCGGAGGACGTGCTGGCCCGGGTGACGACGGTTCCGTCCGTCGACGCGCTGCCCCCGCACGCCGACCTGGTCGTCGAGGCCGTCCCCGAGGACGCCGCGCTCAAGGCCCGGCTCCTCGCAGCCGCCGAGCAGGCGGTGAGCCCCGGCACGGTACTGGCCAGCAACACCAGTTCCCTGTCGGTCACCGATCTCGCCGCCGCCCTCACCCGGCCCGACCGCTTCCTGGGCATGCACTTCTTCAACCCCGTGCCCGCCTCCGAACTGGTCGAGATCGTCGTCGCACCCGGCACCGGGGCCGACACCGTCGAGACGGCCCTCGGCTGGACCCGCTGCCTCGACAAGAAGGACGTCGTCGTCAAGGACTCGCCCGGCTTCGCCAGCAGCCGCCTCGGCCTGGCCCTGGGCCTGGAGGCGATCCGCATGGCCGAGGAGGGCGTCGCGGAACCGGACGCCATCGACGACGCCATGCGGCTCGGCTACAAGCACCCCATGGGGCCGCTGCGCCTGACCGACCTGGTCGGACTCGACGTACGCCTCGCCATCGCCGAGCACCTGCACGCCACGCTCGGCGAACGCTTCATGCCGCCCCGGCTGCTCCGGGAGAAGGTCGCCCGCGGCGAACTCGGCCGCAAGACCGGGAAGGGGTTCTACACATGGGAATGAGCGCTACCAGCCGTCCTCCGGCCGACGAGACGCGGCACGGCGTCGGCTACACCCTGGACGGCGGCGTTGCCGTCATCGAACTCCGAAGGCCCTCCGCGGGAAACGCCCTGGACGTGTCGTTGCGCGCCGGACTGATCGCCGCCGTCCGCCGGGTGCGCGACGACGGCGACCTCGTCCGGGCGGTGCTGATCACCGCCGAGGGCCGGCACTTCTGCGTCGGCCAGGACCTCAAGGAGCACGCGCGAGCCCTGGAGAGCGCACCCGCCGCCGCCTTTGCCATCGTGCGGGACGAGTACAACCCCCTCGTCGAGGAACTGCACGCGCTGCCACAGCCTGTGGTTGCCGCCGTCGAGGGAGCCTGCGTAGGCGCGGGACTGGGCCTCGCGCTCTGTGCCGACTTGCGGGTCGCGGGAGCCGGTGCCCGCTTCTCGACGGCGTTCACCGGGATCGGCCTTGCTGCCGACAGCGGTCTGAGCGGAGCTCTGGCACAGGCGGTCGGTCCGTCGCGAGCCGCCGCCCTGATGCTGCTCGGCGACCGCTTCGACGCCGAGGCGGCGCAGCAGTGGGGCCTCGTCCACAGCGTCGTGCCGGACGGTCGTGCCGCTGCGGAGGGCCTGGCCCTCGCCAGGCGCCTCGCCGCCGGTCCCACCGCCGCGTACGCCGAGGTCAAGGCACTGCTCCGGGCCGAGGGAGCGCCCCTGCGCGTGCTACTGGAGCGGGAGGCGGCGGCCCAGGAGCGGCTGGGTACGACCGAGGACCACCGAACTGCCGTGCGGGCCTTCCTCGAAGGCCGACAGCCGTCCTTCAGCGGACGCTGACCCGACTGCGGCACTTGCCGAAACACGAACAATTCAGCCATGATGCCAACCGAACGAACGGTCGGTAGGGAAGGTGGGGTAGATGGCCGCGATACAGGCCGACGGGTCGGCGGGCCGCGCGGAGCCGGAGCTGGAGGAGTATTTCGAGGCGACGATCGCGCGGGACCAGCGGATCGAGCCGCGGGACTGGATGCCGGAGGGCTACCGCAGGACGCTGGTGCGGCAGATTGCGCAGCACGCGCACTCGGAGATCATCGGCATGCAGCCGGAGGGCGAGTGGATCACGCGGGCGCCGTCCCTGCGCCGCAAGGCGATCCTGTTCGC
>NZ_JBVIDX010000037.1:0-52912 GCF_055572155.1 Streptomyces sp. NPDC030814
AGCACGGTGAGCCCGATCAGGATCCCGGTGATCGTCCCACCGGACGCCATCCGGTCCACCAGCGCCTTCGTGGCCAACGGCTGCAACAACGCCCCGGCGGCCCCGACCAGGGCACACAACAGACCAAGGGCAACGGCCCAACGGTGCGGCCGGACATACCCGTACAGCGCCCTGACCGTCTCCCGGGCGGACCGGGACGTCTCATGGGACTCATCCCTCGTCGGGGCGGATGCGGTGGTCACGAAAGTCCTTTCGTCTGCGGCCTGCCCGGCACCGTGTGCGGCGGTGCCGGGCAGGCCGGGCGGAAACACGTACCGGCTCAGCGGACGAGACCCGCAGTGCTCGTGGCGAGGGCGTGCACCAGCGCTCCGGGGACCTCGGGGCGGACGGCGAGCAGGAGGAGGACGCCCGCCCCCAGCACCAGGCCGAGGAGCTCCAGGACGTCGCCCCGGCGAGGGACGACGTCAAGGACAGGCCCGTCGGCCGACGTCCCGGGGGAAGCGTCGGGCTGCACGCGCCGCGCATGGTCTGTCATGCCTCCAGCCTGGGAGCCCGCCCTCCCCAGGCCCACCCGGCAACCGTCGGGTCCACCCCCGCCGAGTGGCCGAAGGAGATCGTCGCCCGGTCGCACAGGACGGTTCACCGTCGGCCCGGGCAGCGGACGGCTCACCGGAAACCGCCACCACGCGCCGCTGGACCCATGGGCCCGTCCGGGCACCCACGACATGCCCTGCCCGGCCGCGAACGTCCCCGGCGCACCCGTCGGGCCCCGCCTCGTCGGCGATGAAGCTGCACCGGGATCGAGGACCGGTCGTAGTGCGTGACGAGCGGGGCCGCTCCATGTGCGCGTCATTCGGGTGAGGCGCAGACTGGCCGCAGGGGTCGACGATCTGGAGGCGCCATGCGGCTGAACAAGGAGATCGACTGCACGGTCAGGCTGGGTCTGCACGACGTCAGTGACGACGACGTGGCGAGCCTCGTACGCGACGTCCGGCGACGGGAGCACGAGGTCGCCATGCTCTGGGAGCCAGGGGACGACTGCGCCCTGACCGTGGATTTCGGCGATGACCTGGAGGGCGCCCAGGCACTCGTCGAAGCGGCAAACGGGCTCGAGAAGGGTTCTGGCGACGGGGACTGAACCCCCTCCACGATCGCCTGCCCTGGGGGCGTCAGCGGCCGAGGCGGGGCGGACCGTGTCGCCGCACCCCCTTCTTCCTCGGTCCGTTCAGATGTGGCGCGCTGCCTGCCCGGCCGCATCCGTTCTCGTCGTCGCGTCGCCCACGTCGCACGAAGCGGATCAATCACGCGAGCGAACCGGGCACAGCAATCGGCTCACCTGCTCCACCACGACCGCGCCTGCGAACCCATCGCCCGGACAACAAGGCCACCGTCCGCGCCATCGACCTCAGAAGCAGGGCCCGCGCGCCCGTACGGACCGGCACCCGGTTTCTGGCCGAGCCGTCACCCCAGAACCTGGTGCGGACCGCCACCAGCCTGCCGGGTCAGAGCGGGAACTCCAGCAGCGCATTCGTCAGGGGCCGCGGAACCTCTTCGGCCTGATACAAGCGGATGACCTATCCCCTCCCCATCGCTCGCCCGTACCAGGAGGAGCTCAGGGCAGTGCGTCGGCGGCCGGCGGTGCGGTGTCGTCCCCGGTGGGGCTGACCAGTCCGGTCTGGTAGGCGACGATGACGGCTTGGACGCGGTCGCGGAGTCCGAGTTTGGCGAGGACACGGGCGACGTGGGTTTTGACGGTGGCCTCCGACAGGTGGAGGTGGTCGGCGAGCTCGGCGTTGTTCAGGCCTCGGGCCAGCAGTTGCAGCACCTCGCGTTCGCGTGGGGTCAGCGCGGCCAGGTCGCGGTGGATCACGGTGGTGTGGGACTCGTGCCGGGCGAATCGTTCGACGAGACGGCGGGTGATGGCCGGGGCCAGCAGCGCGTCGCCGGAGCGGACCGTGCGGACGGCGGCGACGAGGTGTTCGGGGGTGGTGTCCTTGAGCAGGAACCCGGCGGCCCCCGCGGACAGGGCCGTGTAGACGTAGCGGTCCAGGTCGAACGTGGTCAGGATGATCACACGTGGTGGTTCGTGGTCCGTACCGGTCAGAATGTGGCGGGTGGCTTCCAGACCGTCCAGCTCCGGCATGCGGATGTCCATGAGGACCACGTCGGGCCGGGTGCGCCGGACCGCGTCGACGGCTTCCGTGCCGTTGGTCGCCTCGGCGACCACGTCGATGCCGTCGGCCGTGAGGATCATCCGGAAGCCGGTGCGGACCAGTGCCTGGTCATCGGCGATCACCACGCGCGGCGGGCAGGTCACGGAGCCTCCAAGGGAATCAGTGCGGTGACGCGGTAGCCGTCCTCGCGGTGTGGCCCGGCGCGCAGGGTTCCCCCGTAGACGGCGAGGCGCTCACGCAGGCCGATCAGCCCGCGTCCGGTTCCGGTGGCGCCGGCGGGACGCCTGGACGTACCCGGTGTGCCGCCGGTGTCGGTGACCTCCACTCGCAGGTGGGTGGCCGCGTGGTCGACGGTGACCGCCGCGCTCGCGCCCGCCGCGTGCTTGACCGTGTTGGTCAGTGCCTCCTGCACCACCCGGTAGGCGGCCAGTTCGATCCCGGACGGCAGCGGACGCCTCTGCCCGGTCACCGTCAGCGCGACCGGCATCCCTGTCTGGCGCACCCGTGCCACCAGCGTCTCCAGTTGGTCCAGCCCCGGCTGCGGCGCCAGATCCACCGGGCCGTCCGGGTCGGCGCCACCCGGATCGGCCGGGGTGTCCGTGGTGAGCAGCCCCATCACGTGGCGCAGTTCGGTCATCGCCGCCCGGCCGCCGGCCTCGACCGCGAGGAGCGCCTCGCGGGCCTGGTCGGGATGGGCGTCCATGACCTTGCGGGCGGCGCCGGCCTGGATGACCATCACGCTGACGTTGTGCGTCACCACGTCGTGCAGTTCGCGGGCGATCCTGGCGCGTTCGTGTTCCACCGCGCGGCGCAGCGCCTCGGCTTGCTCACGTTCCATCGCGGACAGGCGTCTGCGGCCCTCGTCCGTTCTGAGCTTCCAGGTGCGCAGGCCGTTGGCCGCCACGACGATCGGGACCAGGATCAGGTACGGGGCGTACTTGTCGGGGACCGTGGGCAACGCCGAGTCCGTGCTGACCAGGAGCACCGCCACACCCAGGCTTGCCAGGGCGGGAATCCGGTGGGGGCTGTAGGCGGCGGCGCTGTAGGCGGCGACGACGCAGGCGTAGAAGGTCAGCCGCGGTGCGTCGTCCGGCGTCACCATGACCGCGGCCAGCACGATCCACAGCACGGCGAGCGGGTACCGGCGGCGCAGCGTCAGAGGTGCCGAGGCGCTGATCGCCACGATCACCGGGCCGATCCACTCGCCCGGCACGGGCGCGGGCCGGTCTCCTCGGTCGACGATGCCGGTCATGTTGTCGAGTACGTAGGAGACGGAGCCGACGCCGACGGCCAGCGCCATCGCCGCGTCGAAGGCCCGGCCGCGCCGGGTGGGCCGCGGCGGCGGACCGGTCGGACGCGTCAGGAGTGCGAGCCACTCTCCCAGCCGGGCCGGTTCGACCCGCTTCCTCAGTCGGTCCGCCATAGGCACGGTCGTCACCGGCTCATTCTCGCGGACGACCCCGGCGGCGACATCCGTCCATGTGATCACCGTGATCATCCGGGATACATCGATCGACTACATCGTGAGGATGACGCCGTACGGCCTCCTCTCTGCGAGGTACCGGAAACGGCCCCGGCGGCCGACGTGCCGGGACCTGACCCTCTCCTAGCGTCCCTGGAAACGGAGTTGGCGACCGAGGGAGAGACGACCATGACCACGCCATTGACCGAACCGCCCGCCGTGAGCCGCGACGACGGGACCAGGACCCCGGACAGCCCGCCGCGGGCCCCCCGGAACCGGATCCTGCGCCGCGGCCTGGCCGCACTGGCCGGGCTCCTCGTCATAGGGACGTGTGTGCCCGCCTCCGCCGCGGCCGCGTCCACCGCGGCTGATCGTGCCGAATCGCCGGCCGTGTCGAGCGGCACGCTGCGGCTGCCGGGGCCCACCGGCCCGCACCCGGTCGGCAGGACCTTTCTGCACCTGAAGGATGCCTCCCGCCCCGACCCGTGGGTCCCCGGCGTGAACGCGAGGGAACTCATGGTCTCCGTGTGGTACCCGGCGCACCCCTCGGCCGGGCGACGGGCCCCGTACATGACGCCGACGGAGGCGAGGCTCCTCCTCGAGGACGGCGGCATCACCGATGTGCCGCCGGAGGTGTTGAGCACGACACGAACCCACGCCATCAGCGACGCCGCACCGGCGGGACGCCGACACGGTCTGCCCCTGATCGTGCTCTCCCCCGGCTTCACCAAACCCCGCGCCACGCTCACCTCACTGGCCGAGGACCTGGCCAGCCGGGGTTACGTAGTGGCAGGAATCGATCACACGTACGAGAATGTCGCAACCACCTTCCCGGACGGGCGAGTTGCCACCTGCGCCGCCTGCGAGGTCGGTCATGACCAGACGTTCTGGGAAAAGCTGGTGACAGGCCGAGCAGCCGACGTCTCCTTCCTGCTCGACGAACTGACCGGACCACGGCCGAAGTGGCGGGGCGCGAGGCTGATCGACCGGCACCGGATCGCGATGGCGGGCCACTCCGTCGGAGGCGCGAGCACCAGCGCCGCCATGCTCGCCGACCCCCGGATACGCGCCGGGGTCGACATCGACGGCACCACCCAGGTCCCGATCCCGGGCAGCGGCCTGGCGCGCCCGTTCCTGTTCCTGGGCAGGCAGTCCACGTACACCCCGGGAGGTGGAGGCCCAGCCGTCACGTGGGAGCGCGACTGGGAGCACCTGACCGGATGGAAGCGATGGCTCGTGGTCGCCGGCGCCGAGCACGCCTCCTTCACCGACGTCGGCCTCCTCGCGGAACAACTCGGCCTCGACATCGGAGCCACCCTGCCCGCGGCCCGCACCTCACAGATCACCCGCCGCTACGCACGGGCGTTCTTCGACCTGCACCTCCACAACACACCACAATCCCTGCTGGATCAGCAGTCACCCCAGTACCCCGAAGTCGGGTTCTGCTCGGTGGAAGCGCTGAGCTGCGGCAACTGATCCGCTTCCTCGAAAGCGAGGTCCCGCCCCCGTAGTGGTACCGCCGCCGGCCCTCGAAGCGGGCCGACGGCCCGGGCGTCCAGCGGCCCGGACGGATGCCGTGCGCGCCGCCGGACGCCCGGCCTTCGCAGGTGCGGCGTCAGCGGGAGTGGCCGAGTTGGGTGAGGGCCAGGTCGAGCATGTCGGCGAAGAAGTCGGCCGCGGTGGTGTCGATGCACAGCGGTGGCTTGATCTTGAGGATGTTGAGATGGTCACCGGTGGGCTGGACGATCACGCCGAGGTCGAGCATGCGGTCGCAGAGTTCGGCGGTCTCCTCCGTGGCGGGCTCCAGGCCGGCGCGGTCCCGGACGAGTTCCAGGCCGAGGTAGAGGCCCGAGCCGTGGACGGCGCCGATGATGCCGTAGCGGTCGGCCAGTGCCTCCAGCCGGCTCTTCAGATGGCCGCCGACGCGCGCCGCGTTGCCCTGGAGGTCTTCGTCGCGCAGGGTGTCCAGGACGGTGAGGCCCACGATGCTGGAGACGGGGCTGCCGCCGGTGGAGGAGAAGAAGTAGCCCTGGTCGCGGTACCGGTCCGCGACCGCCTTGGACGTGATGACGGCGCCGAGGGGGTGTCCGTTGCCCATGGCCTTGGCGACACAGACGATGTCGGGGACGACCTGCTGCTGCTCGAAGCCCCAGAACCAGTGTCCCAGGCGGCCGTATCCGACCTGGACCTCGTCGGCGACGGCCAGGCCGCCGTGACGCCGTACCGCCGCGTACACCTGGGCGAGATAGCCGTCGGGCAGGGCGACTCCTCCGGCGTTGCCGTAGAAGGTCTCGCCGATGAACGCTCCCGCCGGGCGGCCGGCCGCGGCCAGTTCGTCGATCACCGCGACGGCCTCGGGTCCGTAGCGCACGGCATCGGGCCCGCGGTGCCGGCCGCGGTAGGAGTTGGGCGAGTCCACGGTGTGCACCCAGCTCGGGCGGGTGGCCAGGGCGTTGGGGTTGTCCTGGAGCGAGGTGGAGACCGCGTCGGAGGCGTACGTCCAGCCGTGGTACGCCTCGCGCAGCGCGACGACGTCGTGCCGGCCGGTTGCTCCGATGGCCAGCCGAAGCCCCAGATCCACCGCTTCCGAACCGGAGTTGACGAGGAACACCGTGTCCAGAGGGTCGGGGAGGAGGGAGGCGAGGCGCTCGGTGAACTCCACCACGGAGGCGTAGTGGAAGCGCGAGTTGGTGTTGAGCCGCCGCAACTGCCTGGCGACCGCGTGCTCGACGCGGGGGTGGGCGTGGCCCAACGGGGTGACGTTGTTGACGATGTCGAGGTACGACCGGCCGTCGGTGGACAGCAGATGGTGACGCCAACCCCGTTCGATCCGGGGAGGGTCGCCGTAGTAGTGCTCCTGCACGGTGGCGAACACGGCGTCACGCCGGCCGAGCAGGTCCCTCTCGCGCATACGGTCGGAGTCGGCCGGAAGGCCGAGGAGCGGGGCGGGGTCGGCGGTGAGCGCGAGCCAGCCGGCGGCGTACTCGGGACGGACCAGGCGCGGGACGGCGGGGCTGTCGGCGTCGCGCAGCGCGACGTGGACCGAGGCACCGGAGCCGAGGTGGGCGATGTCCTCGCCCGCCCGCACCGTCGCGCCGGTGGTGACGACGGGCCGGTCCGCGTGCGGGAAGGACAGCGACAGCACCTGTGTGCCGTAGGTGAGTTCGACGTGGCCCGGCACCGCGGTGCGGACCGTCCCCTCGGCGGGCGCCTGCACGACGGCGTCCCGGCCGAGCCGGAGGTCCATGCCCGTGGGCACCGTGGCCGGGGACAGCGCCGACAGAGCCGGTGTCCGGGTGAGGCGCGGACGGGCGTACGGGATGGCGACGGCGGCCGCTCCGTCCGCGAGGGCGGCGGTCGTCAGCCGGTCCTCGGTGCCGGCGTCCGTCCAGGCCCCGTGGTCCATGGAATCGGCGTCGGTGGACAGGTCGAGGAGGGTGATGTCGGCGGCGGCGAGGTCGCGCAGGAGGGGGCGTACG
Source organism: Streptomyces sp. NPDC030814 (assembly GCF_055572155.1). Lineage (NCBI taxonomy): Bacteria > Bacillati > Actinomycetota > Actinomycetes > Kitasatosporales > Streptomycetaceae > Streptomyces > Streptomyces sp. NPDC030814. The sequence continues at coordinate 7,116 of NZ_JBVIDX010000037.1, forward strand.
GGGGCGTCGGTGCGCGCGGGTGTGCCGGCGAGGCCAGCCGCGTCCCTGACGAGGCGGCTCATCACCGGCAGGGGCAGGCTGGTGGCCTGTTCGAAGATGCGCCATTCATGGTCGAGCGCGTCCTTGGCGTAGGCGTTGTCCTCGTCGACGGCGGCCTGGTGCCGTCCGCTGACCACGAGGGCGGCGGCGCGCAGCACCACGATCGGCCACACCGCGTCGGCCTCCTCGGCGGAGAGCGGCCGGACGGCGTGGAAGGCGCGGACGGCCGGCAGCACATGGTGAGGCTCGATGCCGTCGTGGTGGAGCATCGAGGACAGGGGTATGGCGAGTTCGCCGACCGCCCAGCTCGTGGTCACGTCACCGAAGTCGATGATCCCGTCGGGCAGGGGCGGACGGCTGTCGGGACGGCGGACCAGGTTGTCGTCGGTGAGGTCCATGTGCACGGCCTGCGAGGGCAGCGCGTCGGCGAGCCCGTGGACCTGGGCCCAGGCCTCTTCGGTCGCGGCCAGGACGGCGGCGCGCCGGTCGGGTTCGGCGATGTGCCCGGCGAGCCTGGCGACAACGCGATCGGCGTGCCGCGGGTCCCACTGCAGCACGCGGTCGAGGCCGGGGTGCCGGAAGTCCCGCAGGGCGGTGCTGACCTTCCCGGCGAGCGCGCCCATGCCCGCGACGGTGCCGGGAGACAGGTGCCGGGGTCCCGAGAGCGTGCCTCCGGGCACGTGGCGCAGCAGGCGCGCGACGGCCGGACCGCTGTCCGTGTCCACCGTCGCGCGGCGCGGAGAGCCGTCGGGGCGGCGCAGGACCGTGGCGATCCGCAGGTCCGGGCAGGCCGAGGCGATCAGGTCGGCGGCCGCGTCGGCGGCGTCGATCTCCACCGCGCCGAACGCGGGGTTGGCGATCTTCAGGATCGCCAGGGGTGTCCCGTCGCCGGTACGCATCAGGAAGTTGGCGTCCTGCTGGCTGCCCAGCGCCTGCGCGCGGGCCGTGACGCCGAGGTGCGCGGCGATGTGCTCGGCCTCGTCCGGCGCCAGGCGGGGCACGGGGAGGGCGTCCTCGGCGAAGAAGTCGATCGTGCGGTGCTCGTCGGGCAGCATGCGGGGTCCTCGGCTGGTGCGGGCGGGGCAGGTCTCGGACGCTCGGGTGCCTGTTGCGGTACCAGGTCGGCGGAGCCGTCAGTCGACGTGCCACAGGAAGCGGTGGGTGTGGATCGCGAAGTAGGGGAAGTTCTCCACGGCCGCGACACCCTCGACGGGCCGTACGACGTCGTTGATGAAGTCCAGGAGATCCCGCGGCTGGGGGCACACCACCTCGGCGAACAGGTCGAAGCCGCCGGACGTCAGGACCGTGTACACGACCTCGTCGTGCCGGGACAGTTCGTCGGCGACCGCGCGGGGGTCACCGTCGACGCGCAGGCCCAGCAGTGCCATCGCCTGCTGGCCCATGGTCATCGGGTCGGTCACCCCGACGACCTGGACCGCCTTGGCGTCGATGAGCCGCTGGAGCCGCAGCCTCGCGGCCGAGGGCGACAGCCCCACCTTGGGGCCCAGATCGGCGTACGGGATCCGGCCGTCGACCTGCAACTCCCGCAGGATGGCCCGGTCGATGTCGTCCATGCGGACCTCTCCCCTGTACGAATCCGGCAAGCGTGATGCTTGTTTCAAGCACCATGCCGCATTCTCGCGCGCGATTCAAGCGTGAGTACGACAGAATCGAGCGCAGACGACGACAGGATCGAGTGACCCAAGAGATCCGGCCCGCCGACGGGGAGGAGTCGGCGGGCCGGGGGCGGGACCACGTCCGGTCGGTTCAGACCGTGGCGGGCTCGTCGTCGAGGCGGAACCTCGGGTCGCCCGGGACGGACGCGAGGAGTTGAGCGGTGTACGGATGGTCCGGCTCGGCGAAGGTGGCCCCGGTCGGGCCGAACTCGACGAGGTCCCCGTGCAGCAGGACCGCGACCGTGTCGCTCACATGCCGGACGACGGCCAGGTCGTGCGAGATGAACAGCATCGTCAGCGAGAGCCGGCGGCGCAGATCGGCGAGCAGGTTGAGGATCTCGGCCTGGGTCGTCAGGTCGAGAGCCGAGGTGATCTCGTCGGCGATGACGAACCGGGGACCCGGTGCGAGCGCCCGTGCGATGGCCAGCCGCTGCCGTTGGCCGCCGGAGAACTCGTGCGGGTAGCGGTCCATGCTGTCCGGGTCGAGGCTCACCTGGCCGAGCAGTTCGGCGATCCGCGCCCGTACCGGTTTGACCCTGGCCCGGATCGGATCGAGTGCCTCGGCGAGCGACTGCGCGACGGTGCGCCGCGGGTCGAACGACGAGTACGGGTCCTGCGGAATCATCTGGACCGTCGCGGCACCCGCCCGTCCGCGTGAGGTGCGCAGCGGGGCGCCGTCCACGAGGATCCGGCCCCCCGACGGCCTGTGGACGCCGACGAGTGTCCGCGCGAGCGTCGTCTTGCCCGACCCGGACTCGCCGACGAGAGCGAGGGTGCTGCCCCGGGGGATGTCGAACGAGACCCCCTTGAGCACCCTGCGGGCCGCGGCGCCGTGGCCGAGGTCGACGGTGAGGTCCTCGACGCGCAGCAGCGGGTCGGCCGTCCCCGCGTCCGGTGCGGTGGCTGTGACGGACATCAGCGGCTCCCTTCGGCGGCCGGCGGGCGGTCCGCGGCTGTGTCGGAAAGGTCGTCCGGCGGCGTCCCGTGCGGCGGTATCCCGTCCAGCGGCACCTTGTCCGGCTGCGTCGCGTCCGGCTGAGCCGGAGCCGTGTCGGCCGTCCACCGGACCGCGCTGAGGCTCGCGCCGGCCTCGACCGCGGCGGGCGTCGCCGCGAGCAACGCGCGGGTGTACGGGTGGGTGACCGTCCCCCGGCGCAGGTCGCGGCCCGTCGTACGGTCGACGACCCGGCCGCCGTGGAGCACCAGGACGGTGTCGCAGAGCACGCCGACCACGCCGATGTCGTGCGAGATGAACAGCATCGCCGTGCCGTGCTCGCGGTTGATGCGGCGGAACTGCCGGAGCACCTCCGCCTGGACGGTGACATCGAGTGCCGTCGTCGGCTCGTCGGCGATGAGGAGCCGCGGGTTCGTCGTCATCGCGGAGGCGATCGAGGCGCGCTGGAGCATGCCGCCGCTCAGCTCGTGCGGGTGCTGGCGCAGCCGCCGCTCGGGCTCGGTGACATGGATGTCGGCGAGGGCGCGGACCATGTCCCGCGCGGCCTGACGCCGGGGCGTCCCCAGATGCACCCTGGCCACCTCGGTGAGCTGGGTACCGAGCCTCAGCGCGGGGTTGAACGTGCCGATCGGGTCCTGGTAGACGATGCCGATCTCGGTGGCGAGGCGCCGCTCCGGCGGTGTTCCCAGCAGGTCGAGGTCGCCGAGGGTGAGGCGCGACGCGTTCGCCCGCACGCCCTCCGGGAGCAGACCCGCGACCGCCATGGCGATGGTGGACTTGCCCGAGCCCGACTCCCCGACGAGGCCGACGATCTGCCCGGCCCCGATGGTGAACGACACGTCGTCGACGAGTGTCCGGTCACCGGCCCGCACGGTCAGCCCGGCGACGTTCAGCAGACCGTCCTGCTCCGCTTCGGCTGCCGCCCCCACGGCCCCCACACCGCCCGACGCCTGACGAGTCTGAGGCACCTGTGCCGGGGTGGCCTTGGCCGGTCCCGTCGCGTCCGCCGTCCCGGTCGGCGCGGGCGCCGTTGCGCGGGTGCGCGGGTCGACGAGTGAGGCCACGCCGTCTCCGAGGAGCATGGCGCCCACACCGGTGACGATGAGCATGATCGACGGAGCGAGGACGACCGACGGCTGGGCGAAGATCGACGGCAGCGCCTCGTTGAGCAGCCGGCCCCAGTCGTACTGCGGGTTCTGCACCCCGAGGCCGACGAAGGACAGACTGCTGATGTCGAGCAGGGACAGGGTGAAGCTCGAGCTGAGGAGCACCAGCAGCGGCCCGCTGATGTTCGGCAGAACGTGCCGGGCCAGGATGCGCGGGCCGGGAACGCCGAGCAGGCGCGCGGTGAGCACGTAGTCCTTGTCCGCGACGGTCGCGGCGAGATTCGCCGTCAGCCGGGCGAATCCCGGGACCCCGGCGACGGCGATCGCGACGATCGCGGACCCCGTGCCCGGTCCGAGCACCGCCGCGATGACGAGGGCGAGGACGAGCGAGGGGAAGGCCACCGCCGAGTCGATGAGCCGCAGACAGGTCTCGCGCAGCCATCCGGGGGCCAGGTGGACCAGCGCGCCGATCGCGACACCGACGGCGAACGAGGCGGCGGTGGCGGCGGCGGCCATGAGCAGGGTGAGCCGGGTCGCGACGAGCGCCCGGGCGAGGACGTCACGGCCGAAGGCGTCGGTGCCGAGGAGATGCTCGGCACCGGGTCCCAGCCGGGCGTCGTCGGTGAGCGTCTCGGCGGAACCGCTCAGCAGCGGCGGGGCCACGAGGGCCACGACGACGAGCAGTCCGAGGATCACGGCGCCGGCCATCAGCGACGGGTTGCGGCGCCACCGGCGCACGGTCGTGTCAGTGGCCACGCCGGCCTCCGTGGAGAGTGCGGGGGTCGACGATCCCGAGGACGACGTCGACGAGGAGGTTGACGAGCAGGGCGAGCATGCCGACGACGAGGATGATGCCCTGGATCACCGGATAGTCCTTGTAGATGATCGCCTGGACGACCTCGGTGCCGAGCCCCGGGTAGGTGAAGACGTTCTCCAGGATGATCGTGCCGCCGAGCAGGGAGGTGAGGACGAGTCCGCTCAGGGTGAGGACGCTCGTCACCAGGTTGGGCAGCGCGTGGCGGAGGTGGAGACGCACCGATCCCAGGCGGTGGCCGCGGGCGGTCCTCATGTAGTCCTGGGCGAGGACGGAGGCCGTCTCCTGCCGGACGACCCGGGCGATGGCGAAGGCCGGGCCGATGCAGAGCGCGGCGATCGGCAGGACGAGCGCGCTCGGTGTGGTGGCGCCGCCGGACGGCAGCAGGCCGAGGCTGATCGAGAACAGGACGATGAGGAGGGTCGCGACGACGTAGACCGGCGCCGACGCGAGGAGTCCGGCGACCGTGCCGAAGGCGACGCCGAGCCGGCGGCGGCGTCCGTCGCGGGTGAGGACGCCGACGGCCATGCCCAGCGGGACGGCGACGAGCAGGGACAGCAGGACGGCCGGGATGACGAGCTGGACGGTGTACGGCAGCCGGGTCGAGACGATGTCCGCGACCGGGGTGTCGAACCGGAACGAGGTGCCGAGGCGCCCGGACGCGATGTCGCCGAGGTAGTGCACGAACCGCGTCGTCATCGGCTCGTCGAGGCCCAGTCGTTCGCGTATCGCCGCGAGCGTGGCCGGGGAGGAGTTGGTGCCGGCGATGGCGCGGGCCGGGTCCCCGGGCAGCAGGGGCACGATGAGGAACGTCACGACGACCAGCAGCAGCATGGACATCAGCAGGCCGCCCGCCCGGCGGACTGCGAACCCGGCCCAGCCACCGCCCAGCCGCAGCCGGGGAACCGGCCGGACGGCCGCGGCGGGCAGCGGCCCCGTCGGGACCGCGGGCCCGGCGCTCACGACGCCCCCGCGAGCGCCGCGTCGTCCGGGCGCCGCTCGTGCCAGCGGAACCGCGGTTCGAGCTGGGCGGACAGCCGCAGCAGCGTCGCCTCGTCGTAGGGCGCGCCGATGAGCTGGGCACCGACCGGCAGGCCGTCCGCGGTCGTGTGGACGGGCAGCGAGATCGCGGGCAGTCCGGCGATGTTGACGAACGCGGTGAACGACACCATCCGGGTCTCGGTGGCCCGCGGACCGTCCGGGTCGGAGTTCGCCTCGTCGTACACGGGGCCGACCGGCGGCGCCACGACCGCGGTGGTCGGGGTGAGGAGAACGTCGAAGTCCCGGCCCCACTGGGCGACGACCTCGCGTGACTCGGCCTGCAGGCGCGCCGCCGTCCGGGCGTAGTCGCCGGCGGTGACCTCCAGGGCGGTTTCCCGGCGGCGCCGGATGTAGGGGTCCACCGCGTCGGGGTCGTCGACGTCGATGGCGTAGGTGGAGGCGCTGATGATCGTCCAGGTGAAGCCCATGATCGCCTCGTAGGAGAACATCTTCGGGCGGGCCTCGACGACGTCGTGCCCGAGGTCGCGCAGGGCCTGCGCGGCGGTCAGCGCCGCCGTACGGCACTCCTCGTCGACGGGCAGCCCGGTCGGCGCGTCGAGGAGCAGGCCGATCCGCAGCCGCCCGGGGTCGGCACCGACCTCGTCGAGGTAGGGGCGCACCGGTTCGGGCGCGCTGTACCAGGAGAGCCGGTCGGAGCGGCCCATGACGTCGAGCAGGAGGGCCGTGTCGCCGACGGTGCGGGTGATGGCGCCCTCGGTCGTCGAGTGTTCCCAGGCCCGGACGAGCGCGGGCACGCGGCCCCGGCTGGGCTTGAGGCCGATGAGGCCGGTGACGGACGCCGGGACCCGGATCGATCCGCCGCCGTCGCCGGCGTGCGCCACCGGGGCGAGCCCCGCCGCGACGGCCGCCGACGCGCCGCCGCTCGAACCGCCGGAGGTGTGCGCCGGGTTCCACGGGTTGCGGGTCTTGCCGTGCCGGGCGTTCTCGGAGACGGTCAGGGCGCCGAACTCCGGCGAGTTGGTCCGGCCGAGGGGGATCGCGCCGGCGTCGAGGAGGAGCTGGACGTCGGGGTCCGTGACCGTCTGCGGGGTGTCCCGGATGGCCAGCGAGGACATGGTGTTGGGCTGTCCGGCGACGGAGCTGAGGTCCTTGATGGGGACGGGGACGCCGTGCAGCGGGCCGAGCGGATCGCCGCGCAGCACCGCCCGCTCGGCCCGGACGGCCGCCGCGCGCACGGCGTCGGTGTCGAGCCAGACGACGGCGTTGACGGCGGGGTTGATCCGCTCGATGCGGTCGAGATAGGTCTCGGCCACCTCCACCGGGCTGACCTCTTTGGTGCGGATGAGGTCGGCGATCTGCTGGGCGGTGCTGTAAGGGTCGATCACCAGGGGGCTCCTGTGTCGGAAACGGTGCGAGGGGGTGCGGAGGGCCGGCGGGTCAGCCGGTGATGCGCAGGATCGGGTCGTCGAGCGAGCCGCCGAGCATGTGTGCGCTGAAGCCCTCGCGCAGCGCGTAGATGAACGGGTCGTTGACCAGCGGCACCGCGTCCACGTTCGAGATCAGGGCCTTGGCTGCCTTCTGGTAGGCGGCGCAGCGGGCGCCTTCGTTGGTCGCCGCGGCGGCCTGGGCGAAGGCCTTGTTCAGGGTGGGGTTCTTCACCGCGCCGAGGTTGCCGCCGCCCTCGGGCACGGTCGGGCCGACGAAGTGGCCGAGCGGGTTGGCGAGGGTACCGAGGAAGTTGAGGTCGGCGAAGACCGTGAGGTCCCAGGCGTCGGGCTTGCCGAACACGGTCCCGACCCAGGCACCGACGTCGACGTTGGCGAGGGTGACGTCCGCGCCCGCGGCACGCAGCGCCTCCTGGACGTACTGGTTTCCGGCGCCGGCGGGCCCGACGACCTGGGGGCCGACGAGGCGGATCTTCTTGCCCTTGAGCACGCCGGCCGCCGCGGCCTTGTCCTTCGGTACGAGGGGCGAGGAGTCGGGGTCGTTGCAGGGGATGTTCTTCTGCACGAACATCGTCGACGGCTCACCCGTGTCCTTGGAGACGACCTTGGTGAAGGCGGCGCGGTCGACGGCCTGGGCGACCGCCCGGCGGGTGGCGACGTCCTCGAAGACGGTGCCGGGGCGTTCGTTGAACAGCAGGTAGAAGTCGGAGAACCGGCTGATGCTGACGCTGTGGCCGTTCACGCCGTCGAAGCGCGGGATGCCCGAGGCGTCGATCTTGCCGATGTCGAGCTGACCACTCGTCACGAGGTTGCCGGTCGCGGTCGGGTCGGGCGAGACCAGGTACTCCATGGTCGTGGCGACCTTGCCGGGGATCTTCGTGCGCCAGGCCGGCCATGCCTTGTACTCCGGGCGGAGCGTGTAGGAGTACGAGACGCCGGACTGGGACTTCTCAAGGAGGTAGGGGCCGGACTGCGAGCCCTTGGCCTTTCCGGCGGCGAGGGCCTTGAGGTCCTTGAGTCCCGCCGGGCAGACGATGCCCGTGCTCGCGATCGACAGGCCGGTGACCATGTCGCCCCATGGCCTGGTCAGCGCGATCTCCACCTTGTTCGCCGCGTCGTCGGCGGTCACCTTCACCTTGTTGCCGGGGCCGAAGACCGTGGGGAGGTCGGGCGCCGCCGTCTTGGGGTCGGCGAAACGGTCGAGGGACGCCTTGACGATCTTCGGCGTGATCGGTGTCCCGTCGGCGCACGTGGCGTCGGTGCGCAGGGTGAAGGTCGCCGAGGTCGGCGTGGCTTTCCAGTCGGTGGCCAGACCGCCGACGAGCCCGCCGTCGTCCTTGCGCACGAGGGTGTCGTAACTGTTCCGGGCCAGCACGTAGTCGGGCAGGGACAGCGCCTTGACCGGGTCGAAGCCGGCCGGCACGTCGATCGTCGTCCGGATCTTCGTCGCGCCGGCGGCGTCGCCGCCGGCCGGGTCTGAGGACGTCGCTCCTGTGGTGGTGCAGCCGGCGAGGACGGCCGTCATGGCTACGGCGGCGGTCACGGGGACCGCGCGGGAACGGGTGTGGCGCATGGGTGCTCCTGGAGAGGGGTGTCGCGCTCTGCGCGGGTCGCACGGGATGGGCGGGACGAGCGCGAGCAGGTTCGGGGCGGAGGCGGTGCGCGTGGCGCTCGGCGGACGCTGCGGGGGAGCGGTCCGTGGAGCTCTCGGTGGGGAGAGAATGCCGCTTAGTTAACGGCGTAGTCAATAGCGTTAACTATCTTTGGCCGGGGAGTGGCGGACCCCCGCCGGTCGGCGGGGGTGAAGTCCTGCGGGTGGCGCGTGTCAGTCGCGCGGGAGCGTCGCCGCCTCCGCCTGGAGGGCGGTGAGAAGGATGTCCATCTGCCGGTGGAAGACGTCCGTCATGTCGAGGCTGCGCAGGTGTTCCTTGGCCGCCTCGGCGTAGGGGTATGCGGCGGGGTCGGCCGGCTGGTACTCCTGCACCCAGCTGACCTCGGCGCCGAACCGCTGGTTGACGAGCCGCCAGGCGTTGTTGCTCGCCATGGAGAGGGCGAAGTTCGAGAACGCCTGGTAGTGCAGGACGGCCGCCCGGCCGCGCCAGCCGCCGCGGTGGAACGCCTCCAGGACGGCGTCGACGGCACGCAACTCATGAAGGCCGCGGGTGACCCGCCCCATGCAGAGCGCGGCGGCCGCCGGGTGCTCCATGGCGACGTTCCAGGCACGGATCGCCAGGTCCCGCAGCGACTCGGTCCACGACTCGTGGGGCTGGTACCCCTCCAGGCAGAGCCTGTCGATCTCCTCCGCCACGGCGACCATGATGTGGTCGCGACTCGCGAAGTGCCGGTAGACCGCGGTCGCGGAGGAGGACAGTTCCTTGCCCAGCCGCTGGAAGGTCAGCGCGTCCGGCCCGTCCTCGTCGAGGATGCGCAGCGCGGTTGCCACGATGAGCCCCTGGGAGAGAGTTCCCCGTTGGAGCCGCTTCGTCGACCGGCTCCCAGCCGCTGCCACTCGAACGCCTCCCTAGGACGGACGGCGACCGCATACTGCCGCGGCCTGCGCCTCTTCACCGGCGACAATGGGACCAGCCTATGCGACTGGTTTCGAGCGGGTCATCCTGGGCCCGGTCGCCGGGAGGGCCGTCCCCGCGACCATCCCTCCGGTCATGGCCCCTCGCAGGGGTGTGCCACGAGGCAGGCGAGCGGACGACAGCCCGACCCGGAACTGAACGCAAACCAGAGCAGGGCCGGATGGAACGACGGATCGGCGCCGGCCTCCTCGCGTTCCGCGACCTCACCCAGCTGGAAGGCCCGACGGGGCGCCGGCCCAGTGTCGATCACCCTCATGTCCGTCAGCCGGGGCGGGCGACGTGGGCCCCCACGGATCCGCCGGGCGGTGTCCGGGCACGGCCGGGGCCGTACGGCCGGGACGTCAGCGGGCGGCGTGGTCCGCGGTGAGCCGGTCGAGGAAAAGGAGGGTGGTGTCGAGACGGTCAGGGGTGACAGCAACCGTGCCGGTGTTGCCATCGCGCCCCAGCAGGACCCCGGCGTTCCGCGCGGAGTTGCCCTGGTTGCCATGCCATCCGGTGTGCGTACCGGGCGTGAACCTACGCCGGTTCGGTGAACTGGTCGAACACCGTCACGGCGGCGCGGGTGGCGAGGGACCAGCGGTCGTCTCCTTCCGGGTCCTCCAGGTTGGGGTGTCCGGCGATCCAGCGCATATGGAAGCCGTCGAGCAGGGCGGCGATGGTGGTGGCGAGGTGTTCGACCGTGTAGGGCGCGCGCATGCGTAGCCCGTAGGCGTCCAGCAGCGCCTGGTACGCCTCGCAGGCGACCTCGGTGAACGACTCGCCGTAGTGCCCCAGGGCGTCACGGACGCGCGGGTTGGCGGCACTGGCGTAGAAACCGAGCAGCACGCGGTAGACCGGGTCCACACGGTGGTTCTCGTGGTTGTCCGTCAGGACGTCGTTGAGAGCCTCCTGCCAGGTGATGCCGCTGTCGACCGCCTCCTTGAAACGGCGGATGCTCTCCGGCAGCCCCGGGACCAGTTCGGCCTGTCGGCTGGTGAGGTGGAAGAGGAGATCCGCCTGGAAGTCGGCCTGGGCGGGCCAGATCTGGTAGATGGATCCGGTCGTGATCGCCGGTGCCGTGTCGTCGCCCAGCCTCTCCCGCATGATGCGGGTGGCTTCCTCGGTGACCCGCTTGACGCGGATGTGGGCAAGGGCCGCGGAGACAGCCTCCTCGCTCGTGTCGGAGGCGCCGGCGCAGACGAGCTGGGTGGCCGCTTCCAGCATGAGGGCCCGGGTCTCTTCGGGTGAGCGCCGAGGGAGCCTGCGTCTCACGGCGTGCTCCGTCATGTCCTTCCCTCCCATTGCATGATCGTTAACTCCGTGTGAACCGGGGCGTTGACAGGGCGCCAGCGTACACCTAGATTCCCGATCCGTAAGAAAGTTACGAAACTCGAAAGCGCCGATCACCTGGCCTTTCGAAGGTCCTCGGGCTGGTCCGAGGCACCGGTCATCCCGGTGCGCCCTCCTGCCCTCCTCTGCCTTCCACGCTCTCCCCGCATGCCGTGCCGGGCACCGCCCTGCCGTTTTCCGATCCTGGAGGATCCCGCATGCCCGCAATCTCACGCCCCCTCAGACTCGGCCTCGTCTCCGCCGCCATGGCGCCCCTGCTGGGCGTCGCCTCATGCAGCGGATCGGGCACCAACGCACCCTCGTCGTCCGGCGCCTCCGGGGGCGGCTCCTCCACGGCTGCGGACTCCCGCTCGGCGAGTGACGTCGTGACCGACTACCTCGGCTACGTCGGCGGAAAGGCGGGCAAGGCCGACGCCGGCCTCGACCCGGTCACCCTGGGCTGGGTGAACGTCGAGGGCGGCCCCGGCGGCAACCCCGAAGCCACCCTGGGTGCCCGTGCCGCGGTGAAGTACGTCAACGACAGGCTGGGCGGCATCGGCGGGCACCCGCTGAAGCTGAACGTCTGCACGGTGGTGTCCGCCGAGGAGGAGGGACAGAAGTGCGGCCAGCAACTGCTCGGCGACGAAGAGGTCTCCGCCATCGGCGTGGGCAACCTCTACCTCGGAGATGCCTCCTTCAACTCCGTGATCGCGGGGAAGAAGCCCGTGCTGGTCGGGGTGGCGACGGGCCCGACCATGCCCACCGCGAAGAACACCTTCAGCACGTTCGGCGACCTGCCGCACATCTTCGGCACCTGGGGGACGTACGCCCGTGACGTGCTGAAGGCGAAGACCGCGGCGGTGATCCACACGAGCACACCCGGCGACAAGATCGCCTCCGGGGCAGCGGTGAAGGGCCTGAAAGCCGCCGGTCTGAAGGTGAAGTCCGTCGGATTCGACGCGCAGTCGACCGACCTGATCGGCCCGGTCACCGCGGCCGGGGCGAACACCGCGGATGTCGTGGTCCCCATCTCCGTCGGCGGCGGATGCGTCGGGATCGCCAAGGCACTGAAGCAGCTCAATGTCACCAAGCCGGTGGTCTCCACGCCGCTGTGCATGTCCCCCGATGTCGCCCAGGGGCTCGGAGGGGACCTGCCCACCTGGACGTACGGCGTCGCCCAGACGCTGCCGACGGACTCCTCGGCCGCCGACTCCAAGGCGTTCCTGAAGGCCTCGGCGCAGGCGGGGCTGGGCAAGGGCGACCAGTCCAAGGTCTTCGCGCCGCTGGGCTGGAGCACGATCCTGACGTACGCGAAGGTGCTCAACGCCATCGGCCCGGACAAGATCACCCCCGGGTCGGTGGCCGAGCAGCTCAAGAAGTTCCCCGGGCCGGTCATCATGGGCGCCGCCGAGGTCAAGTGCGGCAAGTACCCGGACGCCCCCGCCGTCTGCAACGACCAGGCCAGGTTCTACCAGTACGAAGGCAAGGGCCGGTTCAAGCCCCTGACCGACTGGATCCGCCCGCCCCAGTGAACCCCCGCTCGCCCCAGTGAGCCCCCGCCCGACGCGCCGCCGCTGAGGTTGCGGCCCTCGCAGGACGCAGCCTCAGCAGCGCGGACTCGCGGATGTGCGGACTCATGACAGGAGTCATGCATTGGAACAGATCCTGCTCTTCGCCGTGCTCGGCCTCGGCCAGGGGGCACTGATCGCCGGCATCGCGCTCGGCGTGGTGGTCACCTACCGGGGCTCGGGCATCATCAACCTGTCCACCGGCGCGGTCGCCATGGCCTCGGCCTACGCCTTCTGGGCCCTGACCACCGGTTTCTTCGGGCTCACGCTGCCCGTGGGACCCGCTCTCGCCGGAGCCCTCGCCGTCGCGCTCGCCGTCGGAGTCCTGACAGAGGTGGCGGTCTTCAAGCCGCTGCGCACCGTCTCACCCCTGGCCAAACTCGCGGCCTCCCTCGGCATCCTGCTCACCCTGCAGGCCACCGTCCTTTTGGTCTTCGGGGTCCAGCCGCAGCAGGCACCGAGCATCCTTCCGGCCGGCACCGTCACCATGCTGGGCGTCACCACACCCTCCGACCGCTTCGTCCTGGCCGGACTGGTCGTCGTGATCGCCCTGGTCCTCGGGGCCCTGTACCGGTGGAGCCGCTTCGGCCTGGCCACCCGCGCGGCCTCGGAGAACGAACAGGCCGCTCTGCTGGCAGGCCTGTCGCCCAACAGCGTCTCGATGGCCAACACACTCCTGGCCGCCCTGGTCGCCGGGCTCCTCGGTGTCCTGGCCGCGCCCATCGTCCAGGTCGACTCCATGACGCTCCCCCTGCAGGTGGTCCCGGCCCTGGCCGCCGCACTCTTCGCCGGGTTCACCTCGCTGTGGATCGCCTGCACCGCGGGCATCCTCATCGGAGTGCTCCAGTCGATCGTGTACTACCTGTCCACGCAGAGCTGGTTCCCGACCGACAACGGCAACGCCATGCCCGGCCTCCAGCAGCTCCTCGTGTTCGCCCTGATGGTCGTCGCCCTGTACGTGCGGGGCGCCGGTCTGCCGCGCCGCGGTGAACTCGTCGAACAGCGGCTGCCTGCCGTACCCCTGCCCGAGCGGCTGCTCCGTCCCGCCCTGATGGCCACCGCGGTCGCCGCCGCCGCACTGATCGTGCTCCCGTTCGACTTCCGCCAGGCGCTCACGAACTCGTTGATCGGCATGATCATCGTGCTGTCCTACGTCGTCATCACCGGCTACGTCGGACAGATCTCCGTGATGCAGCTCGCGCTCTCCGGAACCGCGGGCTTCGTCCTCTCCCATCTCTCGGTCCGGCTGGGGATCCCGTTCCCGTTCTCCGCCCTCGGCGCGATGGTGCTGGCCACCCTGCTGGGAGTGGCCGCGGGCGTCTCCGCCCTGCGGGTGCGGGGCGTGAGCCTGGCCGTCGTCACCCTGGCCGCGGCCCTGGCCATGGAACAGGCGCTGTTCAACAACACCTCGTTCGGCGGAACGGCCGGAGTGTCCGTACCCCCGCCGAGCCTGTTCGGGATCGACCTCGGACCGAAAGCGGACTTCCGCGGCCTGGACGGCAACGAACCCAGCCCCATGTTCGGCTTCCTCGTCCTGGCCGTCACCGTCGCCCTCGGACTGTACGTCGCCCATCTCAGGCGCACCGGACTCGGCCGGCGAATGCTCGCCGTCCGCTCCAACGAGCGCGCCGCCGCGGCAGCCGGTGTCGACGTGCGGTCCGTGAAGATCGCCGCGTTCACGATCAGTTCCTTCATCGCCAGCGCCGCCGGCACCCTCTACGGCTACAACTTCGGCTCGGTCAGCGCCGCCCGGTTCACCGCGCTGGCCGCCCTCGGCCTGATCGGTTTCGCCTACATCGGCGGCATCACCATGGTGTCCGGAGCCGTGATCGCGGGGCTGATGTCCACCGAGGCGCTGCTGCCCCACGCACTGGACAAGTGGTTCGGGATCAAGGGGACTTGGGCCCTGCTCTTCGGCGGCGTCTCCCTGATCGTGACGCTGATCGCCAACCCCGACGGCATCGCGGGCGCCGCCCACCGCCGGAGGACGGCGAAGAGGGCGAGACGCGCGGCGGCCACGACGGGACCACCGGCCGACAACGCATCCGCCGCCGGCTCCCCGCAGATCCACCTCGGCCGCACCACTGCCGACGCCAAGGAGGTCGCACCGTGAACGTGCTCTCTGTCCAGCAGTTGGGCGTCAGCTACGGCGGCGTCCACGCGCTCAGCGATGTCTCCCTGGAGGTCGGCGAGGGCCAACTCGTGGGGCTCATCGGCCCGAACGGGGCCGGCAAGACCACCTTCGTGGACGCGGTCACCGGTCTCGTCGCCGCCCGGGGAAGGGTGGAACTTGACGGCAAGGACCTGACCGGACGGCCGCCCCATGTGCGGGCCCGCCGAGGGCTCGCCCGCACCTTCCAGAGCAGCGAACTCTTCGAGGACCTCACGGTCGCGGAGAACCTCCAGGTCACGGCGGACCCTTCGACGTGGTGGACCACGCTCGGCGAGACCTTCGGCCGCCGCCCGTCCCCGAACCCGGCTGTCCCTCAGGCCCTCGCGGCCCTGGGACTCGAGGACCTGGCCGACGCCTCGGCACACGAACTGTCCCAGGGCAGACGCAAACTCGTCGGTGTGGCACGGGCCCTGGCAGCCCGCCCCCGCATCATCTGTCTCGACGAACCCGCGGCCGGCCTGGACACGACGGAGAGCGCCGAACTCGGACGCAGACTGCGCGCGGTCGCTGAGGCCGGCACCGCGCTGCTCCTCATCGACCACGACATGAGCCTCGTGATGGGCATCTGCGACCACGTCGTCGTCCTGGAGTTCGGCAAGGTGATCGCCTCCGGGACACCCGCACAGGTCCGAACCGACCCCGCCGTCGTGACCGCCTACCTCGGGGCATCCGCCGTCCAGCCCGCCACCGCGTCCGGCGCTTCGGCCGGTGGCTCCGCCAAGGCCCTCACCAGCACACCGGAGACACCATGAGCACCCCAGTCCTGAAGGTGGCCGGACTCACCGCCGGATACGACGGAGCCGCTGTCATCCGCGGGATCGACCTCGAAGTGGGCGCGGGAGAGGTCGTCGCCCTCCTCGGGGCCAACGGAGCGGGGAAGACCACCACCCTCAAGGCCGTCTCCGCGCTGCTGCGCCCCCTTGCCGGCACGATCACTTTCAACGGAACGGACCTCGGCAGGATCCCGGCGGCGACCCGCGCCCGCCGCGGCATCGCCCACGTCCCGGAAGGACGAGGCATCTTCTCCGGCCTCACGGTGGCGGAACACCTGCGCCTCGGTCACCGGGGCGAGCGCCTCGACCAGGCGGCCGCCCAGCGTTACTTCCCCGCCCTGTCCCGCCTCCAGGACCGCAGGGCAGGACTGCTCTCCGGCGGCGAGCAGCAGATGCTCGCCATGGGACGAGCCCTGGCCCGCAGCCCCAAGCTGCTCCTGCTCGACGAGCTCAGCCTCGGCCTGGCACCCATCATCGTCGAGGAGTTGCTGCCCATAGTCAGGCGCTATGCCGACGACACCGGCTGCGGGGTGCTGCTCGTCGAACAGCACGTCGGCCTCGCCCTCGACATCGCCGACCGCGGCTACGTCCTCTCCCACGGCGAGATCACCGCGCACGCCACCGCCCGGGAACTCCGGGCCGACCAGTCCCGGATCATCGCCGGCTACCTCGGCGCGCAGCACACCTGACCCGGCCGGGCGGCGGCAGCCGCCGTACACACAACCACCGTGAGCCTGACCGCTCGGGCCGGCCCACCCCGTACACCTCGGCCGGACCCTCAGGGCTGCCCGCGTACCCAAGACAAGGAACCCGATGTTCACCTTCGACAGCGAAGACGGCGTCCAGATCCACGTGCACGAATGGAAGCCGGACACGCCCCCGCGAGCCGTCGTCCAGATCGCCCACGGCATGGGAGAGCACGCCGGCCGTTACGCCCCACTCGCGGCAGCACTGACCGCTCAGGGCTACGCCGTCTATGCCAACGATCACCGCGGACACGGGCTGAGCAGGCACGCCGAGCCCGGTCATCTCGGGGACGACGGCTGGAACCGACTCGTCGGTGACATGGTCACCCTCACGGAGACCATCCGCGAGCAGCACCCCGGCCTGCCATTGGTGCTGCTCGGACACAGCCTCGGTTCCTTCGCCTCGCAGCAGTACGTCCTGGACCACGCCCACCTGATCGACGCACTCGCCCTCGCCGGTACCACTGCGGTCGACGTCATGCTCGCGGCACAGGCGCAGGAGGCCGCGGAGGGAGGCGACCCGTTCCTCGCGCTCAACGAGGCGTTCCAGCCCAGCCGCACGCCGTTCGACTGGCTCAGCCGGGACGAACCGGCCGTCGACGCCTACCTCGCCGACCCCATGTGCGGCTTCAGCCTCGACGCCCGGGGCATGGCCGACATCACCATCGCCTCGGCGTCACTTGCCCAGCCCAAGGGCATCCCGGCGGATCTGCCCCTGTGCGTCCTGGTCGGGGATCACGACCCGCTGAACGCCGATCTCTCACGCAGCAACCTGCTTGTCGAACGCTACGGCGAGGCCGGCCTCATCGACGTGACCTATCTCGTCTATCCCGAAGCCCGGCACGAGCTGTTCCACGAGACCAACAAACAGGAGATCGTCAGCGACCTGCTGGCCTGGCTGAACCGCGTCCTCGCCCCCTGACCCCGGCGGTGGAGACAGCGTCCCCAGGACCGCGAACGGTGATGGGGCGGGCGGCTGCCAGGCAGCAGACCGCCTCAGGCAGGTTGACCGCCCGGGGCCGCGGCGCTCGCGGCGATGGGAACGAGGTGGCATCGGTGGTGATCAGCTCGGGCGCGGACCGCGGCAGCCGGTGGGTGTCAGGAACCCACCGGCGCCCGGTACCCGACGCGGTGGCGGTCATGGCAGGCGTGGTTGCCTGATCAGCCGGCGTGCGTGGGAGTGGGCGGGTGCGGCCGAGGTTGCCGAGCCAGGCGGCGGACGGCTTGGGGTGTGCGCTCGAAGGTGAGCGGATCGACCGCGATGAGGCCGGAAGTGGGCTTGGAGGAGCCCCACTTCCCCACTCGAACCCACGCCTCGCTTGACGAAAGACATGGAGGCACCCCCCGCCGGGTGGCCAGACAGTAGAGCCTGCGCGTCGCACGGACGGGCACCAGGTCACCCGCCGACCGCGACGTCGAGGCTGCGCACCGTCGAACCCTCGGCCGGCGACGTTCACGGTGCGCGGCGGGCCGCGTCCGTGGAGGGTGGCAGGTCAGTCCGACGTGCGTGCGTGCGACTCCCGGTCATTGCTTCTGGCGAGCGTCTCGGGACGCAGAGCGCGCCGGAGTTCGTCGGCGGTGAGCAGTTCCCGTGCCAGGACCACGTCGGCCACGGGCAGGCTTCTGGCCAGTGCCTCCTGTGCGGCGGCACTGGCCTGCGCGTAGCCGATGACGGGGGTGAGGGCGGTGACGATCCCGATGGTGTTGTGCACGACCGCGCGCAGGTGCTCCCGGTTGGCGGTGATGCCGTTCACGCAGCGGTCGGCCAGCGTCAGGCATCCGGCCTCCAGCTGACCGAGGCTTTCGAACAGGCAGTGGGCGATGACCGGTTCGAAGGCGTTGAGCTGGAGCTGGCCCGCTTCGGCGGCCATGGTGATGGTGATGTCGTTGCCGATGGCCTTGAAGGCGATCTGGTTGACGACCTCGGGGATCACCGGGTTCACCTTGCCGGGCATGATGCTGGAGCCGGCCTGTACGGCGGGGAGGTTGATCTCGCCGAGACCTGCGCGCGGCCCGGAGGACAGCAGACGCAGGTCGTTGCAGGTCTTGGAGAGCTTGACGGCGATGCGCTTGAGCACCCCGGAGAGCTGGACGAACGCTCCGGCGTCCTGGGTGGCCTCCACCAGGTCGGCGGCGGTGGACAGGGGCACACCGGTGATGGTGCTGAGGTGTGCGCAGGCCAGAGCCGCGTAGCGGGGGTGGGAGTTGAGGCCGGTACCGATGGCCGTACCGCCGAGGTTGATCTCCCGGATCAGGGTGGTCGCCTCGGCCAGGCGCTGTTCGTCCTCGGCCAGCATCACCGCGTACGCGCCGAACTCCTGGCCGAGGGTCATGGGTACCGCGTCCTGGAGTTGCGTGCGGCCGGTCTTGACGACGTCGGCGAACTCGTCGGCCTTGGCCCGGAAGGCTTGCCGCAGGGTGGCCATGGCCTGTTGGAGACGGTGAGTGCCTGCCTGCAGGGCCACCTTGACCGCCGTCGGGTATGCGTCGTTGGTGCTCTGCCCGGCGTTCACGTCGTCGAGGGGGTGCAGGTGGTGGTAGTCGCCGCGGTGGTGACCGAGAAGTTCCAGGGCCCTGTTGGCTATGACCTCGTTCGCGTTCATGTTGGTGGAGGTGCCCGCGCCGCCCTGGATGACGTCCACGACGAACTGGTCGTGGAGCTCGCCGGAGCGGATCTCCTCGCAGGCGGCGACGATGGCCTCCGCCTTGTCGGCGTCCAGGAGCCCCAGGTCGCGGTTGGCCAGCGCCGCGGCCTGCTTGACGGCAGCCAACCCGTTGACCAGGTCGCCGTGGGTGGAGATACGGGTGCCGGTGATGGGGAAGTTGTTCATCGCCCGGAGGGTGTGGATGCCGAAGTAGGCGTACCGGGGCACCGGAAGGTCGCCGAGGAGGTCGTGTTCGTACCGGAACTGCTCGTCCATGAAGGGTTGTACTCCTGATCTGGGCGGATCGCCGCTGGTCCTGCCGCCGGCTGCGGGACAGGCCGGCTCAGGGACATGCCTGCGGCGTGGCGGCTGAGTCGGGATCCCCGTCCCCGTGGTCCGATGGGCTGCGGTGGGTCCCGGGGTTCCGCGCCCGCGCCGGTGTCAGAACTGTTTGGCGAGCGCGCTGTCCTCGGCGGCGGACGGCGGTGCGGGCGTGCCCTTGCCGGGCTCGCGCGTCACCTTTCTGCCCTTGCTGACCCGCCGCTGCAGCCAGTGCGCGAACGCGTCGAGCGCCGTGTTGATCGCGATGAATATCGTCGCGACGAGCAGGGCAGCCGGGATCACGTTGGAGAAGTTGGCGGCGATGCCGTTCAGGCCACGGTCGACGAGTTCGTCGTAGCCGACGATGAATCCCAGGGCGGAGTCCTTCAGCAGGACGACGAACTGGCTGACGATGGCCGGCATCATGGCCACGATCGCCTGGGGCATCAGGACGAGCACCATCGTCTGCCCCTTGCGCATGCCAAGCGCCCGTGCGGCCTCCGCCTGGCCCTTGGGAAGGCTGTTCACTCCGGCCCGGAGCGTCTCCGCGATGACCGAACCGTTGTAGAGAGTGAGGCCGAGGACCACGGCGGCGAACGGGGAGACGGTCGTTCCGGTGATCGCGAAGGAGCCGAAGAACGCGCAGAAGATGAGCAGCAGGAGGGGAACGGCCCGGAAGAACTCGACGACAGCTGCGGCGGGCACACGGATCCAAGCGTGTTCGGACATCCGAGCCGTCGCGAAGACCACCCCGAAAGCGCCCGCGAGCACGATCCCCAGCCCTGCGGCCCTGAGAGTGCCTTCCAGGCCCGGCAGGATGAACGTCGCCCAGACGTCGGCGCGCAGCAGGGGCTGCCATTTCTCCGCCGCCCACTGGTCACGCTCGTCGAACAGCGCGTACACCACGTATCCGAGCCAGCCGAAGAAGACGGTGATCACCACCGCCAGCACCCGGTTGCGGATGATTCCCCGGCGGCCGGGGACCTCGTACAGATTCGAGTAGCCGCTCATCGGGCCACCGCCAGGCGACGCGAGAGCCGGCCGAACAGCAGGCCGGTCGGCAGGCACAGCACCACGAAGCCCGCCGCGAAGCCGAGGAAGATCTGGATCACTTGGTCGCCGTAGATCTCGATCATCTCCCGCATCCGGACGGAGGCTTCCGCCACCCCTGCCACGAGGGCGACGGTGGTGTTCTTGGTCAGCGCGATCAGAATGCTTCCGAGCGGCGGGATCACCGCCCGGAACGCCTGGGGCAGAACGACGGAGCCCAGGATCTGACCGAATCCGAGCCCCACCGCCCGGGCCGCCTCCGCCTGCCCGACGGGGACGGTGTTGATGCCCGACCGCAGGGCCTCGCACACGAACGCCGACGTGTACGCGGTCAGGCCGAGGACGGCGAGCCAGTAGTTGTTGACGCTGATCTGTGCGGAGAACTCCACACCGAGATTGGCGCCCACGCCCAGGCTGGTGAACAGCAGGACCAGGGTGAGCGGGGTGTTGCGGGCCACCGTCACGTAGACCTGCGAGGCGGTGCGCAGCACCGGGAGAGGCGAGACGCGCATCCCCGTCAGTACGGTGCCCAGTACGAGTGAGCCGAGCGCGCTGACGGCGGTGAGCCGCAGGGTCATCCAGAACGCGGCGAGGATCGTTGCTCGCTCGGTGAACAGTGCGTCCATCAGTACCTTCAATCGGGGCGGGGCCGGGCGGTGCGGGTGAACGTGCTGCCCGGCGGCCCGCAGTTCGGCGTCGTCGTCAGTACCGCTCGAGGCTCGGGACGGGGAATCCGGAGGCGGAGAGGTTGGCCTTCAGCGCGACGTTCCAGGAGCCGTCGGAAACCATCTCGGCCAGCGCGTCGTTGACGGCCTCCCGGCCCTTCTTGTCGTCCTTCTTCAGCCCGATGCCGTAGTACTCCTTGCTGAAGGGCGAGTCGACCACCCTCAACTTGCCGGGGTGCTGGGCCGCGTAGCCGTGGAGAATGGCGTTGTCGGTGGTGACCGCGTCCAGCTGGCCGCCGAGCACCCGGTCCACGCATGCGGAGTAGGTCCGTTCCTCCTGGAGCTGTACGTCCTCGGCGTACTTGTCCTTGATCAGTTGAGCGGAGGTCGAGCCCGCGACCGAGCACAGCTTCTTGCCGTTGAGCGACTGCGGACCCCTGATGTCCTTGTTGTCCTTGCGGACCAGCAGGTCCTGGCCGACGACCATGTAGGGCCCGGCGAAGGAGACCTTCTGCTTGCGGGCGTCGTTGATGGAATAGGTGGCGACGACCATGTCGACCTGGCCCTGCTGGAGGAACGCCTCCCTGTTGGCCGACACGGCCTCCTTGAAGGTGATGTCCTTCTCGTCGACTCCCAGCTCCTTGGCGACGTACTTGGCGACGTCGATGTCGAAGCCGGTGAAGGTGCCGTCAGGGCTGCGCAGGCCGAGCCCGGGCTGATCGGCCTTCACACCGATGACGAGCTTCTTGTCCTTCGCGGCCCGGTCGACGACGGACGATCCGGTGTCGTCGCCGCCGTTTCCGCAGGCGCCGACGCTCAGTACGACGATCACGGAGGTGAGAGCGACGCTGATCAGTCTCTTGGACATGCTGAATCCTTCATTGGCAGACGGGAAGAGGGTCTGGATGTGCGGGTGCGCCCGGCCCTTGAACGGCCGGCGGGTCCAGGTGTCAGTGGGTGAGGATCTTGGCGAGGAACGATTGGGCTCGTTCGCTGCGCGGGTGGTCGAAGAACTCGTGGGGGGTGTTCTCCTCGACGATCTGGCCGTCGGCCATGAACACGACGCGATCGGCGGCCCGGCGGGCGAAGCCCATCTCGTGCGTCACCACGACCATCGTCATGCCGTCCCGGGCGAGGGCCGTCATCACGTCCAGTACCTCGTTGACCATCTCGGGGTCGAGGGCGGAGGTCGGCTCGTCGAAGAGGATCACCTTCGGGTCCATGGCCAGGGCCCGGGCGATGGCCACCCGCTGCTGCTGTCCTCCGGACAGCTGAGCCGGGTACTTGTGGGCCTGGGCCCCGATACCGACCCGGTCGAGGAGTTCGTGGGCGCGCTGCTCGGCGGCCCTCCTGTTCTGCTTCAGCACCTTGACCGGGGCGAGGGTGACGTTGTCCAGGACGGTCTTGTGGGCGAAGAGGTTGAAGCTCTGGAAGACCATGCCGACTTCGGCGCGCAGTCGTGCCAACTGCCTGCCTTCGGAGGGCAACGGCGTCCCGTCGACGGTGATGGTGCCGGAGTCGATCGTCTCCAGCCGGTTGATGGTGCGGCAGAGCGTGGACTTGCCGGACCCGGAGGGACCGATCAGCACGACGACCTCACCGCCGCTCACGGCCAGGTCGATGTCCTTCAGCACATGCAGGTGCCCGTAGTGCTTGTTGACCTTGTCGAGCACCACCAGGTGGGTGCCCGGCACCGCCCGCCGATGCGGCGCGGACATAACCTCGGTCATGGGAACACGTCCCTCCCTTCCTCGGATTCGCCGGCCGCAGTGCCGTTCTCGGCGGCGATGGCGTCACCGTAGGAGGAGCGCACTGCCGCGAAGGGCTTGTGCGCTTTGTGCTCAGCGGGACGGTGAGGAAGTGGAGGGTGAGGAGGGGGCCAGGGACGGCTTGGCCGTCTTCGCGGACACGCTCATCACGCCGATGGTGTCCCGGAATGCCTCGTCCCAACGGCCGTCGCTCACGTACTGCTGGATCAGCCCGTTGAGATAGTCGCGGAAGTGGGTGTCGCCCTGGCGCACACCGATGCCGTACGGCTCCCTGCCGAACGGCCTGCCGACGAGTCGGACCGTGTCCGGATACTGGCTCATCAGGCCCAGCAGGATGGACTCGTCCGTGCTGATCGCGTCGATCCGCCCGTCGACCAGCGCCGACATGCACTCACTGTAGGTGTCGACGATCACCAGCCGGGCGCGCGAGACCTCGCCCCGCAACCGCTGCGCGGACGTGGAGCCCGCTGCCGTGCACACCTCCCGGCCGGAGAGGTCGGCGAGGTCACGGATGCCCCGTTCATCGCTGCGGACCAGCACGTCCTGCCTGGAGTAGTAGTACGGGTCGGTGAAGTCCACCAGCCGGCGGCGCTCCTTGCTGATCGAGTACGTCGCCACCACGATGTCCACGACACCACGGCGGAGGAAGTCCTCGCGGTTGCGCGGCATGGTCTCGATGAACCGGATGTTGCCCTCGCTGCCGGTGAGGTCCTTCGCCACCATGCGGGCGATCTCCGCGTCGAATCCGGTGATCCGCCCGGTCGAGGGATCCTTGAACCCGAAGAGCGGATGGTCGAACTTGATGCCGACGGTGAACACGCCCCGGTCCTCGATGCGGGCCATGGTCGAGCCCTCGGGGAACCGTGCCCCGGAGTCCGCCCCCGGTAGCCCGCAGGCGCCGAGCACCAGACAGGTCAGCGCGGCCAGTGTCGAGCGGCGGGAGATCATGAATCGCAGAAGCGGTAGCGGTGCTGCGGCCGCCCCGACGACCCGTAGCGCAGGTTCGCCACGACGTCCCCCCGGTCGGCGAGGTACTCGAGATACCGCCTGGCGGTGGCCCTGCTGATACCGACCGCCTCGGCGGTCTCGTGCGCCGACAGGTCCCGTCCCGCGGCGGCCAGCGCGTCGAGCACCACCTGCTCGGTGGCGGGCGAGATGCCGGTGGGACGGACCACAGCGTCGAGGTGCAGGGAACGGAAGACGCGGTCGATCGCGCGCTGCTCCACCAGCTGGCCGCCGGCCGACAGCTGGGCCGACGCTGCCGCGTATCTGAGGAGGGTCTGCTCCACGGTGCCTGTCCGGGCGGGCTTGATCAGGTAGTAGAGGGCGCCGCGCTGCATCGCCGCCTGTACGGCGGCGGACTCCCTCCTGCCCGAGATCACGATGACGTCCGTCGGCGGGTAGTCGGGACGCCGAAGCTGGTGAGCCACGTCCAGGCCGGGTATGTCGGGCAGATGCAGATCAAGGAGCACCAGGCGCGGTGCGAACCGGCGCGTGGCGGCCAGCGCCTCGCGCCCGGTGTGGGCGACGGCCACGACCCGGAACCCGGAGATCCGGTTGACCTGCGCCCGCAGGGCAGTGGTGACGACAGGGTCGTCGTCCACAATGAGAAGGGTTATCTCCTTCGACGCCATCGCCACGCTCCTCGTTTCGGCGACCGTCCAGACGACCCCATAGATTCCCAATCAACGCGGTGTCCCTCGGCATTTTGTGCATTGTGCTCACCGCATATGTCTCTTTCAACCGCTTGACCTACTATTTTCCCTTCCGGCAACCACTCTGTACTACGGCGGCATCTCGATGACTCGTCCGATCACCTGGAGGTGAGCGCACTGGGAGGGCGACTCTCCAGGACCGGGCGGCGTTTCCGGTCGTCCCCGCGCCGCGGTGACAGCGACCGGGGATGGTTGTTCGCGGTCGCCGCGCTGTGGGCCCTGCTCGGCTTGCTGCCGCTCGGGCTGCTGACCTCGACGAGTGTGACGCTGTCCGACCAGGCTGTCCGCAGCGAGGTGCGGGACCGGGTGGAGACGACCGCCGCGGTGAGCCGGGTGGTCGTGGAGCAGCAGATGGGCACGCTGAAGCAGCTCGTCAGCGCCTACGCCCAGCGGCCCGAGATACGCTCCTTGGTCACCTCGGGCAACCGAGCCGCCGCGTCCGGTCTGCCCGACGCGCTGGCGGAGCTGGCCCGGATGCGGCCCGGGATCAGCGGAGTGATCATGGCCGCGCCCGACGGCCGGCTGATCGACGCCCAGCCCTCGCTCAAGCTGTTCCAGGACGTCAGCGGAACCGACTGGTACCGCGCGGTGCGCAACGACATGCAGCCGTACGTGTCGCAGGCGTACACCCCCACCATGCAGGGCGTCTCCCGGGCCGTGGCCGTCGCGGCGCCGATCCCGGGCGAGGACGGCCATGAGCTGCTGGGCATCCTGACCGCCGTCTACAGCCTGGACGCGATCCAGGCGTACGCTTCGGAGGCCGCCGAGGCGCAGGGGATCCGGTTGCTGATCACGGACCGGGCCGGGGTTCTGGTGGCGGACCCGGCGGGTCGGCTGTTCGCGCTCACCTCCCTGCGGGAGGACGCGCGGGTGGACGCGGCACTTGCCGGCCGCAGGGTTTTCACCAACTGGCGCGGTTACGAGGGGCCGGTGCTCTCGGCCTCCGAGCCCATCCCGGGCATCGGCTGGACGGTCACCGCCGAGGTGCCCGCCGCCGAGGCACTGGCCTCCGCGGCGCATCTGCGCAACCGGGTGCTGTTCATGGCCGCCCTGCTCACCGCCTTGATCCTGGCCGGGCTCGGCTTCCAGATCCACACCAGCCGTAGCCGTCGACGGGCGCAACGGACCCTGGCGCGGTACGCGGACGCGCTCGCCACGGCGCGGGACGAGGCGGTGCGGGCCTCGGCCGCCAAGTCCGAGTTCTTGGCCAAGGTCAGCCATGAGATCCGCACGCCGATCAACGGCGTACTGGGCATGAACACCCTCCTTCTCAACACCCGCATGGACGACGAGCAGCGGCACTACGCGAGCACCGTGCAGGAATCGGCACAGAACCTGCTCCGCCTGCTGGACGACTTCCTCGATCTGTCGAAAGTCGAGGCGGGCCACCTGAGGATCGAGAAGGTGGCCTTCGACCTGCCCCGGCTGTGCGACGAGGTCGTGGCCCTGTTCGCTCCGCACGCCTACCGGCAGGGCCTGTGGCTGGCGCTCCACCTGGCCGAGGACCTCCCTCAGCACGTGGTCGGCGATCCCGTCCGGCTCCGGCAGGTGCTGACCAACATCCTCGGCAACGCCATGAAGTTCACCGTCCAGGGCGGGATCGACCTGGAGGTCACCATGGAACCCGACCGTGATCAAGGTGGTCCGTCCACCGTTGACCGGGCGACCTTGCGGTTCACCGTCCGCGACACCGGCATCGGCGTCGGCCCCGAGGACCGGGACCGGGTCTTCGAGACCTTCCGTCGGCTCGACTCCCCCATCACTCGCCGCACCGGCGGCAGCGGGCTGGGGCTTGCCATCAGCCGGCAGCTGGTCGAGCTCATGGGCGGCAGGATCGGGCTGGACAGCGTGAAGGGAGTCGGCAGCCGTTTCTGGGTGACCCTGCCCATGGACGTCCTCGCCCGGACCGCCCCCGCCCACGAGGAACTGAACGGTCGCCGTGTCCTCATCGCCGACGCGGACGAGGAGAACCGGGAGCTGGCGCGCCGCATTCTGTCCGGAGCCGGTCTGGTGGTGGAAGAGACGGCGGACGCTGCCGCAGCCACAGCCGCACTACGGGCCGCGGCAGCCGACCAGTCGCCGTTCGACCTGGCCGTCATCGATCTCCACATGTCACTCGCCGGAAACGGTACGCGTCCGGCCCGGCCCGATGACGACGAGAACGGGTCACTCGCCGACGCCGTCCTCGCCGATCCCGAGCTCCGGGCGACCAACGTCATCGTGCTGATCACTCCGGGACGCACCGGTGCCGCATGGCCTGCCGCTTCCCGGGACAAGGACCGGATCGTCCAGTCGGTGACCCTGCCACTGAGTCGGCGCCGTCTGCTGGCGGCGGCGCAGAACGCGCTCGGCACGGCGGGAGCCCCTGAGCCCCCGGCGCTGCTCCCCCACCAGTACGACGGCGGAGCACCAGATCAGGCCGGCGTCGCGGCACGCCCGGTCCGTGTCCTCGTCGTCGAGGACGACGACGTCAGTTCCCAGGTCGCACGGCTCGTCCTGCAGAAGGCGGGCCACCATGTCGACGTGGTCGACGACGGGCAACGTGCGGTTCGAGCCGTGCTCCGCGACCGGTACGACCTCGTCCTCATGGACTGCCAGCTGCCGGGTCTCGACGGCCTCGCCGCGACGGCCGAGATCAGGCGGTGCCAGGCCGGATCCCAGCGCGTCCCGATCATCGCCATGACGGCGGCGGCCATGCCGGACGACCGGATCCGGTGCATCGAGGCGGGCATGGACGACCACCTCACCAAACCGGTGGACTGGACGCAGGTGCTCACCCGCATCGCCGTCTGGACGGCGGCGGAACCGCCCACCGAATCCGCCGCACCGAACACCTCGGACATACCGGCGGAGCTCGACGGCCTGCCCGCCGACGACATCGCGGACATCGCGGACGCGTTCGCGGCCTCGACCCCCGAGGTCCTCAACCGGCTGCGGGAGGCGCTGAAGACCGGGGACTTCGATGCGGCGCGCCTGTTGGCGCACCGTCTCAAAGGCAGTTGCGCGACCGTGGGAGCCACCCGCGCGGCGGAGCTCTGCCAGGACCTCGAGGCCGCTGCCGAGGCGCGGCGGCCGTGGACGGCTCGTGACGACGCTCCGCTCCCCGCGGTCCTGACGCGGTTGGCGGACGAGATGTACCGGGCCACGCAGGAGTTGCGCAGCCGCTGCTGAGGATGGGTGCACCAACGGCGACTTCGAGGAGTACTGGAAGCATCACCACCAGCGCGACCCGACGGAATCCGGAGCAACGGCGACAGCCCGGCTCGCGTCCTGAATCCGCTGCCCCGATGACACGTATCCGCAGTTCAGAGACGTTGATCGATGGTCAGCCATGTACCGTCTTCATCGACGCGTTCCTTTCCTTGTGGCCCCTGTTCGGCCCTGAGCGTCCTACCGACGGCCGCCCGGACCGCAAGGGCGGGGCTCCTGGCCGTCTGTGCGTCCGCCGCCCGCTAGGGCGCCCCCCGGCCGGCTACTTCGCCTGATCTCTCCTGGACAACTTGAAGGGCCTAGGGCTACGACAAACGCTTCGGGCTGGTCCACGACGACTACAAGGCACAGGTGGCCCGCAGGGCTTCGCGGTGCGGGCCACCGGGCGAGACCAGACCGCGGTCAGGCCCAGGGGCTGACCGGCGTGAAGGAACTGTCGGCGCGGAAGGTGGCGTTGTCCTGGTAGGTGTCGATGCGCAGTTCGTAGTCGTAGTGGCGGAGGTGGCGGCCGGGGTAGTTGTACGACTCCAGGCTGACCGATCCGGTGGCCGAACCGGGCCGGGCGCAGAAGGTGGCGTCCTTGTGGAAGAGCGTCGTGCCGTTGCTCGCGTCGGCGCGGATCCGGAGGTCCTTGTGGCGCAGGTAGCGGCCGGAGGGGTCGCGGAAGGAGTAGCAGCTGCCGTCGGCCAGGCCGGGGACCACGGTGAAGGTGGCGCTCTGCTTGACCGCCGTGGTGCTGGAGGACGTCACCGGGTCGAGGTGACCGAGGCTGTCCGACCGCACGACGGCGTAGCGGCCGGGGTAGTTGACCGACCGGAGCGAGCGCGTGGTGTTCACCGGCAGGGTGACGCCACCGGTGACCGGGGTGATGCTGCTCAGGGTGGGGACGACCTTCTTGATCAGGCCACTGGAATCGAACTCCATCCTGTCGATGGTGGTTTCGCGGTGGGTGCCGTCACCGCCGGGGATGGCGAAGCGGTGGTAGGCGATGTACCAGTCGTCGGTGCCCGGCACCTGCACCACCGAGTGGTGGCCGGGTCCCTTGATGCCGAGGGAGAGGTCCTTCTCCAGGATCACGCCCCGCTTGGTCCAGGGACCGGTGGGCGAGGGGCCGGTGGCGTAGGCGACCCGGTAGTTCTCGTCCCGTGTGTCGTTCTCCGACCACATGAAGTAGTAGGTGCCCTTGCGCTTGACCACGAAGGTGCCCTCGTTGTAGCCGCTGGGGGTGATGTCGGTGACCTTGGAGGCGTCGAAGGAGATCATGTCGTCGTTCAGGGGGACGACGTACGCTCTGCCGTTGCCCCAGTAGAGATACGACTGGCCGTTGTCGTCGGTGAAGGCCGCCGGGTCGATCATCTGGCCGGCATAGGCGCCACGGGCGATCAGCGGTTTGCCCAGGGGGTCCGTGAACGGGCCGGTGGGCGAGTCGGAGACCGCGACACCGATGTTCGTGTCGGCGGAGTAGTAGAAGTAGTACTTCCCGTTCTTCGCGGTCATCGTCGGGGCCCAGGCCCGGCTGTTGGTCCAGCTGATGTCAGGACCGAGATCGAGGATGACGCCGTGGTCCGTCCAGTGGACCAGGTCCTTGGACGAGTACGCCTTGAACTGGGTGCCGCTCCAGTTCGCGAAGCCGTCGGTGGTCGGGTAGATGTAGTAGGTGTCGCCGAAGCGGACGATGTTCGGGTCGGCGGTGAGCCCCGGCAGGACCGGGCTCCTCATGATCTGTGCGGAAACCGTCCAGGTGCGCTTCGCACCGTCGGACCCGGTCACCTGGTACGTCACGGGGTTGGTGAAGTCGCGCGGGGTGCCGGAGGCCGGGCTGATGGAAGCGCCCTGGGCGAGGGTGAACTGCGGGGCGAGCGCGGTGAGATCCGTGCCCTCCTTCATCGGCAGCGTGATCCGGCTGTTGGTGTCGTCGATGAGGGCGGCGGTCTTCAGCGCAGGGTGGGTGGCCGCGGTGACGCCCGTGGTGTTCCCGCTGAGTTCGAGGACCTCGCCGGGCGCCAGCGCACGGTTGTAGACCCGGAAGTCGCGCATCTTGCCCTTGAAGAGCTTGTCGGCGCTGTAGAGCGACTTGCCGATGGTGTTGGCCGTGGTGATGCCCGACCCGATGGAACCGGGGGTGACGGTGACCGAGGTGTTGCGAGCCACCTCCACGCCGTCCTGGTAGAGGACGCCCGTGGTGCCGGTCTGGGTGTAGGTGACGTGCTTCCAGACCGAGCGCGGCAGCGCGGTGGAGGTCCGGGTGTTCTGCTCGGTGGAGAAGCCCCCGGAGGCGATGGCCGTGCGGAACGAGTCTCCGGTGGTGAACAGGTACCCGTTGCCGGAGCCGTTGCTGGTGTTGCCGAAGCCGTAGAGGAAGTACGGCGTGGCCTGGGCGGCGTCGATCTGCACGTCCAACGAGACGGTGATCGCGTTCATGCCGCTCATGATGTTGTCCGGCACCTTGATGGAGGTGTCGGAGCCGTTGAACGTCAGCCCTTCCCCGGAACCCGACCAGCCCGCGGCTCCGTTGACGGTTCCGTTCCGGCCATTGCCCGAGGCGTCCACCGCCACGGTGCCCGAAGTGGCGTCGAGTTTGTACCAAAGAGCCAGACCGTCGGTGATCTCCGCCGCCTGAGCGGGAGCTGACAGACCGACGACACCAGCCAGGAGCGCGGCGGCGGTCACGGTTGCAGCGGCGCCCGGCCACCATCGTCGGCGGCGCTGGGGTCTCACGTAGTGCATGGGTTCACATCCCGTGACGAAGACATGCCTGAGGAGAGGGCTCACGACCTTGGCCGAGATGCTGACGTGCCGCCCGTATGACATCGCGCTGCGTGAGTGTGGAGGGAGCCGCGTGTCAACGTCAACACATTGCGAACAATGTCCGGCAGGTCGAACAACTTCCTTCAGTGCAAGGCACGTTCAGCATCAGGTCCAGGGCGCCACGATGACGAAGGAGCGGCCGGCCCGGTACGCGGCCGTGTTCTCCGAACGGTCGAGCCACAGCTGGAGGTTGTTCCGGTGCCGGAGGTAGCGGCCGGGGTAGTTGTACGACTCCAGGGAGACCGAACCGGCCGTGGAACCGGAACGGGGGCAGAAGGTGGCGTCCTTCCGGAAGATGACGGATCCGTCGTCGGTGTCCAGTCGGATACGGAAGGCGTAGTGCCGCAGATACCTGCCCGTGGCATCCCTGAGTGAGTAGCAGCGGGGGTCGGCCAGGCCGGGAACGAAGGTGAAGGTGGCCGCCTGCCGGGTGGCTGCGGAGCTGGTGGCGCCGACCGGTCCCAGGATGCCGAGTCGGCCGGACTGGCTCACGTAGTCGCCGGGCTTGTCGACCGACCGTAGGGCATGCCGCCCCGAGAACCGCGTCTCAGCCGTCGCCGGGGCGTCTGTCGGCGTCGGTGTCGGTGTCGGTGAGGCGGACGTTCTCGGGGACGGCGGCACGGACGAGGCGGCGGTCGACAGCGGGGCCGCGACGGCGGGCCGGGGGGCCGGCTCGTGTGATCCCGTGGCGGTGTACCAGGCCACTGCGGCAGCCGCGAGCGTGACGGCACCTGCGGCTGCCGTCGCCGCGGGCTTGGCTGCCAGCCTGCCGATCGTCCGCCCCGTACGGCTTGCGCCGGTCACCGTGGGCGTACCCGCGCCGACGGTCGCCCCGGCCGAGTCCGCCCCCAGCGCCCTGGCCAGTACCAGGCCGGCCAGGCCGACCGGGACCGGCACCAGCGCGAGGCCGGCCAGCAGCCCCTCCGCCGGTATCAGGTCTGACGAGTTCGACAGGCACCGCGGACAGTCGCGGACATGGCGTGCCAGCCGCTTGCGCCACAGCGCGGACGGCTTCCCGTCCCACGAGGCGAGCACGGCGGCCAGGTCCGGGCAGCGCGGCGAGGCCGTCACGGCTCGTACGACGGTGCGCGCCGTCTCCAGCCGTTCCTTGACCCGCTGGATGCGGACCGCGGCATGCTGCGGCGTGAGGCCGCAGGCCGCCGAGAGCTCGCCGCGGGTCAGTTCACCGGCGCTCTCCATCCACCACAGCGCGAGTACCTCGCGTTCCTCGTCCTCCAGCCAGCGGGTGGCCTCCACCGCTTCACGCCGCTGGCCCGACAGCGCGAGCCGAAGAATGGCCAGGTCGGAGAAGTCGCCCTGCGGGTCCGTTTCGTGGACCTTCTCCTCCAGGGGTTCCGCAGTGAGCCAGGTGCGACTTCTGCGCCACCGGTCACGGATCTGTCGCACGGTGATGACGACGAGCCAGGACCGGAACCGATCCGGTCGCTCCAGTCCGGGCAGCCCGTCCAGGACCCGCATCATCGTCTCCTGGACCACGTCGTCGGTGTCGCTGTGCCCGTCCAGCGCCCGCCCGACGATGTTGTAGACCAGCGGCAGACAGTCCCGTATCAGCTGTTCCGAGGCCTGCCGGTCCCCCGCCCGCGCCGCCATGACGACGGCGACGTCCGGCCGTTCCCGCCTGTCCTGCGAGCGCACCCCGCCCCACCCGTCCCGTCGCCGTGCCGATGTGTCGAGGGCGACAGTGTGTCAGGAGCGAATCGGGAGGATGTGCGGGGGCCGCTTCTCAGGTGCCGCCCCAGGCCTTCATCCGTTCCGCGTTTTCCGTTATGCGCGACGCGCCGATGCGTCTCCTGTGTGTACGACCCACCCCAAGGACAGACGGAGGCCAGGCTGTTTCCGCTGTCGTCATCCCTCTTGACACCTGCTTTTACCTCCCTCTAGCTTTTGGCCGAATCCACGAACAATGTCCGATATATCGAACAATGTGACTGCCAGTCAGCCCCTTCCGGCCCGCTTCCCCTTCCGCTCCGCGACGTGAATCAAGGACGTCTCTGTCATGAGCGTTGCTCCCCCATCCGCCGGTGTGGAACAGATCGCCCTCCGGCCGTCCTCCACGGCGGCGGCTCTCGCCGGCCCCGTCGCGCAGGCGTTGCCCCCACGACGTTCCCGAACCCGTTCGGCAGTTGCGCCGACGGCACAGGCGTCACTCCGGTACCCCTGCCCCTTCGGCACGACCAGCAGTTCGCGTGGGTCGCGACCGACGGCTGTCACCGGCTCAGGGCCCGCCACTGCGGGAAGTGTGTCGAGGTCGTCGGCGCCTCGACCGCGGGCCTGCCCCTGCTCGGACCACGCGCCTGCGGCACAGCCGGCGGCTTCCAGCGGTCACGTGTCCGGCCCCCCGCTTCCACCCCGGCCCCGGCTCCCGTAGAAACACAGGACACGCACATGTCAAGGCTGTTCACTCGGCTCGCGGCGATATTGGTCGCCGTGGGGCTCTTCTTCACCTCCCAATCCCTGGCCACACCTCAGCGGGCGGCCGCTGCCGACCCGGGCTATCTGATGCTGCACTTCACCGGGGAGGGGTCGACCGGTCAGCAGATGTACCTCGCGCACAGCACGGATGGCCTGCACTGGAACGACCTCAACGACGGAGCGTCGATCCTGCGCTCCACGGTCGGCACGAAGGGGGTGCGTGACCCCGCACTGGTGAG
Source organism: Streptomyces sp. NPDC030814 (assembly GCF_055572155.1). Lineage (NCBI taxonomy): Bacteria > Bacillati > Actinomycetota > Actinomycetes > Kitasatosporales > Streptomycetaceae > Streptomyces > Streptomyces sp. NPDC030814. The sequence continues at coordinate 40,164 of NZ_JBVIDX010000037.1, forward strand.
ATCCCCGAACGGTGACAAGTACTGGATCATCGCCACCGACCTGTGCTGGGGCTGCGGGTCGACCGTGGACGGCTCCATCAACAACGGCAGCCGCAGCATCGTGGTGTGGGAGTCGACGGACCTGATCAACTGGTCGGAGCCGTGGCTGCTCAACGTCGCCGGCGCGATCCCCGACGGACGCAACGCCTGGGCGCCGGAAGCGATCTGGAACCCGGCCACCAACGACTACGTCCTGTACTGGGCGACGAACGTGCCCCTCGACGGCAAGACCAAGCACCGCATCTTCTACGCCCGCACCAGCGACTTCCGCACCATCACCACCCCGCAGATCTACATCGACCGCCCCGGCACCCAGGAACTCATCGACACCCAGATCGTCGAAATGCCGTCCGGAGTGGGCAACTACCGCTACGTGCGGGCCTCCGGCGACGGCCAGATCACCCTCGAAGGCAGCAACTCGATCCTCGGGACGTGGACGAACCTCGGCAACCTCTCCGGCATCGGCCTCACCGGATCCCAGGTCGAAGGCCCGATGTGGATGAAGTTCCGCGACCGCAACGAGTGGGCCCTGTACCTCGACCAGTACGCCTCCCGCGGCGGGTACATGCCGGTCACGACGACCAACCCCTCCGCGCCCGGCACCTACCAGATCCCGGCGTCGGGAAGCTACAACATGGGCGTCAACAAGAAGCGCCACGGCTCGATCCTGAACCTGACGGCCGCCGAGGAGAGCCGGGTGCTCGCCCGCTGGCCCAGCACCCCGGCCAAGCGGCTCCAGTCGTTCAATTTCCAGGACCGGTACGTGCGGCACGCCAACTTCGACTTGCGCATCGACCAGAACGTCAGTACCAGCCCGGACTCCCAGTTCCGGATCAGGCCCGGCCTGGCGGGCTCCGGCACCGTCTCCTTCGAGTCGGTGAACTACCCCGGCTACTTCCTGCGGCACTCCAACTACGACTTCCAACTGGTCCGCAACGACGGCACCACACAGTTCGCCGCCGACGCCACCTTCAACCAGGTCGCCGGCCTCGCCGACTCAACCTGGTCCTCCTTCCAGTCCTACAACCACCCCGACCGCTACATCCGCCACTACGCCTACTACCTGAAGCTCGACCCGATCACCACCGCGACAGCACGTGGTGACGCGACCTTCCGCGTGACGAACTGACCCGACACCGAAAGGGACGCCGGCGCCTCCGGACACTGCAGGCGTCCCCTTCCTTTCGCCCCCCTGGGCTCCCCATGCCCATGCAGGCAAGGGGCACCGCCACCGCGTCGCACCCGACGGGGGCTGTCGGCGTTTGCGCACGGGTCCCTGCTCACCCTGCTCGAACGACATTCGGCACAGCGAACGTCGGGAAAGGAAGCGCCCCGCTCACTCCGGTGCCGCCGCGGCGACACCACATGCTTGCCGTCATTGACCGAGTACTGCCCTCGATCTGATCTCGCTCCACCCCGCCGCGGACAGCGCCGGCATCACGAGGGCCCGGCACGTCTTCTCGGCACGACGCTCCAGCACCCCTCCACGCAGGAATTCACCGCCGGACAGGTCGTTCGTGAAAGTCCCCGGCTTGTCCCTGGATCGGCGATGACTCCCAAGGCGCGGGGGCGGCGCGTTCCCTGGCCTGTCGCGGAGTGTCCGACAGGTCGGTTCAGAAGGGGTAGTGCGCTTGCTGCGTGGCGATGGTCACCCAGCGGGTCTTGGAGAACGCTTCCACCCCCCAACGGCCGCCGAAGCGCCCGTACCCGGAGGCCTTCGCTCCACCGAACGGGGCCTGCGGCTCGTCGGCCACCGACTGGTCGTTGATGTGCACGATGCCCGTACGGATCCGGCGCGCCACCGTCAGTCCGTGGGTGGCGTTCTCCGTGATGATGCCGCAGGTCAAGCCGTTCTCGGTGTCGTTGGCTAGGGCCACCGCGGTGTCGTCGTCGGTGAAGGTCTCGATGACGCAGACCGGGCCGAACGCCTCCGCGTGGTACAGGTCCGCGTCCCTCGGGACATCGGTGAGGACGGTCGCCGGGTGGACCGCGCCGTCCGGTTCACCGCCGCCGACCAGGACCTTCGCGCCCTTGGCCACGGCGTCCGCGACCAGGTCGGCCACCCGCCGGGCGGCCTGTGCGCTCACCAGCGGACCCACGACCGTGTACGACTCCCCGGGGCAGCCGGCCGGCAGCGAACCCGCCTTCGCGGTGAACTTCCGGGTGAACTCCTCGGCCAGGGCCTCGTGGACGAGGATCCGGTCGCCCGACATGCAGATCTGCCCGGCGTTCATGAACACGCTGAACGTCACGGCGTCCACGGCGTAGTCCACGTCCGCGTCGTCAAGGACGAGCACCGCGTTCTTGCCACCCAACTCCAGTACAGCGGGCTTGAGGTGACGGGCCGCCAGCTCACCGACGATCCGTCCGACAGCGGTGGAGCCGGTGAAGTTCACCGCCCGCACCCGCTCGTCGGCGATCAGCGTCTCGGCGATCTCGGCCGCGTCCTCGCCAGCAGGACGACGGCTGTGCCCGTGAGGCCGAGGACCGTGGCGCGGCCGCCCCGGTGAACGGGCGGCAGTGCGGTCGCCTCGGCGGCGGGGGCTGTCTGGACGGTCATGCGAGGACACTCCTGCCGAACAGGCCCTGCGGACGGAACACCAGGGCCAGGAGGAAGACCACGTGCCCCGCGAGCAGGGGGAGGTCCGGGGAGATCTGGGCGCCGACGGACTGGGCCACACCGAGCACCACACCCCCGGCGAGCGTGCCCCACAGCGAGCCGAGACCGCCGATGATGACCGTCTCGAAGGCGAACAGGACGGTGAGCTGCCCCTCGTACGGAGTGACCCCGCCCTGCCGCATCGTGTAGAGGACACCGGCCAGGGATGGCGGCCCTCCCCTACCTCGTCGAGTCGGGCATCACAGCCCACCTGGTCAAGCTCTGCTACCTGGTGGCCCTCGCCTCCATCTGGAACCTGCTCGCGGGGTACGCGGGCATGATGTCGATGGGCCAGCAGGCGTTCATCGGCCTGGGCGCCTACCTCCTGTTCGTCGTCAACGACCACGGCGTGAACGTCTACGCGGGCACGCTGGTCGTCTCCGCTCTGGTGGCGCTGCTCGCCTGGCCGGTGTCGTACCTCGCCTTCCGGCTGCGCGGCGGCTACTTCGCCGTCGGCACCTGGGTGATCGCCGAGGTCGTCCGCCTGATCGTGGTCCGCTTCGGCTCCCTGGGAGCGGCGAGCGGACGCACCCTCTCGGACGTCACCGCCGATCCGGTGCTGCGGCGCGCCTTCACCTACTGGCTGGCGCTCGCCGTCATGGCAGCGGCCGTGCTCGGCACCTACGCCGTCCTGCGCAGCCGCCTCGGCCTGAGCCTCCAGGCCATCCGCGACGACGACACCGCCGCCGGTTCCCTCGGCGTGAACGTCACGCGCGGCAAGCGGATCATCTACGTCACCGCGGCTGCCGGATGTGCCGCCGCCGGTGCGGTGATCTGCATCAACAGCCTGGGGGTGGCGTCGCCGACGCAGATCTTCGGGGTGCAGTACTCGGCCCTGATGGTCTTCATGGTGATCATCGGCGGCATCGGCACGATCGAGGGCCCGGTCATCGGCGCGATCGCGTACTTCCTCCTCGACAAGTACTTCGCGCAGAGCGGTGTCTGGTACCTGATCGTGGTGGGCGCGGCGGCCATCGTGGTTTCGCTGTACCTGCCGCGGGGGCTGTGGGGAACGCTGGCGAACCGCACGGGATTCGCCGTCTTTCCGGTGCGCCATACGGTCCGGTTGTAGGCCCGGCATCAGGAAGGGCGGCCCGGTCGGAGGCTCGTCCGCCGCCCCTCGTCATGTGCGGGGTTGTGAGTCCGGGTCCGGAAGGCCGAGGTCGGATCAGGGCGGGGCCCGGATGTCCGGGGCTCCCTGGGACCGAGACGGCGAGGTAGGCCGGTGAGACGCCGAGCCGGATGCCGAACAGGTAGTCCGCCGGGGTCCAGTCGCCACACAGTGCCGGCAGTTGCGTCTGCCAGGCGTGCCGGTGGGTGTCGATCATGCCGGGCGCCACGATGTGTCCCGTGACGTCCACCGTCTCCGTTTCCTCGGCGGAGAGAGCCGGTGCCACCGCGATCACACCGTCCTCGATCAGCACGTCACGGTCGGCGGCTTCTTCGCGCTCAGCGGCGGCGCGTTCGACAGCGACCCTGGCGACGTGCACTACCTGGCTCCGGACACGCTGCGGTGGGACGAACTGGAGCTGCCGTACTCGGAGTTCCTGTTCTGGGCGCTCACCGGTGACCTGACGCCTACTACGCCGACAACCGCTGGCCGGCCTGGCGGGAGCAGGTCGCCCCCCTGTCCGGGGACCAGGGGATCCTGGTGTACCCGCCGTTGTGGGCGGCCGAGGGGGGGCGAGCGGGCACAGCGTTCGAAGAACGTGGCGCCCGTCGCCGAACTGTGGGCGCTCACTCACGAATGGCGGAGCCAGCTGGGACTGACCTACGAGTAGCCCTCGGTTCCGATTGCCGGAATCGCAGGGGCAACCACGGCCGACTCGCCGACTTCCGGAACCAACCGGCCGGGACACGCCTCTGTTGAGTCAGACCGCGGACGGACGCTGAACCGGCGGCACACCCCGGGAGAGCCAGCCCCGAGGAGCGGCAGACGGTTCACGAGTCACCCGGCCCGGCGTCCTACGGCACGCTACGGGCGGCCAACGCGACCGCGTCCCGCTACCCCGTACAAGTCTGCGGTTCAACAGTCCTGGTGCGATGAGCCGTTGGGGTCCTCGCGCAGCTCATCACAGTGATCATTTGCGGGGAGACCATCGGTCACCCGAGCCACCTGGCGGTGTGTCCGTCAGGGCCCGCACCAACACGCGTGCCGCGGAGGCATGCGCACCTTGGTCAGGAGAGAACGGGTTGCAGGGCGGTAGTCGCCGGAGCCGCCCTCCGATAACATACCGACCAGATGGTACGACTGGGCGTGCCCCGCGTGCCCTCGTGTGCTTGATGAACCGCAACGTTTCATCCGCCACAGGACAGAGAGCCCCTCATGACGCAGAACACGGACCGCGACAGCCTGGCCCTCGCGCGCCAGACCTGGAGAACTCTCGAGCCTTACCACGGGGCTGTCTACTTCTCGCCCGAAGCCGCAGGCCAGTACGCCGAGTTGGGCGTGGACGCCAAGACAGGGTACTTCGCGTCCCGCTCCGCCGCGCTCGGCGCCGCTCCGGCGGATCTGGTCATCGCCACGTTCTACAACTTCAATCCCCAACTGGTGCGCCGAGCCATACCCGCGGCGTGGGAAGCCGCCACGCCGCAGCGGTTCGCAGCCGCCCGGCTCACCGGGATCGATACCACACTCCGCCGCGTCCTCGGCACGGACGTCTCCTCACCGGCCCTGGCCCGCGCGGCGGAATTGGCCCGTACCGCGGCTGAGGTGACCGTGCGCCATCCACAAGGCCGTCCCCTCTTCGCCGCGCACGCCGCACTGCCGTGGCCGAGCGCACCCCACCTCGTGCTCTGGCACGCGCAGACCCTGCTGCGGGAGTTCCGTGGCGATGGTCACGTCGCGGCACTACTGACTGCCGGACTGAGCGGGCTCGAGTCTCTCGTCACGCACGCCGCCACAGGCGACATCGACGCGAGGGTACTGCGTGACTCGCGGGCGTGGGCGCCGGAGCAGTGGGAACAAGCCGTGCAGAACCTGCGTGAGCGCGGATGGCTCGACGACGGTCCCCACCTGGCCTTGACCGAGGACGGTATGCGGCGCAGGGCGGAGATCGAGCACACCACCGACAGACTGGCCGCCCTCCCCTACCTTACGCTCGGCCCTGCCGCCTGCGCCGAACTTCGATCGCTGGTGAGGCCGTTCAGCCTTGCGTTGGCCAAGGAACTCATGCCGTGGGCAGTCGACCGCCTGAGCGAAGAGAGCACCTGAGAGAAAGAGCGAGGTCGGGAATTCTCGGCGGCGGGTCCGCACACCCGCGGCGCCCTCGCGGCCCGTCGGGGACAGCTCGCGCCGCCGAAACGCCCTCAGCATCTCGTCGGCCGACAGATTGTTCAGGTCCATCCTTCGCTCCTCTTGGCGATGGGCAGCACGGGAGAACCAGGCAGGACGAGTGGGCTGACGGGCTACTGCGCGAACAGCGCCAGGGGACCGCCTGCCGGGCTCGACCCGCGCTCCTCTGGACGGAGTTGCCGCCGTCCACCACAAACAGCTGCCCGTGACGTGGGACGACTCCGGCAAGGCCGGGAACGCCACCAGTGCGGCCACCTCATCGGGACGCCCGGCACGACCGACCGGCGTTGCCACCCCGAGCGCGTCGACGTGCTCGTCGAGCCCCCCGGTCGCGATCCAGCCAGGCGCGGCGGAGTTGACCGTGATGCCCCGCGAGGCCCTGGGGCCGTGTGGCCGCACTGGGGCCCCTGGCACAGAAGTCCCACCGCTGCCTTCTGCCCGGCCACGGCGCCCTCGACGTTCAAAACGGCCACCTCTTCACGCAGGCCCGCCCCCTGACGAGGCCCACGCGGCCGGCAGCCCGGTCCGGGCCTGCTCCGACCGGCGCCGGGCCTGCGATGAGCCCGGTACGGCGGCATCGCCGCCAGCCTCTCCCGCTCGACCGCAGACCGTGCGGACCCCCGGCGGGGCTTCGTCGCGGCAGCGTCACAACACGGCTACAGAGGCGACATGGTGCCCGCCCGAGCGGCATGATGCCCTTTCAACATCATCGCTCTGGGGGGAACCATGCGCACCCGTACAGCTCTGCCCGTAGCCTTGCTCGCCCTCGCCGCACTCGCGGTCGGTTGTGGTGGCGACGCCGAAGCTGACCCGGCCGCCTGCAAGGCCGCCATGGAGAAGCAGTTCGAGGACGCCAAGGACGGCAGGGAAGGCAGCCGCCCCGACGCGTGCGTCGGCGTCGACGACAAGACGGTGCAGAAGTACGCCGCGGAGATCGTCGCCGACCGGACCAAGGAAGTCGAAGACTCGCTCAAGGATGTCGAGAAGGACCTCGACGACACCCTCGAAGAGCTGGAGACCTCCACACCCTGACCGCCTGGAGGTGGGAGTCCGTGGTCGGCAACCCGCGCAACGGGCTCCCCTACCGCCGCCTCGTCGACTGGCTCGTCCGCGCCCAGCAACTCCCCCAGGATCCGCGGCCACGACATCGGCTACCAGTTCGGCGCCTCGTCATCACCGGCCCGCCGGCCGCAGGCAAGTCCACATGGATCGACGACGTCATCGAAGTGGCCGCGAAATACATGCTGCCGAACGCAGCCAAGAGCGTGGCGTTCCGCAACATCGCGACGGGGATCACGGGAGAATCAAACGCTCACTAACGCACTTGACGAACGCCTCTTGCTGAGGATCAGCGCAGCCGGTCCTTGGCCTTGTAGTACGCCCCGGCGAAGGGCAGGAACCAGGCGGTGCCGTTGTAGAAGGGCACCGGAACCTTGGGGAAGCCGAAGCCGCGCATGGGGTTGGCCTCCGGGTGGCCGTCCATGACCTCGGCCATGGCGCGGCCCATGTAGGTGGCCATCTGGACGCCGTGGCCGCAGTAACCCATGGAGTAGTAGAGGCCGTTGTCCTCGCCCGCGTGCGGAACGCGGTCGTAGGAGAAGCCGACCATGCCGCCCCATACATAGTCGATCTTCACCCCGGCCATCTGCGGGAAGATCTCGGTCATCTCCCGCTTCAGGACGTCACCGCTCTTGACGTCCGAGGCGGGGTCCGAGGGGGCGAAGCGGGCCCGTCCGCCGAAGGCCAGGCGGTTGTCCGGGGTGATGCGAATGTAGTGGCCGATGTTCTTGGAGGACACGACCACGCGGTTGTTGGGGATGAGCTGCCGGGCCCGCTTCTCGCCCAGTGGCTCGGTGACGATGACGAAGCTGCCGACGTTGATCAGCCGCTTGCGGAACCAGGGCATGGCCTTGTCGGTGTAGGCGTCGGTGGCCGCCATGACCTGCGTGGCGCGGATGGTGCCGTGCAGGGTCTCGACGAGGAAACCGCCCTCGGGGAGGCGGTGCAGCGCGGTCGCGGCGTTGCGTTCGTGGATCTGAGCCCCGGCGCGTTCGGCGGCCTCGGCCAGGCCATAGACGTATTTGCCGACGTGAAGGTGCGCGCTGAGCGGGTCGAGCAGGGCTCCGTGGTAGTAGTCGGAGCCCAGCTCGGCACGTAGATCGCTCTTGCTCAGCAGTGTGGTGTCGTGGCCGAAGTTCTCGGCCAGGTCGCGCTGCTTGGCCCGCATGCTCTCGAAGTGCTGCGGCTTGAACGCGACGCCCAGACGCCCTACGCGGTGGAAGTCGCAGTCGATCTGCTCCTTGACCGTCAGTTCCTCCACCAGGTCCACCGCCTCGCGGAAGGCGTCGTACAGTTCCCGGGCCCGCGGCTGCCCGTAGCGCTTGCGCGCCTCGGCGGGGCTGATGGTGATGCCCTGGGTGCACATGCTGCCGTTGCGCCCGGAGGCGCCGGAGCCGACCTTGTCCTTCTCCACGAGGACGACGTGGGCGCCCTTGCGTGCCGCGTGGTAGGCGGTGGACAGGCCGGTGAGGCCGCCGCCGATGACCACCAGGTCCGCCTGCTCGGGCAGGGGCTTGCCGGTCCGGTCGGGGAAGGCAGGAGCTGTGTCGAGCCAGTAGGGGATCTGCTTCATGACGTACGTCCTCGGGTCTTCCTGGTGGTCCAGGGGTGTTTGTCTGGGGCCCGGCTTCAGCAGCCGAGCAGGGCCGGCAGGCCGGACAGGTCGGGCAGCTCGTCGAAGGGCTGGTAGTCGGCGCTGCCGCGGGCGCCGAGGGAGCCGTTGTGGCCGTAGCGGTTGATCCACACGCGGCGAGCCAGGCCGAGGTCGCGGGTGGGGATGAGGTCGTACTCCCAGCCCTGGGCGACGTGGATGACCTGGGCGGGGTCGATGTCCATGGCCTGGAAGGCGTACTCGAAGGCCTGCCGGGACGGCTTGTAGGCCTTGGCCTGCTGGGCGGTGATGACATGGTCGAACTCGACGCCCATGTTGGCCAGGTTCTGGGCGATGAGGTCGTCGTCCGTGTTGGAGATGATGGCGATCTCGTACCGGGACTTCAGCGCCCGCAGGGCGGACGGGACCTCGGGGTGGGGGCCGAAGGTGGGCACGGCCGCGACCAGGGCCTCGCCGTCGGACTGCCGGTATTCCAGGCCGTGCAGACGCATCGCTGTCTCCAGGCTGGCGGGCAGCAGCTCGCGGAAGGGGCGGTATGCCTCCAGGACGGCGTGGAACCGCATGATGCGGAAGTCGTCGAGGAACTCGTCGACGTTCAGACGGTCCAGGTCCAGCCGGTCGGCCAGGACTTTCAGGGTGGTGGGGCCGAGCTGGAAGTCGACCAGGGTGCCGTAGGCATCGAAGGTGACGATCTGACGCATGGCGTTCAACCTCTTTCCGGGCATATAGGACATTTCATTTACCGGGAGTCACGATCTCGTCGAGTCGGCCAGGTCGGCCGCATCGGAAGTTCAGGAGGCTGCCGAGACGTTGGGGCGACGACCTGCCTGGGGGGCATGAGAGCTGAGGGGGTGCTCGAAGGGCCGCCGCTGGAGGACGAGCCCCCGGACAGGCCGGGGACGGCGAATGCTGATCAGGTGGTCGGCGGCAGCATCATCACTGCTCCGATGCGATGAGCCTTTCTCCGGCTCGAGGTGTTGCGTCAGTGAAGCACCGTGGAGAATCCGGCGACAAGGGACGTGAGGCCGCGAGATCGACCGCGTATTTTGTGCCTGTGCACAATTTCTGTCAGGGGTCCCATGCAGTTCCGCTCGACCCGCATGGTCTCTGCGAGGCACCGCGAGCGGCTCCGGACTACGGCCGCTCGGCGCCGCTGCCCGGCGGCGCGGCCGGCCTGTCGGCCGCCGAGGCTGCCGTCCGCATGAAGGACATGCGGCCTGTGACCGACACGCTTTGGCTCCAGCTCTCGGTCGCGGCCCCGGCCGGTTGCCTCGCCCCGTCCAGCGATCGGTGGATCAGGACATCGTCGCCCGGAAGCGGGCGCCGGCGTCCGTCTCCAGCCAAGCCAGGGCGAGGACCAGCCGGGCGGCGTCGTTCGGTCGGGACAGCTTCAGCCCGGTCGCCTCTTCCGCAGCCTGCAGGCGATTGCCCACCGTGTTCCGGTGGCGGTAGGTGCGTGCGGCCACCTCGGCGACCGAGCCCAGGTCGAAGTACCAGCGCAGGGTCTCGACGATGCTGTCGCGGTCGCGCAGCTCGAGCAGTGGGCGCAGCACGCCGGTGGCCATCGCACCGGTGAACTCCTCCTGCGCCGACATGATCGCCCCGATCCAGTGGCCCTCCACATGCCGCACTCCGGGCTGCGCGGAGCTGCGGATCGCGGCACGTGCGAACCGGATGCCCCGCGCCGTCAGCGCCAGCCCGGGTACTTCCGCGACGCCGCAGCGCCACGGGGCGAACGGCCGGAGCATGGCAAGCATGGCCTCTTCATCGGTCCGTCCGTGACCGATGATGCCGAGGAGCTCGTCACCCATCCATCCGAAGTGACGTACCAGGCCGCCCCGACGCAGCGCATCGTCGACCTGGGACACAGCCGGGTCCCCGGTAGGAACGGATTCGACCACGACCACGGTCAGGGCGACGTTCTCGGAGAAGCCCAGCAACGTGGAGGCCTCGGCGACGGTGGAGGGATCCTGCTCCCCTTCCAGGACCAGGCGGCTGAAGGCGCGGTTGCGCACCTCCGTACGACGGCTCGCCAGGTCGCGTTCGGTACGGCGGTAGGCGTCGACGACCTCGACGCTGTTGGCGTCCGTCGCCTCCCAGACGCGGATCAGCCCGTCGAGGAAGTCGGGATCGGCGCTGATGCCACGTGCTCGCCCCTCTGCGAGCACGGCTTCCCACAGGGTCCTGAGGTCGAGCTGGAAGGAGTGCATCAGAGCGGTCAGGGGGAACGCCTGCTCCGCTCGCTCGCGTCCCACGTCCTCGGTGGCGCGCGAGACCGTCCGGGGGACGGGACCGCCGGCCAGCCGGGTCAGGGCGAGTTCGAGGGTTCGTCGCATCCCCTCCCGTTTCTGGACCGGGTTCCAGTCCGCCGACGCGTAGGCGGGCTCCTCGGCTTCCAGTTGTTCGAGAGCACGAGAGGTCAGCTCGTCGAGTCGTTCCTCGAGGAGCCGGCGGGCGATCGCCTGCACGGCGTCGTGGCGGGCCCCGCCCTGTCGGCGTCCCGGGCCGCTCATGAGGACCGCCTCTCCCGACGACAGCCGTCACCGGACGGATCCGGGGCCGTCTCCGGGTGTTGCCGCTGACATGCCGGTGGGGCTCCCTGGCAGTAATTGTGCACAGGCACAAAATACGAGGTCGATGTCGCGGCCTCACGTCCCTTGTTGCCGCATTCTCCGCGGTGTTTCATCTGACGCATCACCTCGGGCTGGAGAGAGCTCGTGACATGACCACGCACCTGGAGCACAGCTATGGCACTTCCGTAGGCACCTGATCCCCGGTCCGTCACCTTGAGCAGGCGCTGCTGAGGGGCGCCGCGTTCCTCGGCTCAGTGTCGGCCCTCCGCTACGGAGCCCACCAGGAGGCGATGACCAAGGCGGTCCGAGCCAACCGGTTCGCCAGGCGGAGCGGGGTCGAGATCACCCAGGACTCCCCCAGAGACTACGCCGAGCTCAAGGCGAGGGTCGAGAACCATGAGGACACCGGTGGACCCCTCCGAGGCGCTGCGCGGGGGGCTCGCCGCCAACGTCACCTGGGACGCCGTGACCGCCGCCGCGGGAGCTGATGACCGGCCGCGTGAGCGCTCCGCCTTCGACGGACGACCCGCCTCGGAGCTGATCCGACCAGGTGTTGGAGAGCGTCCTGACCCGGGTCCCTCCGGCCGTCGGAGTGGGGCATCGAGGGGAAGTACCGAACGGGGGGAGTTCGCCCAGGACCTGTCGCTCGTCGACTTGGTCGAGGTCTGCGCAGCCCGTGAAGCGATCGAGACACAGCCGCGGCAGCCCGCCCCCGGGACCGCAATCGATCGGACCGTCCGGGAGCTGGCTGACAGCGTCGGGCCGAGGTCCGACACGAGTGGGGGCGGGGGACTGACCACGACCTGAGCGTCGTGGCGCAGGCCCACGGTGAGTGATGAGCGACCTGACGACGAGAGAGAGAACGCACCGATGACCTCAGCGACCACCACCGGTCAGGACGGAACGACCGTCCCCGGTCACACCGGCCAACTGCCGGCCCCGCTCCTCGATCACGTGCTGCGGCAGTCCTTCGGACTCGAGGGATACGTCCAGCACCCCCTGGGAGGGGAGGTCGACCAGAACATCAGGATCACCGGCGACGACGGCATGCGCTACTTCGTACGGGTCACCCGCGCGGAGCCGGACTCGGCCGACGTCCTCTGGCAGAACGCGCTCCTCCAGCATCTGGCCGCCACCGTCCCCGACCTTCCGGTGCCACGACTGGTCCCGACACGCGAGGGGAAGTTCCTTGCCGCCGTCGTCCACGAGGGCCGAACGCACGTGGTTCGCGTGATGAGCTGGCTGGAGGGCCGGGTCCTGGCGGATCTCGACGACCATCCCGCGGCGCTGCTGCGTCAGCTGGGAGAGGCCGCCGGGCGGCTGAGCCTCGGACTCTCCGGCATGGAGCCACCAGTGGGCCTGGCACCGCACGACTGGGACATGCGCCGGGCCGCTGAGATCGTCGAGGCGTCGCTGCACGCCGTCCGGGAGGCGGACCGGCGGGAGTCGGTGCGCACGATCATGGGCTGGTACGACGAGCTCCTGCCGGCATGGGACCGACTGCCGCACAGC
>NZ_JBVIDX010000038.1:0-51085 GCF_055572155.1 Streptomyces sp. NPDC030814
CCCCCCCCCCCCCCCCCCCCCCCCCCCCCCCCCCCCCCCCCCCCCCCCCCCCCCCCCCCCCCCCCCCCCCCCCCCCCCCCCCCCCCCCCCCCACCGCCTTGTCCGCATACGTTCGTCCCGCTGCGAGCCGCCGGGTGAACGGCGGCTCCCCAAACGGGAGATCGGGGGTGCACACGTGCGCATCGGACTGCTTACGGAGGGTGGCTATCCGTATGTGAGCGGTGACGCCAGGCTCTGGTGCGACCGACTCGTGCGTGGGCTGGAGCGACACGAGTTCGACGTCTACGCGCTCAGTCGTGACGAGCGCCAGGAGGACGAGGGCTGGGTCCCGCTGCCGCCACAGGTCAGGCGCGTCCGGACAGCGCCGTTGTGGACGGTCGAGGACGACGGTGTGGTCCACGGCCGACGGGCGCGACGGCGCTTCGCGGAGGCATACGGCGAACTGACGTCGGTGATCTGCTCCCCAGTGGCGCCCGAGATGCGGGAAGCCTCCGGCAGTGGCGCCGGCGTTGAGGCGGACCGTTTCGGCAACGCCCTGTACGTGCTTGCCGAGCTGGCCCGCGAAGAGGGCGGGCTGGTGGGCGCCATGCGTTCGGAGGCCGCTGTCCACACACTGGAACGCGCCTGTCGTGCGCCCGGCGCACTCGGCGCGGCGCGCGAGGCCCGTGTACCGGATCTGCTGACCGTCGCCGCGCACCTCGAACGCGCGCTGCGCCCCCTCTCGCTCGACTGGTACGAGGACGACGGGCTCGGCTCTGTCGACCTGTGCCACGCAGCGGCCGGCGGCTCGGCCGCACTGCCCGGTCTGCTGGCCGGTCACTTCCACGGGGTGCCGCTCCTGGTCACCGAGTACGGGGTGCCCCTGCGCGCCCACTACCTCGGGGCCTCCGGCAACGCGCCGGTGCGCGCCCTTCTCGCGGCCTTTCACCGGCATCTCACCGCCGAGGTCTACCGGCGGGCCACCTGCCTCACCCCCGGCAACGCACACGCCCGGCGCTGGCAGGAGCGCTGCGGTGCCGATCGCGCGAAGATCCGCACGGTCTATCCCGGCATGGAGGCGTCCCGCTTCGCCGAGGTGGGGGAGTCGCCGGAGAGCGCGGATCCACACACCCTGGTGTGGGTCGGCCGTATCGAGCCGGCCAAGGACCTGATCTCCCTGCTGCACGCCTTCGCCGAGATCCGAAGAGCGGAACCGAAGACCCGGCTCAGAATCGTCGGAGCGGCCGCGGGCGCCGAGGGGGCCGCGTACCTCGGTCACTGCATGGCGCTGGCCGCCCAGCTCTTCCCCGGCGAGGCCGACGGCGTCCATTCCGTCGGTGACCATCCCGTCTCCTTCGAGGAGATCGGAGACCCCGCCGTCCCCGACCTGGCGGAGGCGTACGCGTCCGGCGCCGTCGTCGTCCTGTCGAGTGTCGTCGAGGGGTTCCCCATCAGTCTCGTCGAGGCCATGTTCTGCGGACGGCCCACCGTGTCCACGGATGCCGGGGCGGTCGTCGAGGTCATCGGCGGTACGGGACTCGTCGTCCCGCCGCGCAATCCGAAGGCGCTGGCGGAAGCGTGCGTGGCGCTCCTGCGTGAACCCGAGCGCCGTGCGCGCCTCGGCGCGGCAGCCCGTGCCCGCGCCCTCGAACTCTTCACGGTCGAGCAGAACGTCGAAGCATTTCGCGGCATCTACCTGGACGTCGTCTCCCACGCCCCGGTACGGAAGGTCGTCCTCGACGAAACCGGCGAACCACTGCCCTTCGGCGCCCCGGCCGAGGCGCACGTCCCCGGCCGCTGGACCGAGACCCGGCCGGTGACGGGCGGCCTCGGCGTGGCGGGCGTCGCGGGGGTCGCAGGGTTCGCGGGCCTCGGCGGAGTCGTCGCCGGTCGCCCCCGCTGGGCGGTCGACGACCCCGTCCGCGTCACGGGAACGCCTCCGGCAGCCACCGGCGAGCCGGTGCCCGCGGGGGAGGGAGCGCGATGAGCGAGCTGCGGTTGGACGGTCTTGAGACATGGGACGGGCCGGACGAGTCCGTCGCGTCGAGTCCCCCGGAGCCGGGGGCTTCCTCGCAGGCCGAGGCGGCACCGGGGGTACGGCCCTCATCGCCGTCGACAGCTCCGCCGGACCCACCGGCCGTCCTCGACGCGGCCGGTCCCGAGGACCTGGCCGAAGCCGAGGCCGTGCCAGGCCTGCCGGCACCGCCTCGCAACGCCGACGACGGCCTCACCCCACCACAGGACGAAGACCACACCAGCCCCGAACCCGCGGCCACCCCGCGAAGCGGGGCCGTCGACCCCGTGAAAGCCCTGATCGACCGCCACCGGGAGCTGTGCGAACGGGCCGTGGACCCGCTGGAGATCGCCGCCGGGCTGGAGGCCCACGGGGTCACCGACCGCACGGCCGCCCGGTTCCGGCACCGCGACGTGTTCTCGCTCGCCGAGGAGATGTACGCGCGCGTACCCCGCGACGCGGAGACAGCCCCGCAACGCGAACCGATGCCCGCCGCGACCGGCCACGGGGGCGGTTGGGCGGTGTTCGCCCTCCTCCCGGGCGCCCTGTGCGCGGCGGCCGTGGCCGGCGTACGACTCACCCACGGCCAACCCCGCCTCGCGGTCGCCGCCGTCGGCGCCCTCGCGGTCGCACTCGGTCTGCGCGCCGCCCTCCGACGCGGCCCGCTCCGCGTCCCGGCCGGCTCGACCGAACGCGGCGGCACATGGGCCTGCTGGCTGATCGCGTACGCCCTCCTCGGCGACGGTCTGCTCGCCGCCGGACTCGCGGGAGGCCCCGACGGTCCCTGGCCCCTGGCCACCGCACCCGTCCTGGCCCTCGCCCTGGGCTGCGCTCCCGCACTGTGGTGCGCCCACCTCCTCTCCGTGCGTGCCCGCCGCAAGCTCGGCGTGAGCCGCGGCCTCGCCGACTTCGCCGACTCCATGAAGCCTCTGCTCCTCGGAGTGTTCGCCCTGTACCTGTGCGCCCTGGTCGCCCTGCTCGCCCTGTGCGGCGCGCTCCTGGACGAGCCGGCCGTCCCCAGGGGGGCAGTCGCCCTGGGTGCGCTGCTTCTGCTGGCCCGTCTCCTCACCGCGCACGGCTTCCCGCACGCCCCGGCCGTCGCCCTGTGCACAGCGGCGCTGACCGAGGTGTGCGCCTTGGCCACGGTCTTCGCGAGCCGCCTGCCCGGCTGCTCCCTCCTCGCCGTCCCCGTCCGGAAGGTCACCGACGCCTGGGGACCGGGCGCGGTCCCCGCCCTGGTCTGCGGCATCGCCGCGCTCCTCCTCCTCGTCCACGCCACACGCACCTTCACCCGGGCCTCGGCCCACGCCCGCCCCCCGGGGGCGACCTGACACGCCCCGGCCGGTCCACGGCGCGGTGGCCACAGGCCACCTCCCGGAGCCGAGCCCCACCGGTGCGCGGGATCCGTCGCGCGCACCACCTCCCGCGGGGCCGACACCGCGGGCCCACCTCATCACCCACGGCACCACCCCCTAAGGAGAACGCCAGATGATCACCTCCCGAACCGGAGAGTCCGCCCCGGGAGCCGCCCGATGAGGGTCCTGCTGATCGGAGCCAACGGATACCTCGGCCGTTTCGTCGCCGAGCGCCTCCTCGCCGACCCGGCCGTCCAGCTCACCGCGCTCGGGCGCGGCGACGACGCCGACGTACGGTTCGACCTCGCCACCGGCAGCCCCGGCGCGCTCACCCGCTTCCTGGACGCGGTCCACCCCGGCGTCGTCATCAACTGCGCCGGGGCCACCCGCGGCGGCGCCCGCGAACTCACCCGGCACAACACCGTCGCCGTCGCCACCGTCTGCGAGGCCCTGCGCCGCAGCGGCTGCGGGGCCCGCCTGGTGCAGATCGGCTGCGGCGCCGAGTACGGCCCCAGCCAGCCCGGCTCCTCCACCGCCGAGGACGCCGTGCCCCGCCCCGGCGGCCCGTACGGCGTGAGCAAGCTCGCCGCCACCGAACTCGTCCTCGGCTCCGGCCTGGACGCCGTCGTCCTCCGGGTCTTCTCACCCGCCGGGCCCGGCACCCCTGCCGGCTCGCCGCTCGGCCGCCTCGCCGAGGCCATGCGGCGCGCCATGCAGTCCGGCGACGGCGAACTCAAACTCGGCGGCCTCGGCGTCCAGCGCGACTTCGTCGACGTACGGGACGTCGCCCGCGCCGTCCACGCCGCCTCGCTCTCCGCCGCCCAGGGTGTCATCAACATCGGGTCCGGCCGGGCCGTGCGCCTGCGCGACGCCGCCGCCGTCCTCGCCCGTGTCGCCGGCTACGGCGGCGCCCTGCACGAACTCGACACCCCGCCCGGTCCCCTCCGGCCGACCATCGGCCACCCCCGGCCCGAACCGGACCACACCCCCCAGGTGGCCTACCCCTACCCGGACGGCTGCGGCAGCTGGCAGCAGGCCGACGTCCGCACCGCCCGCGACCGGCTCGGCTGGCGGCCCCGTATCAACCTGGAGGAGTCCCTCGCCGACATCTGGATGGAGGCGGCGTGCCGTATCTGACCTCCGCCGCGTCCGGCACCGCCAGCACCGGCTTGAGCGCCGGCCTCGGCATCCCCGGCTATGCGCACCCCCTTGTCGCTCCGCTGGAATGGGGCGAACTCACCCGCCCCAGGACTCCGCTGCACTGGGTCGTCCTGAACGTCTCCGACGGACCCGGCACCCGCCCCGACCCGCTCTGCCTGGAAGCCGCGGGGCGGCTGCGCAACGCCGGCGTCCGCGTCCTCGGCCACCTCGACGTGACCTACGGCGCGCGCCCCTTCGGTGAGATCGTCGCCGACGCCCACCGCCACCTCGACTGGTATCGGGTCGACGGCTACCTCCTGGACCGCTGTCCCACCGAGCGCGGAGCACTCCCCGAGATCAGCCGCACGGTCCTCACGCTCCGCTCGCTCCTCGGCGGGGGACACATAGTCCTCGGCCACGGCACCCATCCCCATCCCGGATATGCCGAGAGCGCCGACCAGCTGGTGACCTTCTCCGGGCCCTGGAGCGACTACCGCTGGTCGCAGGTGGCCGAATGGACCGCCGACCATCCTCCCGAGCGCTTCTGCCACTTCGTCCACGGTGTGCCCCGCGTCCACCTAGACGAGGCGCTGCGCATTGCCCGCTGGCAGGGCGCCGCCACGATCTACTTCACCGACCGCACGGACAACGGCGGTCGAGCCGACCCCTGGGCGGCACTGCCCGGCTACTGGGACGAAATTGTCTCGCTTGTTGGAACGGGTGTCTCGGAATGAAAAAGGGCGTGGCAGTGTTACGGGGAGAACAACTGTAGTGATTGACCGATCAACGGAGTCCCCGTGTCGCTGCCACCCCTGGTCGAGCCCGCTTCCGAGCTCACCGTAGATGAGGTCCGCAGGTACTCCCGCCACCTGATCATCCCCGACGTCGGGATGGACGGGCAGAAGCGGCTGAAGAACGCCAAGGTGCTCTGTGTGGGCGCCGGCGGCCTGGGTTCGCCGGCGCTGATGTACCTGGCCGCGGCGGGCGTCGGCACGCTCGGCATCGTGGAGTTCGACGAGGTCGACGAGTCGAACCTGCAGCGTCAGATCATCCACAGCCAGGCCGACATCGGCCGCTCCAAGGCCGAGTCCGCGCGCGACTCCGTCCTCGGCATCAACCCGTACGTGAACGTGATCCTTCACGAGGAGCGGCTCGAGGCCGACAACGTGATGGACATCTTCAGTCAGTACGACCTGATCGTCGATGGCACGGACAACTTCGCGACCCGTTACCTGGTCAACGACGCGTGCGTACTGCTGAACAAGCCGTACGTCTGGGGTTCCATCTACCGCTTCGACGGCCAGGCCTCCGTCTTCTGGTCCGAGCACGGTCCCTGCTACCGCTGCCTCTACCCGGAGCCCCCGCCGCCGGGCATGGTCCCCTCCTGCGCCGAGGGCGGCGTCCTCGGTGTGCTGTGCGCGTCCATCGGCTCCATCCAGGTCACCGAGGCCATCAAGGTCCTCACCGGCACCGGTGAGCCCCTCGTCGGCCGGCTGATGATCTACGACGCCCTCGAGATGCAGTACCGCCAGGTCAAGGTTCGCAAGGACCCGAACTGCGCGGTCTGCGGCGAGAACCCCACCGTCACCGAGCTCATCGACTACGAGGCCTTCTGCGGCGTCGTATCGGAGGAGGCCCAGGAGGCGGCCGCGGGCTCGACGATCACTCCCAAGCAGCTCAAGGAGTGGATCGACGACGGCGAGAACATCGACATCATCGATGTCCGCGAGATCAACGAGTACGAGATCGTCTCGATCCCCGGTGCCCGGCTGATCCCGAAGAACGAGTTCCTCATGGGCTCCGCACTGGAGAGCCTCCCGCAGGACAAGAAGATCGTCCTGCACTGCAAGACGGGTGTCCGCAGTGCGGAAGTCCTCGCGGTCCTCAAGTCGGCCGGCTTCTCCGACGCCGTCCACGTGGGTGGCGGCGTGATCGGCTGGGTGAACCAGATCGAGCCGGACAAGCCGGTCTACTAGTTCCGTCCCCGCCGCCGGCGGGCGGACGCCTTCGACGGAGGGGCTCGGCACCACACGTGCCGGGCCTCTTTCCGTCAGGGCCGCGACTACGCGCAGACCTTCCCGTCCTTCGGCACGGTCCCGGCCAGCAGATACGCGTTCACCGTCGAGTCGACACAGCTGCTGCCGCTGCCGTACGCCCCATGGCCCTCGCCCTTCCAGGTGAGCACCACTCCGACGTCCTCGCCCAGCTCCCGCGCCATCTTCAGGGCGCCCTCGTACGGCGTCGCCGGGTCCCCGGTGTTGCCCACCACCAGAACGGGATCGGCCCCCGGCGCGCTCACTTCCGGTGAGTCCGTCAGGCCGGGCACCGGCCAGTCGTGGCACCAGCCCGCGGTGTCCCAGCCCAGGAACTCCCCGAACACGGGCGAGATCTCCCGGAACTCGGGAAGCAGCGTCTCTGTCTCCTGCGGGGTCGGCCGCTGCTTGTCGTCCAAGCACGATATGACGCGTTGCGAGTGGGTCGTCGTGCCGTAGTGGCCCGAGGGGTCGCGCTCGTTGTAACCGTCGGCCAGGGCCAGTAGTTCCGTGCCGTCGCCGTCCTCGGCAGCGTCGAGCGCGCTCGTCAGGCCGGGCCAGCTCTGCTCGCTGTAGAGCGGCAGGATGATGCCGGTGATCGCCAGGGTCTGGGTGAGCTTCCGCCCTGAAGCCGTCGGCAGGGGCTCTGCGTCCATCCGTTCCAGCAGGTCCGCGATCTTCCGTGTGCCCTTCTTCGGGTCCTGGCCCGTCGACCTGAGGTAGTTGTCGAGCGCGCGCTGGAAGCCCAGTGTCTGGTTCTTCGCGTGGCCCACCGTGTCGGCGGTGGGGTCGATGACCGCGTCGAGCACCAGGCGGCCGACGTGCTCCGGGAACAGGTGGGCGTAGACGCCGCCGAGTTCGGTGCCGTAGGAGATACCGAAGTAGTGCATCTTCCGGTCGCCGACCGCCCGGCGGATGAGGTCCATGTCGCGGGCGGTGTCGGTGGTCGAGACGCGGGACAGGAGCTCGCCCGCGGCCCGCTCGCAGCCGTCGCCGAAGTCGGCCGCGTCCTTGAAGAAGGCCGTCTCCTCGGCGGCGTCGTCCGGGGTGGCGTCCACCGACTCGGCCGCCTCGATCTCCTTGTCGCTGCGGCAGCGCACGCCCTCGCTCCCGGCGACACCGCGCGGATCCCAGCTCACCAGGTCGTACCGCTTGTGCAGTTCGCTCGTGAGGCCGGCGTACGAAGGCATCATGGAGACGCCCGAGCTGCCCGGTCCGCCGAAGTTGAACAGGAGCGAGCCGAGCCGTTCGCTCTTGTCGGCGGTCGCCTCGCTGCGGATCAGTGCGAGCCCGATCGTCTCGCCGTCCGGCTTCGACCAGTCCAGCGGGACCTTCAGCGTCGCGCACCGCCAGTCGTCACCCGGCGGCGGCCCGTCCGGCGTCGCCTCGCAGCGCTCCCAGTCGAGCTTCTGCGCGGGGAGCGCGGAAGGGGGCGAGGCGCTTTCGTCCTTGCCTGCGTCCGAGCCTGCGCTGCAGCCGGCGACCAGCAGCACCCCCGCCGCCAGAGCCGCTCCCCGTAGTCGTCGAGTCATGGGCAAATCCCCCCTTACGACACCACCAGCCGGATGTCGTGAATGGCAGTCATGCCATGGTATGCGGACTTCCGTGCAAGCGTCGGTGCCTGTGGATAACGCCCTGACCTGCGGCTTCAGGTGCAGACCGAGCCGGTTCTCGGGATCTTGCCCGTGAGCAGATAGCCGTCCACGGCCGATTTCACGCAAGCGTTCCCGCTGCCGTACGCACCGTGCCCCTGCCCCCTGTACGTCAGCTCGACACCGACTCCCGGCCCGAGCGCCTCCACCATTCTCCGCGCGCCCTCGTACGGCGTGGCGGGATCACCCGTGTTGCCGATCACGAGGATCGGCGCCGAGCCCGGCGCGCTCACGTCGGGATGGTCGGCCGCGCCGGCGACGGCCCAGTCGGTGCAGGTGGGCAGGGACCAGGCGAGCCAGTTGCCGAAGACGGGAGAGGCGGCCCGGAACTCGCCCTGCTTCGCCTCCACGTCCTTGGTGGTGTACCGCGGTTTGTCGTCGGCGCAGTTGATGGAGATGTTCGCCGCGGTCAGGTTGCTGTACTCGCCGTTCTCGCTGCGCCCGTTCATCGAGTCGGCCAGCAGCATCAACGGTCGCCCGTCCCCGTTGTACGCCTGTTCGAGTCCTTCGGTCAGGTAGGGCCAGAAGTCCTGGGAGTACAGGGCCTGCGCGATACCGGTGGTCGCTGCGGACTCCGTCAGGTCACGGGGGAAGACGCCGGGGATCGGTTCGCGGTCGAGGTCTTCGAGGAGTGCCAGGACGCGAGTCTGGACGTCCTGCGCGGAGTCACCGACCGGGCACTCCTCGGCCTTCGACACACAGTCCTTCGCGAAGTTGCCGAGGGCGCGCTGGAAGCCCTCGGCCTGGCCGAGCGTGTTCTGTTCGGGTGTCCGGGTCGGGTCGACGACCGCGTCGAACACGGCCCGGCCCACCTTCTTGGGGAACAGATGGGCGTAGACCCCGCCGAGTTCGGTGCCGTACGAGACGCCGAAGTAGTGCAGCTTGTCGTCGCCGAGGACCTGGCGCATCAGGTCCAGGTCGCGCGCGGCGTCCGTGGTGCGCACATGCGGGAGGGTCTTGCCGGAGTTGTCCTTACAAGCCGCGTTGAACGTCTTCGTGCTGTCCAGGAGTTCTTTCCGCTCCGACGCGTCGTCCGGCGTCTGGTCCTGCTGGAAGTACTCGTCGAGTTCCTCGTCGTCCTCGCACTCGACGCCCGCGCTGCGACCCACTCCGCGCGGGTCGAAGCTGACCAGGTCGTAGCGCGTGCGCAGGTCGGCGAAGTCGTCGGCGAAGGCGGGTAGGGACTTGACGCCCGAGCCCCCGGGACCGCCGAAGTTGAAGACGAGCGAGCCGATCCGCCGGTCCCGGCCGCCGCTCGACCGCACCCGGATCAGCGCGACGTCGATCGTGTCGCCCTTGGGATCGTCCCAGTCGAGGGGGGCCTTGATGGTCGCGCACTGCCAGGGGTCGCCGTCCGGCAGCGGTGAGGGGGCGGGGCCGCCGCCCTCGGAGGCCGAGGGTGCCGGGCAGTCCTTCCAGTCCGGTTTCTGCGTCGTCAGATCCTCGTCCCTGCCCTCGGGCTCGTCGCCGCAGCCCGCCGCCGACCAGGACAGCAGGACGGCGATGGCGGTCAGGGCGACGGCACGCTGCCGGAACGACGTGGGCATGCCCTCATCCTGAAGCCGCCCCGAGCGGCACGCTCGGGGCGCGGGCCGTGCGGGTGAGACGGGAGGGTTCGCCTTCACGCGCGCGTGAAGGCGAACCCTCCGTTCTTACGGGACAGCTCTCAGAGCGCACCCTTGCGCGTCAGCTGGTTGAAGGCCAGCCACCCCGGCAGCACGGGCAGCCACAGCGTCAGCAGCCGGAACAGCAGGACGGCGGGCGCCGCGACCTCCTTGGGGAGACCGACGGCGATGAGGCCGACGGTCAGGGTGGCCTCCACCGCTCCCACACCGCCGGGAGTCGGTGCAGCGGAGCCCAGCGCGTTGCCCGCGAGGAAGACGACCGCGACGCTGGCGATGCTGATCGAGGCGTTCTCGTCGCCGAAGGCGCGGATCGAGGCGTCCAGGCACATCACGAAGCAGCCGGTCAGGAGCAGCATGCCGCCGATTCCGGTGATCAGCTTCTGCGGCCGCTGCAGCACGTCGAGCATGCGCGGCACGACACCGGCGAAGAGCGACCGCACACGCGTCACGACGAACTTCCGCAGGAACGGGATCGAGGTCACCACCAGGACGAGCACCGCGACCGTCAACAGGCCCGCGATGACCGTGCGGGACGGCGACAGGGACGGAGTCTTCTCGGTGCCGGTGAGATAGCCGAAGGCGAGCAGCATGAGGATGTGACAGCCCAGCCCGAACAGCTGTGACGCGCCCACGCTGGCCACCGCGAGCCCAGGCCGCACCCCCGACCGCTGCAGGAACCGGGTGTTGAGGGCCACACCGCCCACCGCCGCCGGCGCGACGATCTTCACGAACGACCCGGCGACCTGCGCCGCCACCGTCCGGAGGAAAGGCACCCGCTCCGGCACGAAGCCCAGCAGGCTCATCGCCGCCGCCACATAGCTCAGCGCCGAGAAGAACACCGCCGCGGCGACCCAGCCCCACTCTGCGTTCTGAATGAGCGGCCCGAACTCGATGTGGGTCAGCTGCGTCAACAGGAAGTACGCGCCGATGGCGCCCGCGATGAAACTGATCAGCGTGCGCGGCCGGACCCGTTCCAGCCTGGCCGGCTCGACGGGCGCCTGCGGCCTGATGAGCAGCACCTGGTGGCGGATCTGGGTGAGCAGGTCCTCCTCGCGGGCCTCCTCCAGGGCCTCGTCGATCGCCCGCTTCTCCGCCCGCTGCTCGGCTCGTACCGTCTTCTTGTCGGCCTTTCCCGGCTGGACGGCGGCCTCCTTGTGCTCCTCAGCGCGGGCCTGCTTGGCCAGCTGGGAGGCCTCCAGGACCGCCTCGCGCTCGCGCTCCGCCCGCTCCCTGGCCAGTCTGCGCAGGGTCGCGCGCGTGGAGCGGGACAGCGCGATGGGTTGCAGCATCGGCAGACAGGCGGCCACCGCGTCGGGGCCGAGGACGCTCACCGCCGACGCCACCGCCCGCTCGGCGCCCACGCGTAGCCCCAGGGTGGTCAGCAGCTGGGAGACGTCCATGCGGAGCACCAGGTCTCCGGCCGCGATCTCACCGACGCGCAGATCCGTCAGGATCACCGTGCCGGAACGATCCACCAGGATTGCGTCACCCACGAGCCTGCGGTGCGCGATGCGTCGCGACTGCAGGGCCTTCACCTGGGCCCAGGTGTCGTGCAGCAGTTCGTCGGTGACCTCGTCGTCCGACAGGGAGTCGAGAGTGCGCCCGCCGGTGTGCTCGTAGACGAGCATCACGGCGTCCGGCCCGAGCTCGGAGGTGGCGATCAGCTTGGGGGCGTTGGCGCCGGCGGCGATGGCCGCGTAGGCGAGGAGTGCCTCCTGCTCCAGTGCCTGGCGCAGGGACTGCAGGCTGCGCCGCGTGGTGATGCCTCGCAGGGTCAGCCGCCGCCAGACGCGGTAGAAGAAGCCCTGCGCCTGCTGCTCCCGGTCGACGACGGTGACGTCGAGGGGCGGACCGTCCTCCAGCGTCACGAAGTACCGGCGGCCCCGGTCGCCGCCTTCCGCGGTGTCCGAGGCCTCCTCGCGGGCGGCGCTCACCGGCTTGAAGCCGACCCGCCTGAGGCCCGCCATGAGGGTCCGGCCGGTGGGGCGCACGTTCGGCGAGCCGACGGCGTAGAGCGTCCCGTAGGCGACCGTCCACCCGATGAGCACCGTCAGGATGATCGAGAACGGTGTCGTGTAGCCGGCGACCAGCATGGAGAACGCGTCCAGCAGCAGCACGATCCACAGCACCGCGCGCCAGCGGGGTCTGCGGGACATGCCCACGGCTGTCATGTATGCGATGACCGGCGCGAGATAGCCGTGCACGGGGTCCGTGAGGGCGTGGATGTCGCCGGGGGAGGGCTGGGTGAGCGCCTCCTGGATCGAGTCCGGGGCGGTACGGGCGACCCACAGGTCCGTCGCCAGTGTCACCCCGTGTGCCAGGACCGCCGCGAGCACGCCGTCCGCGATGCGCAGCCCGTCCCTCTTGACCAGTCGCTCGATCGCGAAGGCGACCGGTACCAGCAGGATCGCGATGCTCGATCCCAGGCCCGCGAGCTTGATCATCAGGTCGGGTGCCTGGCCCGTGCCCTTGTTGATGTCCTGTTCGAGGCCGGCCGTGGTGCCGTGCGCGAACGCGGCGATCGCCAGCAGGACGATGATCCCGAGGATGCCGACCGACAGCCTCATGAGGTCCGAGGGGCGGTGCACGCGCGCGGGGAGCAGCGGTTCGTCGCCCTCGACCGCTTCGGTATGACCCTCGTCCGGGACGTCGGCATCCGGCACCGCCGGCGACGACGTGCCGCCGGGCTGCTCATCGTGCGTCACGTTCGGCGGCGATGTGTCCGGGTGCGGGGTGCTCGCCGGGTCCTTCCGGTCGGCGGTGGCGGCGCCCTTGTCGTCCCCGTCGGCGGCGTCCGGGCGCGACGAGGCGTCAGAGGTGCCCGCCGGGTCATCGGGGTGCACGCTCTGCTGCTTCATCGTCTCTTCTTGGTCTCGTATCACCAGTCACCGCCCGCACGATGGTGGCATGCCCGGTGGGCACACAGGGGCATCAGGGTGCAATGCGGGGGCGCACAGTCTGCCCGAAGACGGTCCTCGGGGCGAGGGACGCACGCGTGGGCCACCACGTCCCATTGTCGGTGGGGTGGGGCAGGATGGGCCGGATGAGCGAGGAGAGCCTTCCGGTGGACGCCCTGCCGGAGTACGCGGAGCGGGTCCTCGAGGTCGCCGAGCTGATCCCGCCCGGGCGGGTCATGACGTACGGGGACGTCGCCGAGTGGCTGGGGGAGGGCGGCCCGCGGCAGGTGGGTCGTGTGATGGCCCTCTACGGAGGTGCCGTGCCGTGGTGGCGTGTGGTCCGCGCGGACGGCCATCTGCTCCCAGGCCAGGAACTGAGGGCCTTGCGCCACTACCGCTCGGAGGGGACGCCCCTGCGCGAGGCGAGTCGCGCCGCCGAGGGTCATGTGCCGCGTATCGACATGAGACGGGCGCGATGGGACGGCGGTGAGCGCGCGGAAGATCACACCTGACGGCATGCCCCGTCCGACGCGCTCCGAGGCACCCCCGCACGGGGGAAGCGGGGCACGTCGGTGGCATGCCGTACGTTCGTGGGTCGAGGGACGCACGTGCCGCGTGAGTCGGGAGGGAACAAGAGGAAGCACTGCTTCCGCACCTTCCGTCGGCGTAGCGTCGGCTGCACGTGTCCCCCTCACCCCGCGGCCACCGCTCTCCACGAGCAGGGGCAGGGCAACCAGCACACCCACCAGGACCGGCGAACCACGTGAGCTCCTCTTCCTCCACCAGACGCCCGCCGCACGCCCAGGTGCGGCAGGGGAGCCGTGGCGCTTACCGACTGGTGCGTACCCCACCGGTCCGAACGAACCCCCCTCATCTGGACGCGGAGCAGCGCGCCGTGGTTGACCACGAGACGGGTCCTTTGCTCGTTCTCGCAGGTCCGGGCACCGGAAAGACGACCACGCTCGTCGAGTCCGTGGCGGCCCGCATCGCCCGCGGAGCCGACCCCGAGCGCGTCCTCGTCCTGACCTTCAGCCGCAAGGCTGCCGTCGAACTGCGCGACCGCATGGCGCTGCGCATGGGCGCCGCGCGCGCCCCCCGGGCCACCACGTTCCACTCGTTCTGCTACGCCCTGGTCCGCGCCCACCAGGACAGCGACCTGTTCGTCGAGCCGCTGCGGCTGCTGTCCGGTCCCGAACAGGACGTCGCCGTCCGGGAGCTGCTCGCCGGCCAGCCCGACCTGGAGCGCCTCGGCCTCGCGCATGTGCGCTGGCCGGACGAACTGCGCGCCTGCCTCACCACGCGCGGGTTCGCCGACGAGGTCCGCGCGGTCCTCGCCCGCAGCCGCGAACTGGGCCTGGCCCCTGCCGACCTGCGGGCCTTCGCCGACCGCATCGGCCGTCCCGACTGGCGCGCCGCCTCCGCCTTCCTGGCCGAGTACCTCGACGTCCTCGACCTGCAAGGGGTCCTCGACTACGCGGAACTGGTCCACCGCGCCGTGCTCCTCGCCGCCCGCCCCGCCGTCGCCGAGCACCTGGCCGGGCAGTACGACGCGGTCTACGTCGACGAGTACCAGGACACCGATCCCGCGCAGGTACGGCTGCTGAGGGCCCTCGCGGGCGGCGGCCGCACCCTGGTCGCCTTCGGCGACCCCGACCAGTCGATCTACACGTTCCGGGGCGCCGATGTGAACGGCATCCTGGAGTTCCCGGCCGCCTTCCCGTGCGCGGACGGGCGCCAGGCGCCGGTCGCCGTCCTCAGGACCTCCCGCCGCTCGGGGGCCGCTCTGCTCGCAGCCACCCGACTGCTCACCCAGCGCATGCCGCTCACCCGCCTCCCGGCGGAGAAGGTACGGGCCCACCGTGAGCTCCGACCCGTACGGGACGACGGCCGCGTCGAGGTCTACACGTACCCGACGCCGGGCACGGAACTGGACAACATCGCGGACGTCCTGCGCCGGGCCCATCTGGAGGACGGTGTCCCCTGGGGCGAGATGGCCGTCCTGGTGCGCGCGGGTGCCCGCACGATCCCCTCGATGCGGCGCGCCCTCACGGCGGCGGGCGTACCCCTGGAGATCGACGGCGACGACCTTCCCCTCCGTCACGAACCGGCCGTACAGCCCCTGCTGACGGCCCTGCGGGCGGTCGCCCGGGCGGAGCTGGGGGAAACCGGACCGACGGCAGCCAACGAGCCTGTGGACTCCGAAGAGGCCGAGGGGACCGGCAAGGGCGGCTCACCGGAAGGGCCGGAAGCGCCGGAAGGGCCGGAAGCGCCGGAAGGGCCGGAAGCGCCGGAAGGGCCGGAAGCGCCGGAAGGGCCGGAAGGGCAGGAAGGACTGGAAGGAGACGACGGGCCCGACGCCGCTGCGGCGCAGTCCCACGAGTCGTCCGGCGATCCCGAGCCGCGTCCGTGCTGGCTGGACACCGAGACCGCGCTCACCCTCCTCGCCTCCCCCCTCGCCGGTATGGACACCGCCGATCTGCGGCGCCTGGGCCGCGCCCTGCGCGAGGAGGAACGGGCCGGCGGCAACCCCGTACCGCCTCCCTCGGACGAACTACTCGCCCGTGCCCTGGCCGAACCGGAGCGGCTCGTCGCGCACGACCCGGTGTACGCACGGGGCGCGCAACGCCTCGGCGCGCTGCTGCGGAAGGCGCGGGAGCGCCTCGCCGGCGGCGGTACGGCCGAGGAGGCGCTGTGGGACCTGTGGGACGGCACGCCGTGGCCCAGGCGTCTGGAGCGGGCCGCCCGGCGCGGCGGCGCGGCCGGCCGCAACGCGGACCGGGACCTCGACGCCGTGTGCGCGCTGTTCGCCACCGCGGCACGCGCGGAGGAACGCACCGGAGGTCTCGGCGCGCTCAACTTCCTGGCGGAGATCGAGGCCGAGGACATCGCCGCCGACATTCTCACCGGAAGGGCGGTGCGCCCCGACGCCGTACGTCTGATGACCGCGCACCGTTCCAAGGGCCTCCAGTGGCGCCTGGTCGTCGTCGCAGGTGTCCAGGAGGGGCTCTGGCCGGACCTGCGCCGCCGGGGCTCGCTCCTGGAGGCGGACCGCATCGGCCGTGACGGTCTCGCCGAACCGCTCACCCCGGGAGCGCTGCTCGCCGAGGAACGGCGTCTGTTCTACGTGGCCGCCACACGTGCGTGTGAACGCCTCGTCGTCACCGCTGTGAAGGCCCCTGCCGACGACGGGGACCAGCCCTCCCGCTTCCTGGCCGAGCTCGGTGTCGAACCCAAGGACGTCACCGGCCGCCCCCGCCGCCCGCTCTCCGTGGCTGCCCTCGTGGCCGAACTGCGTGCCACGACGGTCGACCCGCGGGTCTCGGACGCGCTGCGGGAGGCCGCCGCCCGGCGACTTGCCAGGCTCGCCGCCCTGAGCGACGAGGACGGCCGTCCCCTCGTGCCCTCGGCACACCCGTACCGCTGGTGGGGCATGTTCGAGCCCACCGAGAGCAAGGTCCCGCTCAGGAACCGCGACCAGCCGGTCGTGCTGTCCGGCAGCGCCCTCGACCAGCTCGCCAACACCTGCGCCCTGCAGTGGTTCCTGGGCCGAGAGGTCAAGGCCGACGCGCCCGCGACCGCTGCCCAGGGCTTCGGCAACGTCGTGCACGTACTCGCGGACGAGGTCGCCTCCGGACGCACCCCCGCCGATCTCGACGTCCTCATGGAGCGCCTCGACTCCGTGTGGAACGCGCTCGCCTTCGACGCGCCCTGGAAGTCGGAACAGGAGAAGCAGCACGCGCGTGTGGCGCTCGAACGCTTCCTGAAGTGGCACGTCGACTCGAATGGGCTCCGCGCCGGACGCACCCCCGTGGCCAGCGAGCACGACTTCGACGTGACCCTTGAGGCGGGCGACTACCAGGTGCGCATCCGAGGCTCCATGGACCGCGTCGAGACCGACACCGAAGGCCGCGCCTACGTCGTCGACTTCAAGACCGGCAAACAGGCGCCGACCGCCGCCGAGGTCGAACGCCACCCGCAGCTCGCCGTCTACCAGCTCGCGGTCCGCGAGGGGGCCGTCGACGATCCCTTCGGCGGCGCACGGCCCGACCCGGGAGGCGCCGAACTCGTCCAGCTGCGGCAGGGCGCCGCGAAGAAGAACGGCGGCGAGACCCTTCCCAAGGTGCAGGCTCAGGGCCCCCTGGAGGGTGAGTGGGTCGGCGGGCTCCTCGCCAACGCCGCCGGCAAGGTCCTCGACGAGCGGTTCTCCCCGACCGCCGGACAACACTGCGCACACTGCGCTTTCCGGGCGTCCTGCAGTGCCCGCCCGGAGGGCCGTCACGTCGTCGAGTGACCGCGTGACCCACAGCATCACACGTGCTGACCAGCGCTTCTCCCGACCCGGAGGGTGATCCGGCATCCGCTGTCAGTGGCCGACGCTAGCCTCTCTTGGGTGTCAGCCCGTATCAGTGATCCCGAGCAGCTCAAGGAGCTCCTGGGGATCCCGTTCACCCCGGAGCAGACGGCCTGCATCATCGCGCCGCCCGCCCCGCAGGTGATCGTGGCCGGAGCCGGCTCGGGCAAGACCACGGTGATGGCCGCACGCGTGGTCTGGCTGGTCGGCACCGGACAGGTCGCCCCCGAACAGGTGCTCGGCCTGACCTTCACCAACAAGGCGGCCGGCGAACTCGC
The DNA here is from genome assembly GCF_055572155.1 of Streptomyces sp. NPDC030814. NCBI lineage: Bacteria > Bacillati > Actinomycetota > Actinomycetes > Kitasatosporales > Streptomycetaceae > Streptomyces > Streptomyces sp. NPDC030814. Next base: position 17,325 of record NZ_JBVIDX010000038.1, read on the forward strand.
CGAGCGGGTGCGCAAGGCCCTGGTCAAGGCGGGCATCACCGACCCGGACGTGATCGACCCCGACAACCCGCCGGGCGAGCCCGTCATCTCCACGTACCACGCCTTCGCGGGCCGCCTCCTCACCGACCACGGACTGCGCATCGGCCTGGAGCCCACCTCCCGGCTCCTCGCCGACGCCACCCGCTACCAACTCGCCGCGCGGGTGCTCCGCGAGTCCCCGGGTCCGTACCCGGCGCTCACCCGCTCCTTCCCGGACCTCGTCAGCGACCTCCTCGCGCTCGACTCCGAACTCGCCGAACACCTCGTACGCCCCGAGGAACTGCGCGCGTACGACACCGAACTACTGCGCGACCTGGAGAGCGCCAAGCTCTCCAACGCGGACCTCCGCAAGGTCCCCGAGGCGGCCGCCGCCCGGCGTGAACTCGCGGAGCTGGTCGGCCGCTACCGCGCCGCCAAGCGCGAGCGGGACCTCCTCGACTTCGGCGACCAGATCGCCCTGTCCGCCGGCCTCGCCCAACTGCCCGAGGTCGGCCGCCTCCTGCGGGACGAGTTCCGGGTGGTCCTGCTCGACGAGTACCAGGACACGTCCGTCGCCCAACGCGTCCTGCTCGCGGGCCTGTTCGGCGGCGGCACCGGCCACCCCGTGACCGCTGTCGGCGACCCCTGCCAGGCCATCTACGGCTGGCGCGGCGCCTCCGTCGCCAACCTCGACGACTTCCCCGACCACTTCGCCCACCCCGACGGCCGCCAGGCCACCCGCCAGGCGCTCAGCGAGAACCGCCGCAGCGGCGGCCGCCTCCTCGACCTCGCCAACGGCCTCGCCGAGCCCCTGCGCGCCATGCACGCGGGCGTGGAGGCCCTCAGGCCCGCGCCCGGAGCCGAGCGCGACGGCATGGTTCGCTGCGCCCTGCTGCCGACCCACGCCGAGGAACTCGACTGGATCGCCGACTCGATCGCCCACCTCGTGCGCACGGGCAAGGAGCCGGGCGAGATCGCGGTCCTGTGCCGTACGGCCACCGACTTCGCCGACATCCAGGGCGCGCTCGTCGCCCGCGACATCCCGGTCGAGGTCGTCGGTCTGTCCGGGCTGCTCCACCTCCCCGAGGTGGCCGACCTCGTCGCCGTCTGCGAGGTCCTCCAGGATCCCGGCGCCAACGCCTCCCTGGTCCGCCTGCTCACCGGCCCGCGCTGGCGCATCGGCCCCCGCGACCTCGCCCTCCTGGGACGCAGGGCCAGGCTTCTCGTGTCGCACGCGCGCGTGGGCGCCGAGGACGATCCGGACCGTCGGCTCGCCGCCGCCGTCGAAGGCGTCGACCCGGCCGAGGTGATCTCGCTGGCCGACGCACTCGACACGTTCCTCGAACTGCCGCTCGAAGCCGAGGGGGAGGACGACGGGCTGCCCTTCTCACCGGATGCCCGTGTGCGGTTCGCCCGCCTCGCCGCCGAACTGCGCGACCTGCGCCGCTCACTCGCCGACCCCCTCATGGACGTCCTGCACCGGGTGCTCGCCGTCACCGGCCTCGAAGTCGAACTCTCCGCCTCGCCGCACGCGCTCGCCGCCCGTCGCCGCGAGACGCTCTCCAACTTCCTCGACATCGCCGCCTCCTTCGCCGCCAACAGCGAGGGCGAGGCCAGCCTGCTCGCCTTCCTCGGCTTCCTGCGCACGGCCGCCCAGTACGAGAAGGGCCTCGACAACGCCCTGCCGGGCGGCGAGAACACCGTCAAGGTGCTCACCGCGCACAAGTCCAAGGGGCTGGAGTGGGATGTCATAGCCGTGCCCGGCCTCGTCACCGGGACCTTCCCCAGCACCCAGGGCCGCGAGAAGTGGACCGCCCAGGGCAGGGTCCTGCCGCACGAACTGCGCGGCGACGCCGACACCCTCCCCGACGTGGAGGCCTGGGACTCCCGCGGCCTGAAGGCCTTCCAGGAGGCCATGAAGGACCACCAGCACACGGAGGAACTCCGCCTCGGCTATGTGACGTTCACCCGCCCCCGCTCCCTGCTCCTCGGCTCGGGCCACTGGTGGGGGCCCACACAGAAGCGTCCGCGCGGACCGTCCGACTTCCTGAAGGCCCTGCACGACCACTGCGCCGCCGGGTTCGGCGAGATCGAGGTCTGGGCCGACGAACCCCAGGAGGGCAGCGAGAACCCCGCCCTGCACGAGGCGTCCGCCGACCACGCCTGGCCGCTCCCGCTGGACGACACCGCCCTGGCCCGCCGCCGCGCGGCCGCCGAGACCGTACTGGCCCACCTGGAACGCGCCGCCTCCCACGAGGACACCCACCCGGGCGGCCCGGACGACCCGTACGCCTACGAGGACCCTGACTGGCCGCTCCCGCCGCAGGACGACCCGGACGACTTCCCCGAGGACCTCCCCGACGAGAACGCCACCGACTGGGACTCCTGGACGACCGACCGCCCGGCGGAGACCTCGCCCCCGGACCACGGCGCACGCACGCCATCGGTCCCGCACGCCCGCAGGCACCCCGCCGAGGACGACCTCACCCCCGAAGAGGCCCGCACCATCGCCTCCTGGGACCGGGACCTCGACGCCCTCACCGGAGAGCTCCTGCGCGCCCGCGCCAAGGTCACCGACGTACCTTTGCCGGCGTCGTTGACCGCGTCGCAGCTGGTGCGCCTCGCCGCCGACCCCGACGGCTTCGCGCAGGAACTCGCGCGCCCCATGCCGCGCCCGCCGCAGCCCGCCGCGCGCCGCGGCACCCGCTTCCACGCCTGGGTCGAGGCCCGCTTCGAAGAACTGCGGCTGCCCATGCTGGAGCCGGAGGACCTGCCCGGCAGCGAGGCCGAGATCGCCGACGAGCGGGATCTGGAGGCACTCAAGGAGGCCTTCGAACGCACCTCGTACGCGCACCGCACGCCGTACCGCGTGGAGGCGCCCTTCCAGCTCGGGATCGCCGGACGCGTCATACGCGGCCGTATCGACGCCGTCTACCGGAACACCGGCGACGACGGGACGACGACGTACGAGATCGTCGACTGGAAGACCAGCCGCGCCCGCACCGCCGATCCGCTCCAGCTCGCGCTCTACCGCCTGGCCTGGGCCGAGCAGCAGGGCGTGGACCCGGAGTCCGTGGGGGCCGCTTTCCTGTACGTACGAACGGGTGACGTCGTACGACCGGGGAACCTGCCCGGCCGGGAGGCGCTGGAACGGCTGCTCCTGGAGGAGCCGGACTCCGAGGATCCTTTCGGGCCGCGGGAGTCCCCGGAGCCGTTCGGGGACGAACCGCCGGACGAGTACGCCGGTGCGGGCCGATAGTCTCGTGAGCATGAGCGAGACCCCGGACAGCGCCGTCCGTACGTACATCGAGAACCACCGTGCCGCCTTCCTCGACGACCTCGTGGAATGGCTGCGCATCCCGTCGGTGTCGGCGCAGCCCGAGCACGCGACGGACGTACGCCGCAGCGCCGACTGGCTGGCCGCCAAGTTCCGGGAGACCGGCTTCCCCGTAGCCGAGGTCTGGGAGACACCCGGCGCTCCCGCCGTCTTCGCCGAATGGCCCTCCGAGGACCCCGACGCCCCCACCGTCCTGGTCTACGGCCACCACGACGTGCAGCCCGCCGCCCGCGAGGACGGCTGGGACAGCGAGCCGTTCGAGCCCGTGATCCGGGGCAACCGTCTCCACGCGCGCGGGGCGGCCGACGACAAGGGCCAGGTGTTCTTCCACACACTCGGCGTCCGCGCCCACCTCGCCACCACCGGCCGCGGCACCCCGGCCGTCCACCTGAAGATGCTCATCGAGGGTGAGGAGGAGTCCGGCTCACCGCACTTCCGGGCCCTCGTCGAGGAGCACGCCGAGCGGCTCGCCGCCGACGCGGTGGTCGTCTCCGACACCGGCATGTGGTCCGCGGACACCCCGACCGTGTGCACCGGCATGCGCGGCCTCGCCGAGTGCGAGATCCGGCTGTACGGCCCCGACCAGGACATCCACTCCGGCTCCTTCGGCGGCGCCGTCCCGAACCCGGCCACCGAGGTCGCCCGCCTGGTCGCCGCCCTGCACGACGAGCACGCGCGCGTGGCGATCCCCGGCTTCTACGACGGCATCGTCGAACTCACCGACCGCGAGCGCGAACTCTTCGCCGAACTGCCCTTCGACGAGGAGCGGTGGCTGCGCACGGCCAAGTCGACTGCGACCCACGGTGAGGCCGGGCACACCACCCTGGAGCGCGTCTGGGCCCGTCCGACCGCCGAGGTCAACGGCATCGGCGGCGGCTATCAGGGCGTCGGCAGCAAGACGATCATTCCGTCCTCGGCGATGGTGAAGCTGTCCTTCCGGCTGGTCGCCGGCCAGGACCCGGACCACATCGAGAAGGCCGTCACCGCCTGGGCCGCCGAGCGGATCCCCGCCGGCATCCGCCACGAGATCACCTTCAGCGGGGCCACCCGTCCATGTCTCACCCCCCTGGACCACCCCGCCCTGCAGTCCCTGGTGCGTGCCATGGGCCGCGCCTTCCAGCAGCCAGTCCGCTACACCCGTGAGGGCGGCTCCGGCCCCGCCGCCGACCTCCAGGAAGTCCTCGACGCACCCGTGCTCTTCCTGGGTATCTCCGTCCCCTCCGACGGTTGGCACGCCCCGGACGAGAAGGTCGAACTGGACCTGCTGCTGAAGGGCGTCGAGACCAGCGCGTACCTCTGGAGCGAGCTGGCCGAAAGCTCCCGCGGGGCACACTGAAGAAAGTCCCCACGCCCCAGCGCGCCCGCCCGCCGTACACCCCGCCCGAACCGCCCGCCCGAACCCGACCGTCCCACCGGGGGAGTTGGAAGCACCCGTGACGTCCTGGACCGACCACACCGCCGATCGTCCCATCGCGCTCACTGCCCCGAGCGGCATCGACCGGGCGGCCCACCACCGCCTCGACGAGGCCTGGCTCGCGGCGGCCTGGAGCCACCCCACCACCCGCTGCTTCGTGGTCTCCGGCGGTCAGGTCCTCATCGACGAGACGTCGGACGGCACCACCGAACTCGTCATGACACCGTCCTTCGAGGCGCCGCTCACCGAGGCACACCGCTACTTCCTGGGCACCGACGCCGACGGTGTGAGCTACTTCGCACTGCAGAAGGACTCGCTCCCCGGGCGCATGGACCAGTCGGCCCGCCCGGCCGGCCTGCGTGAGGCGGGCATGCTGCTGTCGCCGCGCGACACCGGCCTCATGGTGCACGCGGTGGGCCTGGAGAACTGGCAGCGCACCCACCGCTTCTGCTCCCGCTGCGGCGAGCGCACGGTCATCGCGGCGGCCGGTCACATCCGCCGCTGCCCCCCCTGCGGCGCCGAGCACTACCCGCGGACCGACCCCGCGGTGATCATGGGCGTCACGGACGACGAGGACCGCCTTCTCCTCGGCCGCCAGGTCCACTGGCCCGAGGGCCGCTTCTCGACTCTCGCGGGCTTCGTGGAGCCCGGTGAGTCCATCGAGCAGGCCGTGCGCCGGGAGGTCCACGAGGAGGTCGGCATCACCGTCGGCCAGGTCGAGTACATCGCCAGCCAGCCATGGCCCTTCCCGTCCAGCCTCATGCTCGGCTTCATGGCCCGCGCCACCTCCACCGACGTCGACGTGGACGGCGACGAGATCCACGAGGCGCGCTGGTTCTCCCGGGAAGAGCTGCGGGCCGCGTTCGAGTCCGGGGAGGTGCTGGCTCCCTACGGCATCTCGATCGCGGCCCGGCTGATCGAACTCTGGTACGGCAAGCCCCTGCCGACCAGGGGACACACCGGCTAGGGGTGTGACCCGGCAGGGGCTCGCGCGACTACGCGCCTATCTTCTGCTTGACCTGCGCCAGCGAAGGGTTGGTGAGGGTCGAACCGTCCGGGAAGAGGACGGTGGGAACGGTCTGGTTCCCGCCGTTCGCCTTCTCCACGAACGCCGCGGACTCCGGGTCCTGCTCGATGTTGATCTCGGTGTACGTGATGCCCTCGCGGTCCATCTGGCTCTTCAGCCGACGGCAGTAGCCGCACCACGTGGTGCTGTACATCGTCACAGTGCCCGCCATGTCCCTGGCGCTCCTTCACGGTATGAGGGGTGCTCGTAGCAGTGAGTGGAACGTACGCGACGGGCCCGCCATTCCCCGGGGCAGGGTGGCGTCCACCACCACGCCGCCCTCCGGCCGACACCGGCACGACACGGGGACGCCCGCGGCATGAGCCTGCCGCACTAATACGACTGCGGGTGCCTGCCTGTGGACAACCGGCTCGGCCGTCTCCGGGGACCTGGCAGCATGGCCGTGTGACAGCAGCAACGCACTCCACCCTCTTCCCGCGGGTCCCCGACTCGGCCGACGCGGTGCTCGAAGGGCTCGACCCCGAGCAGCGCGCGGTGGCCACCGCCCTGCACGGGCCGGTGTGCGTCCTTGCGGGAGCGGGCACGGGTAAGACCCGCGCCATCACCCACCGCATCGCCTACGGCGTGCGAGCGGGCATACTCCAGCCCGCCAGCGTGCTCGCCGTCACCTTCACCAGCCGTGCCGCCGGCGAGATGCGCGGCCGCCTCCGCCAGCTCGGCGCCTCCGGGGTCCAGGCCCGCACATTCCACTCCGCGGCCCTGCGCCAGCTCCAGTACTTCTGGCCGAAGGCCGTCGGCGGCGGGATGCCCAGGATCGTCGACCGCAAGATTCCCCTCGTCGCGGACGCGGCGGCCGCCTGCCGCATCCGTCTCGATCGCAACGAACTACGGGACGCCGCCGCCGAGATCGAATGGTCCAAGGTCACCCAGACCGTCCCCGCCGACTACGCCGCCGCGGCTGCCAAGCACGGTCGTGAGACCCCCCGCGACCCGGCGGAGATCGCCCAGCTCTACGCCACCTACGAGGACCTCAAGCGCGAGCGCGCGGTGATCGACTTCGAGGACGTCCTGCTGCTCACGGTCGGCATCCTCCAGGACCGGCACGACATCGCCGAGCAGGTCCGCTCCCAGTACCAGCACTTCGTGGTCGACGAGTACCAGGACGTCAGCCCCCTCCAGCAGCGCCTCCTGGAACTGTGGCTCGGCGACCGGGACGACCTCTGCGTCGTCGGTGACGCCAGCCAGACGATCTATTCGTTCACGGGCGCAACCCCCGACCATCTGCTCGACTTCCGCCTCCGCCACCCCGGGGCCACCGTCGTCAAGCTCGTCCGCGACTACCGCTCCACACCCCAGGTCGTCCACCTCGCCAACGGCCTCCTCTCCCAGGCCCGCGGCCGCGCCGCCGACCACCGCCTGGAGCTGATCTCGCAACGCCCCCCGGGCCCCGAACCCCGCTACACCGAATACGTGGACGAGCCCGCCGAGGCGGAGGGCGCCGCCCGCCGCATCCGGGGTCTCATCGACTCCGGGGTCCCGGCGAGCGAGATCGCCATCCTGTTCCGCACGAACTCCCAGTCCGAGACCTACGAGCAGGCCCTCGCCGACGCAGGGGTGCCCTATCAGCTGCGCGGCGCCGAGCGGTTCTTCGACCGCCCGGAGGTGCGCAAGGCGGGGTCCGCCCTGCGAGCCGCGGCCCGGTTCGGCGGCAACGACAGCCTCCTGGAGGACGCCGTAGACCTTCCCTCACAGGTACGGGCCGTGCTGTCCGGCGAGGGCTGGGCCGGCGAACCACCGGCGGGTTCCGGAGCGGTCAGGGAACGCTGGGAGTCACTGGCGGCCCTGGTGAACCTGGCGCAGGACTTCGCCGCGGCCAAGCCGGACGCCACCCTCGGCGACCTGGTGGCGGAACTGGACGAACGGGCGAGCGCCCAGCACGCCCCGACCGTCCAGGGCGTCACCCTCGCCTCCCTGCACTCCGCCAAGGGCCTGGAGTGGGATGTTGTCTTCCTGGTCGGTGTCGCCGAGGGCATGATGCCGATCACCTACGCCAGAACGGACGAGCAGATCGAGGAGGAGAGACGACTCCTCTATGTCGGCGTCACCCGGGCCCGGCAGCAGCTCTCCGTCTCCTGGGCCCTCTCCCGTACGCCCGGCAGCCGCCCGAACCGGCGCCCCAGCCGCTTCCTCGACGGACTGCGCCCCGGCTCGACCGCCACCGGGGGCCGCACCGGCCCGAGCGCCTCCGGCGGGGTCGAGCCGGGCTCGCCGGGCCACCGCCCCGGCGCCTTCTCGGTCGGCGGCGGCAACGGACCGGTCGCACGCCGCACCAGTCGGACCCCCGCCCGCTGCCGGGTCTGCGGCCGCAGCCTGCGCGAGGCGGGCGAGATGAAGCTGATGCGCTGCGAGGACTGCCCCTCCGACATGGACGAGGGCCTCTACGAGCGACTCCGGGAGTGGCGGGCCGTCCAGGCCCGGCGCAGCGGGCAGCCCGACTTCTGCGTCTTCACCGACCGGACCCTGATGGCCATCGCGGAAGCGGGGCCGAGCACTCCGGTGGAACTGGGTCGCATCCCCGGTGTCATCGCCCGTAAGCTCCAGCGGTACGGCGCCGATGTTCTCGACATCTGCGCAGGTCGGGAACCCCTGGGCGAGGACGAGAGTGACTGATACCAACTCGTCGAAAAAATAGTTTGCGCATGCCCCAGCAATCCCCATAGGTTCTTAGGCACGGGAACAGCGGCCTTCTCCAAGGCCCTGGTTTCGTGGTGTACTTCATATCCGTCGGATCGGTTCACACCGGTCCCGTAGACGCCGAGAGGAGGCGAGTCCAGTGATCAGCATCAACACCAGCTTCATCAGCCCGGTCAAAATGACCGATCGCTCGGCCGTCTCCACGTGCATGCTCGGCGCCTCGAACCTGGGCACCGGTCTGTCCGCCATCCGTGGCGGTCGTCCGGCGTCCTCCGTGTCTCCTGCGGGTCTTCCCGTCAGCGAGCGCAATGAGCGACCGACCAAGGCACTGGAAGCAGCAGTAGCGGCACAGGCGCAGGCCTATGCCTTTGCGGCGGCCGGTGCCGGATTCCGGAAGCAGACGACGCAGCACCACCTGATGTGGGCCTTCCGTGGGCCTGAACCCTGGAGCGATCCAGCCTGATCGACGATCAGGCCGGCGCCTTCAGGGCCGCGGAACCCCACCCGGGATCCGCGGCCCTTCTGTTTGTCCCCGACCGGGGGCTGCAGAACGAAGGGGCCTCGGGACAAGAAAAGAACCCGGTACCAGCCGCCACCCGGCCCACCCGGCCGGAACGACCAGACGAGGAAGACGAACCGTGCAACTCGAAGCGCACGCCCCGTCCGTACCGCCTTCCGAAACGATCCCCCCGCCCCGCCTCACGGAGGACTCCACCTTGACCCCGCTCACTGCGCTCACCGCGCTCGACGACGCCATCGAGAACCTGGGTGTACCCGTCCCCTGCCGCTCCTACGACCCGGAGGTCTTCTTCGCCGAGTCGCCGGCCGACGTCGAGTACGCCAAGTCCCTCTGCCGCACCTGCCCGCTGATGGAGGCCTGCCTCGCCGGCGCCAAGGAGCGGCGTGAGCCTTGGGGCGTCTGGGGTGGCGAGCTCTTCGTCCAGGGTGTCGTCGTTGCCCGCAAGCGGCCTCGTGGTCGCCCGCGCAAGAACCCGGTCACGGCATGAACATCACCGGAACGATCGACCGCCCCCTCACGCACGACCCCAAGAAGCAGGCCCCGATGAAGCCGTCCACGAGCGAGCCCGCAGGCTCCGCGATCCCAGACTTCACCCCCACCGGCGCGAACGCCTCGCGTCAGAACAGGACCCGAGAAATGCATCTCATGCCAGAAGCCCTGGCTCGTGCGCATATGCACGACCGCCTGCACCATGCCGAGCAGGAGCGCCGGGCCGTGCGCCTGGCGGTCGCCCGCCGGATGCAGCGCCGGGCCGAGCGCGCGTCGATGCGTGCCCGCCGTGCGCTCGCCATGGCGGTCATGCAGTAGCCGCGACGCGGCCACCGGCATGAACCGGCCGAGCCAGGCACATCATCACCACCACCTCTGACGGTGGCTCCTCGCGGGGGCCGGTCCGAACGGACCGGCCCCCGCGCTGCGTTGCGAGCACCGATCCGCCGGGCACGGAGTTATCGTCGCCCGGTGACGAGTATTCCCGGGGGCAGCGACGACAGCGGCTTCGCCGCAGGACCCCAGACCCTCGTGTGCGCCGGCTGCGGTGCCACCACCGAGGCTCCCCAGCCCCTGTGGACCTGTTCCGTGGAGAACGGCCGTCGGCACTACTTCTGCGAGACCTGCGCCCGGGAGAACCTCCGCGCGATCGAGGGCCGTTTGGACTCGGCCTGGTGGTGAGCCGGACACAGCGGGGCGGGCCGAGCCCGGGGCGGCGCGGCACCGGCTCCCCCGGGCGAGTCCCGCGGTGTCGGCGAAGCCGTGTCCTGACCTGCTCCGGACTGCTTCGCCGAGACCGAGATGGCCGACCGACGACCGGCTCACGCCCCCGTGGCTGACTCGGGCTCCTCGTCCGCCATGAAGCCCGGCAGCCACTCCTCCAGTTCGTCGCGCATACGGACCGTCGCACCCAGCTGGCACAGCACGCCGATGGTGCTCAGGGTCACCCGGTGAATGAGCAGGTAGGACGGGGGCAGGTTGAGCTGCTTGCCCAACTGGTGGGCGGGGGAGCGGGGGTCGGCTATACGAGCGGCCTGGCTGCGCATCCAGCCTCGGGCGAAGGTGAACTCGTCCGCCCGGGCCGGTTCGATGATCGGGAGCAGATAGTCGAGGACCGCGTCCGGGTCCAGAGCGATCGACTCCTTGACGAAGCCCTCCGCGCACAGCATCTCGTAGACGGCCTCGGCCTCACCCTCGATGGTCAGGCGCAGGGCGTCGCCGATCGGTGTGGGCAGGCCGCCCGGCAGCCGGTCCACCGTGCCGAAGTCGAGGACGCCGAGGCGCCAGCCGACCTTCTCGTCCGGCAGGAGGCGGAAGTTCCCGGGGTGGGGGTCGGCGTGCAGAAGACCGGTGCGGGCCGGGCCCGAGAAGAGGAAGCGCGTCAGCAGCTGACCCGCTCGGTCGCGCTGCTCCTGGGTACCGTCAGTGATCACCTCGGAGAGAGGCGTGCCGTCCATCCACTCGGTGACGAGGACCTGGTCGCACTGGTGCACCACGGCCGGGACCACGACATCCGGGTCGTCGGCGAACTCCTGCGCGTGCGCCTGCTGGGCCTGCGCCTCCAGACCGTAGTCGAGCTCCTCGGAGACACGGTCCCGCAGCTCCGCGATAAGCGGCTTGATGTCCATCCCGGGGACCAGCGGTCCCAGCAGGCGGGCGAACCGGCTGAGCTGCCCGAGGTCGGAGAGGAGGGCCTCGCCCGCACCCGGATACTGCACCTTGACCGCGACCGCACGCCCGTCGTGCCACACCGCGCGGTGGACCTGGCCGATCGAGGCCGCCGCGGCCGGCTTGTCCTCGAATTCGAGGAACAGCTCCTGCCAGTCCTCACCGATCCGCTCCCGCAGCACGGAGTGCACGGTGCGGGTCGGCATCGGCGGAGCAGCGTCCTGGAGCTTGGTCAGCGCGGCGCGGTAGGGGCCCGCGACCTCCTCCGGGAGCGCCGACTCGAAGACGGACAGAGCCTGCCCGAACTTCATGGCGCCGCCCTTGAGCTCGCCCAGCACCTTGAACAGCTGCTCCGCGGTGCGCTGCTGGAGCTCACGGCCCACGAGCTCCGCCGACTCGCCGACGATCCGTTTGCCGAGGCCCCAGGTGGCCCGACCCGCGATGCCGAGCGGGAGCGCGGCGAGCTTGGCGGTCCGGGTGACCGCCTTCCGGGGAAGATCAGACATGCGCCCTCCAAGTCCCAGCCGGCCGTGCCGCGTACGCCTTGCGGGACAACCTCGTTGACCGCTGATGCTCCGCCATTGTCTCGCGCTGTTCCCCTTCTTTTGGGGTGTGTTCCCCGTTACCTTTCTCGCTCGGGTCATTCTCCGCCGCCCCGCAGGGGCAACCGGGATGGGACCACACCGGGCGCGAGTGCCAGTCGAGCCCCGGTAGAGAGGCCTCCCAGCGGGCACCCGCGCTGGACGGCGTCTGTCCGTCGAGGAAGGAGAGGGCGTGCCCCGCGGCCAGCGCTGCGACCGCTGTGGCCAGCGCCATGTCGCAGGCCTCGACCTGACGTGGGCGACCGGAGCGCCACTGTGCGACCAGACGCGGCCAGCTCTCGTCGCGGTCCGCGCGCCTCCGCTCCAGGCAGCCCGCGCAGCCCGTCTCACCGGGCAGGACCAGGGGACCCACGACACCGGTGCCCTCGACGACGCCCACGTAGAGATGGGGTGTTCCGGAGGCGATGAGCGGCTCCGCGGCGGCGGGCCTGGGGGCCTGGACGTCGACGGCGTCGCGTGGGGCGAGGATCACCAGGGAGAAGCCGGGCTCGTCGCGGAGGCGGTGCGGCGGCATCTCCTCGGCCGGGTCCGTGGTGGATTGCGGCCCGCCGCGGCGCCGGGGCGGCCGGCCGGGGGCCGCGTGTCGGGCGGCCCGGCGCGCCGCGACATCCCTGCCCTCGCCGATCGACTCGACCGGCAGGCCGCCCGGCGCCACATCCCACGGCTCGACCCGCCCGACGTCGCGCACATCGACCTCGCCGACGCCCGCCCCCGACAGCAGACAGGCGAGCACCGCGCCCACCCGGCCCGCGCCCCGTACCTGCACTCTCAGTGAGCGGCGGGCGGCCAGGTGCCGCAGGGCGTCGCCGGGGGTGGGGGTGGTCAGAGAGAGCGTGGCGGCGTCGGGCCGCAGCCGGTCCAGGACCTCGGGCTTGCCCCGCAGGGCGTCCGCGGCCGGGCCGCCGCCGGTGGCGTCGTCCAGCAGGCCGGACGCGGCAAGCCGGTCCACCAGTCCGTCCACATGGCCGTCGGGCAGGCCCATCGAGCGCCCCTCCTCGCGCAGGAGCGGCAGGCCGCGTGTTCCATCGAGGAGGTCGAGGAAACTGCCCGTCGCCGTGTCCATCGGCCCCAGGACCATGGCGTGCGCCGGTGCGAGACCGAACTGCACGGTATTGAGATCCCGCCAACCGCGCCGGAGCGCGGGCTTCACCATCGGATGCATGATCGGCCCCCGTAGCCAGAAGAAGATCCCCATGTGCCGGCGAGGCGAGTGCCTGGAGCGCCGACGGGTGCCAGCATGCACGGACCGCGACGATGCGCGTCGAGAGTTGTCCACAGGCGACGGCGTTCGTCGTACAAATCAGGCGCTCGGAGTGCGGATCGATATCGAACCGTCCCGGAGGCGGGACTTCCCCCGTGTGCAGCGGGTAACGTCGGGGCGTGCCCGCCGACCCACTGCACCGCGCCGGAAAGCCACAGCGCAGCACGACGAGCCAGCCGCCAAGCGGCTCGGGGGCGAGCGCGATCGAGGTCCGCAGGAGCGCCCGACGGCGCAGAACCGTCTCCGCGTACCGAGAGGGCGATCGCACCGTCGTACTGATCCCCGCCCGGATGTCCGAGGCGGAGGAGCAACGCTGGGTGACCGTCATGCTCGACAAGCTGGCCGCGCAGGAAAGCAGACGGCTCCTCGGCGACACGGAACTGGCCGAGCGAGCCGCCCGCCTGTCGGACCAGTACTTCGGCGGGCGGGCCCGGCCCACCTCCGTCCGCTGGGTCACCAACCAGAACACCCGCTGGGGCTCGTGCACCCCCGCCGAGGGCAGCATCCGGCTCTCGCACCGTCTGCAGGGCATGCCCGAGTACGTCGTCGACTACGTCCTCCTCCACGAACTCGCACACCTGCTCGTACCGGGTCACGGGCCACGCTTCTGGCGCCTGCTGGAGGCCTACCCGCGCACGGAGCGTGCTCGCGGGTACCTCGAAGGAGTGGTCGCCGCCGACCGGCTGCCGCATCTCCCCGCGGCCGACGACGAGTGACTCCGCCTCGGGAACGCCCCCCGCGGCGGCGGATTCCGCGCTCAGCGGACCCCCGTGCGGCGAGCGGCCCCGCTTCCGGGACGACCGCTGACGTGCCCGCGCCTCCAGGGACGCCACCGCACCCGCGGGTGGCCTGAAGGGCACTTCACGTGCGCGTGGACGTTTCCCGGCACGGTGGCTCGAAGAGGCACTTTTGTAGCGGCTCTGTACCAGCCTCGTACGGTCTCGGACTTTGCGGTTAGCCTGGCGCGACGCACTCGCAGGCGCACTCACTTTCGGGATGGGGGACGGTCGTTACGCATGGCCAGGGAATTCCAGCGCGGCCACAAGGCCAAGATCAGTGACCTCACCGCGGGTACAGATCTGTACGTAGGCGTACAGATCTCCGCCCCCGGATTGACCTTCGACATCAGCTGCTTCGGTCTGGACGCCGACGAACGTCTCTCGGACGACCGTTACTTCGTCTTCTTCAACCAGCCGAAGAGTCCCGAGGAAGCCATCCAGCTCCTGGGCGCCCAGTCGGGCGACACGGAATCCTTCCGGGTCACGCTCGACAGGATCCCGCCACAGATCCAGAAGCTGTCGTTCACGGCGACGATCGACGGCAATGGCCAGATGTCGCAGATCTCCCCCGGCTACATCCGCATCGTCGCGGGCGGCGAGGAGGTGGCCCGGTACCCGTTCGACGGCTCGGAGTTCTCCACCGAGCGCGCCGTGATGCTGGGCGACTTCTACCTGAAGGACGTCTGGCGGTTCGCCGCCGTCGGCCAGGGCTTCGACGGCGGCCTCGACGCGCTGCTGAAGAACTTCGGCGGCGAGGTCGCCGAGGAGGAGCCGGCCGCCGCGCCCCAGCAGCCGCAGACGGACCCGGCTCCCGGCTTCGCCCCGCCTGCGTTCGGCGCCCCCGCCGCGCCGGCCCCGGCCCCGTCCCAGGGATACGCGCCCCCGGCGCCCTCACCCTCCGTGCACGCCGCTCCGACGATCGCCGCGCCGCTCCACACGCCGCCAGGCGGCACCGTCCCGCCGCCGGCCGCACCGCCGGGCGGGCCCTTCACTCCGCCCGGTGCCCCGCCGCAGGGCGGCCCGTTCACCCCTCCGGGCGCACCGCCGCAGGGCGGACCCTTCACGCCGCCGCCCGGCGCGGCACCTCAGGGCGGCCCGTTCACACCGCCGGGCGCCCCCGCGGCCTTCCCCGGGCAAGGGCAGCCGTTCGGCGGCGGCACACAGCTCGCCCCCGTGCCCCCGGACGCCGGACTCCGCGTCGTGCTGACGAAGTACTCCGAGGCACCCGTCGGTGACCGCTGGACCGAGCAGAACCCGCAGATGGTGCGGGCCACCCTCACCAAGGGCGCCAACATCCTCGCAAAGCAGGGCAGCATGGTCGCCTACCAGGGCGACATCGACTTCGCCCACAAGGGGTCCGGCCTGCTCGGCAAGTTGACGGGACAGCTCACCGGACAGGGCATGGCCCTGATGCGCTGTTCCGGCGACGGCGAGGTGTTCCTCGCCGACGAGGGCAGCAGGCTCTTCGTCATCCGCCTCCAGAACGAGCAGCTCTACACCAGCGCGCGCGGCGTCCTCGCCTTCGACGAGGCGCTGGACACCGAGATCCGCCGCATCGAGGGCGCCGGTCTGCCCGGCGGCGGACTGTTCAGCATGCTCTTCTCCGGCACGGGAGCGGTCGTCGTCAAGACGCGCGGCGTCCCCGTCGTGCTTCCCGTCGGCCCGGCCACCTATGTCGACGGCAACGCCGTCATCGCCTGGTCCGCCGGTGCGCAGGCCGTCACCACGACCTCGCTGAGGCTGCGCCGCTCCGGGTACGCCCGGCAGACCCAGGAGGCGATCAACCTCCAGTTCCGCGGTGCCCCCGGCAACTTCGTCGTCGTCCAGCCCTTCGAGGTGTGAGGCAGAGCATGGACCTCCAGACACTCAACGCGCACCGCTCCGCGGCCACCGGCGTCCGGATGAGCGTGCACAGCTCCAAGACGCTCAAGGTCACCATGGTCACCGGGCAGGATCTCCTGGCGAAGGCCGGCTCGATGATCGCGTACGACGGGTTCGTGCAGTTCGACGCCGCGCCCGCCTCGCTGCGCCGCAGCGCCGAGGAGATGGTCACCGGAGAGGGCGGCAAACTGATGCTCTGCCGCGGCGACGGCGACCTCTACCTCGCCGACTACGGCGGTGACGTCCTCATCGTCCACCTGAACAACGAGGCGCTGTCCGTCAACGGTCCCACCCTGCTGGCCTGCGACGCCTCCCTCCAGCTGAGCATCGAACCGGTCAAGGGCCTCGCCAAGCTCTCCGGCTCCGGCCTGACCAACCTGGTCATCCGGGGCACCGGGTGGGTCGCCCTGGTCAGCCGGGGCGTGCCGATCTCCCTCGACTGCGCCGAACGGGAGACGTACGTCGACCCGGACGCGCTGATCGCCTGGACCGACGGCCTCGACATGAAGGCCCGCCGCACCATCAAGGCCGGCGCGCTCATCGGCCGGGGCAGCGGAGAGGCCTTCCAGATCGGGTTCAAGGGGCAGGGCTTCGTGGTCGTCCAGCCCAGCGAGGACACCGGTGACCGTTTCAAGGTCCGTGGCTGACCGGGGCCGAGAGGAGAACAGCACACCATGCACAGCACACTCTTCGCGCACATCCCGGTGGAGCACACCGAGCGCTACACGCTGCAGAACCCGCAGCTGCTCAAGACGGACGTCACCATCGGCAGCAGCCCCGTCCTGGCCCGCCAGGGCGCCATGGTCGCTTTCGAGGGGCAGGTCGAGTTCGACAGCCAGTACCGCAACCGCAGCTGGCGCAACGCCGAGCGGATGACCGGTGAGCGTCTGGAACTCATGCGCTGCAAGGGCAACGGGATCGTGTATCTCGCCAACTTCGCGCAGTACCTGCACATCATGGACGTCGGCCGCGGCATCACGGTGGACTCCTCCGCGGTCCTGGCGTTCGACGGCTCCCTCAACGTCGGCATCGTCGCCGTGGACAGCGCCGTCGAGGTCGCCTCGGCGGGGGCGTACAACCTGGAGCTGTCCGGCGGCGGCAAGGTCGTCCTGATGACCTCGGGTGAGCCGCTGGCGCTCGAAGTGACCCCCGAGAAGAACATCTGTGTCGACTCGGACGCCGTCATCGCCTGGTCCACCTCGCTGCGCACCCAGCTCCAGGCGCCGACCTCGACATCCGCCGTGTGGCGCCGTCGGGGCTCCACCGGTGAGGGCTGGGAGATGCACTTCTCCGGCAGCGGGCACGTCCTGGTGCAGCCGAGCGAGCTGCTGCCGCCGCAGCACGTCCGTACGTCCGGGGTGCTCGGTCAGTTCGGCATGGGCGCGGGCGGCCTGAGCGGGAACAACCTCGGGGGCAGCCGCAACTGATCGCCGCGTCGGGCAGCCGAGAGACGCGTAAGGGGCGACCGCCATGGCGGTCGCCCCTTACGGCTTGCTTCCCCCCGGCGGGGGCCTTCCCAGAGCCCGGCGACTCCACTCCGCCCCACCGCCGACACCACCCGGAAGAGCGAGGTCGCCCCACGCCCTCACATGCTGAGGGCCGAGCCGTGCCCGGCCTGGCGCACGGTCACAGCCGCGCTCGCGTCGCCTCCAGCAGCCGTACGACCGACTTGTCCGCCACGTCCGCCACCTCGGCGTACGGGAACCAGCGCACGTCGAGCGACTCGTCGCTGACCAGGTGTTCGGCGTCCGGGGGCGCCAGCACCGCGTACTGGACGTCGTAGTGCCAGTGGCAGGGCGGCGGGATCGGGTGGCGGTCCAGGCGCACCGGTCCGCCCGGGAGCAGGGTCAGGCCGGTGACGCCGGACTCCTCCGTCGCCTCGCGCAGGGCGGCGGCCGCGAGGCTGGTGTCCCCGGGCTCGCAATGTCCCCCCATCTGGAGCCACATGCGCAGCTTCCTGTGGAGCGTCAGGAGGACCCGCCCGCGCTCGGGGTCGATCACCAGGCCGCTCGCCGTGATGTGCCCTGCCTCGCAGGCCTTCCAGATGCCGTCCGGGTGCTCGGCCAGATGGTCGAGGTAGGCCTGGCGCAGCGCCGGCTGGTCCTCGTAGCCCTTCAGTACGAGGACCGCGTCGTCGTACAGGATCACTCGGTGTCGTCGTCCTTCTTCTTCGGCTCCGGCTTCTCGTCGGAACCGGACGCGGCCTCGCCGAGCATCTTGTCCAGTTCCGAGAAGTCCAGCTGCTCGCGGTGGACGAAGCCGTCGGGGTCGTCCAGGTCGGAGGCGTTGGGCAGCATGTCCGGGTGTGCCCACAGGGCGTCCCGGCCGTCGACGCCGCGCGCGTCCGTGAGGGAGGCCCACAGGCGGGAGGCGTCGCGCAGTCGGCGGGGACGCAGCTCCAGGCCGATCAGCGTGGCGAACGTCTGCTCGGCCGGGCCACCCGTGGCGCGGCGGCGGCGCAGGGTCTCGCGCAGCGCGTCGGCGGAGGACAGGCGCGGCTTGGCAGCGGCGTGCACCACCGCGTCCACCCAGCCCTCCACGAGCGCCAGAGCCGTCTCCAGACGAGCCAGAGCGGCCTTCTGCTCCGGCGTGTCCTCCGGCTGGAACATGCCCTGCTGAAGCGCCTGCTGCAGTTCCTCGGGGTTCTGCGGGTCGAACTGGCCGACCACGTCCTCCAGCTTGGCCGTGTCGACCTTGATCCCGCGCGCATAGCCCTCGACCGCGCCGAACAGGTGCGAGCGCAGCCACGGCACATGGGCGAAGAGCCGCTGGTGGGCGGCCTCACGCAGCGCCAGGTAGAGCCGCACCTCGTCCTGGCCGATGCCCAGGTCCTTGCCGAACGCCTCCACGTTGACCGGCAGGAGGGCGGCCTTGCCGGCCGGACCGAGGGGCAGGCCGACGTCGGTCGAGCCGACGACCTCGCCCGCGAGCACCCCCACGGCCTGCCCGATCTGCTGGCCGAACATGGCTCCGCCCATCGACTTCATCATGCCGATCAGCGGGCCCGCCATGGCCTGCATCTCCTCCGGCAGGATGTCGCCCATGGCGCCGCCGACGCGCTCGGCCACCGGGTCGACGAGCTCCTTCCAGGCGGGCAGGGTCGCCTCCACCCATTCCGCGCGGCTCCACGCCACCGCGGATCCGGCACCCGACGGCAGGGACGTCGCGTCGTCCAGCCACAGGTCTGCCAGGCGGACGGCCTCCTGGACGGCGGTGCGCTCGGCGGGGCCGACGCTGGAGTCCTTGGTGCCGTCTGCGGTGCCCTGGGACACCGTCTGACGGGCGATCTGCTTGGCCATGTCCCAGTTCACCGGGCCGCCCTCGTACGAGAGCATCTGGCCCAGCTGCTGGAAGGCGGCGCCCAGGTCGGTGGGGTTCATGGAACCGAACATCGCGGCGAACGGATTGTCGGCACCGGAGCCGCCGGCACCGGGGAAGCCGAAGCCGAACGGGTTGGCAGGCCCCTGACCACCACCGCTCTGCTGGTCCTTCTTCTTGCCCTCGTCGCCGTCGTCCGGCTCCTCCGGCGGAAGGCCGAATCCGAATGGGGTGTCACTCACGGGATTCCTCGGCTGGTAGGGCCGTCGGTTCCACCGACGGCACGGCTGCCCGAACACCACCCAGCGTAGACACCGCGGCGCGTTCGGGCCTCGGTGCTCCGCCGACTGAAGGCCTGCGGCAGGATGGATGCCACCTGGTACGTACGCGTCACCCGCGTTCGTACTGAAGACAACCGCTGGAGACGCCCGGTGAGTTCCCCAGATCCGCAGGTTCGCGCAGCGCGAAACCACTCAACCAGCTCTGCCGCGCGCGGACCCGTCGTCGCGGTCACCGGCGCCGCGTCCGGTGTGGGCGCGCTGCTCACCGAGCGGCTCGCCGAGTCCGCAGAGATCCGGCAGGTCATCGCCATCGACGAGCGGCGCGGGGAGTGCTCGGCGGCCCAGTGGCACATCCTCGACGTACGGGACCCGGCGATCGCCGACAAGCTGCGCGGCGCGGACGTCGTGGTGCACCTCGCGGTCGACCTCGATCTGGGCACCGACCCGGCGGCACGCAGCGCGTACAACGTCCGGGGCACGCAGACCGTCCTCACCGCGGCGGCCGCGGCCGGGGTGCACCGTGTCGTGCTGTGCACGTCGGCCATGGTCTACGGGGCACTGCCCGACAACGAGCTGCCCCTCTCCGAGGACGCCGAACTGCGGGCGACCGCGGAGGCCACCGGGGTGGGCGACCTGCTGGAGATCGAGCGCCTCGCCCGCCGTGCGCCGCGCGCCCACCCGGGCCTCAATGTCACCGTCGTCCGGCCCGCCGTCCTCGTCGGCGGTACGGACACCGCGCTGACCAGGTATTTCGAGTCGCCTCGACTGCTGGTGGTGGCCGGGTCGCGGCCCGCCTGGCAGTTCTGTCACGTCGAGGACCTCTGCGGGGCGCTGGAGTACGCCGTCCAGGAGAAGGTCGACGGGGAGCTGGCCGTCGGGTGCGAGGGCTGGCTGGAGCAGGAGGAGGTCGAGGAGCTCAGCGGGATCCGGCGCATGGAGCTGCCGTCCGCGGTGGCTCTCGGAGCCGCGGCCCGGCTGCACCGGATCGGGCTCACCCCGTCGCCGGCCGGGGACCTGGCGTACACGATGTACCCCTGGGTGGTCAGCGGAAGCCGGTTGCACGAGGCCGGGTGGCGGCCGCAGTGGACGAACGAGGAAGTGCTCGCGGAACTGCTGGAGGAGGTGTCCGGGCGCCATACCGTGGCCGGGCGCCGGCTCGGCCGGAAGGACGCGACGGCGGCCGGCGCCGCGGGTGCGACGGTCGCGCTGCTGGGTACGGCGGCGCTGGTGCGGCGGGCTCGGAAGGCTCGACGGCGGCTGTGACGGTGCATGCGTCGCCGTGGGGCGACGGCGCCCCTGGGGGACTGCGATGCCCCCGTGGGGCGGCTGCCCTCTGTGGGACGTGACAGAACTCTGTAGGACGAGACAAGCACGTACGCGCGGGTGCCTGCTGATCCGACCATGTCGGGCGGGGGGCGGGTGGGGCACGATGGAGGTATGGCAGCGATGAACGATCACCCCGGTGAGCAGGGGGCCGACGAGCCCATCAAGCTGATCGGTGTCCGGGAGACCCCGCTCTCCGTGGACGAGGTCTTCCGGGCCGTCGGGGACGACGCCGCCGGGGGGACCGCGCTGTTCGTGGGGACCGTGCGGAACCACGACGGGGGAGCCGATGTCGACGAGCTCGGCTATTCGTGTCATCCGACCGCCGAGGCGGAGATGCGGCGGATCGCGGAGAAGGTGGTCGCCAGTTATCCGGTGCGGGCGCTCGCTGCCGTACACCGGGTGGGAAGTCTGAAGGTCGGGGATCTCGCCGTGGTCGTCGCCGTGTCGTGCCCGCACCGCGGTGAGGCCTTCGAGGCGTGCCGCAAGCTCATCGACGACCTGAAGCACGAGGTGCCCATCTGGAAGCACCAGAGGTTCTCCGACGGGACGGAGGAGTGGGTCGGGGCCTGCTGAGCATCGCCGGGAGCCTCCGAGGGCCTGGGAATGAGCCTCTGAGGGCGCGGGTCAGGAGTACCGGAACGCGATTGCCAGGAGCCCGGAACACCCTTGTCACAAGTCCCGGGGGACCGGGTGGCGTGACCGGGAGGGCCCCATTCCCGTTCCGGTTGCGTAACCCGCCCCCCAGCGTGAGCGTTGACGGTGCGGACGGATAATCTGCTGATCACTAAGTTGCGGTCGCGTGAATGGGGTTGGGAGGTCGGCATGGCGGCTCTCGCCTGGTTGCTGATTCCACTTGTGGCTGCGATCGGTGCCGGTCTGTGGGGCAGCTGGGCCAGTCGGCACCGCAAGAGCGTCGAGGACGGCACCGAGCTCGCCGGCTACACACGGTTCCGAGAGGCCATGGAGAGGTCCCACACGGGCGGTTGACACGACCGCTCACCGTCGCCCCGGACAGCGGCCCCGACAGTGCACTTACAGGCCTGTCCCGTACTGTCGTTCCATGCCACGCCGCACCGCGACGATGCTCGCTTCCACCCTGATGCTGATCGCGATCCTGTGCGCGGGAGTGCTCATTCCCGTGCCTTACTCGGAGATGTCACCGGGGCCGACGGTGAACACGCTGGGGAAGCACGACGGCGAGCCGGTGCTGCAGATCTCGGGACACAAGACGTATCCGACGACCGGGCATCTCAACATGACCACCGTCCGGGTCACGAGCGCCGACTACAAGATGAACCTCGTCGAGGCCGTCTACGGCTGGCTGGCACACGACAACAAGGTCGTCCCCCACGACACGCTGTACCCGGACGGCAAGACGGAGGAGCAGTCCACCCAGGAGAACGCCGAGGAGTTCAGCCAGTCCCAGGAGAGCGCCAAGGTCGCCGCCCTGAAGCAGCTGGACATCCCGGTGAAGTCCTGGGTGATCGTCTCCACCGTCGTCAAGGGCTCCCCGGCCGAGGGCAAGCTGCACGCCGGTGACGTGATCAAGTCCGTCGACGGTACGGCGATCAAGGCACCCGAGGACGTCGCGAAACAGGTCACCAAGCACAAGCCGGGCGAGGCCGTCGACTTCGTCATCGTGCCCGCCAAGGCACAGGCCGCCGCCGAGAAGAAGAACACGACGCCGACCGAGACCCGGAAGGTCACGATCACGACGGCCAAATCCGACGACTCGGGTGAGGAGCGGGCGATAGTCGGGATCTCCGCGGGGACCGACCACACGTTCCCGTTCACCATCGACATCAAACTCGCCGACGTCGGCGGCCCGAGCGCCGGACTGATGTTTGCCCTCGGCATCTACGACAAGCTGACGCCGGGCAATCTGACCGGCGGCAGGTTCGTGGCCGGCACCGGCACGATCGACGACAAGGGGAAGGTCGGCCCCATCGGCGGCATCGAGATGAAGACGGTGGGGGCGCGCGGCAAGGGCGCCCAGTACTTCCTGACGCCGAAGGACAATTGCGCCGCTGCCGCCAAGGACACTCCCGACGGACTCACCCTCGTCAAGGTCGACACCATCGAGGACGCCCTCGGCGCCCTGAAGGACATCCGCTCAGGAAACACGTCCGACCTGCCGAAGTGCTCCACCAAGGGCTGACGCCCACGGGTGCCGCCGCCGACGGCGTCCCAGCCGAGGTACCCGCGCGCGTGGGGGGCGCTCCCGTCATCAGGGGGCGCCCCCACCCCGCCGTAGGGCACGGGCCCGCCGCACGGACCCGCCGCGCGAGGGCCCCGGTGATCAGTCCGCGAACGTCGCCGTCAGCGCTTCGGCCAGGCCCGGCACCAGCTCGGGGCCGGTGAGGACCTCGGTCGGGGAGTCCTTCTCACGCAGCCGCAGCGCGGAATCGCGGGAGCCGTCCCGCAGGACCGCGACCGTCATACGGACCTCCTGACGCTCCGGGTGGGCCGCGACCCACTCGGTGAGACGGGCCCCGTCGAGGTGGTCGGGGACGGACGCCTCGACGGAGGGCGGCAGCATCAGCCGCTCCACGGTCAGCGCGCAGCCGACCACCGCGTCCGGCCAGGCGATCGTGCCGAGGAACTCGTCCAGGGCCTTGCCGGTGGGGATCTCGTCCTGCTCGATCGGGGTGAGACCGGCGGTCTCGGACTCCTCCTCCAGACCGAGCTGGGCCGCGAGCGCGGGCTCCTGGGCCTTGAGGCGCGCGGTGTCTACGAGGGCGAAGAGGCGAGCGGGCTGGTCCCAACCGAGGCCGGAGGCGTACTCGTCGATCTCGAGTACGGCCCGGGTGAGCGGGTTCGCTGCCATGGGAGTGTTGGACATGGTCACAATCCTGCCTCGTTCGTTACCCGAAGCGGGAACCGAGTAAAGCGTGAGTAAGTTGCAATAGGTGAGGCCCCTACGACCAGGGGGCCCGCTGGAGGGTCCGTAGACGCGGGCCCGACATATCGACAGCGAACTTCGAGGTGCGCACCTTGGCTTTCCAGATGCCGGACCGCGGCGGAGGCCCGACGGGGCCGCGGATCAGAGTCGGCCGACCGTCCCGGCGTGTCCGGACCCTGCTCATGACGCTGGGCGTCCTTGCCGCCCTCGGCATGGCGTTCGTCATGTTCGCGGGGTTCTGGACGGACTGGCTCTGGTACCGGTCGGTGAACTACTCCTCCGTCTTCACGACCACGTTGTGGACGAAGATCGGGCTCTTCTTCGTCTTCGGTCTGCTGATGGCGGCCGCGGTCGGCTTCAACATCTGGCTGGCGCACCGGCTGCGCCCGCCGCTGAGTGCCATGTCGATGGAGCAGCAGAGCCTCGACCGGTACCGCATGGGCATCGCGCCCTACAAGAAGTGGCTGCTCCTCGGGATCACCGCATTGGTCGGCCTGATCGCCGGCGCCTCCGCCTCCGGGCAGTGGCGCACCTGGCTGATGTGGGTCAACGGCGTGTCCTTCGGGCAGAAGGACCCCCAGTTCGACCTGGACGTCTCCTTCTACGCCTTCGACCTGCCCTGGTACCGCTTCCTGCTCGGCTTCGGCTTCGCCGCCGCCGTGCTCTCGGTGATCGCCGCCGCGCTCACGCACTACCTGTACGGCGGTCTGAGGGTCACCTCCCCGGGCGCGCGTGCCACGGCCGCGGCCACCGGACACCTGTCGGTGCTCCTCGGCATCTTCGTCGCCCTGAAGGCCGTCGCGTACTGGCTCGACCGGTACGGCCTCGCGGTGAAGTCCAGCGACTTCAAGGCGACGGGCAACTGGACGGGTCTGAGGTATGTCGACGCGAACGCCTATCTGCCGGCCAAGACGATCCTGTTCTGCATCGCCGTCATCTGCGCCCTGCTCTTCTTCGCCACGATCTGGCGGCGCACCTGGCAGCTGCCCGTCATCGGCTTCGGCCTGATGGTGCTCTCCGCGATCCTCATCGGCGGGCTGTACCCGGCGATCGTGCAGAAGTTCCAGGTCCAGCCGAACGAGCAGGCCAAGGAGGCGCCGTACGTCGAGGAGAACCTGAAGGCGACCCGCCAGGCGTACGGCATCGACGGAACGACGGTCCAGGAGTACACGGGCACGGGTGACACCACCGACAAGGCCAAGCTGCGCAAGGACGCCGACGGCGCCGCCAGCATCCGCCTGCTCGACCCGAACATCGTCTCGCCGACGTTCCAGCAGCTTCAGCAGATGAGGAACTACTACGCGTTCCCCACCAACCTGGACGTCGACCGCTACAGCGGCGAGGACGGCGCTGAGCAGGACACGGTCATCGGCCTGCGCGAGCTGAACCTGGCCGGTATCCCCAAGAACAACTGGATCAACGACCACTTCCGCTACACCCACGGCTACGGCGTCGTCGCCGCCAAGGGCACCGAGGCCACCTCCGGCGGCCGCCCGGTGTTCACGGAGTCCGACCTGCCGTCCAAGGGCGACCTGGGCGAGTACCAGCAGCGGATCTACTACGGAGAGAAGACCACCCAGTACTCCATCGTCGGCGGTCCCCAGAAGGAGATCGACTACTCCGACGACAGCGGTGAGAAGACCACCAGCTACAAGGGCGACAGCGGCGTCAACCTCTCCAACCCGGTCAACCGGGCGGCGTACGCGGCGGCGTTCAGCGAGCCGCAGATCCTCTACTCCGGCGCCATCGGCGAGGGGTCGCGGATCCTGTACAACCGCACGCCCAAGGAGCGCGTCGAGGCGGTCGCCCCCTGGCTGACCATTGACGGCGACGCCTACCCGGCCGTCGTCGACGGGAAGATCCAGTGGATCGTCGACGCGTACACGACGACCAACGGCTACCCGTACGCCTCCCGCACCACCCTCGGCGATACGACGGCCGACTCGCTGACCGCCGACAACAGCCAGCGCGCGGTGGTGGCCCAGCAGAACCAGGTCAACTACATCCGCAACTCGGTGAAGGCGACCGTCGACGCGTACACGGGCGAGGTCAAGCTCTACCAGTGGGACACCCAGGACCCGGTCCTGAAGACCTGGATGAAGGCGTTCCCGGACACGGTGGAGCCGAAGACGGCGATCTCCAAGTCGCTGGAGGCCCATCTGCGGTACCCGCAGGACCTGTTCAAGGTCCAGCGCGAGCTGCTCACCCGCTACCACGTGAAGGACGCCGAGACGTTCCTCAGCGGCAGCGAGGTGTGGCAGGTCCCGGACGACCCGACCAACACCTCGGGCAACGCGGTGCCGCCGTACTACCTGAGCATGAAGCTGCCGGGCCAGCAGGAACAGGCGTTCTCGCTGACCACGACGCTCACGCCCAACGGCCGGGACAACCTGAGCGCGTTCGTCTCGGTCAACGCCGAGGCGGGGACGCCGGACTACGGCAAGATCACGGTCCTGAAACTGCCGACCAGCGAACCGATCGACGGTCCCAAACAGGTCCAGAGCCAGTTCAACTCCGAACAGGACATCGCGGAGACCATCAGCCTCCTCAAGAGAGGTGACTCGCAGGTCGAGTACGGCAACCTCCTGACGGTGCCGCTCGACGGCGGACTGCTCTACGTGGAGCCCGTCTATGTGCGAGGCGGTGGCCTCAAGTACCCGCTGCTGCGCAAGGTTCTCGTCACCTACGGCGGCAACACGGCCTTCGAGGACACCCTCGACGCCGCGCTCAACAAGGTGTTCGAGACGGAGGGGCCGACGCCCGAGCCACCGAAGGACGACGGCGACGAGGGCACCGACGAGCCGCCGAAGTCCGGCGACCCGACGGTCCAACAGGCCCTGCAGGATGCCCAGAAGGCGTTCGACGAGGGCCAGCAGGCCCTCAAGGACGGTGACTGGGAGGCGTACGGCCGTGCTCAGCAGGACCTCGAGGACGCGCTGAAGCGGGCCGAGGAGGCCCAGTCCAAGGCCGACGGGGCCGGCGGCACCGGCGGCAGCGAGAACAACGACAAGGGTGATCAGGCCGACAAGAACGACGACAAGGGCTCCGGGAGCGGGTGATTCAAGGCTCCACCCCGCGCCGTGATACGGTTGCCGAGCAACGGCGCGGGGTGGAGCAGCTCGGTAGCTCGCTGGGCTCATAACCCAGAGGTCGCAGGTTCAAATCCTGTCCCCGCTACTGAAGTTGAAGGCCCGGATCCTCCAAAGGATCCGGGCCTTCGACGTGTTGTCCGGGGACATCGGCACATCTGTGTTTGACTTGTCGCTCTGTGGGCATGTCGACAAAACGCTGTAGTGACCTCAATGGGCTTGCGGTATACCAGGTGTACCCAGGTTGCAGGTGGTGCGACGATGGACGTTATGGGGGACAAGGCAACTCTGTTGGAGTCAGGGCGGTTTGCGCAGTCTGTCGACGTTGCGCCGTCTGCCGACCTCGTGCTGCCCGCGGAGTCCGAGCCGTCGGGGGAGTCCGTCTTGACCACAAAGCCCGGCACGATCATCGGTCACCCGCGCCCGGCGGGCGATTCCGCGCCGCCCGCTGACCCGGACGAAGCGGGGGAAGCCATCGAGGAGGCGCGTCAGCGGCTCGCCGCCGAAGCCGGTGACTCCGAGGCCATGAGCGTCCTCGGAGCCATGCTGCTGCGCCGTGGTGACCCCGACGGAGCCGAGCCGTATCTGCGGGCCGCCACCGCAGCCGGGGACCGGGCGGCCGCCAACAACCTGGGCGTCCTGCTCCACCAGCGTGGCTACCCGGACGAGGCCGCCGGATGGTGGCGGATCGCCGCCGTCGCCGGCTCCGCGGCCGCCGCTCACGCGCTCGGACGGCACCACCGCGAGCGCGGCGACGAGCCGGCCGCCGAGTACTGGCTGCGCCAGTCCGCCGAACAGGGACACGCGCTCGGCGCGTACGCCCTCGCCGACCTGCTCGAACACCGCAGTGACGCCGCCTCCGAGAAGTGGATGCGCGTCGCCGCCGAGCGAGGGCACCGCGAGGCCGCGTACCGGCTCGCACGGACGCTCGACCATCGCGCCGAGCGCGAGGAGCGCGCGGCCGTCCGCGAGGGCCGCAGGATCGCCCGCGCCGCGCTCGAGATCGGCGGCGCGAGCCGCGAGGCCGTACGGGAAACCCCTCGCGCCAGGGAAGGCGTACGGGACGGCCGGGTCGGCGCCGCACGGGAAGGGCGAGACGGCGTACGAGAAGGGCGTTCCGCCGCACGAGCGGGAGAGCCGGGCGCCGACAACGGTGTCGGACCCTCCGCCGCCGAGGAGGCCGAGCAGTGGTACCGCCAGGCCGCCGCGCGCGGGCACCGGCGGGCGGCGCTGCACCTCGGCGCCATCCTGGAGCGGCGCGGTGAGCTCAAGGAAGCCGGGCGCTGGTACCTGACCTCCGCCAAGGACGGCGAGCCCCGGGCCGCCTGTGCGCTCGGCTTCCTGCTGCGCGACGCGGGCGACACCGAGAGCGCGGCCGTGTGGTGGCTGCGGGCCGCCCAGGACGGCGACGGCAACGCGGCGAACGCCCTGGGCGCGCTGCACGCCGAGCGCGGTGAGACCCAGACCGCCGAACGGTGGTACCGGGCCGCGATGGACGCCGGTGACGTCAACGGCGCGTACAACCTCGGGCTGCTCTGCGCCGAGCAGGGGCGCACCGCGCAGGCCGAGCAGTGGTACCGGCGAGCCGCGTACGCCGGGCACCGGGAGGCGGCGAACGCGCTCGCGATCCTGCTGCTCCAGGTCGGCGACACGGCCGGGGCCGAGCCGTGGTTCTCCAAGGCCGCGGAGGCCGGCAGCGTGGACGCCGCCTTCAACCTCGGGATCCTGCACGCCGGGCGGGGCGACGACGTGACCGCACTCGTCTGGTACGAGCGGGCGGCCGCCGCCGGGCACACCGAGGCGGCGCTCCAGGTGGCCATCGCCCGTCTGCGGGAGGGGGACGAGCGGGCCGCCGAGCGGCATCTGCGGTGTGCCGCCGGCGGGGGCAGCGCGGAGGCCGCGTACCGGCTCGCCGCCGTGCTCGACGCACGCCGGCCGCCCGCGCCCTCGCATGAGCTGGGGGAGCCGGTGCGGGAGAAGAACGAGTGCGAGGAGTGGTACGAGAGGGCCGCCTCGCAGGGGCATCGCCGGGCGCAGGTGCGCGTGGGGATGCTGGCGGCGGGGCGGGGCGACGTCGTCGAGGCGGCGCGGTGGTACCGGCTCGCCGCCGAGGCCGGTTCGCGGAACGGGGCCTTCAACCTGGGGCTGCTGCTGGCGCGTGAGGGGAGTGAACCGGAGGCCGCCGTGTGGTGGGCTCGGGCCGCCGACGCCGGGCACGGGCGGGCGGCGTTGCGGCTCGCCCTCGTCTACGCGCGTCGGGGCGAACTGGTCGAGGGGAAGCGGTGGGCCGACCGGGCGGTGGCGCTCGGGCCGGCCGAGGTGACGGAGCGGGCGGCGCGGTTGCGGGACGCGTTGCGACAGGAGCTGTCGGCCTGACGGGCTGTCCCGTCCACCGCGGATCACGGGGACAGCCCTTGTGCGCCGGGCGGGCCCGGGCCCGATGGCTGCGGCCTCGCCCGGTGGTGAAGTGATTTGCGCTGGTGGGTGGGGACACGTAAGGTTGCGTTTACCGACGCGGGGTGGAGCAGCTCGGTAGCTCGCTGGGCTCATAACCCAGAGGTCGCAGGTTCAAATCCTGTCCCCGCTACTGAAGGCCGAAGGCCCGGGACCAATGAGGTTCCGGGCCTTCGGTGTGTGTGGCTGCCCGCGTGAGCGGGATGAGGGTGCCGGGTGCCGACGGCCACCGGAAACGGCGAAGCCCCCGGCTGGAACATCCGCCGGGGGCTTTCGTGTGGTGTGGCGTGGTTGGGCCGCAGGCTATGCCGCCGCGCAGTTCGGGCAGACGCCTCGGTATGTCACCTCGACGTCGGAGACCGTGAAGCCGAAGCGCTCCGAGGAGGGCAGGTCCGCGAGGGGGTTGCCGGTGGGGTGGACGTCACGGATCGTGCCGCACTGGGCGCAGACCAGGTGGTGGTGCGGGCGGTGCGCGTTGGGGTCGTACCGCTTGGCGCGCTTGTCCGTGGAGACCTCGAGCACCTCACCCAGGGAGACCAGCTCACCCAGGGTGTTGTAGACGGTGGCCCGGGAGATCTCGGGCAGCTTGGCGACAGCGCGCGCGTGCACCTCGTCGGCCGTCAGATGGACGTGCTCACCGTCGAGAACCTCGGCCACGACACGCCGCTGCGCGGTCATACGCCATCCGCGTCCGCGCAGTCGCTCCAACAGGTCACTCATACAGGTCAGCCTAACAGCAAGGGGAACAGATTCCGAACAGGTGTGACTTCGGAATGAGTATTGACCTGGATTTAGTCCAAGGTAAGATCTGGGCTCGAAAGTGGCGCTCACCACGGTCGGGGACCGGCGGGTGCACCGCGCGGACTTCGGCAAGCGCCTGGAGGCCGCTGTCCAGGCTCTGTGCGGCCGGCCAGGGTTGGACCGCTTGTCGTGGTGACGGGCCGGGGCTCCTTGGGGTCCCGGCCCGTTGAGCGGGGCGCACGGTTCAGGTCACGCCGTCGCGTGCTGTCGTGCCGGAGCCCAGCAGCGGATGATGTCGCGGACCGAGACGATGCCGGCGGGCGCGCCCTCGTCGAGCACGATCAGATGGCGGAAGCCGCCGTGCGCCATGGCATGGGCCGCCTCCTCCAGGGTCCAGGACGGCGTGGCGAACACGACGTCGTTGGTGGTGTGGGCGTGGGTGCGCTCGATGTCGGGGCTCTGACCCAGCCCGACGGAGTTGAGAATGTCGCGTTCGGTGAGGATGCCGAGTCCGCCGGCGTCGGGGTCGAGGACCACGGCCGCGCCCACTCGGCGTGCGGACATCAGGGCGGCGGCCTGGCGGAGCGTGTGGTCGGGGCCGATGGTGAGAACCACCGTGCTCATGGCGTCGCGGACGAGCATGGAGTGCGGTCACCTCCTGGGGAACCCATGGCAGTTCGTCGTGCCCGGCGCGTCGGCGCGCCTGTTGAGCACTGCACAAGTTCACAAGTGGGGGGACTGCCAGCTTCCCAGGCAAAGAGAGGGTCAACAAGGGGGCGCGCGTGGTCAGTTCAGGGCGCCTCGGGATCACTCCACAGCCGTACGCGCATCGATGAGGACGATGCGGTGGGTCCCGGTCCTGGTGTGGCCGGGTTCAGCGCCGCCGGTTCAGTAGCGCTCGTTCAGGTACCCCAGCAGTTCGTCGTGGAGCAGGCCGTTCGAGGCCGCCGCGTTGCCGCTGTGCGGACCGGGGCGTCCGTCGAGCCCGGTGAAGGTGCCGCCCGCCTCGGTGACGATGATCGCGTTGGCGGCCATGTCCCACAGGGACAGCTCGGGTTCGGCGCAGAGGTCGACCGCGCCCTCGGCCACCATCATGTACGGCCAGAAGTCGCCGTACGCGCGCGTGCGCCACACCTCGCGGGTGAGGTCCAGGAAGCCGTTCAGGCTGCCCCGGTCCTCCCAGCCGCTGAGGGAGGAGTACGCGAAGGAGGCGTCCGACAGCTTCGAGACACGGGAGACATGGAGGCGGGAGGACGAGCTGAGGCTGCGGCCGGTGAAGGCGCCGTGGCCCTTCGCGGCCCACCAGCGGCGGCCGAGGGCGGGGGCGGAGACCACACCGACGACGGGCTGGTAGCCGCCCTCGCCCGCTTCCATCAGCGAGATCAGGGTGGCCCAGACCGGGACGCCGCGGACGTAGTTCTTGGTGCCGTCGATCGGGTCGACGACCCAGCGTCGAGGGCCGGTGCCCTCGACGCCGTACTCCTCGCCGAGGATCGCGTCCCGGGGGCGGGAACGCTGGAGATGGCCGCGGATGAGCTCCTCGGCGGCCTTGTCGGCCTCGCTCACCGGGGTCATGTCGGGCTTCGTCTCCACCTTGAGGTCGAGGGCCTTGAAGCGGGACATGGTGCTCGCGTCGGCGGCGTCGGCGAGGACGTGGGCGAAGCGGAGGTCGTCGAGGTAGTCGGCCATGTTGCGAACGGTATCTGCCGAGGTCGGTGCGGAGCCATAGGGGGGCCGGGGCGGGGGCGCCAGGAGAGGATCGGGCGCCCGGGGTGGTGCGGAGGGCGGGTGTGCGGGTACCTGACACCGACGAGATCCTTCGGGTGCTCCGCGGGCCCGCGCATGTTGGCCGGAGTGCGCCCGTTGGTGCTGTCGCGAACCCTTGACAGTGGGTTGATGCACGTCAAATCTGAGGGCCGGAGCCGCCCGCTCGTATCAGGGAGGCGATGATGCCTGCAGCGCGGGAATCCTTGTTGGACGCCGCTTACACGGCGCTGGTGCGCCGCCCGTGGTCCACCGTGCGCATGGTGGACGTGGCGGCGGTGGCCGGAGTGTCACGCCAGACGCTGTACAACGAGTTCGGCAGCAAGGAGGGGCTCGCCCGGGCCCTGGTCCGCAGGGAGGCGGACGGCTATCTCGCGGGCGTCGAGCGGGCGTTGGCCACTCCCGTGGAGAGCCGGGAGCGGCTGGCCGCGACCGCCGAGTGGACCGTGGCGGCCTCCCGGAGCAACGTGCTCGTACGGGCCATGCTCACCGGCTGCTGGAGTGAGCGCCTGCCCGCGCTCACGCTCTCCGCGGTGCCCTCGTCCTCCGCGGTGCCCGCGCAGCGCCGCGCCGACGGGCCGTTGCCCGCCCCCTCCGACTTCGTGGCGCTCGTCCGTGACCGGGCCGTCGCCGTCCTGTCGCCGCCCGACACCCCCAAGGTGGACGCGGTGGAGCTGGCCCGCTCCTGCGAACTCGCGGTCCGGCTCGCCCTGTCCTGCGTCGCGGCGCCCCCGGGCGAGGGCGGGGTCACCGATCTGGTGCGGACCGCGCTGCCGCGCCAGCTGAGCAGGCACCCGGCCAGGCTCCCGGCCGGCTAGGCCCTGCCGCGTCGAAATGTACGGGAGACCCCGGACAGGGGAGGGTGGGAACAGGCCGCACGGGCCAAGGCTTGCGTCACAACTTGCCCAACTCGTGCGGGTTCGCCTGTGACGGTCTGGGCGCCTGCCATGATCGTCATTATGGGGATACGCATCGCACCGGCCGCGGTGGCCGACTTCCATCAGGTCCTGACTGATCACTCCCGATACTGGGGCGAGCGCGACCTTCGGTCGCTGCACCTTCTGGCACTGGTGCAGGAGTTCGGTTCCACCTGCTTGGTCGCTCGGGCCGAGGACGGAATCCGCGGGTACATTTTCGGGTTCGTCACCCCAGGGGGCACCGGGTACGTGCATCTGATCGCCACGCGGGATGACGTCCGTGGCACCGGTCTCGGGCGTCGTCTGTACACGGCGTTCGCTGAAGCAGCGGAATGTCACGGTGCACGGAAGTTGAAGGCGATCACGTCAGTCGAGAATGCCGGCTCGATCGCCTTCCATCGCAGCCTCGGCTTCGATACGAAGATCGTCGACAACTACAACGGCCCCGGCCGGGCTATGGCCGTCTTCCACCGAGATCTGCCGCTCAACGTCCCGCGGCCCTGACCCGCCCACCGTCACCGGTAATCGCTCCCCAGGCCATTAGCCGTGTGATGATCTCAGTTCGTGGCACGTGGAGACCTGACGGACGAGCAATGTGGGGTGTCGGGGCCGTTGTTGCCGATGGGCAAGAAGCCCGGCCGCCCGCTCGTGGGCTCGGCGACGGCTGATCGACGGCATACGGTTCCGGGTCAGCACCGGTGTCCCGTGGCGGGACATGCCCGCCGAGTACGGACCCTGGGGCCGGGTGTACGACCTGTTCCGTCGATGGCAGCGGGACGGCACCTGGCATCGAATCCTCACCGCGTCGCAGGTCCGGGCGTATGCCAACGAGCTGATCATCTGGGACCTCAACGTGGACTCCACGATCGTGCGCGCCCACCAGCACGTCGCCGGTGCGCGCACCCAGTGGACCGGATCTCCACGGCGAACAGGCCGAAGCCCTGTGACTCCCACTCGCTCTCCCATGCCTGGATCCGCCCGCGAGTCTGCTGTTCGTCAAAGACGCTGCCGTCACGGATCCACCGCATGACCTCGGGGTCGGAATTGACGGCGGCCATGGGCGCAACGTCTTCCTCGCGCCAGCGCCGCAGGATCAAACGGGGAGTCTCAAGCGTGACCATCCAACCATTCTGGATCACCAATGGGCTCTCACTATCCTCACCAGGCACTTTCGATACGCCCCCTACTGATCTTTTCGTAAGTTCGGTTGATGTGCTGACCTTGTGAGTGGGAGGCTTCCGGGGTGGCTTATCGACCCTCGCCTTCAGATGCCAGCTCG
>NZ_JBVIDX010000039.1:0-50827 GCF_055572155.1 Streptomyces sp. NPDC030814
TGTCGCAATCCACACCAGGCCAGAAGGCCCTCACCCATTTCAAGATCGGTCAGCCGTGAGCCCTGTCACCGTCCACAACCTCCCGGGACAGAACAACTAGCCCCATCCGGGGCGGCTACTTCCTGCCGGGTGTCCAGTTCATGCCCCACCCGTAGGCGTAGTCGACCGTGCGCTGGGGGCTGACGCCGCGCTCGGGGACGAGGTAGCGGGCCTCGCGCCGGACGATGAGGTCGCCGCCCTGGTTGGTGATCAGGGCGAGGGCGCAGACGGTGGAGGGGACGGTGCACTCGTCGAGGGAGAAGTCGACGGGCGCCCCGTGCTGGGGCTGGAGCGTGACCGTGGCATGGAGGTCGGCGAAGGAGCGGGCGCCCTCGTAGATGGTCACGAAGATGAGGATGCGCCGGAAGGCGTTCTTGTGGTCGAGGTTGATGGTGAGGTTCTCACCGCTCGTGACGGCGCCGGTCCGGTCGTCGCCGTCGAGGTGGATGAACGGGGGCCGGTGCAGCGCCCCGAAGGCGTTGCCGAGCGCCTGGACGACGCCCTTGCTGCCGTCGGACAGTTCGAACAGGGCGCACAGGTCGAGGTCGAGGTCCGCGTGCATGGCGACGGCCCGGCCCAGTTTGCTGCCCCAGCCGGTGAACTGCTTGCGCACCTCCCAGTTGAGGTTGACGCGCATGGCGCCGGAGGTTCCGCCCTGCTTGGTCAGCGAGACCGCCGGCGTCTCCTTGGTGAGCGTGACCTTGGTGAGGCGCACGGGAGCGGGTGGCGTCGCGGGCGGGGCCGGGGGCGCGGGCAGCACCGGAGGTGGCACGGTGACGGGCGGGGACACCGGCGTCGGAGGGGAGACGGGCGCCGGAGGTGATACGGGCGCCTGCGGAGCCGCGGCGTGCTGGGGTTCGTCCACGGTGATGCCGAAGTCGGTGGCGAGCCCTTCGAGCCCGCTGCTGTAGCCCTGGCCGACGGCACGGAACTTCCAGGCGCCCTGCCGGCGGTAGAACTCACCGAGCACG
This sequence comes from Streptomyces sp. NPDC030814, assembly GCF_055572155.1. NCBI lineage: Bacteria > Bacillati > Actinomycetota > Actinomycetes > Kitasatosporales > Streptomycetaceae > Streptomyces > Streptomyces sp. NPDC030814. Next base: position 1,011 of record NZ_JBVIDX010000039.1, read on the forward strand.
AAGGCCGTCTCGACACCGGCGTCGGCGCTGTCGAAGCGCGCGACCTCGGTGCCCGCCCGCTCGTCGAGCACGCGAATGTACAGACCGGGCACCTGCCCGAAGGTTCCGCCGTCGGCCGACGCGGCGAGGACCACGGTCTCGACGGCGGGCTCCACGCGCGCGAGGTCGACGTGCAGCGAGTCGGTCACCTGTCCGCCGGTGTCCCGTTTGCCCTCGTGCCGGACGGCGCCGGAGGAGTGCGCGGGCTGGTTGTAGAAGACGAAGTCCGCGTCGGAGCGGACCTTTCCACCAGCCAGCAGCAGCGCCGAGGCGTCGGCGTCCGGCACGCCGGGGCCGGAACGCCAGCCCAATTCCACGCGTAGTGCGGTCGTCGGCACCGCGACGTTCGATCCTTTCGGCATTGACATGTCCGCCCCCATCAGAAGGTCACCCCGGAGGGTCATCGCCAGGCCGCGTCCCACGCAGTCCGCCCGAACCGTCCGGCCCGCTTGTCGGCGCCAAACCTATTCCCCCGGCGCCCGAACCCCCAGAAGCCGTAGCGAAAGATCAGTGGCCAACCTCCGGTAACCCGCTCGAAAGTCGGCCTTTACACGATCGCAGTGCTTTTCGCTGCCCTTTTTCGCCGAGTTCGCTCGCATTGGGGATCCAGCGTCACTGCCGACACGGAAAACAACCCTCTTATCGGTCTCCCCAACCAGCACATCGTGGGCTTAACTTATGTGCCATGACCTCCCCCCGCTCCACCTACGGCGGCGGTTACTACTCCGCCTCGTCCTTCGCGGACACCCCGATCTACGACTCCCTCGTTGCCGAGCGGGGAACCCCTCAGATCGCGCCGATCCGAGTCCCCGCCGCCTACGACACGCCGGGCAGCAATCTGCCCGCGCTCCCGTCGGCGCTCCCCGCGCTGCCGGCGGGCCCCTCCCACCCCTCCCCCGCCTACGGCTATCCGCAGGCCCAGCAGCCGTCGCCGCTGCAGCAGGCGCCGACCGCGTACATCCCGCAGCAGGCGGCGGGTCCGCGTGGTTACCCCGGCGCCCAGCCTCCGCAGCAGCAGCGCCCGATGGGCGCCGGCACGGGATACGAGGCCATGCGCCCCGCCGCCCCGCGCCCGGCCCCCACGGCCCCGTACCAGCAGGATCCGTACAACGGCCAGCAGTACCGCGGGTACTGAGCCGGCTGGAACATTCCGCGTGGGGCTGTCACCGCCTTTTGGCAGGATGACCCCATGGGGAATCCGTCACTGCACTCGATCCACGTCCACCCGCTGAAGGCGGCCAGGGGCTTCGCCCCCGAGGAGGCCGTCGTGGAGCCCTGGGGTCTGGCGGGCGACCGCCGCTGGGTGCTGGTCGACGACTCGGGCAAGGTCATCACGCAACGTCAGCATCCGCGCATGGCGTTGGCCGCCGCCGGGCTGGAGCCCGGCGGCGGCCTCTTGCTGTCCGCGCCCGACTGTGAACCGCTCACCGTCCCCGTGCCCCAGCCCGATTCGACGACCACGGTGGAGATCTGGCGGGACAAGGTCGAGGCGGTCCCCGCCGACCCCGCCGCGCACGCCTGGTTCACCGCCTACCTGGGCGTCCCGGTACGCCTGGTCCACCTGGACGACCCCGCGACCCGCCGCCCCATCGACCCCGACTACGCCCGCCCCGGCGAGACGGTCAGCTTCGCCGACGGCTACCCCCTGTTGCTCACCACCCTCGCCTCGCTCGACGCGCTCAACTCGCTCATCGGCCGGGGCGACCACCCAGAGGAGGGCCCCCTGCCCATGAGCCGTTTCCGGCCGAACCTGGTGGTGGACGGCACACAGGCGTGGGCCGAGGACGACTGGCGGCGCGTCGCCGTCGGCGACGTCACCTTCCGGGTCGCCAAGATGTGCGGGCGATGCGTGGTGACCACCACCGACCAGGACACCGCCGAACGCGGCCGGGAACCGCTGCGCACCCTCGCACGGCACCGGCGGTTCGGCGACAAGCTGGCCTTCGGGCAGAACCTGGTTCCGGAATCCGGCGGCACGGTTCGGCTCGGCGATCCGGTGCGCGTGCTCGAATAGCCCCGCGCGTCAAGGGTGTTCACGCGTCGGGATCCAAGCGGACGTGTGGGAGTACCATCCACCTTGAAAATTCAACATCTGGATTCGGTTGACGGTCCGGGGAACACAGGCGGCCGGCCCAACCGTTGGGCCTCTGTGAGAAGTTCATGAGAAGGCCGGTCGAAGAGGTGATTTCGCTCTCTCTTCACCGGTACCGCACATGGGGGTCCCCGCTGGGGGTTATCACGGACGCGGAAGGGGGCGTGGGACAGTGCGGGCAATCGGCGGGCTGGGGGCGGTCGGCGGACTGTGGCGTTGGCGCCACAATCCCCTGCGCCGGACGACCGACCTCGTCGAGGCATGGGTGGCGTTCGCGGCCCTCCTGCTGATCGTCGTCGTCGCCCCGCTCGTCGGCGCCGTCGTCGGAACCACCGCACAGAGCTCCCTGCAGCAGTCCGTACGGGAACAGCGGGCGGCCCGGCACCTGGTGGCGGCCACCGTCGTCAGGAGAATCGCCGGCTCCCCCCTCGATCCCGACCCCGAGACGGCGACCTCCCGCGACCGGCACAGCCGCGTGGTCGCCGACTGGACCGGCCCGGACGGCACCGACCGGCACGGCACGGTCGTGGCCGGCCTCAAGGACCCGCAGCCCGGCGACCGCTTCGCGCTGTGGACGGACGCCCGGGGCCGCACGGTCGGCCGGCCGCTCGACAGCGCGACCGCGACGACGCACGCCGTACTGGCCGGATTCGGTTCGACGGTGCTGGCCGCGGGCCTCATCGAGGGCTGCAGACGGCTGATCGTCTGGCGCATGGTCCGCCACCGGTACGCGTGTTGGGACCAGGCATGGGACAAGGCGGGGCCGGACTGGGGCAGGACGGGCACGGGCAGCTGACGGCCTTGCGACTCCGGTCAACTCCTCCTGCCCGCGCACGCTACGGTGGACCGACCAGCCGAACTGTTCGGCATCGACCCGCGTTCCACGAGGTGGGGGCACAGCAACGCCATGGCACAGGGCACGGTCCAGGTGACGCACACCGGTACATCGCGGTGGCGGCGCCGCACGGGTGAGTACACATCGCTCGCCGCGGCCCTGGAGGCCGCGAGCGACGGCGATGTGCTCACCGTCGCTCCCGGTACGTACCGGGAGAACCTCGTCGTGCAGCGAGGGGTTACGCTGCGCGGCCCGGAGGGATCGCCCGGCTCCGTGCGGATCGCGCCCGTGGACGGGGTACCGCTGACGGTCTCCGCCTCGGCCGTGGTGCAGGACCTGCATGTGGAGGGCCAGGACGCGGCGGCGCCTGCGCTGCTCGTCGAGGACGGCACACCCGAGCTGATGGACCTCAGGATCGTGACCCGCTCCGCGGTCGGCATCGAGGTGCGCGGCAGCGCGCGCCCGACGGTGCGGCGGTGCACGGTCGACAACCCGGCCGGGATCGGTATCGCCGTGGTCGACGGCGGCGGCGGGGTGTTCGAGGAGTGCGAGGTCGTCGCGGCCGGGCAGGCCGGTGTCGCGGTGCGCGGCGGCGGCCATCCGCGGCTCGACCGGTGCCGGGTGCACCACGCCTCCGGCTCGGGCCTGACCGCGACCGGCGAGAACTCCGCGCTGGAAGCCGTCGGTTGCGAGATCTACGAGGTCCGGGGCAGCGGCGTCCAGATCACCGGGCGGGCCACCGCCCATCTCACCGACTGCGATGTGCACCGTACGACCGCGGACGGCGTCACGCTCGACACGGACGCCGTGCTCACCCTGGCGGACTGCCGCATCCACGACATCCCGGAAAACGCGGTGGATCTGCGCTCCCGCTCCGTGCTCACGCTGACCCGCACCACGGTGCGGCAGTTCGGGCGCAACGGGTTGTCGGTGTGGGACCCGGGCACCCGCGTGGACGCCAACCAGTGCGAGATCTTCGACAGCACGGGCGACTATCCGGCCGTCTGGGTCAGTGACGGGGCCACAGCGGTCCTGGAGTCCTGCCGGGTGCACGACGTACCGGACGCCCTGTTCGTCCTGGACCGGGGGTCGCGCGCGGACGTCGTGGACAGCGATCTGTCGCAGGTGCGCAACACGGCCGTGTCGGTGAGCGACGGCGCCACCGCACAGCTCGACGACTGCCGGATCCGGGACGCGGCGACGGGCGCCTGGTTCCGCGACCACGGCAGCGGCGGCACCCTCAACGGCTGCACCCTCGACGGCACCCAGACCGGCGTGATCGTCACCAAGGGCGCGGACCCCACCATTGAGCGCTGCACCGTCACCTCGCCCGCCGAGGCGGGCTTCTATGTCTCGGCCGAGGGCCGCGGCAGCTTCCTCGACTGCCGGGTGACCGGCAGCGGCGGCTACGGCTTCCACATCATCGACGGCTGCCGCGCGACGCTGCGCAAGTGCCGTACGGAGCGCTGCGCGCGCGGCGGTTACGAGTTCGCGGAGGGCGGCCCCGGCACCGCCGGCAGCGGGCCCGTGGTCGAGGACTGCACCAGCGACGAGAGCGGCGGCGTGCGGCCCCCGGTGGCGCACGAGACCGTCACCGAGACCGCGCCCCGCTCCCCCGGTCTGCTGGGCTCCATTCCGGGCCAGCGCACCACCGAACCGCAGCCGCCGGCGCTCACCACGCCCGCCACGGAGCCCGAACAGCCGGCCCGGACCTCCAAGGCCGTGCTGGGTGAACTGGACGCGCTGGTCGGTCTGGACAGCGTCAAGCGCGAGGTGCGCGCCCTCACGGACATGATCGAGGTGGGCCGCCGCCGCCAACAGGCCGGGCTCAAGGCCGCGTCGGTCAAGCGGCATCTGGTGTTCACCGGCTCCCCGGGGACCGGCAAGACCACCGTCGCCCGTCTCTACGGCGAGATCCTGGCCTCCCTCGGCGTCCTGGAGAAGGGCCACCTCGTCGAGGTGTCCCGCGTGGACCTCGTGGGCGAGCACATCGGATCGACCGCCATCCGCACCCAGGAGGCGTTCGAGCGGGCCCGTGGCGGGGTGCTGTTCATCGACGAGGCGTACGCGCTGTCTCCCGAGGACTCCGGGCGTGACTTCGGCAAGGAGGCCATCGACACACTGGTGAAGCTGATGGAGGACCACCGGGACGCGGTCGTGGTGATCGTCGCGGGCTACACGGCCGAGATGGAGCGCTTCCTCACCGTCAACCCCGGTGTGGCGTCCCGCTTCTCCCGCACGATCACCTTCGACGACTACATGCCGGAGGAGCTGCTGCGCATCGTGGAGCAGCAGGCGGAGGAGCACGAGTACCGGCTGGCGCCGGGCGCGGGCGAGGCGCTGCTGAAGTACTTCACGGCGCTCCCGAAGGGGCCCGCCTTCGGCAACGGCCGTACCGCGCGGCAGACCTTCGAGGCGATGGTGGAACGGCACGCGAGCCGGGTCGCCCAGGTCGACGAACCCAGCACCGACGACCTGACGTTGCTGTACGCGGAGGATCTGCCGGACCCGGCGTAGCGGAGCCCCGGCGCGTGGCGTGGTGCTGTCGGAGCGCGTCCCCCTGAGGTGAGCCCCAGGGGGAAAACCCCACCACCGGTGTGGTGCCGGCCGGATGGGGCCGGAGCGCTCCGGCCGACAGCATGATCCCCATGACGCATCGCACTCGACGAGCCCTGGTCCTCGCCCTGTCCGTCTCGGCCGCGGCCACCACGCTGACCGCCGTCGCCGGCCCGGCGGCCGGCGCGCCCCCCGCCCCGCCGACGCTCACCTGGCGCCCCTGCGCACAACCCACCGGCCCCGCCGGGCAGGAGTGCGCCACGCTGCCCGTACCGCTCGACTACCGGGACCCGGACGGCCCGCAGCTCGCCCTCGCCGTCTCCCGGCTGCGCAGTGAGCATCCCGAGGGACGGCGCGGCACCCTGCTGATGATCCCGGGCGGACCGGGCGGTTCGGGTGTCCGGCGTCTGGCCCAGCAGGGGCAGGCGCTGCGCGGGCAGCTCGGGGGCGCGTACGACATCGTCAGCCTGGACCCGCGTGGTGTGGGCGGCAGCACACGGGCGAGCTGCCGTCTCCCCGCCGAGGACCGGCACCTGGTGACGCTGCGGGCCTGGCCCGCGCCCGACGGCGGCATCGGCGAGAACGTCGCCCGGGCCCGGCGTACCGCCGAGGCGTGCGCGACGAACGGCGGGGCCGTGCTGCGCAGCCTCACCACCGCCAACGAGGTGCGCGACATCGACCGTTTCCGGTGGGCCCTGGGCGAGGAGCGGCTGTCGGCGTACGGGGTGTCGTACGGGACGTACGTGGGGGCCGTCTACGCGCAGAAATACCCGGAGCGGACCGATCGTTGGGTCCTGGACAGCAACGACGACCCTGATCCGCGCCGGGTCGCCCGGCGCTGGCTGGAGAACATGGCGCGGGGTGCGGAGGACCGGTTCCCGGACTTCGCCGCCTGGGCCGCCGACCCGGCCCGCGCGCCGGGGGGCCTGCGGCTCGCCGAGCGGCCGGAGGACGTTCGGCCGCTGTTCCTGTCCCTGGCGGCCGAACTGGACCGGACGCCACGGGAGACGACCACGCGGGGGGTGCCGCTCACGGGCAACAGGCTGCGCCAGGCCATGCAGCTCGCCCTCTACAACGACACGTCCTTCGACGATCTGGCCCTGCTGGTACGGCAGGCCGGTGACCCGAAGGCGACGCCGGTCCTGCCGCCCGATCTGGCCGGGCCGCTGAGCGACGAGGACGCGGCGGCCGTCATGGCGGTGATCTGCAACGACGTGCGCTGGCCGGCGTCGGTGCCGGCGCGCGAGCGGGCGGTGGCCGAGCACCGCGTCCGGTATCCGCTCACGGCCGGGATGCCGGTGAACATCACCCCGTGCTCCTTCTGGAAGGACCGGCCCGCCGAGAAGCCGACCCGGATCACCGACGACGGCCCTTCCAACATCCTGATGATCCAGAACCGGCGGGACCCGGCGACGCCCCACGTCGGCGCGTTGCGGATGCGGGCGGCCCTCGGTGACCGGGCGCGGCTCGTCACCGTGGAGCGCGGCGGTCACGGCGTCTACCTGGGAACGGGCAACGCGTGCGGCGACCGGACGGTGACCACGTTCCTGCTCACGGGTCAGCGGCCCGGGCGGGACGTGTCCTGCCCGGACGAATGATCCGGGCCCGGAATCGTGCCGTCGGCCGCCGTCGTGTGCCGGCCTTCGCGGGGGCCCGGTACGTCGGGGCCGATACGGGCCAGCAGCCGCTGCCGCTCGACGGCGAAGGCCGGGTCCGCCTGGTAGTCGGAGTGGCCGAGGATCGGGGCGGGCAGGGGGTGGCCGGCGGTGCGGCCGTACGCGAGGGGGTCCTTGAAGGGCTCGGCGTCCACCTCCGGCCCGCACCGGCCCGGCAGCCGTACTGGGCCGCCGATGGGGTCGGTGAGGCGGTACAGGTTGCGCCAGCAGTCGACCTCGCGGTGCAGGGAGACAAGGGACTCGGGGCCGAAGTGTGCCGGGAACCAGCGCCCGTACAGTCGCTCCAGGGGTGAGCCGTACGTCAGCAGCGCGACCCGGCTGCGGACCGACGGGGTCAGCTGCCAGGCGGCGGCCGCGGCGAGGACGCTGCCCTGGGAGTGTCCGGAGATGACCAGCCGTCCGCCCGTGGCCCGCGTCCAGGTGGCCATCCGCCAGGTGAGGTCGGGCACGGCGCGCTCGGCGTAGCAGGGCGGTGCGAAGGGGTGCGCGGCGCGCGGCCAGAAGGTGCCGACGTCCCAGAGGATGCCGATCGTGCGGCGTGCGGAGGCGTCCTTGTAGGCGCGGCGGCCCCAGGTGACGAAGAGCAGGACGCCGACGCCGATCAGCCAGGACCCGAGGGCCTGCGCGGTCTGGGCCGCTCCCGCCACGAAGGCGTAGGAGTCCCGTGCCGCCCGTGCCGGCGGCTGCCCCGTGGCGATCGCGCCGGCCAGGGCCGCGGCGCCGAGCAGGAGCGTCACGGTGGAGATGATGCCGATGACGCGGGGTGCGCGGTCGGTGAGGGCGGCCATGGCACGGGCGCGGGCGATCCGCCGGGTCCGGGCGGCGTCGCGGGGCTCGGGACCGTCGTCCGGGCCGCTGTCGCGCCGTCGTGCCGCGTCCCCCAGGCCGTACTCCTCCTCCACCGCCGCTGTCTCCTCGCGCCGCAGTACCCGGGTGCGGCGGGCCAGCCAGCCGAGCAGGGTCACCACCACCAGCAGCAGGGGCGGGATGACGGAGGCCTGCCAGGTGAGGAGGATCGGCGGCCCGGGGAGGGCGTCGCCGGTGCCGCCGAGCCAGTCGGCGACGCGCTGGGCGACTCCGGCGGACATGACACCGCCGAGGGCGCAGGCCAGCATCGCGACGGCGGGGCCGCCCAGGCCGTACAGCGCGGTCCGCGGGTCGGGGCGGGAGCGGTAGAGGACACGGGCGACCACGCCGAGACAGATGACGAGGACGCCCTGGACCAGGGTGATCCCGCCGAATGTCAGGTCACCCGGCAGCCTGCCCGCCGACCTCCAGCCGGGGCGTGACCAGCCGGCGTACACCACGGCGAGGGCGAACACGACGATCGAGACCGCGGGCAGGCCGCGTACCAGGTGGCCGTCGAGTTCCCGGTCCAGGCGCTTCTCGGAGCGGCCCCTGCGGCACACCACCCACACCACGACGACGGCGAGCAGGGCGAGTGTCGCGTTGAACATCCACCCCAGCAGTTCCAGGACGGCTGGGCCGCCCGGTCGGCGGTCCTCGCGGGCGGCGGACGTGCCGACGGCCGCGGCGACCGTCAGGAAACCGGCCGCCGTGTGGGCGGCACGGAGCCGGGCCACGAGGCGGCGCCCGTACCAGAAGCCGGGGCGGCCGAGCGCGACGGGCTCGGCATCGTCCTCGGCGGGGCGGCCGTCGGCGCGGTCGATGGGACGCTGCGATTCGTACTCGCTCCAGGTGCGGTGGGACAGGTACCACAGGAGCGCGGTCAGGGCGGCGGGCACCAGGGCGGCCAGGGCGAGGCGGCGGCCAGGGCTGCTCCACCAGCCCTGGCGGGAGAGATCGGGGGAGAGGAAGCCGAGCCAGGTGTGCGCCTCGGCGCACGCGCGTGTGCCCGCGCACTGCCAGGCGGTCAGGTCGAGGGCGACCTCGCAGGCCGCGGCCACGAGCAGCACGGTGAGGGTCAGGCCGGTGAGGCGCACCAGGAGGCCGTGGAGACGTATCGTCCGCCGTCTGTTCCGGGCGGTGGGGCGCATCCAGTGGGCGAGGTTGACGACCATGAACGGCAGCAGCAACAGCCACAGGGCGCGGGAGCCGTTCCCGGAGGTGAGGTTGCACCAGACGTAGGCCTCGGGCACGGGTCTGCCGCGGTGGTCGGCCGGGCGGGCCTCAGCGTCGGCGTCGTCGATGCGGCGGAAGACGGCCGCGGTGTCGTCGCCGGTGACGCGGACGGTGCGTGGGTCGTCGAGCATGCGTTCGGGGGTAGTGCCGCCTACGCCGTGGACGAGCAGTTCGAGGGCGGTGCCGTCGTCGGAACCGGGCCGGCCGGTGGCGCTCTGCCCGCCCGCCGTGGAATGTCCGGGATGTTCGCTGTGCTCGGCATGCTCCGTTGCACGATCCACTGGTCCGCTTCCCCCGTGATGCGCCGCAAGGCAGGTGTGATGTGCAGGCACAGATGATCGCCGCTGAGCGGTGCTCGTACACCTGTGGGCACCGAATCTCCCCGATCCGTGTGATAGTGACGGGCGCGAGAGGCCGATACGGGCTGCTCGCGCGCGTGGAGGTAGTGGCGCGACCAGTGGTGTGGCGTGCGAATATGGGACGTCCTCGGGACGGGGGGCGGGGGAATGTCCGTGTCGGAGGGGGTATGGGAGCGTGTCGGGCGTGATGGGGCGAAAGGACCGGAGCGAGCGTGAGTGAGAATCAGAACCTCCTCGCGGAGCAGCGGCGTGCCCTGATCCTCGACGAGGTGCGTCGCAGAGGCGGGGTGCGGGTCAACGAGCTGACCCGGAAGCTGGGCGTTTCGGACATGACGGTCCGCCGTGACCTGGACGCACTCGCCCGCCAGGGCGCCGTGGAGAAGGTGCACGGCGGCGCGGTGCCGGTGGCCGAGGCGAGTACGCACGAGCCTGGTTTCGAGGCGAAGTCCGGGCTGGAGCTGAGCGCCAAGGAGGACATCGCGCTGGCCGCCGCCGAGTTGGTGGCACCGGGTTCGGCGATCGCCCTGTCGGGTGGCACGACGACGTACGCGCTCGCGCACCGGCTCGTGGACGTGCCGGACCTCACCGTGGTCACGAACTCGGTGCGGGTCGCCGACGTCTTCCACGCCGCGCAGCGCACGACGGGCCCTCGGCAGGGGGCGGCGACGGTCGTACTCACCGGTGGGGTACGGACACCGTCCGACTCGCTCGTGGGGCCGGTGGCCGATCAGGCGATCGCGGCGCTCCACTTCGATGTGCTGTTCCTCGGTGTGCACGGGATATCGGTCGAGGCTGGGCTGTCCACGCCGAACCTGGCGGAGGCCGAGACCAACCGCCGGCTCGTGCAGTCGGCGCGGCGGGTCGTCGTGGTGGCCGACCACACGAAGTGGGGGACGGTCGGATTGAGTTCGTTCGCCGCGCTGGAGCAGGTGGACACGCTGGTGACGGACGCGGGGCTGGCCCCGCAGGCGCGGGCCGAGATCTCCGAGCACCTGCGGCGCCTGGTGGTGGCCGGGGAGGACGAGGACGGCGACCTCTGAGGACGCCGGTCACGGTCCCGTTGACGGCGTCGCTCCGGGACCGCAGGTCGGCTGCGGCGGTCGCGTCGCCCGCGTCACTGAGGGGGTGCTGCCCACACCCCGGTCTCCAGGAGGGACTCGATGGCCGTCGCGTACGGGGCGATGTCCAGGCCCTGCTCCCTCAGCCACTCGTCGGAGTAGTACTTGTCGAGGTAGCGGTCGCCGGGGTCGCACAGGAGGGTGACGACGCTGCCCTGCCGGCCCTCCGCGACCATCTCGGCGATGATCTTGAGGGCGCTCCACAGGCCCGTTCCGGTGGAGCCGCCGGCCCTGCGGCCGATGGCCTGTTCCAGGGCCCGTACGGCGGCGACACTGGCGGCGTCGGGGACCTTCATCATGCGGTCGATGGCGCCGGGGACGAAGCTGGGCTCCATACGGGGGCGGCCGATGCCCTCGATGCGGGAGCCGCAGTCGCAGGTGACGTCGGGGTCACCGGTGGTCCAGCCCTCGAAGAAGCAGGAGTTCTCGGGGTCGGCGACACAGATACGGGTGTCGTACTGCATGTAGTGGACGTAGCGCGCGATGGTCGCGGAGGTGCCGCCGGTGCCGGCGGTGGCGACGATCCAGGCGGGCTCGGGGAAGCGCTCCAACTCCAGTTGGCGGAAGACGGATTCGGCGATGTTGTTGTTGCCGCGCCAGTCCGTTGCCCGTTCGGCGTAGGTGAACTGGTCCATGTAGTGGCCGCCGGTCTCCACCGCGAGGCGGGCCGACTCCTCGTACATCTTCCGTGAGTCGTCCACGAAGTGACAGCGACCGCCATGGAACTCGATGAGGCGGATCTTCTCGGCGCTGGTCGTGCGTGGCATGACGGCGATGAAGGGGACGCCGATCAGTTTGGCGAAGTACGCCTCCGAGACGGCGGTGGAGCCGCTGGACGCCTCGATGACGGGGCGGCCCGGCCGGATCCATCCGTTGCACAGACCGTAGAGGAAGAGGGAACGGGCGAGGCGGTGCTTGAGGCTGCCGGTGGGGTGGGTCGACTCGTCCTTGAGATACAGGTCGATGCCCCATTGCTCGGGCAGCGGGAAGCGCAGCAGATGGGTGTCGGCGGAACGGTTGGCGTCGGCCTGGACACGGCGGACGGCTTCCTTGAGCCAGGTCCGGTACTGGGGGTCGCTGTGGTCGACGTCGAGGGTCGCGCCAGGGCGAGTGGTCTGGGGGGTGCTCACGGCGTGCTCCTCACAGGGTGCGCCGACGGCGTGTCGCGGCGTCGGACGTCCCGATGATAAACACCTTCCGCACGCTTCTCACCTGCATAAACATGCCTTTGAGCAACCCAAAGGCACTCCTGTGGCGGCAGTGCGCGGGGCGCATGGGGGGCGCATGCCGCGCGTGCGCCGGAACCCCGCCCCCGTCCCACCGTGCGCACTGGTGCTCCACGGCTGGGACGTGCAGACTTCACCGCACGGGCCTGGTCGGTTCCCTCGGGGGAGTGGCGCGGCGAAACGCGCCGTCCGGGCACACTGGATCACGGTCCCGTACGGATCACGACAGAGGACAGCCGAAGCGCATGAGGGGGCGGGGCACATGGCGGAGCCGGAGTTCACGGCCACGGGCGTGCGGATCGGGAAGAGGCTGCGGCAGCTCACCCGGGCGGGCCAGGTCAGGATCGAGGACGGCCGGCTTCAGTTGCTGACCAGTTACGGCAGCGAGATCGACAGCGCCCCGGTGCAGGCGGTGCGCGCCTCGAAGCCCTGGTTCGCCCACGAGGACCGGGCGTTGGCCGATGTCAACGGCACCCGCTACACCCTCACTCTGAACGAGCACGACCCGGCTCCGGGGAAGCCCGGCCCGCCTTCGGCCCGGCGGTTCATCGAGGCGGTGCGCAAGGCGGCGGGGCGCAGCGGCTGACGGACCGCGAGTTGCGGGACCCAACCCCCTGGGTCACGCTGGTCTCACGTAACTCTGGGTTTACCGGCGATAACGCTGCGAACCAGCCCGCCGGCCACGACAGCGGGCGGCGATCGGTACGCAGCCACCCCACGAGCAGACGGCAGCCCCAGGCGGCCGTCCACCAGGCGGCAGTCGTAGGCGGCCGCCCCACAGCAGGCGGCGTTCTTCGCCCAGCCACCTCGCTGGATCCGTACTCCGATCTTCCGGACTCACATCGGGGAGTCGCAGCCGTGATCAGCCAGCAAAGCAGGCACTGCACGGTGGAGCTCCAAGCCCTGCCGTCGCGGATCGGCCAGGTCCGCAGAATCGTATCTGCGCAATTGCGCTACTGGCATCTGGATCCCTTGATAGAGCGGGCCGCGCTCGGTGTGACCGAGCTGCTGTCCAATGTCCACCGGCACGCGGAGCCGGACAAGTTGTGCACCGTGGAGATGGAGTTGCTCCTCGGCCGGCTCACGGTCTCGGTGCAGGACAACGACCCCCGCCTCCCGGTCGTCCAGGACGCGGAGCTCTTCGCCACCAGTGGACGTGGGCTCGCGATGGTCGCCGCGGTGAGTGAGAGCTGGGGTGTCCGGCCGCACGGCGAGTCGGGGAAGGTCGTGTGGTTCACGCTGCCGGTCTCCTCTGCCGCGGTGCCGAAGATCTCGCCGTACGACGTCGGGCAGCCCCAGCCGCAACTGCAGCCGTGCGACACCGGTCGTCGGCCCGCCGCGCTCGGGCGCAGGCCCGAACACGCTCCCGCCCGGTCCGCCGTCGCAGGCTGACCGGGCGGTGACCCCTCTCCTCGTACGGCACGTCCGTGCGTCGGTCGGTGGCCCCGGCCTGTGACTCACTCGCCCTTGCCCGACCGTCCGAACTGCTCGTCCAGGACGGACAGTCGGCGCCAGTACTCGTCCTCGTCGATCTCGCCGGAGGCGAAACGGCGGCCGAGCAACGCGATCGGTGAGTCACTGGAAGGGCGGCGGTCGCCGTACGGGGCGAAGCCGGCCGCCATCGGCCGCCAGGGGACTCGGCGTCCGCGCCAGACGGTGCGGCGCAACAGGGTGACGGCCGCTACGAGGACCGCCGCCCAGATCAGGGGGAAGAGGAGGACCCAGGGGCCGGGGCCGCCGCCGTTCCAGTGCGCGAGGGTCTGCATCTCGAACTCATCTCCTTGGACCACGTCTTCTGCCGATGAGTCGAGCCTCGCGCGGGCAGGGGGTGCAGGTCGTCGTACGGGCGGCGGCAGTGGGTGTACCGCCCGCGGAGTACGGCGGTACGGGACACCGAGGTTGGTCTCGGCGGGCATGCGGGAGGCCCCGCCCCGCCGCTCCACCGGGTCCGCTCAGGTCAGGGCTGCCAGGGGGTCGTCCAGGACCGGTTGCCAGGCCAGTTCGGCAGCGCCCACCAGGCTGTTGTGGTCCAGAGTGCACGGGAGGACGGGAACCACTCCGCTCCGGCGGCCCCAGAGACTGCGGTCGGCGACGACGGTGCGCAGACGGTCGGGATCGGTGTCGAGGAGCGTGCGGTGCAGGCCGCCGAGGATGATGCGGTCGGGGTTGAGGATGTTGACCAGGCCGGCGAGGCCCAGGCCCAGCCGGTCGATGAGGGACTCGGTGGCGGCCCGGACCGCCGGGTCGGCGTACTCGGTGCGAATCAGGTCGTTGGCCTGCTGGAGGAGGGAGACCACGGGTCCGGGGTCGCGGCCGGCCGCGGTGAGGAAGGCCAGCGGGTCGGCCTCGACGTCCAGGCAGCCGCGGCTGCCGCAGTGGCAGGGACGGCCCTCGGGGTTGACGGTGAGGTGACCGACCTCCAGGGCGAGGCCGGAACTGCCGGTGTGCAGGCGGCCGTCGAGGACCAGCGCACCGCCGACGCCCCGGTGCCCGGTTGCGACGCAGAGGAGATGGCGGGCGCCCCTGCCCGCGCCGTGGCGGTGTTCGGCCAGCGCGGCGAGGTTGACGTCGTTGGCCGCGAAGGCGGGGCCCTCGATGCCGGCCGCCCGTACCCGTTCCGAGAAGATCTCGCGGACCGGGGCGCCGGCCGGCCAGGCCAGGTGGAGGGGGTTGAGCGCCAGACCCGCCGGTTCGGCCATGGCGGACGGTACGGCGAGGCCCGCGCCCACGCATCGCCGGCCGGTCTCGCGGAGCAGGTCCGCGCCCGCCTCGACGACCGACCCGAGCACCTTCGCCGGGTCCGCGTCGACGGTCTCGCAGCCGGGGGCGGTCGCGACGATCCGGCCGCCGAGTCCCACCAGGGCGGCCCGCCATCCGTCGGCGTGCACCTGGGCGGCGAGCGCGACGGGGCCTTCCTCGGCGACCTCCAGACGGTGCGAGGGGCGGCCCTGGGAACCGGCGGCGGCGCCCGGGTGCGCGTCGACCCGGATCAGTCCCAGCGCCTCCAGTTCGGCGGCCACGGCACCCGCCGTGGCCCTGGTGACGCCGAGCTCGGCGGTGAGCACGGCCCTCGTCGGTGCCCGCCCGGTGTGCACGAGTTCGAGCGCCGGACCCAGCGCCCCCCTCCCCCGGTCCAGCCGAGTCCGAGTCGTCGTCGGTGTCCCTTCGCCCGCCGCCTTGGGGGCCGCCTTGCCGTCCATGAGGGCGAGTCTCCCATGATCCGTACCGGTGCGGGTCCCGCCGAGTCGACCTCAGCCACCGCCGAAGCCGCTCACCCGGAGGGTGATGTTGAGCCGCCCGGCCAGGCCCAGCACGGGCGGCGCCGTCCCCGGGTACACGCGGGGCACCCCGTGGTACGCCTGCCGGGACGGACCACCGAACACGAAGAGATCACCGCTGCGCAGCTCCACGTCCGTGTACGGCCGTGCCCGCGACTCCCGGTTTCCGAAGCGGAAGACACAGGTGTCGCCGAGGCTCAGCGACACGACCGGCGCGTCCGACTGCTCGTCGCTGTCGCGGTGCATGCCCATCCGGGCGTCCGCGTCGTAGAAGTTGATCAGGGCGATGTCGTACGGGTCCGCCGCCCTGCCGGGGTTCCCCGCCCGGGTGGTGCCGAAGGCGTCCGCGACCGCGCGTCGCGCCAGGTCGTCCAGCCAGTCCGGGAACGGCTTCACGGGGGCGCCGTCGCCGTCGACCACCGTGCGGGCGTAGCCGTACGGGTACCAGTGGTGGCCGAGGCAGACCTGGCGTGCGGTCATCGTGCCGCCGCCGGGGGTGTGGACCGTGCGGAGGCCCGCGGGTGGGCGGGCCCACTCGCGGCAGGCCGCCAGCAGCCGCCGCTGGCGCTCCATGCCCAGCCAGTCCGGGACGTGGACCGCGCCCGGCGCGATCTCCGTAGGGCCGCGGGGGAACAGCTCGGCGTCCATGGGTCCATCATCACGCACCCCGCTCGGGACACGGCCTGAGCTGCGGCTCGGTTAGCCTGGGCACACGATGAGCGACCGAATGACCGCGCCCTGGGGCGAGTACGCCCTGGCCCGCTTCCCCGAGGACCCTCGTGACCGGCTGCGCGCGTGGGACGCGTCCGACGCGTATCTGCTGCGCCACCTCGCGGCGAGCGGGACGCCGCTGGACGGGACGGTCGTGGTGGTCGGTGACCGCTGGGGCGCGCTGACCACGGCGCTCGCCGGGCACCGGCCGACCCAGATCACCGACTCCTACCTGAGCCGCGAGGCCACCCGGGCGAATCTGACGCGCAACGGGGCCGACCCTCAGACGGTACGGCTGCTCACCACCCAGGAACCTCCTCCGGACCGGATCGACGTGCTGCTCGTGCGGGTTCCCAAGAGCCTGGCGCTCCTGGAGGACCAGTTGCACCGGCTGGCGCCGGCCCTGCACGAGGGGACGGTCGTCGTCGGCACCGGGATGGTCAAGGAGATCCACACCTCGACGCTGAAGCTGTTCGAGCGGATCCTCGGGCCGACCCGCACCTCGCTCGCCGAGCAGAAGGCGCGGCTGATCCTCTGTACGCCGGACGCCGGCGTCATACGGGCCCGCGGGGCCGACCCGTGGCCGTACACCTATCAACTGCCGGATGACATCGGCTCGTTGGCCGGGCGTTCCGTCGTCAGTCACGCGGGGGTGTTCTGCGCCGACCGGCTCGACATCGGCACCCGGTTCTTCCTCGGGCATCTGCCGCGGAGCCGCGGTGGGGGGCGTGTGGTGGATCTGGGGTGCGGCAACGGGGTGGTCGGTACGGCGGTCGCGCTGGCCGACCCGGATGCCGAGGTGGTGTTCGTCGACGAGTCGTACCAGGCGGTGGCCTCGGCGGAGGCGACGTACCGGGCGAACGCCGACGGCAAGGCCGAGTTCCTCGTCGGGGACGGGATGGCGGGATTCGCGCCCGGCAGCGTGGACCTGGTCCTCAACAACCCGCCGTTCCACTCCCACCAGGCGACGACCGACGCCACGGCCTGGCGGATGTTCACCGGGGCGCGGCGTGCGCTGCGGCCGGGCGGCGAGCTGTGGGTCGTCGGGAACCGCCATCTGGGGTATCACGTGAAGCTGCGGCGGATCTTCGGCAACAGCCGGCTTGTGGCCGGCGACGCGAAGTTCGTCGTGCTGAAGGCGGTCAAGCGGGGTTCGTGACGGGGAGGGTGCGCGTCCGTGGTGGTCGGCGGACCGTCACGGGGCGACTCCGCGCAGGGCCCGCGGGGAGGCGCCCAGTTCCCGGCGGCATGCCTTGTTGAAGGCCTGAAGGTCGGGGATGCCTATGGAGGCGGCGACGGCGGGGATGGAGAGGGTCGTGGCGCGCAGCAGATGGTGGGCGCGTTCGAGTCTGCGGCGGCGGATGTAGCCGACGACCGTGCTGCCCGTCTCCGCGCGGAACAGCCGGGTCAGGTGGTTGTGGGAGACACCGGCCGCCCGGGCCACCTCCGGAATGGAGAGCGGCGCCGCGAGGTGGGCCTCGATGTGGGCGATGGCCGTGATGACCGCCGGGTGCGGGCCGGTGTCCGCCGCGGCGGGCGGGGTGAGCTGGGCGACCCGCCACAGGGTGGCCCAGATCTCGGCCCTGGTGCGCTCGGGCTCGCTCGGGGCGGCGGCCACCGCCTGGAGCAACAGGTCCGTCAGGGCCGGGAGTTCAGGGCCTGCGTCCTGGACGACGGGGACCGTGCGGAGCGTGCCCGTCGGGGCGATGCGCAGGTGGGCGTAGAGGTGTTCCGAGCGGCCCCGGTAGCGGTAGCGGACCGTGGTGCCGGGCGGGACGAGGCTGACCCGGCCGGGGCGGATGGCGTGGACGGTGCCGTCGACGGTCAGCTCGGCCTCGTACTGGTAGAGGTGCAGTTGCCACAACTCGGGGAGCCGGAACACGTCCGTGCGCCCGGCCACCCCGTGCACTCCGACTCCGATGCCCGCGACGACGGGCGGCTCACTGAGGTGGATCTCCGTCTCCCGCATGACGGAAAAGTATCAGTGACGACCGTCACATTTCCCGCCCGGGCGACTCGGCCAGCAGGACTTCTCCATGTCACTGCCGGGCGACCCGGCTCACGGGCCGGTCGCGCATCGCCGCCGGTGCCTCACTGCGAGGACCCGGCCAGAACGCCGATCAGGCGTGCCACCGTCTCCGTCATCGCCGTGCGGCCCACCGCCAGGTAGCTGCGGGGGTCCACCGCCTCGGGGCGTGCGGTCAGGAAGTCGCGGATCGCTCCCGTCAGCGCGATGTTGAGGGCGGTGCCGATGTTGACCTTGATGATGCCGCCGGTGACGGCCGCCCGTAGTTCGTCGTCGGGGACGCCCGAGGAGCCGTGCAGGACGAGGGGGACGTCGAGGGCGCCGGAGAGCCGCTTGAGGAGGGTGTGGTCGAGGGCGGCGGTCCGGGTGGTCATGGCGTGCGCGCTGCCGATGGCCACGGCGAGCGCGTCCACACCGGAATCGGCCACGAAGGAGCGGGCCTCGTCGGGGTCGGTGCGGGCGCCGGGGGCATGCGCGTCCAGCGGCGGCAGCCCGTTCTTGCCCCCGACCTGGCCCAACTCGGCCTCGATCCAGAGCCCTCGGGCGTGCGCCCAGTCCACGGCGGCGCGGGTGGCGGCGAGGTTCTCGGCGTACGGCAGGCGCGACGCGTCGTACATCACCGAGCTGAAGCCGGCGTCGGGTGCCCGGCGCAGCAGGTCGTCGCTCTGGATGTGGTCCAGGTGGAGCGCAACGGGCACGGCCGCCCGCTCGGCCACGGCGGTGGCGGCGCGGGCCAGGGGGAGGAGCTCCCCGCCGTGGAACCCGACCGCGTTCTCGCTGACCTGGAGGACGACGGGCGCGTCGACGGACTCGGCGCCAGCGACGACGGCCTCGGCGTGTTCCAGGGTGATGATGTTGAACGCGGCCACGGCGGCGTGCGCGGCGGCCGCCCGCGTGATCAGCTCACCGGTTGTGGCGAGGGGCACAACTCCTCCTGGGCGCTCGGCGGTTGAGGCTGCGAACGCGGGTCACGCAGGCGCGCAGGTCACGCGGTCCGCACGGGTCACGTATACGCATGGGTCAAGCGGTCCGCGTGGACTCCCGGGTCCGCATGGTGACGGGGTCCGCAGGCGGCGATGGGTCCGTGTCGTTCACGCGTCGCGGGCCCGTCACGTGGTCGGGTCGAGGATCACCGAGCGGGTGAGGTGGCGCGGTCGGTCCGGGTCGAGGCCGCGGGCGGCGGCCACGGCGACGGCGAGGCGTTGGGCGCGGACGAGTTCGGCCAGGGGGTCGAGCCGGCCGGCCACCCATGTCCCGCCGGTCCGGCGGACCTGCTCGGCCAGCCCTTCGGGCGCCTCGCCGAACATCCACGTCGCCGTACCCCGTGTGGTGACGCTGATGGGGCCGTGCCGGTACTCCATCGCCGGGTAGGACTCGCTCCACGCCAGCGCCGCCTCGCGCATCTTGAGCGCGGCCTCGTGGGCGAGCCCCACGGTCCAGCCCCGGCCGAGGAAGGTGAACTGCGAGCTGTCGACGGCGCCTTCGGGCAACGGGGTCTCCAGCGCCGTGCGGGCGTCGGTCAGTGACTCGTCGGTGGGGAGACCCAGATGGGCGCGCAGCAGGGTGAGCGCCGTGGTGGCGAAGCGGGTCTGGACGACCGATTTCTCGTCGGCGAAGTCCAGCACGACGAGATCGTCGGCGGCCGTCATCACCGGCGTGTCCGGGTCCGCTGTGATCGCGGTGGTGCGGGTGCGTCCCCGGAGCGCGCCCAGCAGGTCGAGCACCTCGGTGGTGGTGCCGGACCGGGTGAGGGCGACGACGCGGTCGTAGGCACGGCCGTGGGGGAACTCGGAGGCCGCGAAGGCGTCCGTCTCGCCGTGTCCCGCGCGCTCGCGCAGTGCGGCGGCGGTCTGGGCCATGAAGTACGACGTGCCGCAGCCGACGAGCGCCACCCGCTCCCCCGTCGCCGGCAGGGTCCCGGCGCAGGACACCGCTTCGGCGGCGGCGCGGGCCCAGCACTCGGGTTGGCTGTTCAGTTCGTCCTCGACGTGGTTCATGCGGTCACCCTCCCCTGCAGACGACGAGTCCATGCGCGCATGTGCAAGATAGAGCCTTGTTTCGAACATCTTCAAGCATTGAGGCGGTGTCGTCTGCGCTAGGGTCGTGTGAAGATCACGTCCGGACGGAGAGGTGGGGTGCGCCATGTCCCGCGACGCCCGCTGGCAGGCGCTGCTCGAACTGCTCGTGGAGCGGGGGCGGCTCGACGTCGAGGAGGCGGCCGCCGAGCTGGGGGTGTCGGCGGCGACCATCCGGCGCGACTTCGACCAGCTGGCGGAACAGCAGATGCTCGTCCGGACCCGGGGCGGGGCGGTCGTGCACGGGGTCTCGTACGAGCTGCCGCTGCGCTACAAGACGGCCCGGCGTGCCACCGAGAAGCAGCGCATCGCCAAGGCGGTGGCGGATCTGGTCGCGCCCGGTGAGGCGGTGGGCCTGACCGGCGGCACAACCACCACGGAGGTCGCGCGGGCGCTGGCCGCGCGGGGCGATCTGGCGTGCGGGGCGCCCGCGCTGACCGTGGTCACCAACGCGCTGAACATCGCGGGCGAGCTCGCCGTGCGACCCCAGTTCAAGATCGTGGTGACGGGCGGGGTGGCCCGTGCGCAGTCGTACGAGCTCGTCGGGCCGCTCGCGGACGGGGTGCTCGGGCAGATCACCCTGGATGTGGCGGTGCTCGGCGTGGTCGCCTTCGACGTCGTGCACGGTGCGGCCGCGCACGACGAGGCGGAGGCCGCGGTGAACCGGCTGTTGTGCGAGCGCGCGGAGCGGGTCGTCGTCGCGGCCGACTCCAGCAAGCTGGGGCGGCGGGCGTTCGCGTGGATCTGCGCGGCCGGGTCGGTGGACACGCTGGTCACGGACGCGGCGGCGGAGCCGGACACGGTGCGGCGGTTCGAGGAGGCGGGGCTTCGGGTCGTCGTGGTCTGAGTGGGCCGCGGGCGGCCGGCGGAGGCCGGTCGCGCTGCCCGGCCGTCCCGGACGGCCGGGCGGCAGCATCGATCACGCAGCCCGGCACGAACGGCACGGTGTGACGGTCGGTCCTCGACCTGGCCTCTCGGACGGTCCCGGGAGGCGGTCAGTCCCGCAGCCACGGGGCCGGCATGCCGCCGCGTTTCAGTGTGGTGAGGACCAGGGAGACATCCACGGACTGCACGTCGGCGAGCCAGGGGGAACGGGTGACGAAGTGATGGAGCGCCGACTCGTCGGGGAACGCCGTCAGCAGGAGGAACTGGCGTTCCCCTGTGACGAAGCTGGCGTAGCGGACGTGCGCGGACCGCGCGAGGACGGTGCTGACGACCTCCGCCCGTGACGGCGGGGTCCGCAACCAGATGACCGCCTCCACCGGCAGGCCGAGCACGGACGGTTCGAGCACGGCGCGAATGCGGACCCGGCCCGCCCGCCGCAGGGCGCTCAGCCGGCGACGCGCGGTGGCTTCCGACACCCCGGCGAAGCGCGCGAGTTCGTCGTGGGTACGGCGGCCGTCCTCGGCGAGAGCGTGCAGGAGGAGCCGGTCGGCACGGGCGAGTTCGGTCGGTGGTTCGCCCGGCGGCAGCGGGTCGACGGCCGACGGCGTCGCGGGGGCCCCGTCCCGGAGCGCCGCGATCTCGGCGGGAGTGAGCAGACCGGCGTGCCACTCGCGGATGGTGCGGACGTGGCGCAGGACGGGGAAAATGAAGGTCTCCTCCATGCCCGGCAGGCCGGGGAGTTCGTCCATCGCCAGGCCCGCGAGGCGTTCGCGGGGGCAGAGCACCTCCGCGACGCACTGTGGGGTGCCGGTCAGGACGTGCGCGAAGACGCAGTCGGGCCGGCGTGCCAGCGCCGTCGCGGCCAGGCGCTCCCTGCCGGGTGCGCAGCGCACCCCGACGACCGTGCTGCGTCCGCGTACCGCCATGGCGCCGATCCGTACCAGGCCGGACTCCAGCAGCCGGGTTCCCCGGCGGACGACGGTGCGCTCGGGCTCGTCGAGGGCCGCCGCGATGCGGTGCCAGGAGGCCCTGCCGTCGATCTGGAGGGCGCTGATGATGCGGCGGTCCAGTGAATCCGTCACGGGGCCGGTCGGCGGTGAGTCCATCGGACCCACACTATGGCCGATTCCGTCATTTCCGCAGGAGTTGTTGTTCCCTTCCGTCACCATGGCCCAGCCTGCCGTGAAGCGGAACCGCAAGGACCGCATGGCCCCGCCGTCGTACGGGCGCTCCTCCCCAGGGCGTGTGCACGGCCTTCCCCCCTCCCCCGGCACCCGCACCGAGCCGCACGAACCCATGACTCCCGTGACTCCCCGACGTACGGAGATGGTTGACGTGACCGCGACCTCAGGAAGTCCCCCTCGGTCCCCCGCAGCCGGGCCCGCCGACTCCGTGCACACCGGGCGCCCCGCCACTCGGCGGGGTTGGCAGGCCCTGCTCGGGCCCGGCCTGGTACTGGCCGCCACGAGTGTGGGGGCGGGTGACATGGTGACGTCGCTCGCGGGCGCCGCCGGGTACGGGATGGCCCTGATGTGGGCGATCGTCATCGGTGTCGTCCTCAAGTACGCGCTCACCGAGGCGGTGGGCCGGCTGTACCTGGCCACCGGACAGACAGTGATCAGGAGTCTGAGGTCGGCCGCCCGCTGGCTGCCGTGGGCGTTCATCGCGTTCGTCCTGGTCATCGGGCTGCTGTACGGGGCGGCCCTCAGTTCGGTGGCGTCCCTGGCGCTGACCACGCTGTTCCCGGCGCTGCCCCTGCGGCCCGTGGCCGTCGCGATCGCGGTGGTGTCTGCGGCGATCGTGTACGTCGGCCGGTACACCCTGTTCGAGCGAGTGATGAGTTTCTTCATGCTCGCCAAGTTCCTCGGCATGGCCGTGCTGGCGGTGGCCACCCTCGTCGGCGCGGACGATCTGCCCGGTCTGCTCGGCACCCTGCGTCCGAGGCTGCCGGAGGGGGACGTGGTGACCGTGCTCGCGCTGATCGGCGGGGTGGGCGGCACGGCCGGGATCGCGTCGTACAGCTACTGGGTGCGGGAGAAGGGCTGGGCGGACCGGAGCCGACTACGTGTCATGCGGGCCGATTCCGCGGTGAGTTACGCGGTCACCTTCCTCTTCGTGCTGTGCACGACGGTGGTGGGCACGGGCCTGCTGTACGGCACCGGCGGCAGCATCACCGGCGGGGAGGGCCTGGCGGCGCTCGCGGACCCGCTCGGGGCCGACCTGGGTTCGGTGGCGCGGGTGCTGTTCCTGGGGACGTTCTTCCTGGTGACGCTGAGCGCCCTCGTGGGCGGCTTCAACGGCCTGAGCTATCTGCTCGCCGACGCGCTGCGGACGCTGCGGGGCGTCCCGGACGCCGAGGCCGAGCGGCACATCGCCCAGCACAGCCGTCCCTTCCGGGTCTTCGTGCTCTACTGCGCCGTCACCGCGGTCGTCGTGACCTTCCTGGGGCGGCCGGTGCCGCTGGTGCTCACCTACGCCGCCGTCGGCTCGCTGATCCTGCCGTTGCTGTCCGGCGCGCTGCTTGTCCTGCTCAACTGCCGGGTCGTGGACCCGGCGTATCGGAACGGATGCACCTCGAACACGCTGCTGGGCGGCTCCTTCGTCCTCTTCGGCCTGCTCGCCGTCGTCCAGCTCAAGGACTCCCTGGGAGGGGCGTGAACCACCTCGTGAACCACTCCGTCGACCGCTCCGTCGACCACCCGGCGAAGCACTCCGCGTGCCCGCCGGGGGACGTGGCGCCCGTGCCCGACGCGCCTTCCGTGCTCGCCGCGGGACCGGCGTGCGCCGTCGGCCTCGGGGACGACGTGCCGCCCGCCGACGACCTGTGCTTCCGGACCGCCTACGAGCTGACGGTGGCCCTCGCACGTCGCGAGGTGTCCGCGCGGGAGGTGATGGCCGCCCACCTGGAGCGGATCGAGCGCGTCAACCCGACGGTGAACGCCATCGTCACCCTGGACGCCGACCGGGCGCTGGAGCGGGCGGCCGAGGCGGACGAACGCCTGGCGACGGGGCGGCCGGTCGGCCCGCTGCACGGGCTGCCCGTGGCGCACAAGGACCTGCACGACACGGCGGGGCTGCGGACGACATACGGCTCGCCGGTCTTCGCCGACCACGTGCCGGGCCGGGACCATCTCGTCGTCCAGCGGCTGCGGGAGGCCGGTGCCCTCACCCTCGGCAAGACCAACGTCCCGGAACTGGGCCTGGGTTCGCACACCGTGAACCCCGTCTTCGGGGCCACCCGCAACCCGTACGACCTGTCCCGCAGCGCGGGCGGCAGCAGCGGTGGCGCCGGGGCGGCGCTCGCCTGCGGGATGCAGCCCATCGCCGACGGCAGCGACACCGGGGGGTCGCTGCGCAACCCCGCCTCCTTCAACAACGTGGTCGGGCTGCGCCCGTCGCCCGGCCGGGTACCGTCCTGGCCCGACCGGGCGCCGTGGGGTCAGTTGTCGGTGAAGGGGCCGATGGCCCGGACGGTGGCGGACGTCGCGCTCACCATGTCGGTGCTGGCGGGTCCCGATCCGCGCGACCCCCGGTCCCTGGACACGCCCGGTTCCACCTTCGCCTGGCAACTCGGCGGTGACATCGCCGGGTTGCGGGTGGCGTGGTCGCCCGATCTGGGCGGAGCGGTGCCCGTCGATCCGGAGGTACGGGACGCGCTGGCTCCGGCGGCCGAGGTGTTCGCCGCGTTGGGCTGCGAGGTCGAGGAGGCCTGCCCGGACCTGTCGGGCGGGGACGAGGTGTTCCTCGCCCAGCGTGCCTGGCAGGTGGAACTCGTCTACGGGGCGCTGCTCGACGAGCACCGGGAGCGGCTGGCCCCGGACGTGGTGTGGAACATCGAGGAGGGCCGCAGGCTCACCGGTCCGGATCTGGGGCGGGCGCAGGCACTGCACAGCGCGCTCTTCCACCGGGTCCGCGTGTTCTTCGAGAGGTACGACCTGCTGTTGCTGCCGGTCAGCCAGGTCGCGCCGTTCGAGATCGGCCTGACGTACCCGACGGTCGTCGACGGCACCCCGATGGAGACCTACCTCGACTGGATGCGCTCGGCGTACCTGATCTCCGTCACCGGCTGCCCGGCGCTGTCCGTCCCCGCGGGTTTCACGCAGCGGGGGTTGCCGGTGGGGTTGCAGGTGGTGGGCCCGCACCGGCAGGACTGGTCGGTGCTGAAGGCGGGGCACGCCTTCGAGCGGGCGACCCGGGTCGGGGAGCGGCGCCCCCCTGTGGTGGCGGGGCGGGGCGTCCAGGGCTGATGTTCGAGATCCCGCCCGGGCGGCAGGGCGCGACGCGGAGGCGAGGGAAACCGTAGCCGCGTGGACGGCCACGCACCACGTCGGGCCGCCCGGGAGACCGCCGCCCTCAGTGCCCGTGGTCGGCCGAAGCGCCGTGCGTCGTGCCAGCGCCGTTCGGGTCCTCCGGGGCAGCCGCGCCTGGGGCACGGACGGTGAACGCGGCGGTGCGGACCTTCCCTTCGTGCTTGAAGTCGAGGAAGAGGCGGTAGGTGCCGACGCTGGGCGCGGTGGCCGTGAAGGAGATGCCGGGGCCGGGCTCGGTCGCGCCGTCGCCGGGTTCGCCGCCCGGGTGGACGTGCAGGTAGGCGAGGTCACCGGAGCGCAGGGCGACCAGGTGGCCGTAGGCGCCGAGGTAGGGCTGAAGGTCGGTGACGGGGCTGCCGTTCCGGGAGACGGTGAGCTTCAGCTCGCTCGCGGTGCCCGGGCGCAGTCCGCCGTCCAGCTCGACCTCGTATCCCTCGACGGTGGCGGTGGTGTCCGGCTTCGGGAGCCGCTGCGGCTCGTAGCCGCCCGAGGCCGCCAGGTCCGCGCCGAGCGTGAGGTTCTTGGCGCCCTTCCGCGCCGGGGTGAAGTCGGCGAAGACACGGTAACCGCCCGCCCTGGGCAGATCGACGGGGGTGCTCCAGGTGCCGTCGGCCGCGCGGGCGGGGTGCAGGTGGCGGTAGGTCACCAGGTCGCGTGAGGCGACGATGAGGTGCAGTTCCTTGTCGTGCTCGCGCTGGTACGAGGTGACGGCGAGGCCGTCGTCGTCGCGGATGACGAAGCGCAGATCGGTGCGCTTGCCCGCGGTGACGGCCGTGGTGCGCAGGTCGAGGGTGTAGCCGCCCTCGGAGATCTGCAGGCCGCCGGCCGGGGGTGACTCGTGCCGCCCGGCGTGGCCGCCGCCCTCGTCGGGCTTCGGCGACGTCGCGCTGTGCCTGTCGTGGCGCGGCGGCGCGGCATCCGCGACGACGGGCTCGACGCCCCTGCCCACCCCGTAGGCGGTGCCGAAGGTCGCGGCCAGCGCGGCGGCGAACGCGGTGATCCTCAGTCCGGTGTTCATGGCCGTCTCCTCGGAATTCGGAGGTGTCTCGATGCAGCTCACGATACCCCCATGGGGTATACAGTCAAGTGCTCGGGAGAACTTGCGGGAAATACCCCTGGGGGGTATACAGACTGTATTGCCAAGGCACCCCCGGCCCGTATCCGGGGGTCATCGCTCCGCGGGTCCCCTCACATGGGCCCAGCAGCGGCCGACTCCCACGACGTACGAGGAGCAGCAGCCATGACCACCACCGCGCCCGGTGCGACCACCGAGGTCGAGCTCCTGATCGGCGGCATGACCTGCGCCTCCTGCGCGGTGCGTGTCGAGAAGAAGCTGAACCGCATGGACGGCGTCACCGCCACGGTCAACTACGCCACCGAGAAGGCGAAGGTCAGCCACGCCGACGGCATCTCCGTGAGTGATCTGATCGCCACGGTCGAGGCGACCGGCTACACGGCACGGGAGCCGGAGCCACCACGGCCCGACACGCACGAGGAGCGGGAGCCGGTCGACGACGAACTGCGAACGCTCGGACAGCGGTTGGTCACGGCGGTCGTGCTGGCCGTCCCCGTGATCGCGATGGCCATGGTTCCCGCGCTCCAGTTCGAGTACTGGCAGTGGCTGTCGCTGACGCTGGCGGCGCCCGTGGTGACCTATGCGGGGTGGCCGTTCCACCGGGCGGCCTGGACGAACGCCCGGCACGGCGCCGCCACCATGGACACCCTCATCTCCATCGGCACGCTGGCCGCGTTCGGCTGGTCGCTGTGGGCGCTGTTCCTCGGGACGGCGGGCACACCGGGGATGACCCACCCCTTCGAGCTGACCATCGCCCGTGGCGACGGCTCGGGAAGCATCTATCTGGAGGCAGCGGCCGGGGTGACGGCGTTCATCCTGGCAGGGCGGTACTTCGAGGCCCGCTCCAAGCGGAAGGCGGGCGCCGCCCTGCGCGCCCTGCTGGAACTGGGCGCGAAGGACGTCACCCTGCTACACCCCGACGGTAGCGAACGGACCGTGCCCACCGCCGAGTTGACGGTCGGCGACCGCTTCCTCGTGCGCCCGGGCGAGAAGATCGCCACGGACGGCACAGTGATCGAGGGCTCCTCCGCGGTGGACGCGTCCATGCTCACCGGCGAGTCCGTGCCGATGGAGGTCTCCCCCGGCGACTCGGTCACCGGGGCCACCGTGAACGCGGGCGGCCGTCTCGTCGTCGAGGCCACCCGGGTCGGTGCCGACACCCAGCTCTCCCGGATGGCCAGGCTGGTCGAGGACGCACAGAACGGGAAGGCCGCGGCCCAGCGGCTCGCCGACCGGATCTCCGCCGTGTTCGTCCCGGTCGTGATCGCCCTTGCCCTGGGCACCCTGGGCTTCTGGCTCGGCAACGGCGCGTCGCTCACGGCCGCGTTCACCGCCGCCGTCGCCGTACTGATCATCGCCTGCCCCTGCGCCCTGGGCCTGGCCACACCGACCGCCCTGCTGGTCGGCACAGGACGCGGCGCCCAGCTGGGCATCCTGATCAAGGGCCCCGAGGTGCTGGAGTCCACCCGCAGGGCCGACACCGTCGTCCTCGACAAGACGGGCACCGTCACCACCGGCCGGATGACCCTGCTGGCCGTCCACACCGCGGACGGCACGGACGAGGCCGATGTCCTGCGGCTGGCGGGCGCCCTGGAGCACTCCTCCGAGCACCCGATCGCCCGTGCCGTCGCCGTCGGCGCGCTGGAGAAGCTCGGCTCGCTGCCCATACCGGAGGACTTCGCGAACGCACCCGGCCTCGGCGTCCAGGGAGTCGTCGACGGCCACGCCGTCCTCGTCGGCCGGGAGCGGCTGCTGGCCGAGTGGACGCTGGAGCTGCCCGAGGAGCTCCGGCGGGCCGGCGCGGGGGCCGAGGCGGCCGGGCGTACGGCCGTGGCGGTCGCCTGGGACGGCGAGGCACGGGCGGTACTGGAGGTCGCCGACGCGGTGAAGGAGACCAGCGCCGAGGCGATCGCCGGGCTGCGCGAGCTCGGCCTCACTCCGATCCTGCTCACCGGCGACAACAGGGCCGTGGCCGAGTCGGTCGCCCGTGAGGTCGGTATCGCCGCCGAGGACGTCATCGCCGAGGTAATGCCCGAGGACAAGGTCGACGTCGTCAAACGGCTCCAGGCCGAGGGCCGTTCGGTCGCGATGGTCGGCGACGGCGTCAACGACGCGGCCGCGCTCGCCCAGGCCGACCTGGGGCTGGCCATGGGCACCGGCACGGACGCGGCGATCGAGGCCGGCGACCTCACCCTCGTCCGGGGCGATCTGCGCGCCGCGGTCGACGCCATCCGTCTCGCCCGCCGGACCCTGGGCACGATCCGGTCCAACCTGTTCTGGGCGTTCGCCTACAACGTGGCCGCCCTGCCGCTCGCCGCGGCCGGCCTGCTCAACCCGATGATCGCGGGAGCCGCCATGGCGTTCTCGTCGGTGTTCGTCGTGGGCAACTCCCTGCGTCTGCGCAGGTTCATGGCCGCCGACCGGGGGTGAGGGAGGCCGGTGGGTCCAGGGCCGCCGACCGGGGGTGAGGGAGGCCGGTGGCTCCCACCACGCACACGCCTCGCCGGGCGGCCCCGTCTCACCCGTCCCGGCGGGGCGCGACGTCATGGCGCGCCACTGTCCGGCCGGCCTGGAAAAGGGCGGCACAGGCCCGCGGCCGACTCGGCGCACCGCGACCGCCCCTCGCCGAAAGTGGCGGCGAACGCCGCCCCCGATCCACCCCGGTTCGGATATCCCGGCTAAATCGATGAGCGCCTCCCGGCCCACTCCTCCGACACAACGGGACGGTCACGCGAACGCTTCACGGAGGGTGTACCGACGAACACCATTGATGACGAGACGGACTTCACACCTCCGGACCTTGACCCGCCTATTCCCTTGAGATTATCGAGGCGCTGTCGGCGCACATCCGTCGCTCACGCCACAAGAAATCTTTCGAGAAGGCCGGTGAGTAATTCCTGGCGGAAAAGGGATCCCTCCTGAAGGCGGAACGAAGGGGCGCGCCCGGGAGCGGACCGATCCGTTTCGGTCGGCGGTCGTAGTGCTTGCGCAGCGAAGCGAGAAGCGTGGACCCGGCGCCCCCAAAGCGCAGTTCATCACTCCGGTCACGCTGATGGTCCGGTGACGCAGAGCTACCGAGGCCAGGTGGGCAAGCCCTCACTCTCCACCCGGCGGCGCCGCTCATCGGCCGGCGACGGCGCTCAGGGCCCCCGTGATGGATTCCGCGGCGTCTCGGCGTGAAGCTTCTTCTCATCGGTGCCACCGGCGCCCTCGGCACGGCCGTGCACAAGACGCTGACCAGCCGCGGTCATGAAGGCCTCACCGTGGAACGCTGCGGCGGTGACCTGTGCTGCGATGTCACCGACCCGGCGCAGCGCTGGTGCGGCAAGGCATATCCCGCATCGCCGAGCACGGCTCCCCTCACCCTCCTACCGGCCTGCTGGCCCGCGTGGCCATCCCCACCGGCGCCGCGGCCTCCAGGCCAACGGCTCGGTGAAGGCGTTCGTCCGCGCCACCGCCATCGCCACCGAGATCGCCCCGCAGCGCATCAACGCGATCAGACCCACCGTCTCCACCGAGAGCCTCGCCGACTACGGCGGCTGCGGCGACTACTTGCCCGGCATGGCTCCGGTCGACCTCGCCGACGTCGTGCAGGCATACCTCGGCTCCGTCGAGAGCGCCCAGACGGGCAGGTCTACGCCGTGCAGACCGGGTGGTAGTCCCGCCCCTGAACTCCCGTGACGACATCAGATTCGTGGGCGGCCGCCCACCTCGCCGACTTCCCGCTCTCTTCCTCGGGCTTCCCACAGCCCTTGCGCCCGTGATGGCGCGCCCGTGACTGGCGCGCCCCTCACCCGCTCGCCCAGCCATGCCGGCCCCGCGCCCGCGCCGCCGCCCGCTCCGGCCCTCCCCACCCACCCACACACGCGGCGCGTCGTGCCGAGCAGCGACCTCACCCGGCTCGGACTCGCCATCACGCCTTCTTCGCCCTGGACGGATTCGTCTTCGCCGGATGGGTCGTCCGGATTCCCGCCGTGGACGAGCAGACGGGCGCGTCGCCCGGAGCGCTGGGGCCGGCCCTGCTGGGCGTGTCCGCCGGAGCGGTGGTCACGATGATGCTGACGGGACGGCTGTGCCGCCGCTTCGGCAGCCATCCCTGACGGTCGCCGACGCGGACCTGGTGTCGCTGAGCGTGGCTCTGCCGCCACTGACCCAACTCGGCAGTCGCGCTGGGCGCCGTCCTGCTGATCTTCGGCGCGGCCTTCGGCGGGATCAACGTCGCCTCACCAGTGCTGCCACGGACCTGGTGGCCGCACTGCGGCGGCCCGTCATGCCGAGCTTCCACGCCGCTTTCAGCCTCGGCGGCATGGTCGGGACGGCCCTATGGGCGGGCTGGTCTCGGGATCGCTGTCCGCGACCCGTCATCTGCTCGGCATCACCGTGATCGGCCTGCTGCTGACCGCCGCCGCGGGACGCACCCTGCTGCGCCACGACCCCCCGGCGCCGCCCGAACGTCTGGCCACCCCCGCGGACGGCACACCCGCCGAGTCGAACGGCCCTCGCGGCCCCGAAGGCGGCCACGGCCGTTCGAGCACCGCGGCCTCGTGGTCGTCTTCGGCCTGATCGCCCTGTGCACGGCGTACGGCGAGGGCGCGCCGGCCGACTGGGGCGCCCTGCACCTGGAAGAGGACCTGGACGCCTCCCCCGGCGTCGCGGCGGTCGGCTACTCCTGCTGCGCGTTCGCCATGACCATCGGGCGGCTGACCGGCACGACCCTGCTCGAACGCCTGGGCAGGACCCGCGTGCTCGTGGTCGGTGGCGCCACCGCCACGGCCGGCATACTGCTCGGCTCCCTCGCTCCGTCGGTGCGGGCGACGCTGCGCGGCTTCGCGATCACCGGTCTGGGCCTCGCCGACGTCTTCCCCGTAGCCATCGAGCGCGTCGGCGCCCTCGCCGGGCCGACGGGGTGGCCCCCGCCTCCACGCTCGGTTACCACGGCATGCTCCTCGGCCCGCCCGCGATCGGCTTCATGGCCGAATGGCACTCCCTTCCCGCCGCGCCCACCAGCGTCGCGGCACTCACCGTGTTCGCCTCCGCCATCGCGTTCGTCACACGCCACGCAACGCCGAAATGACCACTCACCGTTGCCATTTGACGCCTCGCGGTGCAAGTAGAAATTGCCGACAAGATGAGGCAACCATTCAGTCGTTCGATTCGTATAACTCCCTGGAGGCACAGCGACCCGGCCGAGCAGAGTGCGGCCGGAGCGTCACCATCCGTTTTTCCGGATGGTCCCGAACCAAGGAGAAACGATGCGACTGTTCGTACTCAACTACGCTCGCACCAGTGAGCAGTTGGAGTTCAGCGCTCCGTACACCTACGACTCCGGGCTGCAGTTGAACGTGCTCCCCGACGGGCGGATCGCCGCCCACGATCAGGCTCTGATGCGGGAATTGGGGGCCACCACGTCCACGGCGGGCTCGAAGACACACTTCGACGACTGAACGCGGATTACCACAGATGACGGTGCTGATCCTGACGTGCGAACAGGATGTGACGGCAGACCTGGTGGTGGCCCGACTGAACACGACCGGTGTACCGGTGGTCCGCCTGGACCCTGCCGACCTGCCCGGTGGTGTCGCGCTCTCCGGTGAGTACGTCCACGGCGCCTTCCGCGGACATCTGTCCGCCGGGGGGCGCCTGGTCAGCATGAGCGGGCTGCGGTCGATCTGGCTGCGCAGGCCGGGAGTTCCCGCCAGCCGGGTGGCCGAGCCGTCCGGCTGGCTGACCGAGGAGTCCTCGCAGGCCCTGTACGGCATGCTGCGCGCCACGGGCGCCCGGTGGATGAACGACCCGGACGCGGCCCGGCGCGCCCGCCACAAGCCCTGGCAGCTCCGGCACGCCCAGCAGGTCGGGCTGCCCGTGCCGGCCACGCTCATCACCACCTTCCCGCAGGCCGCCCGGGACTTCGCCGAGCGCTTCCCGGACCTGGTGGTGAAGCCGGTATCCGGCACCCACCCGCAGGAACCGCCCAGGACGGTCCCCACCACCCGTGTCGCGCCCGGCACGGACTTCTCCGCGGTCGCCTTCGGTCCGACGCTGCTGCAACGCCGGATCGCCAAGAGCGCGGACGTCCGCCTCACCGCGGTCGGCGACCACATGCTGGCCGCCCGTAAGCCGGTCCACCCGGACGCCCACCCCGACGAGGTGGACGTCCGCTACGCCGTCTCCGACGCCCCCTGGCAGCCGGTCGACGTACCGGCCCGCACGGCCACCGCCGTACGCGCCTACCTCCGTGACGCGGGACTCGCCTACGGAGCCTTCGACTTCGCGGAGGACGCCGACGGAATCTGGTGGTTCCTGGAGTGCAACCAGTCGGGCCAGTTCGGCTTCGTGGAGATGGACACCGGCCAGCCGATCGCCGAGAGCGTCGCCGACTGGCTCACCCACCGGAAACCGGAGCGGGAGGCCCACCGGGAGGATCGGCTACGGGCGACACCCTGACAGCAGACAGCAGCCCTCTGTCGGCTGACGGCGAACCCGCGATATCGGCCCTCCTTCGACCACACTCCATCCGGCAGACTCACGCCATGGACACTGCCGAGCACATGAGAACGCTGGACGAGGAGGGCCGACTGCTGGCCGCGGCCGCACGGGAGGCCGGCACCGGCGCCGAGGTCCCGACCTGCCCCGGCTGGCGGGTACGGGACCTGCTGCGGCACACGGGGACCGTGCACCGGTGGGCGGCGGGCTTCGTCGCCGACGGACACCCCGCGCCGCGTCCGCCCGGGGCGGAGCCCGACCTGGACGGGGAGTCCCTCCTCGCCTGGTACGAGGAGGGGCACCGCGGACTGGTCGACACCCTGCGTGCCGCCCCGGCCGACGTCGCGTGCTGGAGCTTCCTGTCCGCGCCGTCCCCGCTGGCCTTCTGGGCCCGCCGCCAGGCCCATGAGACGACCGTGCACCGCGCCGACGCGGAATCCGCGCTCGGCGGCGCGCCCACCGAACCGGCGCCGGCCCTCGCCGTCGACGGCATCGACGAACTGCTGCTCGCCTTCCACACCCGCCCGAAGAGCCGGGTACGCACCGACAAGCCCCGCGTCCTGCGGGTAAGGGCGACGGACACGGACGTCGTCTGGACCATGCGCCTGACCCAGGAACCGCCCGTCACCGCCCGCACCGAAGCGTCCGCCGTCCAGGACGCGGAGGCGGACTCGGACACGGACTGCGAGATCGCGGGCCCGGCGGCACAGCTGTACCTCTCCCTCTGGAACCGGCTGCCGTTCCCGTCCGTCACGGGCGACCCCTCACTCGCCGCACTGTGGCGGGAGAACTCAGGCATCGTCATGGGTTAGGGCTCTGCCTTCAGCCCAGCCAGCCCGGCCGTACCAGCCCTGACTCGTAGGCCAGCACGACGAGTTGAGCCCGGTCACGGGCGCCCAGTTTGACCATGGTGCGGCTGACATGGGTCTTGGCGGTCAACGGGCTGACGACGAGGCGCCGGGCGATCTCGTCGTTCGTCAGGCCGATACCGACGAGGGCCATCACCTCCCTCTCCCGCTCGGTGAGCCGGGCGAGGGAGGCCGCGGCCGCGGGCTCCTTGGAGCGGGCCGCGAACTCCGAGATCAACCTCCGCGTGACACCGGGCGAGAGCAACGCGTCACCGTCGACCGCCGCCCGCACCGCGCGGACCAGTTCCTCCGGCTCGGTGTCCTTCACCAGGAAACCCGACGCTCCGGAACGGATCGCCTCGAAGACGTACTCGTCGAGTTCGAAGGTGGTCAGCATGACGACCTTGACCCCTTCGAGCCCCTTGTCGTCGGTGATGCGCCGGGTCGCCCCCAGTCCGTCCAGCAGAGGCATGCGGATGTCCATCAGGACCACATCGGGCCGCAGTTCGCGTGCCTTCCGCAGTGCCTCCTCGCCGTCGGCGGCCTCCCCGGTCACCTCGATGTCGGGTTGCGCGTCGAGCAGGGCCTTGAACCCCGCCCGCACCAAGGACTGGTCGTCGGCGAGCAGTACGCGGATCACCGGTCCTCCTCGGTCTCGCGGGGCGCCCTCACCGGCAGTACGGCGAGTACCCGGAACCCCCCGTCGGCGCGCGGCCCCGCCTCGATCGTCCCACCCAGCGCCGCGGCCCGCTCCCGCATCCCGACGAGTCCGTTCCCGCTGCCACCGGCGTCGGTGCCGGTCGCGGGCCCGTCGTCGTCGATCCTCAACCGCAGCTCACCGCCCGCGTGATCGAGGCGCACGCGCGCGTGCCGCGCTCCGGAGTGCCGTACGACGTTGGTGAGGGCCTCCTGGACGATCCGGAACGCGGCCAGGTCGGTGCCCGGCGGCAGGACGGGCGCCTCGCCCTCGACGTCGACGATCAGACCCGCGTCCGCCGCCTGCGCGACGAGTTCGGGGAGCCGGGCGAGCCCTGGCGCGGGGTCGCGTGGCGCGTCGCCGGGCGTCCGGAGGGTGCCGAGGACCTGGCGTACCTCGCCCAGTGCCTCCTTGCTGGCCGCCTTGATGGTGGTGAGCGCGGAACGCGCCTGTTCCGGGTCGGAGTCCAGGAGGGCGAGGCCGACGCCCGCCTGCACATTGATCACCGAGATGCTGTGGGCGAGGACGTCGTGCAGTTCGCGGGCGATCCGCAGCCGTTCCTCGTCCGCGCGCCGCCGGGCGGCCTGAGCCCGCTCGGCCCGTTCGCGGGCCCACTGCTCACGCCGCACCCGTGCCAGCTCCGAGAGCGCGAGGATCGCCACGCCCCAGGCCACGACGACACCCTCCTGGCCCCAGCTCGCGGCAGCGTCCCCGCCGGGTGGCAGCCACTCGTAAAGCCAGTGCGCCACCAGGACGTGCCCTGCCCACAGCGCGCCCATCGCCGTCCAGGCGGCCTCGCGGTGCCCGGCGACGACCGCGCTGAAGCAGCCCACGGCGACGGTGAGGAAGACCGGCCCGTACGGGTAGCCGGCGCCAAGGTAGACCATGGCGGTCGCGGCCGTCCCGAAGGCGACGAGAACCGGCCGCCGCCAACGCCACAGCAACATGAGGGCGCCCAGCAGCAGCAGGACGCGGGCGAACGGGTCCAGGAGGGCGCGCTCGCCTTGCTGCATGTCGGCTGCGGCGTTCGAGCCGACCAGCACGAAGACGGTCAACGCCAGGGTGGAGCGCCAGGGCCAGCGGGGTCGCGACGCGTCACCGTCCGGGCGGTTCCACCACGGCGGCTCCCTGTGCCACCGGTGCCGGGACACCCCGCCCCGCCCTGGGGAACCGCCCGCCTCCGCACCCTGCTCTGCCATGACGGCCACGCTAGTGCTGTGACCCGACCTGGGCGTCACCCGAGCGAGGTGATCACACCTACTCCCCGAGAAGTACGCCGTACCGTCCCGACCGGCGGAGGTTGGGAACTGCTCAGGGTTGACTGCGCACAAGCACGTTCCACCCCATATGAGTGAGTGCCCGGGCTGCTTCCCTCAGGCCTGCCCGTCGCCAGGCTGCGGGCCCGGCTGGTGTCGATGGCCGCCCAACTCGGCATCACCGTCGTCGCCGTCGACCCCGCCTACACCAGCCGCTGGGGCGCCCGGCACTGGAAGAAGCCCCTCACCAGCACGAACCGCAACACCACCCGCCACGACACGGCCGCCGTGGCGATCGGCAGGCGCGCCCTCGGACACCCGGTCCGGCGACGGACGGCACCGCCCTCGCACGACCGGAGTGATCGTGCGGGGCATCGGACCGTCCAGGCCCCACCGGGTGTCCGGGGGCGTGAGGGACCCCGCCCCCGTGTTCCCGGACCACGGACACGATCCGTGCCGCCCGGACGCGGAGCGAAAGCGGGCGACCAGGACACCCCACACCGTTCGGGGCGTCCGGCTGAGCATGAGTTCTGGCAACAGGACTCACTCCCGGTCAGTCTTTAGGAGCGGTTTCTGCGCCGCGACGACGGACTCCCCGGGGTGCCTCAACGCTCCGTCGCGCCGGACTACGGATACACGAGGCCCACGTGATGGGCGAGCCGGCCCGCCGCATGGCGGAAGAATGTGCCCCGGTCCTCGACCACCTGGTGGAACTGCCCGAACACCTCGAAGCTGACCAGCCCGAACAGCTGCGCCCACGCCTCGATCAGCACCACGACCACCTCCGGCGGCAGATCGGGGGCGAGATCCTCGGCCATGCGTCGCGCCTCTGACCGTAGCTCGGCGGGCAGCTTCGCCTGGGCGACGCCCCTGCCCTGGTGGGCGTCCCGCACGATCCCGATCAGCAGCAGCCCGACCCGCGCAGCGGCCGGCACCGTCGTGGCGGGCGCGGTGTAGCCGGGCACGGGCGAGCCGTAGATCAACGCGTACTCGTGCGGCCGCGCCAACGCCCACTCCCGCACCGCCTCGCACACCGCGACCCACTGGCACGTCGGGCTCTCGCCCCTGACCTTGGCGTACGCGGCCTCGGCGGCTTCACCGAGGGAGTCATAGGCGTCGATGATCAGCGCGGTGAGCAGGTCGTCACGGCTCGGGAAGTACCGGTACAGCGCCGAGGAGACCATGCCCAGCTCGCGGGCGACGGCGCGCAGCGACAGCTTGGCCGCGCCCTCGGCGGCGAGCTGTCTGCGCGCCTCGTCCTTGATCGCGGCGGTGACTTCAGTCCGGGCGCGGGCACGGGCTCCTTGTGTGGTGCTCATGGGCAGCAGTGTGCCACAGCGGCAGAGCACTGCCCACAATCAAGAGCAGTGAGCACAAACAAGAGCGATGAGCGCAAAAAAGAGCAGTGCTCTTGCTTCGAAGCACCCCTCTCGTGCACACTGCTCTAAAGCGAGAGCAGTGCTCTCTAATTCGCTCGCCGACGTGAACCGGCACAGTCCGAACTCTGGAGGGACCCATGTCATCGACCCACTACATCAAGGTCAGCCCCGTCGACCGCGCCGTCAACAGCCTCATCGGCTGGCTCGCCCGCCGAGGTGTCAGCCTCGTGGGTACGGCCGAGCTCTCCGTGCGCGGCCGCAAGAGCGGCGAGTGGCGGCGCCTGCCGGTCAACCCGCTGCCGTATGACGGCGGCCCGTACCTCGTATCGGCGCGCGGCCACTCCGAGTGGGTCCGGAACATGCGGGCAGCGGGCGGCGGCCGGCTCCAGGTGGGGCGCCGTGTGCAGGAGTTCACGGCGGTCGAGCTGCCCGACGAGGAGAAGCCGGTGATCCTGCGGACCTATCTCAAGAAGTGGGGCTGGGAGGTGGGCCGCTTCTTCGGTGACGTCACCGCCGACTCCACCGACGAGGAACTCCTCGCCGCCGCCCCGAAGCACCCCGTCTTCCGGATCACCGTCAAGAAGTGACCGGCCGAGGCGCCGACCGGGACCACCGAGCCGCCCCCGGCCACGAATCCCCCGTCCCTGCCCACGCCCAGCTCCAGCCCCAGCCTCGGCCCCAGCCCGCCTAACGGTCGAAGGCCGTCAGTGCGCGCTGGGCGATCGGGTGGGTGCGGACGATCTCGCCCAGGGACGTCGAGCCGCGCGTGATGCCGACGAAGGCACGCCACGCGGGCCGGAAGCCGGTGAGCGCCGCGTGGAACAGGCCGGGCCGCCGCTCGAAGGCGATCAGCAGCCGCTTTCCGACGCTCATCTCGACGCCGAGGCCGGCCTTCACGGCGAACGCGTAGTTCAGCGCCTGCCGCCGGGTGTCCACCGCGTCGTGTGCCTCGGCGATACGGACCGCCCACTCCCCCGCGAGCCGCCCCGAGCGCAACGCGAACGAGATCCCCTCGCGCGTCCACGGCTCCAGCAGTCCCGCCGCGTCCCCGCACACCAGCACCCGTCCCCGGGACAGCGGCGAGTCGTCGGCGCGGCAGCGCGTCAAGTGCCCGGAGGAGATGCTGGGTTCGAAGCCGGCGAGACCGAGCCGTCCGATGAAGTCCTCCAAGTACCGCTTCGTGGCGGCGCCTTCACCGCGCGCGGAGATGACGCCCACCGTCAGCGTGTCGCCCTTGGGGAAGACCCAGCCGTAACTGCCGGGCATGGGGCCCCAGTCGATCAGGACGCGTCCCTTCCAGTCCTCGGCGACGGTCTCCGGGACGGGGATCTCCGCCTCCAGGCCGAGGTCGACCTGGTCCAGCTTCACACCGACGTGCGCCCCTATGCGGCTGGCGCTGCCGTCGGCGCCGACCACGGCCCGTGCCAGGAGCGTCTCGCCGCCCTGGAGGACGACGGCGACCGTGCGCCGGTCCGGTACGGCCGAGCCGTGCTGCTCGACGCGGGTGACCGTGACGCCCGTACGCAGTTCGGCACCTGCCTTCTGCGCGTGCTCGACGAGTTGCTGGTCGAACTCGGGCCGGTTGATGAGCCCGAAGAGCATCTGCTTGGACTTGCGCGTACGGGAGTAGCGGCCGTCGAGGGAGAAGGTGACCGCGTGCACGCGGTCCTTGAAGGGCAGTTCGAAGCCGGGCGGCAGCGCGTCGCGCGAGGGGCCGATGATGCCGCCGCCGCAGGTCTTGTACCGGGGCAGTTCGGCCTTCTCCAGCAACAGGACGCTGCGTCCCGCGACCGCCGCCGCGTAGGCGGCCGAAGCCCCCGCGGGGCCCGCGCCCACCACGACCACGTCCCACACCCGCTGCACGCCGTCCGCCGAAGAGTTCTCGCTGCTCACGATGGTCTACTGCTCCCGATCCAGCCGCCTGCCGCACCTGTCCCCCGCATCCTACGGCGGTCGTCACCCAGGGTCGTTGTGGGAGGATCGGCAGCGCGTGCGCCCTACACCGATACACCGGGTCCGCGCGTACGCACGCACACCCACAGAAGCACAACGTCGCACCCACGAGGAGCGTGCCCATGTCGTCGAACCCGGTCGCCGAGACCGTCGCCTCGCTGATGCCCAGGGCGAAGGAGGAGCTCACCGAGCTGGTGGCCTTCAAGTCGGTGGCGGACTTCGACCAGTTCCCGAGGAGCGAGAGCGAGGGCGCGGCGCGCTGGGTCGCGGACGCGCTGCGCGCCGAGGGCTTCCAGGACGTGGCCCTGCTCGACACCCCGGACGGCACCCAGTCCGTGTACGGCTGTCTGCCGGGGCCGGAGGGCGCGAAGACGGTCCTGCTGTACGCGCACTACGACGTGCAGCCGCCGCTGGACGAGACCGCCTGGCTCTCGCCGCCGTTCGAGCTGACCGAGCGCGACGGGCGCTGGTACGGGCGCGGTGCCGCCGACTGCAAGGGTGGCGTGATCATGCATCTGCTGGCGCTGCGGGCACTCAAGGCGAACGGCGGCGTCCCGGTCACCGTCAAGCTGATCGCCGAGGGGTCGGAGGAGATGGGCACCGGCGGTCTCCAGCAGTACGCCGAACAGCACCCCGAGTTGCTCGCGGCCGACACCGTCGTCATCGGCGACGCCGGCAACTTCCGCGCAGGGCTGCCGACGGTCACCGCGTCCCTGCGCGGCATGATCCTCATGCGGGTCCGGATCGACGCCCTGGAGGGCAATCTGCACTCCGGCCAGTTCGGTGGCGCGGCGCCCGACGCGCTGGCCGCGCTGATCCGCGTCCTGGACTCGCTGCGCTCCGCCGACGGCACGACGACGGTCGACGGGCTCACGGGCGAGGGCACCTGGGACGGCCTGCAGTACGACGACGAGCGGTTCCGTCAGGACGCCAAGGTGCTCGACGGAGTGGAGCTGGTCGGCTCCGGCACCGTCGCCGACCGGATCTGGGCCCGTCCCGCGGCCACCGTGCTCGGCATCGACGCCCCTCCGGTGGTCGGGGCGACCCCGTCGATCCAGGCGAGCGCCCGCGCACTGATCGGACTGCGCGTCCCGCCGGGCGTGGACGTCCAGGAGGCGATGAAGCTGCTGGAGGCCCATCTCGTGGCGCACACCCCGTGGGGTGCCCGGGTGAGCTGCGAGCCGATCGGCCACGGGCAGGCGTTCCGCGCCGACACCTCCAGCCCGGCGTACGAGGCGATGGCGGCGGCCATGGCCGTCGCCTACCCGGGCCATGAGATGCAGTACGCGGGCCACGGCGGCTCCATCCCGTTGTGCAACACCCTCGCCGCCCTCTACCCGCGGGCCGAGATCCTGCTCATCGGCCTCAGCGAGCCCGAGGCGCAGATCCACGCGGTGAACGAGAGCGTGTCACCGGACGAGCTGGAGCGCATGGCGGTGACGGAGGCACTGTTCCTGACGAACTACGCGGCGAGCTGAGCGGACGAGGCACCCCCGGTAGGCACCCCCGGCGCGGCATGGCGCCCACCCGGGGGCACGGGACGCGTCTTCAGGTACCCGGCACGGCAGGGGCGGCCGTCACACGGGCGCTCCCGCCTCCAGGTACAGCGCAGCGCCCCGCTCCCGGGCCCGCAGTGCCCATCGCAGGCGCGCGTAGCGGACCGGCGGCAGCAGGTCCGCTGCCTCCTCCTCCGTGACGAAGCGCCAGTCGCGCAGCTCGGGGCCGGGCAGTACGGGCCGCTGGGACCCTGCCGCATCGAGGCGGCCGCCGTCGAAGAGGAGGCGCAGTCCCCCGTAGCCGGGGGGCGAGGGGGACTCCCAGTCGACGACGAGCAGCCGGGGTGTCTCGTCGAGGTGTATGCCTGTCTCCTCGACGACCTCGCGCATGCCCGCGCGGGCCGGCGCCTCGCCGGGCTCCACGACACCGCCGGGGAACTCCCAGCCGGGCTTGTAGGTCGGGTCGACGAGCAGGACCCGGTCGTCGTCGTCGAACATCAGCACTCCGGCGGCCACGGTCTCCGCGGTCGGCTCGGGGGTCTGCACGATGTCGCACGCGGGTATGTTCCCGTCGCGTACGGCGTCGGCGATGCGCCGTGCGGTCTCGTACGGAGTGAGGGCGCTCGTGTCGACGAGGTGGGCGTCGGCGGTGAGCCATCCGCCGAGGGCGGCGCGGTAGGGCGCGATGTGGTCGTACGCCCATTGCCGCATCCGCATCTCGCCGTCGGGGAGGTCCGGCGGTATGTCCCGCCCTGCTATGCGCTCCCGCAGTATCGTTTCGGCCGGTGCCAGGAGCAGATGCCGGACGGGTATGCGGCGGGCGGCGAGGCCGCCGAAGATCTCGTCGCGGTACTCCTGGCGGAGCAGGGTCATGGGGACCACGAGGGTGCCGCCCAGTTCGGCGA
Organism: Streptomyces sp. NPDC030814; assembly: GCF_055572155.1. Taxonomy (NCBI): domain Bacteria; kingdom Bacillati; phylum Actinomycetota; class Actinomycetes; order Kitasatosporales; family Streptomycetaceae; genus Streptomyces; species Streptomyces sp. NPDC030814. The sequence goes on from NZ_JBVIDX010000039.1 coordinate 42,371, forward strand.
GCAGCGCGGCGGCGGTGTCGACCACCAGCCGCCGCCAGGTCGGCAGGTCCTGGAAGTCACCGACCTCGGCGAGGCGCTTGGCCGGCAGCATGTGCGTCAGTGCGCCGCCGATGACCTCGGGGTCGAAGAGCGTGCTGTTCGGGATCAGGTCGATCAGTTCCCGTGCGGTGGTGGTCTTCCCCGCACCGAACGCACCGTTGATCCAGACGATCACGGTTCCCCCTCTTCTGTTGACCCCCTGAGGCTTGCCCTCCACCACACCAAGGAAACCAGCCGCTGAGGAGGAGGTGAAATACACGGTGGCGGGTTCCCCACCGCGTGGGAACCCGCCACCGTGTCGTGCGAGGCGGATGGGAATCTCCGCCGATGTCGGCGCAGGCGTCAGCGCCCCTTGACGGCCTTGCCGTGCTGGCCCGAGGCACCTCCCAGTGCGTCGTCGCCGACCGCCAGGCCCTCTTCGGCGGCCGTCCCGCCTACCGAGTCGAGGGTTCCCTCGACGTCCAGTTCGCTCAGCCCGTCGGCCTTGCCGAGGGCGTCGGCGGCCTCGAGACCGTGCGACGGCGTGATGGCCGCGACGACGAAACCGGTGGCGAGGGAGGCGATGGCGAGCATGCTGCGCTTCTTCATGCCCGCTCAACGCGGGAGGGCGGTACGGGGTCACGGTCACCCCGGAGTTTCGCCCGGGCGAACGCACGCCGGCCAGGACCCCCGCGAGTGGATCACTCCGGCCGTCGCCGCCGTCCCCCAGGGGACCCGGCACGTTTTTGCAGCAGGTCCCATGGACGCCGCCCCAGCCACCGGATGCCGGGCCACCGGCCCGCACTCGGCCGCCGACGCAGCACTCAGCCATCGCGTCAGTACCCCGCGGGTGACCGCCCGCAGGTCACCGCCCCCGTGCCAGCGCCGCGGCGGCCGCTCCCACCAGGCCCGCGTCCCTGCCCATCTCGGCCGGGGCGACGGTCAGGTGCTGAACGAACGACAGGGTCGCGTAGTCCTTGAGGGCGGCGCGGAGAGGGGCGAACAGGAGGTCGCCGGCGCCCGCGACGCCGCCGCCGATGACGGCGATGTCGATCTCGACGAGGGTGGCGGTGGCGGCGATACCGGCCGCGAGGGCCTGCGCGGCACGTTCGAAGGAGGCCACGGCGACGCGATCGCCCGCGCGTGCCGCGGCGGCGACCGCGGCGGCGGAGGTGTCGCCGCCGGGCCCCGGCCGCCAGCCGTTCTCCAGCGCGCGGCGGGCGATGTTGGGGCCGCTGGCGATCCTTTCGACACAGCCACGGGCACCGCACGGACAGGGGTCGCCGTCGAGATCGACGCTGATGTGCCCGATGTGACCGGCGTTGCCGGTGGGACCTGCGTGCAGTCGTCCGCCGAGGACGAGGCCGCCGCCGACGCCCGTGGACACCACCATGCACAGCGCGTTGTCATGGCCGCGCGCGGCGCCCTGCCAGTGTTCGGCGGCGGTGATGGCCACCCCGTCGCCGATCAGCTCGACGGGCAGCCCGCCGGTGGCGGCCCGCACCCGGTCGACCAGCGGGAACCCCCGCCAGCCGGGGATGTTGACGGGGCTCACCGTGCCGGCGGAGGCGTCCACCGGGCCTGCGCTGCCGATCCCGACGACCGTGGCGGCATCCCACTGCGGGGCGGCGGTCAGCTCACCGAGGACCTCCTCGACGGCCCGCATCACGGTGTCGCCGTCCTCCTGTGCGGGCGTCGGGCGCTGCGCGCGCACCAGGATCCGGCCGTGGCCGTCCACCAGCGCCCCGGCGATCTTGGTGCCGCCCATGTCGAGCGCGGCCACGAGGTCGGTGTGCATCAGTGTCAGTTCTCCCGCTCCGAGTCTCCTCCCGGGCACCCGGATCCAGCTGCGCCCGGATCTCCGGCCGGAAAAACGGGCAGCACGACGCTCGCCTGGTGGGGGGCGCCGGCCAGAGAATGCGATAGACAGTCTCCCCCGGGCGTGACAACGTTGTCCAGGCTCTATGCTCGTCGCCACATCCTCAACAGCCGCACAAATCCGACACGCACCACCAACGACACCGCGGGAAACCCTCGCCACGAGGGCATCGTGGACCGCGGGACACGGCACCACCGGCCACGCACAGGGACAACAGGACAGGACAGGACAGAGTGCCCGAGACCGCCCGCAGCACCGCCCGCCGGCCAGAGAACCGCTACGGAAACCGCCCGACGATGAAGGACGTCGCCGCCCGGGCCGGGGTGGGTCTGAAGACCGTCTCGCGGGTGGTGAACGGCGAGCCGGGCGTCACCCCGGACACCGAGCGCCGCGTGCAGGAGGCGATCGACGCACTCGGCTTCCGGCGCAACGACAGTGCGCGGGTGCTGCGCAAAGGCCGTACGGCGAGCATCGGCCTGGTGCTGGAGGACCTCGCCGACCCGTTCTACGGCCCGCTCAGCCGGGCGGTGGAGGAGGTCTCCCGCGCCCACGGCTCGCTGCTCATCAACGGCTCGAGCGCCGAGGACCCGGACCGCGAGCAGGAGTTGGCGCTGGCGCTGTGCGCGCGCCGCGTCGACGGGCTGGTGATCATCCCGGCCGGTGACGACCACCGCTATCTGGAGCCCGAGATCAGGGCGGGCGTCGCCACGGTGTTCGTGGACCGTCCGGCCGGCCGGATCGACGCCGACGTGGTGCTGTCGGACAGCTTCGGCGGCGCCCGCGACGGTGTCGCCCACCTCATCGCGCACGGGCACCGCCGGATCGGGTTCATCGGCGACATGCCCCGCATCCACACGGCCGCCGAGCGGCTGCGCGGTTACCGGGCGGCCATGGAGGACGCGGGCATACCGGTCGAGGACACCTGGATGTCGCTGGGCGTCACCGACCCGGGGCGGGTGCGCAGGGCCGCCGAGGAGATGCTGTCCGGCCCCGCCCCGGTGACGGCGGTCTTCGCCGGCAACAACCGGGTCACGGTCACGGTCGTCCGGGTCCTCGCCGAGCACCCCCGGCGGGTCGCCCTCGTCGGGTTCGACGACTTCGAGCTGGCCGATCTGCTCCAGCCGGGCATCACGGTGATCGCCCAGGACCCCGCACGGCTGGGCCGGACAGCCGCCGAGCGGCTCTTCCAGCAGCTCGACGGTTCCCTCGTCGCCCCGGAGCGCATCGAGCTCCCGACTCGGCTGATCGCCCGCGGCTCGGGCGAACTGGCCCCCGCGGACTGAGCCTTGGCACCCGACGGCCCCCGTACGCTGGAGGCGCTCGGCCTCGACGTCGCGCCCCGTGAGGACCCGCTGAGCTATCCGGGATCCTGGCCCGAGGAGTCCGCGCTCCTGGACGGCAACCGCATGTTGCCCTTGGACGCGCTGCGCTTCGAGGACCGTGTCCCCGTGCTCTCGGTCGGCTCCAACGCCTGTCCCGCGCAGCTCGTGCACAAGATGGCGGAGCACGGTGTGGAGTGCCGTGTCCCCATGGTCAAGGCCAGGGTGACGGGCATCGGGATCGGTGTCTCCGCCCATGTCAGCCTGCTCGGCTACCTGTCCGCGTCGCCCTTCCGCTCCCCCGGATCCACCCGTGAACTGTTCATCACATGGCTCGACGAGGCGCAGCTCGCCGTGATCGACACCAGCGAGGGCGCCGACTCACCGACGGGGAACTTCCACCGGGCCGCCCTCCCCGCCGCCGACTTCCGCGTCGAGCTGGAGTCGGGCGAGGTCCTGGACACCGCCTGGATCTACGTGAACCGGTGGGGCGTCCTGCGCGACGGCGGCCCGGAGCCGCGTCCGCATCCCGGCCGGCAGCACCCGCTGATCACCGAACTCCTCGCGGTGTCCGCCGAGTTGCGTGAGCTGTTCGGCACGACGCCCGACGAGTTCTGCTCCCGGGCCCGCGGTGACCGCGCCCGGTGCGCCCGGGGACGGCAGTTGTTCGCCGAGAAGGGGTGGACGACGGTCTCCGGCCTTGAGCGGTACGCACGGCCGCATCCCGGCTCGCGGTCGTGGACGGACTCTCAGCAGAGCGGGAGGCCGGGCACCGGGGCGTCGTTGTCGCCGCCCTTGATGTAGACGTCGCTGACGAACACGTCGGTGTTGCCGCTGTCGTCGTCGGTCTTGGCCCACCAGACGTTGGTCCACTCGCCGGAGGTCTCGCGACGGCCGAGGTTCTGCTGGCAGTAGAAGTAGTTGGTGCCCGCCTTGAGGACGCCGACCTCGGTGCCGGCGGCGTTGTAGGACTTGGCGGTCGCCCACACGGTGCAGTTGTACTTGCCGCCGCCGATCGCGTGGCACACCGGTTCCTCCGCGGTACCGCCTCCGGTGGTCCCGCCGGTCGTACCGCCGCCGGTGGAGCCGCCGGAAGTGTCCGAGCCGCCCGAACCGCCGCCTGTCGCCCCACCGTCGGTGCTCTTCGACGGGGAGTCGGACGGCGCCGCCCGCTTGTCGTCGTCCTCCTTGGGCTTCTCGCTCGGGTCCGCGGTCTTCGCGTCGTCCTTCTTCCTGCCCTTGGAGTCGTCGGAGGAGTCGACCGTGCCCCGGCTGCGGCCCTCGGAGGGCGTGGCGCCGGTGGAGGCGGTGGGCGCGGGCCGGGCGCCCGTCCCTGTGTCGTCGTCGCCGTTCACGAGTGCGATCGTGGCGCCGGTGACGGCGAGGACCACGACGACGGCCAGGGCGGCGAGCAGGGCACGCCCCTTGCTGCGACGGGGGTCGCCGGGGGTGGACACCGTGGTGACGGTCCCGGCGGGGGCCTGGGGCTGCGCCCCGGAGCCGGGGCCGCCGACCGACGGCGACGCTCCGGTTCCGGCCCCCGGTATCGCCTGAGGCGGACCGAGGGCCGCGCCGGAACCCGCACCCGCACCCGCACCCGCACCCGCACCCGGTGCACCGGAGCCGCCGCTCGCGCCCGCCGTGGGCGGACCGAAGCCCGGGGGCACTGAGGGAACGCTTCGCTCGGTCTCCTGTCTCGGCGGCGCGGTCGGGCCCGCGCCTGGCGTGGTCGGCGCGTCGGGCGCTTCACCGGAGGCCACGGCTTCCAGCAGCGCCCGGGCCCGGGCCGCGTCGGGGCGGTGCTCCGGGCTCTTGTCCATCAGCTGGAGCAGAACGGGCGCGAGGGGGCCGGAGCGCCTGGGTTCCGGGAGTGGTTCGGCCACGATCGCGGTGAGGGTCGACCAGGTCGACGTACGGCGGAACGGGGAGGTGCCCTCGACGGCCGCGTACAGGGTGGCGCCGAGCGCCCAGACGTCGGAGGCGGGGCCGGGGTCGTTGCCCTGGGCGCGCTCGGGGGCGAGGTAGTCGAGGGAGCCGACGAGTTCGCCGCTGCGGGTCAGACGCGTGGCGGAGCCGTCGTTCGGGTCCTCCATGGTGGCGATGCCGAAGTCGGTGAGGACGACGCGGCCGGAGCGGTCGAGGAGGATGTTGCCGGGCTTGACGTCGCGGTGGAGTACGCCGACCTGGTGGGCGGCGGCCAGTGCGTCCATGACCTTGGCGCCGATGGCGGCCGCCTCACGCGGGTCGAGGAGACCCCGGTCGCGCAGGACGTCGTCCAGGGAGGGACCGTCGACCAGTTCCATCACGATCAGGGGGCGGCCGTCGACCTCGGCGACATCGTGCACGGCGATGACCCCGGGGTGCCGGACACGGGCGGCGGCCCGGGCCTCGCGCTGCATCCGGAGCCCCAGATCGGCTAGTTCGGGCGCGTCGACGTCCGTGAAGGTGCGCAGCTCCTTGACGGCGACCTCGCGGTGGAGCACCTCGTCCACGGCCCGCCAGACGACGCCCATCCCCCCGCGTCCGAGCTGCCGCACGATCCGGTACCGCCCCGCGAGGAGCCGTCCGGCACCGTCTCCCTGTTCGTTCGCCCCCGAAGACACCTGTGCCCCGTTCCTGTGAACACGTCAATGAGTGGGCGTACAGCCTACGGTGCCTTCGGGGACGGCTCGGACCAGCGGCGACGGCTGTCACAGGACCACTACACGACCGGCCGGTTCAGTGGCCGGAAATGGTCGGGTCCGCCCGGCGGGACGCGGCGAAGCCCTCCAGGTCGGCCCGGGTCAGTCCCGTTGCCCCGGACACCTCGTCGGCGTCGAGGGCACCGCAGTCGAGACCGCGCAGCAGATAGCCGCTGAGGGCCTTGGCGGTGGCGGGTTCGTCCATGACGTCGCCGCCCGCGCGGTTGGCGTAGCGGGCGAGGCGGGCGGCGGCCTGTTCGTACCCTTCGCGGTAGAAGGCGAAGACGGCCGCGTAGCGGGTGGGGATGTGGCCGGGGTGCATGTCCCAGCCCTGGTAGTAGGCGCGGGCCAGGGCGCGGCGGGTGAGGCCGTAGTGGAGGCGCCAGGCCTCGTGGACCTTCTCCGTCGTCCCGACCGGCAGGACGTTGGTGGAGCCGTCCGAGACGCGTACGCCGGTGCCGGCCGCGGCGACCTGCATGATCGCCTTGGCGTGGTCGGCGGCGGGGTGGTCACTGGCCTGGTGCGCGGCGGAGACACCGAGGCAGGCGCTGTAGTCGAAGGTGCCGTAGTGCAGCCCGGTGGCGCGGCCCTCGGCGGCGCCGATCATACGGGCGACGGTGGCGGTGCCGTCGGCGGCGAGGATGGCCTGGCTGGTCTCGATCTGGATCTCGAAGCCGATCCGGCCGGGTGCGAGGCCGCGCGTCTTCTCGAAGGCCTCCAGCAGGCGGACCATGGCGGTGACCTGCTCGGCGTATGTCACCTTGGGCAGGGTCAGGACCAGGCCGTCGGGCAGGCCGCCGGCGTCCAGCAGGCCGGTGAGGAAGATGTCGAGGGTGCGGATGCCCCGGTCACGCACGGGCGCCTCCATGCACTTCATGCGGATGCCCATGTACGGGGCGGCCGTGCCCTTCGCGCAGGCCTCCGCGACGAGCCGGGCGGCGCGGGCTGCGGCCTCGTCCTCCTCGGCGTCGGGGCGCGGCCCGTAGCCGTCCTCGAAGTCGACGCGGAGGTCTTCAATCGGCTCTCGCTCCAGCTTGGCGCGGACGCGGTCGTACACGGCTCCGGCGAGGTGGTCGGGAAGGCCGAGGGCGGCGGCGAAGGAGGCGGCGTCCGGGGCGTGCTCGTCGAGGGCTGCGAGGGCCTGGTCACCCCAGGTGCGGATGGTGTCGGCGGCGAACACGTCACCGGGGACGTAGACGGTGTGCACCGGCTGGCGGGTGCCGGGGTCGCCTGGGTAGCGGCGTTCCAGTTCCGCGTCGACGGGGGCGAGGGAGGCGCTGATCTCCTCGCTGACGGCGCCGGCGAGACTCGTCGCCGCCTTCTCCTGCCGACCCTGCCCCATCCCGACCTCCGTTTTCCACTCTACGGAATCAGTGATCCGCATGACGAAGCTAATCGCGGATCTTCCCGCGGGTCAACACTGCCCCGTCGTGTGATTTCCCATGGTTCTCCCTGGTCACCGTCATCCCCACGGCCTTCTTCCGTATTCATTCGGCAAGCTTCATCCTGACTCCCAAGGGGAGGAGATCGCGTGCCCAACGAGGCCGGAGTGACACGCCGCCAGGGACTCAAGTCCGCGGCGGTGGCCGCCATCGCAGCACCTTTGCTCACCACGGCGGGCTCCACACAGCCCGCTACCGCCGGCGAGTACGCGGGCGCGCTGAACGTCATGACGTTCAATGTGCGCTTCGCGACCGTCGTCGACGACACGCCCCGCTGGTCGGCCCGCCGTCCGGTGATGCGTGCGCTGCTGCGACGTGAGCGGCCCCACCTCATCGGCACCCAGGAGGGCCTCTACCAGCAGCTGCGCATGATCGAGAAGGATCTCGGCGGGCACTACGACTGGATCGGCACCGGTCGTGGGGGCGGCAGCAGGGACGAGTTCATGGCGATCTTCTACGACACCCGCCGACTGGAGCCGATCGAGTTCGACCACTTCTGGCTGTCGGACACCCCGTACACGATCGCGTCCAACACCTGGGGCGCTGACTGGCTGCGCATGGTGACCTGGGTCCGCTTCGCCGATCTCGCCGACGGGGGGCGGGAGTTCTACGCCCTCAACACCCATCTGGACAGCGTCAGCCAGTACGCCCGCGAGCGGTCCGTCGGACTCATCGGCAAGACGATCGCCGGATGGGATCGATCGCTGCCGGTCATCGTCACCGGCGACTTCAACGCGGCCGCACACGACAACCGGGTCTACGACCGGATGCTGGACATCGGTCTCGTGGACGCCTGGGACGCGGCGGCCTCACGCAGCGAGGCCTACGCCACCTATCACGGCTACCGGGGGCTCAGACCGGACGGGCGGCGGATCGACTGGATTCTCACCTCACCCGGGGTGACCGCCAACTGGGCCGCGATGAACACCTTCTCGATGGACGGGCTGTACCCGAGCGACCATCTGCCCGTGCAGGCCTCGCTGACCCTGGGATGAGCGAAGGCCCCCGCGACCGTTCGTGCGGGACGCTGTTGGTTTATTCGGGGGCTCGCGTGACGTCGGCCTTCAAGACCCGGTTGTGGTCTTGAAGGCCGACGTTGTTGTGTGGGGTGGATGTCG